>CAMREV010000012.1 GCA_947041945.1 uncultured Mycoplasmataceae bacterium | reverse complement strand
CTATTATTATACCAACAAAAAGCGAAATAATTAAAGACATAATATGTAAAACATTCGGAGTTTCAATAGTTTTTTCTAATAATTCCATCTCACCTTTATTTATTACAACTAATTTATTTATTTCCTTTAATTCAGGGTTAATTTCTGATTTATATTTGATTGTTTTATCATTGAATATAATATTTTCATAATTAAATAATTCACTACTTGAATTAGCAGCAAGTTTTTCAATATTTATGAAGAACTCATCTCTTCCATTAATTGCTTTTTTAGGAATAAAGTTTTGTTCAATATATTCTCATTTCATTTTATAACCAACAACTTTATTAAGTATTGTTTCACTAAATGATCCTGTTTGTTTTTTTGTATCTATAATAGGTTCAAAAACACTATTAAAGTTTTTCATTAATCAATCATATTTTTTAGCATTTTCAGTATAAGAATTTTTCATTGTTCTTAACTTTAAAATAAAATACCCTTTTGTTCCAGTTTTAGATAAAGGTTCAATTTCAATAATATTAGTAGCACCATCTTTATTTATGCTATTAATAAATGCTTTTTGTTCTTGTTCTTTATAGTGTCCTATATATTTCTCATTACCAACTATTGCTTCTTCTCCATTTCAAAAAGGAATAGTTGCTATTGAATAGAATATTCCATCTTCATCATTAAAGTGTTGATTAGTTAATTTTTCTTTTAATAACAATTTAGCAGGTTCATCTATTGAACCTTCAAAATCTAAAATTTTTAATAACTCACCATTATCTCAATTTAAATCATTTAATAAATTTTCATAAATTAACATACTTTCTGATGATACTTGATTTGTTATCTTTGTATTATTTAATTTAAAAATATTAGCAATTATTTCTGTATTTACATCTTCTCATAAAGTTTTATCAGTAAATTCAACATTTCCATCAATATTTTGTAAATATTCTGATAAGTTTTTATCTAACATACTTACCGGAATACTTCTTGCTAAATTTCTATCTTTTGAATCTATCTTTGCTTCTATATAATCTTTTGAATAAGCAATTTTATAGTCGCCATCTGTTAAGAACTTTCCTTGAACCTTATTTAAAGCATCATTAAGAATTAAATTTGAATTTACAACAACTCCATCAGAAAATATGTTTTTATCATATTTTGTTCCATTTAATCTTCTATCAATCTTAACTTCACTAATCACAAATTCCTTTGTGATAGTTGTATTGTTAGGATCTTTGAATATATCTAATGTATCTTTTAAATTGTTTATTTTTCCATCTTCAAAAACTTTATGATCTATTCCATTAATATTAAAACTAATATTATTAACCGACAATCAACCAATTAATCTTTCATATAAAAAATTAATATTGTTTATTGTGTTGTTCTCATTATTTAATAATAAACCATGAAGCATCAAGTTTGTTGATAAATCACCAAATTCTTTATTAAGAAGAGTATTATTAATATTAAAATTTTGAATAAAACTTATTAAAGGTTTTAAATCAGGTTGTTTATCATCAGTTTTAATATCATTAATTGATATTAAATCAGCAGTTATTTCAGCAATAGTTCTTCCACCAAAAAGTCCTTTGTTTAAATTTTCTATGATGATGTTTGCTTTATCTAAATGTGGTTTTAAATTTCCATCAGTTCCGTGTTTCTTCAAATTAGAATTTAATAATTCTATATTATTACTTAAATCACCAATAGATTTTAAAACTTTAAAATCATCACTAAATTTAATCATTTTACCAAATTCATTTGTTAAATCTTTATGTGTTTTAATTCCATCAGCATTTATTGCTTCTGGTAAATAATTATTATCAAAAACCATATTAAATATTTTTAAACTATCTTCTTGTGAAAATACATCTACATATCTATCTATGTTTTGCGTTGCTATACTATTATCTTTAAAAAAATCATTTGTTCTAGGAATGTTTATATTATTCTTTGCTTCTAAATAATAATCTTCTCCCCCGCCATTTAAATTATGAGCAGCATACAATATTCTTTTTCCGCCTTCATACCAATTTTTTAACCTACCAATTAACGAAAAAGTAGAATTATAAGTTGAAGTTAATGTTTTTATTGAACCTAATTGATTTAAAACATTATCATAATTTTCCTTTTCAGTTTCACTATGTTTCACAGTATTAGTGAATTCTAATTTCAAATTTCTATCTTTTGGATAACTAATCTCATCAAAACCAATAGGTGCTTTACCAATTTCAAAATTATATTTTTTATCATCACGATTAAAAATGCTATTATTTTCTAACATAATATCATTTTTGCTTGAAAGGTTAATATTATCAAAAGAAAGTTGAGATATTATCTTTATTTCTTGCTTTTCTTCAAATTTATCAAAAAACATTTTTTTTCTTATTAAATTAAAATCTAAACCACCATTATTTTTACCAGCTAAATTAAAATAAAATACATCATAAAAATAATCTTCTCCCATTTTATTATCATTATATTTCTTGTTAAGAGCACTAATTACACCTGCTATTCCTTCTTCAAAACCTTGATTATTTTGCGGTTTATTATAATTACTTGCTTCCCTTGAGTTTAAAGCATTGTTTTCAACATTACTTACACTTTCATTATTAAAGTTCATAGCAAGTGCTAGAGTAGGAGTAATAACCATTGACGCTAATAATGATAGTGTTAATGTTTTTTTAAATTTGATATTCATATTTATTTCCTTTTTTTATTGTTAATTTAGTTGTTTTTATTTTTAATCTTCTATTATTACTTATAAAATATGGTTTTATTATATCATATTGAAAGTTAATATGAGTAAATTAACACAATAAAATAGACATGAAAAAAATAGCAATATGCTATTTTTGTTGTTGAGAATATGCTTCAGAAATTTTCTTAATAAGTTTTGATTCAGCTTTATATTTTTCTTTATTACGAACGCTTAATAAGTCTTTTTTTGTGAATTTACTTTCTTTATCATTTGCTAAAATATCTTCACCACTAATAGTTCTAACAAGTTCAATGTTTTTATCAACTAAAGAATATGCTTTGCTTTTTTTTATTAAAATTGAATATTCCATAGCTTCCTCATTGTTATCTTTATTGAAATAGAAATCACGTTTAATATCTTGGGGTTCTAAAGCCAAAAATAAATCTTTCTCACCTTCTTCTTCACTTAATAGTTCTTTTGGAAATGAAATAAAATGTTTTTTTTTATCACTACTAATAAAAGTGCTTGTATCATTTTTACTTAATGTTAAAGTAAAGTATTTTCGTTTTTTAATTTCTTCACTTATAACCTCACATAATTCCTTAGCTTTTTCTAAAATATATTCTATTAAGGCCTTCACTATTTTTTCTTTTTTTTGTTTTTTTTCTTCTTCGCTTTCAGTTTTACTTTTACCCTTAGAAGAAGTTTTATCAATAATTCCTTCTAGTAATTTTGATAAGATATTTTTTTTATCAGAATTATTACCTTTCTTTTTAAGGCTACTTCATATATCTTTTTTCATTATTAAAGGTATTAACATAATAAATGAAATAATAAATTCTTCTAATTTGATTGATTGATTAGATTCTTTGAAATCAACGTTCAGTTTATTTTTTTTAATGAACTGCTTTGGTATAATATCTTCTTCTGATTTATTCAGTCATGAGTTAGTTTTCATTTCTTGTATAAATAAATCTAAATTATTATTTAATATATCTTTAATTGCTATTGTAGAAAGATCAATTTTTTCATCAGTAATTTTTTTTGTAATTTTACTATTTATTGCTTTATCATCAAATTCTATATTATCAAATAATGCTTCAGAAAATTTTATATAGAAATCATCTTCCAAGTAATCATTATCTTTTTCCATACTTCCTAAAATTTCTAAAAATTTATCATAATCTTTTTCTTGCAAAAGGGAAGCATGAATAAAACGAGCAATTTTTATTTTTGTATCATCTAAATTATCTAATTCATCATTACTAGTAAATTTAGTGTTTATAATGTTTTGTTTATGTTGTTCTTCTTCTATTTTCTTATCTCATTTTTCCATATCTTTATAATAAGTTTCTTTACTAATATTTAGAAACTTTTTCACATTAAATAAAGCAAATTTTTCTATTGATTTAGAAGATGCTAAATTAGTGTATATAGCACTTTCTCTTGAAATCATTATTAATGCTTTTCCCAGCGCTATACTAGACAATTCTTCTTGTGTAAATAAATCAACTTGAATGTTTTCGTTAGCATCTGTCTTAACATATCTTTTGCCATATAGATTAGCAATTTGAGCTAAAACTTCTTTATCTTGTGAATATAAATATATTTTCACCATTGTATTATCTCAGAATATACTTAATGCTTCATCGCCATATATGGTTTTGATTTGTGGTAAAGACTGAACCACGATTATAGCAAATATATTATAACCCCTTCCAAGAGTTAAAATAGTTGATACAGAAGATATTTTAGGTATGTTTGCTAATTCTTCAAAAAAGAAATAAAATGTGTTCTTTAAACTTCCGCCATTTTTTTTAGCATATTTTTCTAAAAATACATATAACTGTTCCACAAATAAACTTGCTAATATTTTACTATTATTTCCGCTTGTTGGAGTTGAAATAAATATAATTGTTTTTTTGTCTATAAAATCTTGGAACTTAAAATCACTATTTGATATCATATCAATTAATTCTTTACTTGTGAATATTTTTAGTCCCCCACCTATATTCATTAAGAATGAGCTTCACTGGTCCTTTGTAGCATTAAATATACCTTCACTACCCATATTCTCTCCGCTTGCTTTAACAAACTTCTTAAAAGTGTCTTGTGGAGTATTATTAATAAAATCAGAAATGTTAGGAATATTAAATTTTTTAAAATTTTTATCAAAATTTTTTAAAAGTATTTCATTTTTGCTTAAATTATAAAAAAATTCATCAACATTTTCATTTGAAGAAATGAAAATGTTATTTATAGTAGTTCCATCACTATTTTTAATACACTCATTAATTGTTGTATTAAAAACACTTGAAAGTGAAATTCTAATAATCTCGGTAGCATTACTAGTTCAAACGGAAACTTCACTTCCGCTTGTTGAAGAAATTATTAATGAAGATAGATCATCAAAAAGTTTATCAGCAAGTGATAGTAATTCTTTTTGTTCTTTAATTAGTTCTTGTTCTAATTTAAAAGGTATATTCTTTTTATTTTCTTTACAGTAATTAAATAGTAATTGAATAAAGATAAATTTAATTCCTAAATCTATAGGAAATTGTAAGGGGTTTCATCTATGAGACGAGCAAGGACTATCTAAATTTAATAATAGAACATTATAACCATTATCTTTATATCAAGCACTTAAAGAATTATATAATTCTCCCTTTGGATCAAATACAAGCATTGAAGGGTTATCACTTGACTTAGCATTAAAAATTAAACTTGGTTTGATTAAATTATCTGTTTTACCAGATCCTGTTGAACCAAATATTAGTATGTGTCCCTTATTCTTTATATAAGAAATTATATTTCCACTTTTTCCATATTTTATAAATGGTAAAATTTTTCTTCTCTTCTCAATTTCTTTATATTTACCAGATGCTAAAACAACACCTGATTTATATTTGCAATTATCATTATCACTTATAGCAATATTTTTACCTATCATTTTTAAAAAATTTTTACTTGGTAATTTTTTTGCATCTTGGAACTTATCTTTTTTTTTACCTTTATAAATAATTAAGTAGTATATAAATAAACCAAGAGATAATAATAGTAGAGATAACACTATTATTATTCAGTATATATTTGGTATGTTCATAATTATTCCTTCCTTGATTTTTATTCTATATTTTTTTTATTATCCTTATTGAATAACTTTTATTTGTGTTCTTTTTTTACCAAACATTAAAATACAATCACCAGAAATTCCATATCTTAAAAATTCTTTTTCTTCATCAGACAAACCACCATCTTCTTTTAATAGTTGTTCTAATTCAGGTATCTCTGTTGGTTTAATAGTATGGATCATAAGGTATTGTGAATTATTCATTATTGTAGAAGTATATTCTTTAATAGATGACTTATATAAGTCAGTTATATTTTGAGTAATAATTGTTATCATACCATGATATTTTCTAATTCTTTTATACATTTCTACAACTCTTTTAACTACATCTATATGTTTATCATTTAACAATAAATGTGCTTCATCAATAAATATTGAAATATATTTATTAGAATTCATATTACTCATTACAATACTATTGATATATTCAAATGTATTATAAATCAAAGCAAATGCTAATTTATCAGGTAAATTTAAAAGATTTCTATATTGAAAACAAATATAATCATTCTCTAAATTTAATTGTGATTTATTATCTCAATACATAGAACTAGTCCCTTTTTGAGATTTACAATAATTTCTAAATTGAATTAATATGTTTTCGTATTTTTTTACTTCTTTATCTTTTGCTAAAACTTTATAAACATCGCTAAAAGTAAATTCTTTATATTTAAATTTAGAATACATTTCATTTATTATATGAACTAAAATAGATATTTCATTTGGGTTCATTACATCTGAAAAAAGCATTTTCATAAATATTGAAACAGAGTTTATTTTTTCTTGCTTCGTAATATCAAAACTTATTTCTTTATTTTCCTTCATTTCAAAGGGGTTAATCAAATTCTTTGGGTTCGTATTATCAATGATAACTCCACCAAATTCTTCTATAAGACTTCCATATTCATTTTCGGGATCAATACAAAAGATTTTATAACCACCATCAATAATATTGTTTTTAATTATTCTTTTAGTAGTGGTTGTTTTACCGCTTCCTGTTTTACCAAGTATTACCATTGATGATGAACTTATTAATTCATTTCTTAATTTAAAGTTAATCGATAATGGAGTATTGTTTTTATCTCTTGCTAATATTGATGAATTGCTATGTAGTAATTCTAATGTATTAAATGGAGAACCAAATGATAAGACACTGCTTAATACATCAATATAATTGCTTTTCTCTTCAATATCATTTCCATCAGGTATGAATTTTTCAAAACTTTCTATTTGTTTAAACATCATTTTATCAAATTTAAAATTATATCTATTAATATTAGAAATTATTTCTTTGTAATTAAAATTCATTTCTTCTTTTGATTTTCCTTCTACCTTAATAATCATTGAAACTTTTTTTAATTCATCTTCTTTTCCTAATTGTGAAACTAAATTAGTAAATGTTTCAACAACTCTTTCTAGTTGTTCTTGTCTAAATTTATTATGGAAACTAATACTATTTAACTTAAATTCAGAATTCACAAGAATATTGTTTATTTTCTTTTCTACATTTTTTTCTTTTCAATCATTAACTCTTAAATAAATTGATATTCCTTGTTGATTAAAAAACAAACTTAATCACTCTCTATATACTTCAAATGGAGCACTTTTTATTTCTAAAAATCTATTAAAAAGAGTGTTATTTTCCATATCTATTGATTTAATATAATTGCTATGTTCAACAATTTCATTTTTAATAAAAAACGAATTGTTTAAAAATTCATCAAATTCTTGTTTTGAAGGAATTTCTAATTTAATATTTGATTTTATTAAAATATTATTAGCACCATTAACATCACTTTTATCTACAATATTAGAATTAATTATTCCAATATAATATTTATTTTGTGTTGAAGTCATTAAATCACTATTAAAATCATTTATGATTTTTAAGTTCTTTTTCAATTCTTCCATTATGTTTTTGTTTTTAATCTTTTCCATTTTTTTAAGAATATCATTTTTGTATAAATCTAAATTAATATTCCCGTCCATTTTATAAAAATAATAATTCTTATTTTTTAAAAACATATCTAAAGCTATTGAAAGGTTTTCAAAATTATCATCATCTATAAAGTTGGTATCTTCACCAATTATTCTTAAAATTGTTATTTTGTTTTTATTTTTTAAAAAAATTCTATTGTCTTCTACTTTATCAATTTTTTCATTTAATACTTTGTTTTTCTTTCTAAGAATAAATAAAAAATAAAGCTGAATCCATTTATATAATCTTAAATCTTTATCTAATTCAATTAATAGTAAAAAAATTAAAAACATTATTATCGTAAAAATAACTAAACCGACTATCATTAACTCTTTAAAAAACAATAATGGAACTCATAAAACTAATGAACCTAAAAAAACATAAAGTGTAAATATTAAATCTTTAACCGATAAATTAAAAAATAATTTATTTTGATTAACTGATTTAATTGTAGGAGAAATCATTTTTTTCATATTATTTACTTCCTACTTTTTTACTTTTAAATTTTCTAATAGGAGCATTAACATATTTTCCAAAAGTAGATTTATCTTTTGCTTTAAATAAATCACTATTTACATCAAATCTTTCTCTTGTGTAATTAATTCCTTTTTTTGATTTATCAAATACAGTTGACACACCACCTAAACCAGACTTAAATTCTCTTCCATATAATCTATTTTTTGACTGGAACATATCTTGTGCTTTAAAAATTTCAGACAAGTAATTAATAAATTCTGATAAAGCATATGTTGAAGAAACTAATAAAATCATTTGTATGAATACTTGTAATATCATATAACCAATATTCTCATTTGTTTCCCCATACATTATTATAAATTGTTTAGGTATTTCGTTTAAACCTACTAATAAAATACTTCATATTTGTATTGACAATGATACAAACACTATCAATAAGATTTTACCAATTACTGTTTCAAATCAAATTGTTAATTTTTGTCCTTCATCTTTAATGCCACTTACAAAAAAGTATGGAGAAACTATTACTAAACCTAATAATTGAAAAGTTCTTTTACCAAAATTAATTGCTATATTCATAAATGTAGATAAAGTGAAAATTAACCCTATTGTTTGAATTAACATAACAAATATATTCCCACCACTAAAATTAAAAATAAACGGGTTTAAAATATTTTTTCCATATATTATTGTTGATAATATTTGTGTTGTTTTTTCACTTATATATTCTTTCTTATTGCTATTAAGAGTAGCAAGATTGTTTAAACTAATACTTAATACATCATCGGTTTTTACTTTTTCTCCCATATTAACAAGTTTTTCAAAGTCCTTTGTTTGTTTTAAAAATGTCTCAAATCAATTAAGTTCCAAATTAGGAGTTAATGTAGGGTATTTTACAATAATATTTTCCAAAAAATTATAATTAAATGAATTTATTGTATTCATAAATTCATTTTTTAATGTTATTATATTGTTTATACTAGAACTAATATTTCCAACAAAATCACTATTACCAATTTTAATTTCACCAATCAATTTATTTATTTCTTGTTCTAAAATACTCAATTTAGATATTGATGTTTCAATATAAGATATTTGATTTTGTAATTTCACTAAATCATTAGGTGCAAGAATAATTGTTCCATCTGTATTGTTTTTTAAAATAATTTTTAATTCTGCAAGCAAAGTATTTAATTGATTTTTATAAACACCTGCATCAGAAGTTATTTTTTGTAAATATCATAATGTATCATCTTTTGTAAATTTATCATAATTTGTTAAAACATCTAAACCAAAAAGAGATGCTAATGAAGATACACCAATTAATAATAAATTAACTAAAAATGGAACTAAAAAGAAACCAACTATTCAAAATATCAAAAATTTATATCTTTTAAAAAAATCAGAAGTTGTGAAACCCTTATTGCCATCTAAATCTATTTTGTTATAAACCCTTTTAACTGAATAAGTTATTGTATAAGCAATAGTCATTATTAAAGTTAATATAAAAACAGTCATGTATGTTATAAAAATTGGAGAGTCTCAACTAAAACCCCCAGACATTATTGAACTAAATAAAGTTGAACCAGATACAAACCCAATCGTTTTTAAAATTAAATCAAAAACTATTAATGGAATATTGATACCAACATACACAAATAATATTAATAATGCTATTAGAAATGTTTTTATAATTATGATCCACATATTCATTCCCTTTCTTTTTTCTATGATCCATATATTTTATATAGATCCGTTATTTTATTGTTGAATTACAGAACCTAATATTGCTATTAGTATTCATGAAAAGATAGGTAATGCTAATAAAGCACCCACAAAAATTGCGAAACCTTTAATACTATCTTTTAATTCTTTTTTTCAATTGATTACTTCTCTTTCATCAGTTTCATCACTATTTCTTTTTATAATTCTCAGTCCATATTTCATTACAGAAAAAATTAGACCAAAAAATGCTAAAAATAAACCAACAACAAACATAAGATCGATTACAAGAAAACATATATCAACTACATTGTATAAATTTTCATTTGTTGTCTTTAATTTATCTAATATTTCAGAGAAAAATTGAGCTGTCATAAATGAGTTCATTTTACATCCTTTCCTTTGTCATTTTTATTACAATTATATCTTAACATAGTGATTTAAAAATATATTTAATATCTTTTAAAAATAGCAACGCTTTAAACACAATAGGGATGTTTTATAACACAATCATAAAATCTAATAAAAAATAATTATAGTGTGTTGTTGTTTTTAGTTTAAGTGTCTTAAATCAAAAAGTAAATGTTTATTTATTGAAATTCAAATTGGATTGCAAAGAAGCTCTTATAATAGTCAATCTTATTTAGAAATCTTGCCATGTAAATATGCCACTTTAATTTTAATTTCTTCTGGTCTATGTGGCATTACAGTTCTACCATTATTCCCTTGTGAAAGATGTTAGGTTCAGGTATTCAAATCTTATGTGCTATTCACAAAGTTTCAAAACTATTCACACAAGTAACCATTTTTATAAATTTCTCAATATTGTATCATCTGTAACATATAAAATAAAAAAAATAGCATCTATAAAAGATACTATTTATAAATTATGCTCTCATAGAAATGCTAAACATAATGGTATAGTTTAATTATAAATAAATATTTAATATAATATCTTTATTATTTATAATAAATGATTAATAATATTTATAGAAATCGTTTATTTTGAATTACCTAACTTACCACTATTTATTTCAATAAGTTTTTCATTAGTAGCAAAACCATATTTAAGATCTATTCTTATAATTGGTCCTTGAATTGCAAAACCAGCTATTTCAGAAACTATAGTTTTTGATACATAGAAAATTTTACTTACAACTTCATCAAATGGAATAACATTTTTATTGTCATCTTCAAATTTAATTGTTTGTTTAATCTCATTAAATATAGCGTCATTTACTCTAACTCCCAAAATTAAAGTGCTTGCAACACCTTGTTGGTCTTTATTTGTGGGTAAAGTTTGCATCATAGAAGTTAATAATTCATTTACTTTTGTTTCAAGTTCTGTTTTATAGTCAGGATTTCCCATGGCAGAAACAATAGTTAGTATTTTGTTGTTTGAAGCAGAACAACTAACAATTGGTAATGTAATTGCTAAAGCAGAACTTGTTAATAAAGTTCCTAATAGACTTAATTTAATTTTTTTATTCATATTTATTTACCTCTTTTTAGATTATATTTTATTTTAAGTAAAGTAATAAATTTATATGTACTTATTTTCATATTTATTTTTTATTAATATAAATAAAAGTATTAAATTTCAAAATAACTTAATTTAATTTGTAATATTAATATTTGTTTGGGGTTTTAATTAGATATATGGGGAAAAAAATAGTGCTTAGCACTATTTTTTTTAAGAATAATTTAGTGATTAAATAAATTAAGCAACTTTTGCAGCAGCAGCATTGCCTAAACCAGTAAGAACTATTGTTATTGGAGTATCAGAAGGGTATCCAGCTTTTAAGTTAACAGTTAGAGTTACATCAGAAATTAGCGCTCCAGCTTCAAATGTAGCACCAGTCGTAACTTCAAAGCTAGCAATTATATCTATAATAGTAGCAGTTGTAGTACCTGTTTCAACAAAAGTAACAGCAGCAACTAAGTCATTAAATAAAGCACCCGTAGTAATTATATTTCCTAATTCAAGAGTTCCTTGTTGAGTTACAAGATCAACTGTTCCAAGATAAGTTTTCATAGTAGTTGAAGCATTAGGTGCATCAACTGTAGCAGTTACAGGAACGGTAGCAGAATTACCCAAACCAGTAAGATTTATTGTTATTGCTTCAGAAGAGTATCCCTCTTTTAAGTTAACAGTTATATCTGTAAGAGCAGGAGTTGTAGTACCTGTTTCAACAAAAGCAACAGCAGCAACTAAGTCATTAAATAAAGCACCCATAGTAATTATATTTCCTAATTTAAGAGTTCCTTGTTGAGTTGCAAGATTAACTGTTCCAAGATAAGTTTTCATAGCAGTTGAAGCCTTAGGTGCATCAACTGTAGCAGTTACAGCAACAGCAGCAACAGCATCAGTAGAAGCCGAACAACTAACGATTGGTAAAGTGACAGCTAAAGCTGAACCTGCAATTAAAGTTCCTAGTAAACTTAATTTTATTTTTTTATTCATAATTTTTCCTTTTTTATATTATGTTTTATTTTAAGTAAAGTAATAAGTAAATTTATATGTATTAATTTTCTAATAATATTGTTGCCTTGCAAGTCTTTTATCATCTAAAACTATTGCACCTTTAATAAAGTAATAAAAAACCAGCAATCAATTAAACAATATTTATTTGATGGTTTCATTAGATGTGAAAAGAAAAAATAGTGCCTAAGCACTATTTTTTTTTAAGAATAATTTAAATTAACTTAATTATTTAGCAGTAGGAGGAACAACTTCAGCAAAACCATTACCTAAAGATTCAAGAACTATTTTTATTGGAGCATCAGTAGAGTATCCATCTCTTAAGTGAACAGTTAGAATTACACCAGTAATTGGAGCGCCAGCAGTAACTGTAGTACCTGTTGTAACTTCAAAGCTAAGAACTGCATCTTTAGCAGCAGTTGTAGTATCTTTTTCAACAAAAGCAGCAGCTGAAACTAATTTAGTAAATATTGTACCATTAGTATCAGTAATTATATTTCCCTCTGTAACAATGTCATTTTGAGCTGAAAGATTATTTTTACCTTGAACATACTCCTTCATAGCAGCTGTAGCCAAAGTTACATCAGGTGTAGCAGTTACAGCAACATCAGTAGAAACTGAACAACTCACTATTGGTAAAGTAACAGCTAAAGCTGAACCAGCAATTAAAGTTCCTAGTAAACTTAATTTTATTTTTTTATTCATAATTTTTCCTTTTATTAGTCTTTATAATTATAAATCATTTAAAAAAAACATTATATAAATTTATATAATGTTTTTTGTGTTTGAATTAAAGTCAATCTTTTGATATATTAAATTGCAAATTGAAATGGGAAGGCTATTGTAAAATCTCTAGGACCTTCGCTATTCAAAACAACATTGAATCCTTTTTTAAAGACAGGTACTAATTTAACTTCAATTATACTGCCTGCTTCTGATGGAGGTAATTGAATATATTTCAATGTCTCAATTACTTCAAAAGCTGCAAAAGTTTTAGTTTTATCATTGATGTTTTCAAATCTAACATTTTGAATGCTTGGATTACTTTTTATTTCATTTAAAATACTTTGAGAAATCGTTTGGTTAATCGATATAGTATTGTAATTTCACTCTTGAATAGCAAATGTAGGACCACCTAAATAAAGAACAAACTGACTTTTCATTGCATCTGCAATAGAAACAAAATTTGATGAAGCTGTTAAAGATACATTATAATTAACAGTGCCATCACCATTGTTATCTCCTTCTGGTAAAAATAAAGCACAACTAACCATTGGTACAGTTAGTGAAGCTGTTGAAAAAACAAGTAATGAGCTTAATAATGACAATTTAATCTTTTTTTTCAAAATATATCCTTTTTATAATTATAAAGTTTTTTTTACCAAAAAACAATTAAAAAAAATACTACAAAAGTAATATTTTTTTGAAGCTTAAAATAGGGTTTGTCATGAACTAATTGCAGAGTTTCAAATAGAACTTTGATCTTATTAAGATTATTCAATTTGGTTATTGCTTTAGTTGCATTAAATTTCTATATTCTAACTTTTGTGTTTGATGCTTAACTCTTTACAAGATCTTTTAGTTTTTAATTAGTAATATCAGTTTTTTGCATTTATTAATTATTTATTATTTAACAATACCTATTTGACCGGGTTCTAAAAATAATTGACTTGAAATAGTATATTCGCTTTTTAAAATTATTTCCAATTTAGGTCCTAAAATAGACTCACCTGTAGCACCAATTTGTACTTCAGTTAAATAAGTTACTTTTTCAATAGCAAGATCTCCCGAAATTTTTTCATTAGAATTATTCGTGAATTGCAATGCATTTTTAATAGCATTCGATAAGTCCAAAGAAACTTCTGATCCTATTATTCAAGTTTCTAAAATTGCATTTTGTTCTGCAGAAGTAGTAGCAGTTCCTATTATACCTTTCAATGTATTTTGTGCAGCAATGGTTGCATTTTTTAAACTAGTTTCATCCACCAATAATGTATTATCGTTATTATTATTTGAAGCTGAACAACTAACAATTGGTAATGTAACAGCCAACGCTGAACCAGCTACCAATGCCCCCAATAGACTTAATTTAATTTTTTTATTCATATTTTTTTCCTTTTTTTATATTATATTTTATTTTAATTAAAGTAATAAATAAATTTATATGTATTGCTTTTTATATTTGTTTTTTTCCTAATGTAAATAAGGGTATTAAATTAATACAATTAAATTTCACAGTAAATAAATTTAATTTGTAATATTAATATTTATTGGATTGTTAATTATATATGTGAAAAGAAAAAATAGTGCCTAAGCACTATTTTTTTTAAGAATAATTTAAATTAAATAAATTATTTAGCGTTTCCTAAAGCACCAAGAGTTATTGTTAATGCAACATCAGTAGTGAATCCACCTTTTAAGTGAACAGTTAGAATTGCACCAGCAGGAATTGCTGTACCAGCAGCAGGAACTGCAACACCAGTTGTAACTTCAAAGCTATCAATTACATCTGCAGTAGCAGGAACAATAGTTGTGTCATCTGTTTGAACAAAAGTAACAGCAGCAAGTAAAGCAGTAAATGCTGTACCTGTACTAATTTTATGTCCTGCAGTAAGAATTGCTTTTTGAGCTGCATTATCAGCAGCATCAGCAACATATGCAGTCATAGCAGTTGTAGCAGTAGCAGTAACAACTGTAGGAGTTACAACAACATCAGTAGAAGCTGAACAGCTAACGATTGGTAAAGTAACAGCTAAAGCTGAACCAGCGATTAAAGTTCCTAGTAAACTTAATTTTATTTTTTTATTCATAATTTTTCCTTGTTTATATAATATATATATATCATATTAGCATTGCTGCCAATATACATAACTATTATATCAAAGTATTTATATATATCAAATAAAATTTATATTTAAATTATTTTTCCTCAATAAACTTAATAATGGATTTATAGTAAAGTTCTTCATTCTCTGCAAATAACCCATGACCAACATTGTCCATTTTAACAACGGTTAAGTCTTTTATTCTATGTTTTAAATGAATAACTGAGTTGTTAGCATCAACTAATTTATCTTTAGTACCCACTATTAATAATGTAGGTATTTCAATAGAAGCATAAGCTTTTTCAATTTGAACAAATAATGATGGTTTCATTAATTCTCATTGAATATCTTTAATATATTGATTATTTATATTAATAAAGTATCAATATTTTCTAGTAAAGTCATATCTTGCATCTAACTTAGGGATAATAATTTCAGGTTGAGCAAAAGCAATTTTATGTAGTTTAATTAAACCTTTATAGTTTTTTGGGAAAAAGGTATTTACTTTAGTAATGATTTTAGGAATTGAAGTAATGTTTAAAGGTGATACTAAAACAATTTTACTTATTCTATTATCATCTTTAATTTTATTATAAACCATTGCAGCTAGACTACCACCTAGTGAATGACCTATTAAAATAACATTAGTTAAATTATTTTCTTCAAGAAATTTAATTATTAATTTAATATGAAGTTTTATTTTTAAATCTTGTTTAGTAAACTTCTTTTTTTCTTCTCAAGATCCAGGTAAATTAAATGTGTAATAATTGTACTTGTGGTTTCTTTGTTCAAAAAGAAAGTTTGAGTTTCTATTGGCTGCATAGCCATGAACAAAAACAATGTTTGGAGTACCTTTGTTTTTGCTTCTTTCATAGTAAAATTTTTCTAATAAGGCAGTGTTAACAGGTTCATTTTTAATTGTGTTTTTCTTTAACATGATTTTTCCTTAAAATATATGAAGTCTACTACTTAATTTTACAATTATATATAGAAAAATTTTAATTAATTTAAAAGTACTAAATATATTATAATATTATCTATGTCTAAATAACTTTTAAAAATATGGAAGGATTCCTATGTATCATATAATAAAAAGAATACCTAGAAAAGATAAGTTTCTACTATTTATAACAATAATGGTAATGTTAGTTTCGGTTATGGCTGATTTAATGCAACCATTATTCTTTGGTAAAATATCTCAAATATTAGCAACTCAAAGTGATATTAATAAAATCTGAACAAGTTCAGTTGATAACATAACATTCTCAGGTTGAATTGGATTAATGGCAGGTGCAGCCATTGTTGGTATTGTCTTCAACATAGTAGCTGTCTATATTACAACAGAAGTATCTGTAAGAACAGCATTTCAAATTAGAAACGACCTGTTCAATAAAGTTCAATATCTTTCTTCACAAGATATAGATAAGGTTTCAACATCATCATTCATTACAAGAATTACATTAGATGTGTTTCATGTTAATGAGTTAATGGTGTTACTATTTACTTTATTAGTAAAAGCACCAATTTATTTCTTAGGTGGTTTGGTTCTTTCAATTACAACTGTTTTTCAAATTTCTCAACCTGAATTAAATAACTTATCTTACATTTATCTTGTTTTCTTATTACTAACATTCTTTACAGGAATTATTTTATATAAAGCATTCCCAGTTTTTGAAAAAATTAAAAAAAATTATGACAACAATAATTCAATTATGAGTGAAAACTTAATTGGTTCAAGAGTTGTTAGAGCTTTCAATTTAGAAGAGAATCAAATTACTAGATATGATAGTAAAAATATTGCTTTAAAAAGAAACTTAATTAAAGGAGATTCATTAACTGCAATCTTCTTACCATTATTTACAATAATTATGAATCTTTCTGTTGTTTTTATTATTTCTTATTCAGGATTTGTTTCAATTAATATCCCTGCTGATAGAAGACCAGAAGTTGTTGGATTAGTTACTTCTTTAATTCAATACTTTAATATCTTATTAGTTGGTTTCTTCCTTGCATCATTTGTTTTAGGTACTTTTGCATTTACAAGAGTTTCTGGAAAAAGAATTAATGAAGTATATGCAATTAATGATTCAATTGTTGACTCAAAAAATCCACTTCCAATTAAAAAAACAAATATTAGTTTTAAAAATGTTTCTTTTAAATACTTTAAAGAAAGTAGTGATTGAGCAATAAGGGATATGTCATTTGATATTAATGAAGGTGAGACAATTGGTATTATTGGTCAAACAGGTTCTGGTAAATCAACTATTGTTAACTTATTAACAAGACTTTATGATGTAACTGAGGGACAAATAACAATTGGGGATAACGACATTAAAGAAGTTAAAATAGAAGATTTAAGAGAAAATATTTCTGTTTCATTACAAGAGAAAATTTTATTCTCTGGGACTGTAGAAGAAAATATTAGAGTTGGTAAACCTTCTGCAACTGATAAAGAAGTATTGAAGGCAGCTAAAATTGCGGAAGCATATGAATTTATTAATGAAAAAGAAAATAAATTTAAATACAGAATTGAAGAAAGAGGAAAAAACTTATCTGGTGGACAAAAACAAAGAATATCAATTGCAAGATCTGTTGTTGGAAAACCTAAAGTTTTAATATTTGATGATTCAACAAGTGCACTTGACAACATTACTGAAAAGAAATTATTAAATAACTTAAAGAAGGAATTAAAAGATAGTACTTTAATTATTGTTGCTCAGAGAATTAATTCAGTTAAAGAAGCAGATAAAATTTTAATTATTAATGATGGAAAATTAATTGGTATGGGAACTCATTCTTACTTAATAAAAAATAATAAAGATTATAAAGAGATCTATGATTCTCAAGACACATCAAAGGATAAATAATGAAAAAGAACAATATGCAAAAAATTAGTTCTCAAAGAAATTTTAGAAGTGTTTTAATATACGGTTCAAAATATAAAATGAGATTTATATTAATATTAATATTATCTATCTTTTCAATCGCTGCAAA
>CAMREV010000011.1 GCA_947041945.1 uncultured Mycoplasmataceae bacterium | reverse complement strand
CAGAATATGTAGAGAGAGAGAGAGAGAGAGAGAGAGAGAGAGAGAGAGAGTTATTTATCAAACTTCACTTTTTCACTCGATGGTAAAAAGCCTCTTGATAAAAACAAATTTAAAAATCTTGATATAGATAAAAAAATTAAACTATATAAGGCTCATAAAATTTCAAAAAATATTGGAAGCATTTTAGAAATAACTGCTGACAATCTTTTGGCAATCAACAATAACAAAGCTGTTGATTTAATAACTTACTCTTTCCCTTGTCAAGACTTATCAGTTGCAGGCTCTTTTTATGGCTTTAATAAGGGAATGTCTAAGAACTCAAATACAAGATCAAGTTTATTATGAGAGATAGGAAGAATTCTTACTGAATTAAAAGTTAAGAACAAACTACCCAAATTTTTATTATTAGAAAATGTTCCAAACATGATTAGTTCAAGACATATCCCAGAATATATTAAGTGAAAAAAATTTTTATATGATCTTGGTTATAAAACAAAAACTTATAAGCACTCTGCATATGATCATGGCATTCCCCAAATTAGAAAAAGAGTTTATGCAATTTCTATTTTGAATACTGATTTACCTTTTGATAAAAAGGAATATGAAATAAAATGTTGTGATTCATTACCACTTAAACTTGAAAAAGAAAATAGTATAAAAACTAAAACTTTAAAAGATATCATTAAACAAGATTACTCAATTAAGAAATATAAAGATGAAGCATTAAAAGCAAATCCAAATAGAACAATTTCAAGAAAGAAAATGTTTGATGAAAACTTTGTTTTAAATGATTTTAAAAAACATAAATATGCAAGAACATTAACAACCAGACAAGATCGACATCCAAATGCTGGTGTTATTGACTTAAGAAAAACATCTATTGAATGTAAAGACTTATCAAAGGCTAAGTATAGATTTTTAACTACTAGAGAAGCATATTTATTAATGGGTTTTAGTGAAAAAGATTATGAAAGAGTTAAAAAGCAAAACATAAAGGAAGCAAAACTTTATCAACAAGCTGGAAATTCAATTGTTGTGAATGCAATCATACCTGTAATTAAAAAAATTCAGGAATTAAACAATGAGTAATGATTTAATTGATAAAGTAAATTTCATTATGAATTCTTTTTTTAATGGAGATTTGAATTATATTGATGGAATAGAGAAAGTCTCTAAATATTTTAAGAATCCAAATATTTGAAATATGGATACTGATATTTTTAATATGATGAAAAGACTTTATGATAATATCAAAGGTTTTAATTACATAAGAGAAATTGAAATTAGAAATACAGGTAATAAAAATAAAGAAAATAATTCTTTATACTCAATATTTGCAAATGGAATAAATATAACTCCAGCAAAAGATAAAGAAGAAGTTGCTCTTAGCACCGCAAGACAATACTGTCAAACATTAACTGCATTAGAAATAGTGATGTTTAGCGATTTCAAAAAAGAAGGTTTTGTATTGGAATGTAATTACATTCAAAAGAAATTAGAAAATTTTAAAAACATGGGTTTTTCTATTATATTAAATGGCCAAAAAAGTGCAATTAATTGAGTAAGAAATTTAGGCTTTTCTCTTTTTATGTCATTGCTTTATTATAAAGGTTTTGATTTTTTAACTCTAGATAAGGAATATCAAATAATAGAGAAGAGAAAAAGAAATATTAAAACAGGTGCAAAGCATTTAACTATAAGAGATGGTATAAAAGAAATAGAACAAATGTATAAAGAAACATATAAAAACTTAATCATTAATAATTTTGAAGAATATGAATTAGAAGAAATAATTGATTTTATATTTAAATATATCAATAATAATAGAGATTATTATGAACTTACAAAAAAAGTTGAAGAATTAAATAAACAAAATACAATTTCAGCAGAGAGAAGCAAATTTAAAAAATCCATCTTTGATGATAGATTGTCAAAAAATTTAATTTGTGACAAAAAAGAAATATATTCTGATTTGGTAAATTCCCAAAACAATTATGACAAACTATCTGCAAGATTTAATGATCTTCATGCCTGTCATATATATGAAGTTAAAAATATTAAAAGAGATGATTCTGACATATACCATGTCTCAAATCCAAGTAATGGAATAATGATGAAAAGTGAATATCATTGAGCATTTGATAAAGGTTTATTCATCTTTAATGAAGAAGGCGAGTTCAGATGCAGAGAAGAGGAAGAAAGTTATTTATTTGACACTTTGAAATTAGAAAAATGCAAAATTAGAAAAGAAATTTTTGATGAAAGTATGAGACTTTATTTAAAGAAAAGAATTTCTTCATAGTTAATTAGTATTGTTAACATCTTTAATTTGACTATAATTCTTATATATGAAGGTAGCTATGGAATTTATTAATATATTATGAATTTTTTTAATTAGTTTTGGAATTAACTACTTTTTCTTTATTTTTGCATGAATTTTCAAAAGTGATGTTTTTACAGATATCACATATGCATTATCATTTTCAGCATTAACAATAATATTCTTTGCATGAAAGCAAAACTTTCATATGAATCAGATATTAGTATTTATTTTAATGAATTTATGAGCATTACGTTTGGGTACATATTTATTTATAAGAATCATAAAAATAAAAGTTGATCATAGATTTGATGAAATGAGAAACTCATTCTTAAAATTTGGTGGTTTTTGAACCCTACAAGCATTTATAGTTTTCTTAACTTCATTACCAGGAATTATGTTCTTAAATTATGATGCAAATTTACTAATGAATAATAATGCAACCAATCTTGCTTCATTAATATTATTAGTAAGTTTATTTGGATTGGTATTTGAAACAATTGGCGATTATCAAAAAAATATTTTCTATAATAACAAAGCAAAAAACAAAGAAAGCACAGAAGGTGTTTTCATTCAAACTGGGTTATGAAAAATATCAAGACATCCCAATTACTTTGGAGAATCATGTGTTTGATATGGAGTGGCATTTACAATGCTTGCAACAATTTTAATTTCAGATGTTAGATTATCTGAAAATTACATTTATATTGTTTTCTTAATTTCTCCAATTTTTCTAAACATTTCCTTAATATATATTTCGGGATTAAAGTTACTAGAACAAAAAGAATGAAGTAAACTAAAAGATAATGTTGATTATCAAAACTATATTAAAAATACAAGTATGATTATTCCATATATTGGAAAAAAAGGTAAACTAAGTATATTAAAGAATAAAGAGGAGTAAATATGATTTACATGGATATTGAAACAACAGGGTTTGATGGGACTAAATTTGAAATAATTGAAATCTATATGTTAAAAGAAGATGCAAGCGGAAATAAAATTGATGAAATGCATTATTTTTTCAAACCATCAAAACCTTTAGATTTAAAAATAATTGAAATTACAAAATTAACAGATGATTTCTTAAAAGACAAACCAAAATTTAAAGATCATATTAATGACATTGTTAATTTCATTTCTAATGAAACATTAGTTGGACACAATATAGTCAGTTTTGATTTGAGATTTTTAAATGATAATCTCTCTCAATATAATTTTAAAACTTTAAATAATAAAACCATAGATACAATGGTTATGGCAAGAGAAGTTGACAATGTAGGAAAATATACAAAAGGTTACAAACTGATTGATCTTGCAACTAAATACAATATTAAATTTGATAATAGTAAATTACATGGTGCAAAATATGACACTTTAATTACAAAAGAAATTTATGAAATTTTAAAAGATAAATAAAAAAAATAGAATTTTAATAAATTCTATTTTTTTTATTCAATTATTAATAATTCAGCTTTAATTGCATTAAATATTCCATCTTTGTTAAAAATAATGTACCCCTTTTACTTTTATTTTATTAAGTAAATATTTTCATTTTTTATTCTTTAAAAGATATATTATCAAGTATTTATATAGATATGTATAGAAAACGTTTTTAATTATCATTTTTGAATGTATTATAATTAATAGTTATTATGATTGAATATTTAAAGAACAATAATAATATTTATCAAAAAAAATATAAAAAGGAAAAACAAAATGAAAAGTAATTTTTTTAAAAAAGATTTAGTAATTGTTAATAAAAAATTAAAGACTAAAGATGAATGTCTTGAATTTTTTGCAAAAACCCTAAAAGATAAAGGTTATGGAAAAAGTTCTGAAACTATTCTTTCAAAAGCTTTGGAAAGAGAAGGGCAATTTAGCACTGGTATTGGTGAGCATATTGCTATTCCACATATTAGAGATGATGTAATGAAAAAACCAGTTATATTATTTGCTAAAGTAAATGATATTGATTGAGGATCTGTTGATAACAAAAAAGTAAAATATATATTTTTTATTTGTATGAATAAACAAGAAGGTGAAAATTCTCACATGAATATCATTGGCTCTTTATCTAAGCTTTTCTTAAATGAAAATTTTGTTAAAGAACTTGATGATGTAAAAGACTACAAAAGTTTAATTGCTACAATGGAAAAATATTCTGAATCAAAAGAAGAAGAAAAAGAAGATAAAGCCTTTGATGGTTCTTATGATATAGTTGCTGTCACTGCTTGTCCAACAGGTGTAGCTCATACATTTTTATCTGCAGAAGTTTTAAACAAAACTGCAAAAGAAATGAATTTAAAAATTAAAGTAGAAACTCAGGGAACTGAAGGAGCTAAAAATACTTTAACACAAGACGAAATAGATAATGCAAAGGGAGTAATACTTGCATTAGATAGAGCAATTGATAGAGATAGATTTATTGGTAGAAAAAATGTTGTTGATGTTTCAACTAGAGCTGTAATTAAAGATGCCAAAAAAGAAATTAATAAAGTATTAAATAATGAAGGTGTAGAAATTAAAGGTGTAAGAAATACATCTAATAAGACTGCTTTCACAGAAGTTAATAACTTAGTGTCTTTTGAAAATTGATGAAAAAGAACTTACCAAGGAATAATGAGTGGTGTTAGTCATATGCTTCCATTTGTAATTTTTGGTGGAATTATGATTGCTATTGCTTTCATGATTGATTCATTTGGTGCAAACGCTTCAAATGCAGGTCAATTAGGTTCTATCTTACCAACATCAAGATGATTTAAAGGAATTGGTGATTTAGCATTTGGACTAATTGTTCCAATTCTTTCTGCCTATATGGCTTTTGCCTTAGTTGGTAAGGGAGGGTTATTACCTGGATTTATTTGTGGGATGATCTCAAATGGAGCATTCACAAATAATGGTGTCCCTTGATTAATGCCAAGTGCTGGACAACTTGGAGTTCATATAGATCAGTTAAATGCAGGTAGTGGATTCTTTGGAGCAATTGGTGGTGCAATAGTAACAGGGTTATTATTTATAATAATTTCAAAATATGTTCTTGAGTATTTACCACAAAAACTAAATGCAATTAAAAATATATTATTAATGCCATTATTTGGTACATTAGTAATTGTTACAGTATTCTTCTTCTTAAACATTCCTTTACAATTTGTAAACCTAGGATTTGGAATGTTCTTAGATCTTTTTGCTAACACTCCAGAACTATATCCTTTATTAGGTTTAATTATGGGATTAATGATGTGTTCGGATTTAGGTGGACCAATTAATAAAGCCGCATATGTATTTGGTACTATTACACTAACGGGACCAGGTGCAAGTACAACAGGTTCTATTCCAATGGCAATTGCTATGGGCGCTGGTATGATTCCACCTTTAGGAATTGCATTATCATGTACTTTTAACAAAAATCTTTGAACTGAAAAACAAAGAAAAGAAGGTTTAGTTAACTACATTATGGGATTATCATTCATTTCTGAAGGAGCAATTCCATTCACTGCAGAGCAACCTAGAAAATTAATTATTTCTAACTTAATTGGTGGTGCAGTTGCTGGTATAGCAATTGGTTCATTACAAATTGGATTACTTGCTCCACATGGTGGAATCTTTGTAGCTCCATTATTAAGATGTAAATTATTTAATGGTGCTGAACTTCAATTAGGATTAGGAATAGCTTTATTCTTAGCTGCAATAATATTAGGAGCATTTGCTTCAATGATATCTATTCTTGTAATATCTAAATTTACTAAATTTGGTAAAAACAAGCAATTAGAAAATATACAGGCATAATATGATTTACACAATAACGTTATCTCCTTCAATTGATTATTTTGTAAATAATGATAAAAAATTTAACTCAAAAGGATTAAATAGAATAGAAGAGTTTTCTGTCTTAGCTGGTGGAAAAGGAATCAATTCATCAATTATTTTAAAAAGACATGGATATGATAATACTGCAATAACTTTCTTAGGTGGCTTAACAGGAAATTTAATTAATGATTTACTAAAAAAAGAAAAAGTGAATGTAGTAAATATACCTGTTAAAGAAGAAACTAGAATTAATGTTAAATATTTTGATAAAAAAGACCATTTTGAAATTAATGGACCAAAATCAAAAATAAGTAATGAAAATATTAGTGAATTAAAAAAGAAACTTGAAAAATTGAATTCAAAAGATGTAGTTCTTATTATGGGAATTTCTGAAGAAGAAACAATTTTAGATTTAGCAAAATTTGTTACTAGCAAAAAAGCTAAAATAATAATTGACATTGATTCAAAAGTAATCTTTGAATTATTAAAATTCAATCCTTATTTAATAAAACCAAATATTGATGAATTAGAAAGTCTTTTTGAAAAGAAAATCAAAAAGATTTCTGATGTAAAAAAATATATGGAAAAACTTCATGAATTAGGTGCAGAAAACATTATTGTTTCAATGGGATCTAAAGGTTCTTGTGTTCTATCTAAAAATGAGTTCATTCATTTTGAAGGACAAAAACCTGATGAAGTAATCAGTACTGTTGGAGCAGGCGATACTATGATATCATTGTTTGCTGCAAAGATGCTTGAAGGTGCAACAATTAAAGACTCTCTTTTATTTGCAACAGCTGGCTCTTTAGGGACTGTTTCAAGTATTCATTTATCTGATGATAAGAAAACTAAATACTATTTAGAAAAAATAAAAAATAATATTTAATATTGTTTTTTATTTTTAATAATTAGCGTTAAATAAAAATGATAAAATTAAAATATATTGTTTCTAAAAATAATCAATATTTTAAACACATAAGGTACAAAAATGAAAAATTTAAAAGCAAATCAAATTAGAAAAGAATGACTATCATATTTCAAAAGTAAGAAACACTATATTTTAGATTCACAATCTTTAGTTCCTGTTAATGATAATTCACTATTTTTAATTAATTCAGGTATTGCAACATTAAAAAACTATTTTTCAGGTGTTGATAGTCCCATTTCTAATAGATTAGCAAATAGTCAAAGATGTATTAGAACAAACGATATTGAAAATGTTGGACTAACTTCTAGACATCATACATTATTTGAAATGCTAGGTAATTTTTCTATTGGTGATTATTTTAAAGAAGAAGCAATTGAATTTGGTTTTGAATTTTTAACTAAAAAATTAGAAATGCCAAAATCAAAACTTTATATTACGGTTTTTAAAGATGATGAAGAAGCATACAATAAATGAGTTAAGCTTGGAATTTCTAAAAAGAATATTATTAAATGTGGAAAAGATAGAAACTTTTGAGATATTGGTTCTGGTCCTTGCGGTCCTTGTACTGAAATTTACTTTGATAGAGGTTCAAAATATGATCCAAAGAAAAAAGGTATTGAGCTTTTTGAAAAAGACATTGAAAATGATAGATATGTAGAAATTTGAAATATTGTTTTTAGTGAATTTAATAATGATGGCAAAGGAAAATTAACTCCTTTAGCAAGAAAGAATATCGATACTGGTGCTGGTTTAGAAAGATTGGCTTCTATTATGCAAGAAGTTCCATCTGATTTTGATATTGATTCATTTGAACCAATTATTAATGCTATTGCAAAAAAAACAAATGACAAATATGATTCAAAAGCATATTTTTCAAAATCTAAAAAACAAAAAAATATTAATAAAAATTATATTATTTTAGCTGACCATTTAAAGGCTGCTACATTTATGATTGCTGATGGAATAACTCCCGGAAATAAAGATAGAGGTTATATTCTAAGAAGATTAGTTAGAAGGGCAGTTATTTCTTTAAGAATTCTATCTATTAAAGAAAATATATTTGGTGACATTGTAAAAGGTGTTATCAAATCTATGAAAACATACTATCCTTATTTATCTGAAAAAGAAAAAACAATTATTGAAGTTTTAAATAAAGAATATAAAGCTTTTGAAGACACAATTAATAATTGTAAAAGTTTATTCATTAAAGCAGCTTCTACTGGAAAAATAGATGGTAAGACATTATTTAACTTGGTTGATACTCATGGTTTTCCATTTGAAATAATAAAGGAAATAGAAGATGATAAAGAATTACAAATTTTAACAAGTCTTTTTAGTATTAAGAAAAGTGAAATTTTAAAAGGTAACAAAAAAATTACATTTGATTTTGATGGTTTTAATAAAGCATTTGATAAACATAGAGAAGTTTCAAAATCATTAAAAAAAGAAACAGGATTAAATATTCAAAATGCTGAATTAATAAATTTAAATGTTAAATCTGAATTTGTTTATAATTCATACTACATGAAATCTAAAATAGTTGAGCTATTTGACAAAAATTTTAAAAAAGTAAAAAAGTTAAAAAACAAAGATGGATACATTGTTTTTGATAAAACTTGTTTTTATGCAACTTCAGGTGGTCAAATTTATGATACTGGTAAAGTGGAAGATTTTGAAATTGTAGAAGTTATAAAAGGTCCAAATGGCCAACATATTCATACAGTTAAGAATGCAGATTTAGAAATTGGTAAAACATACTTTATTTCAATTAATGAAAAAGACAGAGTAAGAATATCTGCAAATCATACTTCAGAACACTTGCTACACTCTGCTCTTAAAAATATACTAGATAAAAATATAAAACAAGAAGGCGCTTTTAAATCAGCTCAAAAACTAACTTTTGACTTTCAATTTAATAGAAAAATAAATCAAGAAGAAATAGATGAAATTGAAAAATGAATTAAAGATAAAATTTCAAAAGAAATAAGAATTGAAGTTTTAAATATGTCATTAGAAGAAGCAAAGAAAATTGGTGCAATGGCATACTTTGAAGATAAATATAAAAAAATTGATGGAGATTTAAGAGTTATTAAAATGGGTAAATACTCTACTGAACTATGTGGCGGTACTCATTTAATTAACACAAAAAATATTCAAGATTTTAAAATTATTGATGTATTTAGTAGAGGATCTAATACCTGAAGAATTGAAGCAGTTACAACTAACTATAATGTGAAAAAATTTGTTCTTGATGCAATAGAATCTTCTGCTGATAATATCAATATTTGAATGAAAGAATATAAAAAGATGAATGTTAGATCAAAAGAATTTACAGATGCATTAATTATATTTAGAGAATGTTTAATACATCCAGATAAACACTTTTCAAAAATTAAACATATTGAACTAGAAATTAAAAAAATCTACGAATCATTAAAAATTGATTATGATAAGAAAAAAGAAAGTTTCTTAGTGAAATCTCTTAAAGAAAAATTTAGCAGCAAAATTTTATTTTTAGAAGGAATAATAATTAAAAATGTTGATAGCAAAGTAATTGTTAATTCTTTAATGGAACTTATTAATGAGCAACCAGAAAAAACTTTTTTTATCATAAATATTAATGAAGACAAAATTCAATATTTTGGTGCACAAAATGAAAAAAATAAAAAAAGAAATTTAAATGAAATCATTCAAAGGATGAATAAAGCTAGTGATGGAAAAGGTGGTGGAAAACCAAACTTTGCACAAGGTGGAACTTCAAATACTAAATCTTTAGAAAAAATAAAAAAAGTTCTTTTAGGTTTAAATAAAAACTAATGAATATTTTAGCAATAGATTATGGAACAAAGAATCTTGGCTTAGCTATTTGTTTATTAGGCATTACAATGCCATATGGAAAAATAACTAATCAAAATACTTCTGATGTAATTAAAAAAATATCTGAAATTATTAACGAAGAAAATATTAATAAAATAATTATTGGATTACCATTAAATAATTTTGATAAAGATACTGAAACTAGTTTGTTAATCAGAAAATTTTCAGATGAATTAAAAGATAATATAAAAAATATTGAAATAATTTTTTTAGATGAAAAAAATTCTACAAAAGAATCAATTAGTTTATTAAAAAATACGGGCTATAAAAATAGCAAAATTAAGGAACAGAAAGATTCTTTAAGTGCTGTAAATATTTTGAATAGATATTTAGGAAGTAATAATGGATGTTAAAAATATAAAAAAAATATCTATTGAAAACAAAATTCCAATTCTTAGAGATCAATCAGCAGATTTTATTGCAAAAATTTTAATAGAAAAAAATATTAATTCAATTCTAGAGATTGGTTCTGGCATGGGATACAGTTCAGTATTTTTTCTTAGTAGAAAACCAGATTTAAAAATAGTTTCAATTGAAAAAGACAAAGATAGATGAAGTTTTTGTTCTGAAAATATTAAAAATAAAAATATAACCTTTATAAATGAATGTGCTTTTTCTTTTTTAATAAATCAAAAGTATGATTGCATTTTTTTGGATGGACCAAAAAGCAAACAAAAAGAATTATTTGAAAAATATTCTGAATTTTTAAATGAAGATGGCTACATAATAATTGATAATATATTTTTAAAATTTATTAAACAAACAAAGAATAGTAAATCATTATTGAAAAAATCTGAAGATTTTAAATTATATTTAAATGAACTAACTAAATGAGAAGTATCTATAATTGATATTGAAGATGGAATTGCAATTTGCAAAAGAAAGTAGAACTATGAAAATATCTATTAAATGTGATAATTTAGAAACTGCAAAAAAGTTAATAGATAAAAAAGCTGATTTATTATATTTTGGTATTGAAAATTTTTCTTGTAGATTTAACAATTATATTAACCTGGAAACATTGAAAAAAATTGTTGAAATAAAAAAAGATTCAAAAATATCTGTTGTTTTAAATAATTTATATGCTGAAGAAGAAATTCCAATGCTGGAAGAAATATTAATTAGTTTATCAAAAATAGATATTGATGAACTATGTTTTCATGATTATGCAGTATTACAAATTTGCTATGAGAAAAATATTAATTTTGTATTTCACTATAATCCAGGAACCTTAAATACTAATTATGGTCAATTGGATTTTTTTAGAAAAAATAAAATTCAAAAAATCTCTTTGGCTAGAGAAATGACAAAATTAGAAATAAAAAAAGTATTGGAAGAAAAAGATAATATTGAAATTGAAATCCAAGCACATGGTTTTACATTTTTTATGCACTCTAAATGACCAATGGTTTCAAATTTTAAAAAGTATCTTGAATTAAAAAAACAAAAACTAGATAAATTAAATTATTTAGTAATTCAAGAAGAAAAAAGAAAGATGCCAAATTTAATCCATGAGGATAAGACTGGAACACATATGTTTTCTGGGTTTACATTATGCATATATGACTTGATACCAGAACTAAATAATTTTAAATTAGATAGTATACTAATTGATAATATTTTTAGAGATGATGAATGAACTTTTAAAGTATTTGATATCTATAAGAAAATAATTACTACAATGAAGATAGATGAAAATGATTTAAAAGAATTAGATAATCTTGAAAATGAATTTCCTATTTCAAAATCATTCTTAGGTAACTTTAAAGAAATGCCACAAATGGAAAAGGATGATTATGAAAATTAACCATGAACTTTTAGCTCCTGCAGGAAATTATGAAAAAGCAGAAATTGCATTAAACTATGGAGCAGATGCAATCTATATTGGACCAAAAGCATATTCATTGAGAGCAAGAGCATCAAACTTTGATATTCAAGAAATAGAATCAATAACAAAATATGCTCATTCTAAAAATAAAAAAGTATATGTTGTATTAAATATAATTTGTAGAAATGCTCATGTTCCAGGATTTGCTAATTATTTTAAAAAAATTTCAGAATGTAAAGTTGATGGAATAATATGTGCAGATCCCTTCATTATTAAATCAATTCATGAGATTGATCCAAAAATGCCAATTCATATTTCAACACAACAATCTATTTCAAATTCTAAATCAGCTCTTTTTTGAAAAAGAAACAATGCAGAAAGAGTAGTTCTTGCAAGAGAAGTAGATTACAATAATTTAGAAAAAATAGTAAACAAGACAAAAGATCTTATAGAAATAGAATATTTCATTCATGGAGCAGTTTGTATTTCTTATTCTGGTAGATGTACAATGTCCAATAATTTTTCTTATAGAGATTCTAATGTTGGAGGTTGTGCTCATTCTTGTAGATGAAACTATAAAGTAAATAACAATGAAAATAAAATTGAAAATTTTACAATGTCTGCAAAAGATATGAACTTAATTTCAGATTTGGATAAATTGCTTAGTCTTGATATTGCATCTTTCAAAATAGAAGGAAGAATGAAATCTGTACATTATATTGCAACCATTGTTTCTTCATACAAAAAAGCTATAGATGAATATACACAAAATAAAAAAATAAATAATCTTTATGTTGAAGAAACAAAAAAAGCAGAAAATAGATTAACTTCGAATGCTTATTTTGATGGGAATGCAGATTATAGTAAAATGTTATATTCCTCTGATGAAAGAATGGTTAACCAAAATTTTGCATTCATAGTTGATGAAGACTTAGGAGATAATTTTTATTTAGTAACTGCTAAAAATAATTTTAGTAAAAACTATGATTTTGAATGTATTAGTTATAATCATGAAAATTTTAAATTTAGAATTTCAGAAATAATAAATGAAGAAGGAATCAATATTGATGTTGTAATTACACCAATGAGAAAATATAAGGTAAAAGTTATTGGGAATAATAAACTTTCTTATTTAGATATAATAAGAATATCAAACAAGGAGTTATAAATGAATTTATATGATTTTAAAATAAAAAATATCGATGGTGAAGAAGTTGATTTTTCAAAATATAAAAACAAAGTAGTTTTAATTGTTAATGTTGCAAGTAAGTGTGGATTTGCTAATCAATATAAGGAACTTGAAGAACTAAATCAAAAATATAAAAAAGAAGGTTTATGTATATTAGGATTTCCTTCAGATCAATTTAAACAAGAATTTAAAGATGTAAATGATATTAAGACCTTTTGCTCAACTAAATACAATGTTACATTTGAAATGTTTGCTACATTAAAAGTTAAAGGGGATGAGATATCACCATTATATAAATGATTGATATCTAATTACAATAACAAAAATGTTAAGTGAAATTTTGAAAAATTTTTAATTGATAAAAATGGTGATCTAGTTGGAAGATTTAATCCATGAGTTAAACCAGTTAAAATTGAACCAAAAATTAAAAAAGAATTTAAAAAAGATTAACTGTCTTCCAGACAAATTAATCTTTTTTCTTTTCTATGTGCAATATATTTATTTAGTGATTTATGTTTATAAATCGGTGTTAATTGCTCTTTATTTCTTGATTTTAGAATATCATCAATAAGTCTGTTTTTACAATAGAAGATACCAATTATAATTGTAATTAGTGCAGCTGTAGCATTAATTATTTGTGCTATAGCAAAACCAATCATTCCTGGTAGTTGTGCTTGCATAACAGAACCAAGAAAATAACTTCCTATACCCTCTACAATAAAAAAGTTCATTAAAATAACTCAAAAAACTATTACTTTTCTTTTAAAGTTAAAAAAGACAGCTACTCTAGTATTGATTGCAATACTCTGAATTGATTGTGCAGTTAAAGATAGCAAGAAACCTTCAAAAACAAATTTTTTAATTAAACCAATATACCTAATATTTTTTACATGAGGAAAAGGTATTTTGTTTGCAACGCTTTCTGGAATTATTTGATGTGCTCAACTTTGATTCATGAAAAACAAATCAACCAAATTGACTATAAATGAAGCAATAATTAAACCAATTACTAAAAATACTAATGTTACTTTTATTGCCATTCCTAATGACTGTTTGAATTGACTTTCAGATTTAACTAAATTTAATTTAGGTTGTTCATGATACAAGTTTATTGCTCGTCCCATTGATCTTGAAATTGTTATTAGTAAGTTTATAATTGAATAAATAACCAACCTTGAAATAATAATCAAATACTCGCCATTATCTGTATAGAGGTAACTTAAACTTGGATTACTGACATTAATAAATGTAATTAAAATCATTTGTGTAATCATAGTTAGACTATAAACCAACATATATGTAGATAGAGCATATATACCTTTAATTATTTCAAAGAAAATAGATTTATCAAAACTGAACTCATTTATTTTTCAATTAGCAACATAAAAATAAAATATAAAAACAATAATAGATACATAAATTAGATTAACAATTAAAGATGAAAGTGGTAATGATATACCAGGTGATAAATCAGTATAAAAAATAAATACAATACTTAATGCAATGCTTATTATTAATCTTATTGCTTGAATTAAAATAATTACTTTTAAATAAAACCTATACTCTAATAATATAAATGTGTAATAAATACTCGCAGCAATTAAAAAGAGATTAAAAATCATCATTAGCGAATATTGATTTATTAATTTAGAAATTACTGATTTATTTGCAATAGAAGAATTTCCAATAACATATTCAGAGTATAACAACATTGTTGATGCAAAAATTATTGCAATAGCACTTGATGCAATTAATAATGTTGTTGAACCTGTATTTATTATTTCTTTAAAATAATCTCTTTTACTATTACTTTTAAAATTATTTTTTGTTATTGTTATTATCTGTATAGAAATCATTACTATAATAGTTATTGAAAAAAATGTTAATGGTTGAGTATAACCAATTGATTGAGAAACCAATCCACCACTAACATTTAATGAAGCAATACTGTTAATTGATAATGGAATTAAATTATGGAAAACAACTGTTAACATATAACAAAAATATACAAAAAATATTTTGAAAAATTTTTTTAATATTGACTCTTTATAATTTGTATTTTCTTTTAAAAAAAGAAATTTTTTTGTTTTTGATTTTTGAATGTTCATCTTGATTATTATAAAATAAAAATATTGATTATAAAACCAATATTTTTATTTTTAATCTTAATTAAAGAGGAAATACACCAATTCATAAAAGAACACCAATAATTATTAATATAATTGAGAAGAATGCAATAAAACCAGTAATAGTTTTAATTAAATCCCCAACAACAGGTATCTTAGCTATAAAGAATATTAATGATGAATAGATCAATAATATAGAACCAGAATACACTACCAATTGGAATCCTTCAAAACCTTGAGGATGACCAATGTATGATTGCTTAATTAGTGGTAGTAAAGTATCTTGGAATCAATCTCATTTTGCAAATATATTTACTTCTTCTGGAAAAAGCATTTCAGCTGCAAATAAAACTCAAACAAAAGATAGTGCCACAAATGCAAGTGAAAAGACCAGTTTTATCAGTTTCATAGAAAACCTTTCTAATAAACATTTTTATATTTATTATTATAATTATACAACTTTAAAAAAAGAATGAAATAAATAAATAAAAATTTTGTATTTTTCTAAATATTATATATATAATAAAACACCAAAGGACTTATATGAAAAAAAACAAGATAGTAGATTTAGACCTAGTTGTCCCAATAAAAGACATCAAAATATTTTTAGGAAAATACAATGGATTTCAACGTTATGATGTTTATAAACACCCTTTTTCAAAGGTGATTGAGAAATCAATGAGACAAGCTTTTTGAACTCCAGAAGAAATATCTATGATTGCCGATAGAGAAAATTTTAAAAATTTACCAGATCATATAAAAGAAGTGTTTATAAATAACCTTTTATTTCAAACTTTTATGGATAGTGTCCAAAATCGTGGTTTAGATAGCGTAATGTCTGAACTTGTTACTTCAAGTGAATGAGAGTCAGTTTTCAAATCACAAGCATATTTTGAATTGATACATTCATTATCTTATTCTCATATAATTAGAGAAATGTTTTCTTCAAATGCGACAGAAATATTTGACAGAATATATGATATCCCAATGATTAAGAATAGAACAGATAAAGAAATAGAAGCTTACTCTGTTATAAAAAAATATATTAATAATGAAATTACTTTTTCTGATGATGAAATAAAGAAAAAGATTTTGACATTGTTAATTCATATCTTCTTTTTAGAAGGTCTGAAATTTTACATATCATTTATGGTTACATATATGATAAATAATGCATACCAAGATGCTATCCCAGGAGTTACAAAGATTATTAAATTAATTAACTTTGATGAAGATATGCATGTTGCAGTTGTTGGTGGACTAATTAATATTTTAAGAAGAGATGAATCTGAAGGTTTTACTCATTTATTTAAATCAACATGATTCCAAGAAGAATGTTACAAAATAGTTGAAGAGATAGTAATAGATGAAGTTAAATGAGGTGATTACTTATTAAGTTTTGGTCCAATCCCCTCTCTAACAAGAGAAGTATTTGAAGTGTTCATGAAGCATTATGCGAATGATAGATTAGAAAGAATTGGTCTTGAACACCTATATAAAAATGTTGAAAGAATCGATATTATTGATTGATTCAATACTTACAAAGATATTAATAAAGATAATACTGCACAACAAGAAGCAACAGCATTAAATTATAATATTGGTTCTATGGACATGGATTATGAAGATAAAGATTTAGAAAAATTACTAAAAAGATTATTTAAAAGAGAATCTTAATAAATTATTTAAAACAAATTATATATAAAAAAAAGAACAAAAATGAAGACTAAAACACTAAAATTATCACAATTAGAGATTGCAGTTAAAAAGCAAGAAGAAATTGATACAGGCTCTAAGAAAAATAGCCACATAAGTGCAGAAGAAATTGTTGTAATTAAACGTGATGGAAGAGAAGAAAAATACGATATTCATAAAATGAGGAAAGTATGTCTTTGAGCATGTGACAATAATAAAGAATATTGTGATAATCTATTAAGTTCTACAAAAATAAAACTTTACAACAAAATAAAAATTGTAGATGTATATGATGAATTAATAAAAACCGCTGTAAATAATATAAGTAGAATTCATCCTTTATATGAAAATATCGCAGCCAAGCTTTACTTACTAAAAATATATAGAGAATCTTGACATATAAAAACAAATAAAGAATACCCACATTTAAAAGATGTAATTGAAAAGGGTATACATTTTAAACTATATTGAAAAGATATTTATTCAAAATATTCTTCAAAAGACATTGAAGAAATAAATTTTGCAATCAATCCAGAAAGAGATTATTTATTTACTTTTAAGTCTCTTTATACTTTTTATAGTAAATATTGTTTAAATTATAATAAATCAAAAAAGCTTGAACTTCCCCAACATTCATATGTAAGAATAGCAATGGCACTTTTTATAAATGAAAAAACAGACAGAGTAAAAAAAATAATTGATTTTTATAATATGGTTTCACAACACTATTTTACTTTAGCAACTCCTATCATGTTGAATGCTGGTACTAAAAATCAGCAACTATCTAGTTGTGTTCTTTCAAAAATGGGAGACTCTGCAGATTCTATAATGGAAACTGCACATGATGTTGCGATTTATTCTAAATTTAAAGGTGGAAATGCAATTGATATTTCAAGCATAAGATCAAGTGGTAGTTACATTATGGGTAATGCTGGTTTTTCATCTGGACCAGTTCCATTTATAAAAATTATTGAAGCAACTGTAAAAGCATTTAATCAAGGTTCATCAAGACCAGGAGCATGTGCAATATACTTTCAATGATGACACTATAATTTTGAAGATTTAATTGTTCTTAAAAATAATAGTGGAACAGAAGAAAATAGGGCAAGACAATTAAAGTATGCTGTAAAAATTAATGATCTATTAATTAATAGATTATTAAAAAATGAGAATGTTACATTATTTGATCCTGCGGATGTTCCAAAATTAAAATTTAAATATGGAAAAGAATTTGAAGATACTTATGAAGAATATGAAAAAAAAGAAAACATCAGAAAACAAGTAATATCTGCAAGAAAATTATTTGAAATGATTATGAAAGAAAGAGTAGAAACAGGTAATGTTTATTTATTTCACGAAGAGAATGTAAACTCTGTTTCAATGCTTAATAGATATATAAACTCTTCAAATCTTTGTACTGAAATTACATTACCTTCAAGAGAAACTACAAAAGTTAAAACAAAAGAATTGGAAGAAAATGGTTGATACAAAATTGAAAAAACTTCAACTGCTGGAGAAATTTCCCTTTGTAATTTAGCATCAATAAATTTAAATGTATGAGGATATTTATCTAAAAAAGAACAAAAAGAGACTGTCTCAATCTTAGTAAGAGCAATGGACAATTCTGTAGATGTTGCTATTTATCCTGTAATAGAAGGGTATTTAACCAATTCTAACTATAGATATCTTGGAATAGGTGTTTTAAATTTTGCTAATTTTTTAGCTACTAAAAAAATAGTAATTGATTCAAAAGAAGCATTAGAAATAACTCATGAAATATTTGATGAAATAACTTTCCAAATAATTGAGGCTTCAAAAGATTTAGCAAAGGAGAAAGGTCCATTTGCTAAATTCAGAGAAACATTATGATCAAAAGGTGAATTACCAATTTTTAAAGCAAACAAAGATGCTCTAGATTTAACAAAATATAAACCTGATTTAAATAAATGAAAAAATCTTGCAGAAGAAATTAAAAAATATGGAATTAGAAATGCTCAATTAATTTCTATTGCACCAACAGCTACAAGTGGGAAAGCAATTAATGCAACAGAAAGTACTGAACCAATACAACATTTATTTTATAAAGAAGATGGAAAAATAAATCTACCAACACTTGTCCCAAATATAAAAAATTGAAAATATTATAAAATTGCATCTGAATGTAATCAATATAGGTTAATCGAATTAGCTGCAATAAGACAATGTTATATTGATCAAGCACAATCAATAAATATATATTTTAAAAAAGTAAAATCACTTACTGATTTTACTCTTCACCATTTATATGGTTTTAAATTGGGTATAAAAACCTTTTACTATTGTAAAACAGAAAAAGATATTATTGATGAAATATGTGAAAGTTGCACATAATATTATTTATTTATAATTTTATTTTTTATTAAAAAACCATTTATAGAATTAATATAACCTTCTGGATCATTAACATGTGGTGTATGTCTTGCTTCTTTGATTATAGAAAATTCTATATCCTTATTTAATCCTTTAATATTTTTTACTGAAGACTCTTGATTTAACAATTTATCTTTTTCACCAAATATTACTAAAGTAGGAATATCGATTTTTCTATAACAATCTCATAAAAAGTTTAAACTCTCATTGCTAGTTGAATTTGCTAATAGCTGTCTTATTTTATTGAAATTTTTAAATGTGTATTTAGATATATCTTTTATTTTTTTAAGAAAAACACCAACATCAAAAACATAAGTATCAATTTTACCTGGTTCAATGTTTTCTATAATTGATTGGTTTATTGGATCTTCAAGTATTGCCAGAGACCTATTTTCTTTATTCATTTTATAAATTAAACCAACTGTAATAGCCCCTCCAAGAGAATGGCCTACTAAAATTGGTTTTTTTATATTATTTATATTTATAAAGTTTAAAACAAAGTCAATATATGCATCTAAATGTAAATCAATATCATTGAATGGTTCTTCTCCATGTCCTGGCAAATCCATTGAATAGTAATTAAACTTATTTTTTATACAATATTCTTCAAGGGCTATATTTGAATTCTTATTTGCTAATAACCCATGAATGAAGATAATATTTATTTGTTCCATATTCCTAAATTAAGCGTCTGCTTTTTTAAGTTTATTTTCTTTTTTTGCTTTTTTAATAAGTTTTTTAATTCTAGTTTCTTTTTGATCAGCTAATTTTTGCTTTCTTATTTTTTTTCTTTTTTTTGACATTTTTGTTCCTAAAAATAAATTTACTATAAATAATTATACATTTTATATATTATTTTTCATACTGATATTTTATTTTTTGTTGTATAATTAAATAGATTGTGAAAATATTGGAATTTAAATTTAAGTGAGTTAATATAAAAAAATGTTATAATTTATTTATATTTTATAAATTCTTATATATTTGAATTCTTTAGGAGAAAAATATGATAAAAAACAAAAACAAAAATAAATTAGCTAGAAAAATAATTTTATCTACTTTAACTTTTTCATCTTTAGTAGGTGTTGGTTTATCTGCATTATTTACTAATAGTGTTAATTTAAAGGAAGAAAAATTAGTTAATAATAAAGAAATTAGTAAAATTGAAGCAAAAAATATTGGAACTACAAGAGCAAAAACTGCCATAATTCAAAAACCAGGTGTAGTTTTTAACGATTATTTTCCATTTGAATTACCTATTCCCGCTGTAGGAACTTCAATAGCTGCAGATCATCCGTTTTGAACTTTCTTTGAAATACAAAATGGTTTTCCACTTGATGAAAATGTAATATTTGAGCTAAAGACTATTAGTTTAGCAAATAAAGCAAACAACATTCAAGATGGCATATATAGTTTTACTGGTTCAATTAATAAATCAATAGATGCAGGTGGTGGCACTGTAAATACGCCTGTTCCGTTAATGCTTACAGTTAATAATATGAGAAGTGTTATTGCTCCAACTGGAGTATCTATAAGTGATGTAAATTTTGCAGAACCATATCAATATGCTTCTGATAGTGCAGGTACTGATGGCAACGCTATTCGTTTTGTAAGCATAAATAATGGTGTTTTTTCAAAACATCCCCTAAACAGTGCAAAATTTGACTCTCGTTTAGAAGTTAAACAAAATGAAGTAACATTTAACAATAAAGATGGAACTTTAACTATCCCTTCTTATTTAAGAAATTATATTAATTCTGATCCTGCTGGTAAATTTATACCTTCTGATCAAGGTCCAACAACTGAAAAAACTACTATTAATGGATTTAAAAAAATTGCTGGTCCAACAAGATTTGTTGCCAAACAACCCGCAGCCTCTGCTACTAATCCAACTACATTATATAAAAATGCTGCTAGTGATGGTTCTCTAAGTGGTGCCTTTCAAAAACAATATTTTAACATAGATAATCCATTAACTATTTTTAATACAGTAACTAATGATTTTGATGTTAGTACTAAATTAGTTACTAATGATACTGGTAAAACTGGGTTTGTTATTTCTGAACCAGATGATATAAAAGGTACTTTAAAAGTTACTCTTACTGTTACTGGTGGTTATTATGATTATGATGAAAAAGGTAACTTAGTACCTATGAGACCAGAAACTCCTACTGCTGAACAAACTTTTACTTTTATTGTTGATGGTTTTAGTAAATTTGTTGATAATTCTGGTGATAATCTTACTTTAGTAATTGCTGGTATTGGTGGTGGTGTTGCATTCATTGCTATAGTAATTGCGTTAATATTCTTTATTAGATTCCAAAAAAAGAAAAACGAACAAGTTAGAAAGAAAAAAAGTATGGAAGACAAGTTATATACTATGTCTAACACACCTAAAAAAGGACCTGGAATTGCAAACTCTGCAGGAATAGCTCCTGGTGGAAGAGCTCCTGGTGGACCTCAAGCTCCTGGAAAATATGTACCTCCTACAATTTCAGTTCCAAAGAGTAATGCACCGGTTGTAAAAAGACCATCTGCACCAACTGGACCATCTGCAGGTTCTACTCCACCTCCTATTAAAAAATAATTATTATTTTTTGACAATAAAAAAAACCACATTGTGGTTTTTTTTATTATTTATTTACTATTCAATGCTATCAAAGTTTTCTTTTATAGTCTTACATAGCATTGAATAGTAAATAAAT
>CAMREV010000010.1 GCA_947041945.1 uncultured Mycoplasmataceae bacterium | reverse complement strand
AGGATTACCAATTCTTGATCCAAAAGATAACCTTTGAAAAATAACAGTTTTAATAGAGGAAAGTTCAATATTTGATGTTAATTCAGTATTTAATGTTTTACACACAAAAAAACCAGGTGAATTACAACCTATATTTGATCAAACTGATAAAATTCTAAATTTAGTAATGCCTTTTGTAATATCTGGGATATTCATGGGTATATCACTAAAAACATTTAAATGAAGTACAAGGTAAAATATGATAAAAGATACAAAAGAAAATAATGTAAAAAAAGATGTTGTAGACAATACAACAAAAAAAAATAGTGAATATTGACTTGAACACTTTTTAGCAAATTATAATAAAAGTGAAAAAAGAGATTTTGAAAAAATCAACACACCATTAAAAAATGGCCCTAAAACTTTAATAAAAGTTTCTTCATTAGTACAAATTTTCGGTAAAGGACCAAAAGGTAAAAAAGCACTTGATGGTGTTTCTGTCGAAATTAGGGAAAATGAAAACCTAGCTATTGTTGGACCTAATGGTTCAGGAAAAACAACTCTAGTTGAATGTATAGCTGGTTTGAATAAACCAAGTGAAGGTAAAATTGAATATTTATTTGATTGAAAAAAATCTCCAATGGAAAATATTGGAATTCAATTTCAAAAATCTTCTTACCCAAATGGTCTTTCTGTTAAAAAAGTTATAAATTTTTATGTTTCTGTATTTGATTGTAAACTAACAAAAAAAGAACTAGAATCTTTAATTAAGATCTTTGGAATAGATGAATTCATAAGTAAAAATGCTCAAGGTTTATCTGGTGGTCAAATGCAAAGAATAAATGCATTACTAGCTGTTATGCACAAACCTAAAGTTGTATTTATGGATGAAATCGCTGCTGGTTTAGATATAAATATAAAATTCAGAATTAAAAAATTTATGAAAGAATTTGCTAAAGAAAACGGAATGACAATTGTAACTGTTTCACATGAAATAGATGAAGTAGAATATTTAGCCGATAGAATAGTTGTTTTAATCAATGGTAAAGTTGCAGCATCAATTTATACTGAAGAAGCAATTAAAAAATATGGAAGTGTAGAAAACTTCTTTGACAAATATATCTAATATTTTCAATAAAATTTTTTAAAAAATTAATATATAATAAATAAGTATAAAAACATAAAATATTGAAAGTTATAAAATATGAAAAACAAAAAAAGTATTCTTATTATAGCATTAAGTGGTGTTTTATATTTAGCATCAGCAATTACATTTACAGTTGTTTCGATGGGCAATAATATAAGAATTTTATCTGAAGAAGAAAAATTATTTAATGAAGAATTCGGCTTAAGAACCACAAATGGTTTTTTTGATACTTTGCATAACTATAATGTTTATAAGTCATCTACTTTTACTGAAGCAGAAATAAATAGTTTTCCAAAAGCTACTCAAAAATTAATTAAAAATAATATTGATTACTTTTCTTGAACAAGTCAATTAAGTAAAGAATATACTGATTACTTAAACAATGAAGTTAGACCTTTTTTTCCACCAGGAGAAGCAAGAAATAATGAAATTAAAAGAATTGAGAACATAGCTTTAACTAATAGCAATGCAATTATATTTATGATCTCATCAATCATTTGGTTATTAACAACTATTGGAATAGTTGTTGGCATAGTGTTGCTTGTAAAAAATAAAAATAAAAAATAACATATGTTATTTTTTATTTTTTCTACTACCTAATTTTGACTCATTACCATTTATTAGTTTTTTAATATTAACTTTGTGCATATATGTAACAAGAGCAAATATAAAGAATGTGAACACTATATTTGAATATAAGTAGGATTCAAACATTTGATAATTAATTTTAGGATCAGTAAAATTACTCACTGAATTACCCACATTAACAATTGTTACTTCAGGTCCTAAATCCATCATATACATAAAATTCAAATTTGGAACCGTTGCAAAAACAAACCCTAAAAAAATTGCACACATTGATGAAACAGATACGTATCTAGTTATAGCAAGAAAAACTCAAAACAAAATAAATGTAAGTATAAATATTCAAGGAGACAAAGCCATGAAGAATCCTGCAGTTGTTGCAGCGCCTTTTCCACCTTTTAATTCCTTACAAAAATCAAAATGAAATTTATTCCTAAATAATGTAATTACATATTTTATTGGAAAGCAATGACCAACAACAGCAAAGAAACCACCAGCATACACAATATAACCATTATCTATAAAAGTATTTTTTTCTACAAATATATTTTTTGTAGCAGAATATATTAATGTAGCAAATGCAATTGCAATTCAAGATTTTACACAATCTCAAGAAAAAGTAATGAATCCAATTTTTAGACCAAGAGCTCTTGTTATATTAGTTGAACCAACATTTCCAGAACCTATAGATCTTATATTAATTCTTTTCCTTTTTGCAATTATTACACCAAGCAAAACACTACCTAGTAAATAACCAATAACTGAAAAAAATATAAAAAAGAAAAACAATATAAAATAATCCATAATTAGCCTTTTGAATACAATAATAAAATTATAATCAATTTTGAAAAAAATGTTTTAAAAACATATTTATTTTTTAATTATAATATAAACAATAAACCATATTTAGATTTGAGGTTACATGAGCTATAAAGATAGTGATATAAAAGTTTTAAAAGGTTTAGAACCTGTTAGAAAAAGACCTGGAATGTATATTGGTTCAACTGATCATAGAGGTCTACATCATTTAATCTGAGAACTTCTTGATAACTCAGTTGATGAGGCAATGTCAGGTTATGCAAATAAAATTTGAGTTTCAATGAACATTGATGGTTCAATTACTGTAGAAGATAATGGAAGAGGTATTCCTGTTGGAATAAACTCAACTACAAGAAAATCAACAGTTGATACTGTTTTCACAAGCTTACATGCTGGAGGAAAATTTAGTAATGATGCATATAATTTTGCTGGTGGTCTTCATGGTGTTGGTTCATCAGTAGTAAATGCACTAAGTAAATGATTGAATGTTGAAGTATATGTAAATGGAAACGTTTATAGATCTGAGTATGTTTCTGGTGGAAGCATTAAATCATCACTTACAAAAGGGGAGACAACTAAAAAAAGAGGGACAAAAATAACTTTCATGCCTGATAGTATTATTTTCCCTTCTATAACTTTCAATTCTTCAATTATTAAAGAAAGACTTAAAGAAACAAGTTTTTTATTTAAGGGACTTGAAATAATATTTTATGATGCTGAAAAAAACTATAAAGAAGTTTTTCATAGTGAAAATGGAATAATTGAATTTGTAAAATTCATTAATCAAAATAAAAAACCTATATCAGATGTTATTTATTTTAACTCAAGCTTAAATGAAATTGATGTTGAAGTAGCATTTCAATATTCAAATGATAATTCAGAAACAATCATTTCCTTTGCAAACTCAGTAAAAACCTTTGAGGGTGGTTCACATGAAATTGGATTTAAATCAGGATTACTTGAAGCTATAAATGAATATTCAAGAAAATTAAAAATTTTAAAAGATAAAGATAGTAATTTTGAGGGTTCAGATGTTAGAGAAGGTATGACTGCAATAGTTTCTGTTAAGATACCTGAAAAACTAATTTCATACGAAGGGCAAACAAAGAACAAATTATTCACACAAGAAGCATCTGTAAGTGTTAAAAAAATAGTTATTCCTAAACTATTTGTTTGATTAGATCAAAATAAAAAAGAGGCATTAAAAATTCTTGAAAAAATTAAAAATTCAAGAGATGCAAGACTGGCTGCAAGATTTGCAAGAGAAGAAGTAAGACAAATTAAAAACACACAAAAAGAAAGAATTCTTTCTGGTAAACTTTCGCCATGTCAATCTAAAACTCCTTCAGAAATTGAAATCTTTTTAGTTGAAGGAGATTCAGCTGGTGGAACTGCTAAAATGGGGAGAGATAGAAGAATACAAGCTATTTTACCTTTAAAAGGTAAAGTTTTAAATGTAGAAAAATCTAATTTAAAAGAAATCCTATCTAATGATGAGATATCAGTAATAGTTTCATGTCTTGGTGCAAGTATTGCAAAAGATTTTACTATTGAAAAACTAAAATATGGAAAAGTAATAATAATGACAGATGCAGATACTGATGGTTCTCATATTCAAATATTAATTCTGACTTTCTTCTATAGATATATGAAAAACATGATTGAAAATGGAAATGTATTTATTGCCTTACCACCACTTTATAAAGTTAAAAATAAGTCAAATAATGCCTATGAATATGCTTGGGATGATAAAGAATTAAATGAAATAAAAAATAAATTTTCATCATATGAAATTCAAAGATATAAAGGTCTTGGTGAAATGAATGCTGATCAATTATGGGAATCAACAATGAATCCAAAAACTAGAAAACTAATAAAAGTTAATATTGGTGATGCAGCCCTTGCTGAAAAAAGAGTTTCTATATTAATGGGGGATGATACTTCTTTAAGAAAAGAATGAATTAATGAAAATATTAATTTTGATTTTAATGATGATTAGTAAGGTTAAATATGAAAAATAAATTTGAAAATTCAGAAAATATAGACAACATAGACAATAGATCATTAGATGACATTATTTCTAATAGTTTTAGCAAGTATGCAAAATATATTATTCAAGATAGAGCACTACCTGATATTAGAGATGGTTTAAAACCAGTCCAGAGAAGAATTCTTTATGCAATGGGAGAGTTAGGTCTTTCACACCAAAGAAGCTTTAAAAAGTCAGCAAGAACAGTTGGTGAAGTTATTGGTAAGTATCATCCTCATGGTGATTCTTCAATATATGAAGCAATGGTTAGAATGTCTCAGTCTTGAAAAAACAACATCTCTTTAGTTGAAATGCATGGTAATAATGGTTCGATTGACGGTGATTCTCCTGCAGCAATGAGATACACTGAAACAAAGTTATCTCAATTTGGAGAAGAAATGCTTGATAGCATTAAAAAAAATACTGTCAGTTTTATTAAAAACTTTGATGACTCAGAAATTGAACCAACAGTTCTGCCTTCTTTAGTTCCTAATATTTTGATAAATGGAGCTACTGGAATTGCTGCAGGATATGCAACAAATATCCCGCCTCATAATCCAAATGAAGTTATAGAAGGAATGATCTTTAGAATAAGAAATCCTAATTGTAATGTTGAAGACTTATTAAAGATAATACCTGGTCCAGATTTTCCAACCTCTGGAATAATTCAAGGTAAAGAAGATATAAAGAAAATTTATGAAACTGGTAGAGGTAAAATTTCAATAAAATCAAAACTTGAACAGGTTGATTTAAATTCAAAATTTGTTCAATTTAGAATTACTGAAATTCCATTTGATGTAAATAAAGCAAACTTAGTAAGAACAATTGATGAAATAAGAGTCAATAATAAACTTCCAGGAATTAAAGAAATTAGAGATGAATCAAATAAAGATGGAATATTAATTTGTATTGATGTTGAAAAAGATAGAAATATCGAAGCAATAAAATCTTATTTATTTAAAAACACTCAACTGCAAATTTCATATAATGCAAATGTCATAATAATTAAAGATAGAAAACCTGTTTTAATGACTTTAACAGGAATTTTTGATGCAATAATTTCTTGAGCAAATCAAGTAATAATTAATAGTTCTAAATTTGACTTAGATAAATTGCTAATGAGAAAAGAAATAATTGAAGGTTTATTAAAAGCTTTAGAAAAAATTGATAATTTAATAAACATTGTTAAAAGTTCTGCAGGCAAAGAAGATGCAAAGAATAAAATAATTCAGTTTTTTAATGTAAACGAAAATCAAGCAGAATCAATTATTTCATTAAGATTATATAACTTAACAAATATTGATATTGACAAATTAAGAAAAGAGCATCATGAAATATCATTAAAAATAATTGATCTTAACTTAATTATAAATAATGAAAATCATAGAAACAATTTTTTAATTGAAATTTTAAATAAGAAAAAAGAAACATATTCAAGTAATAGAAAAAGTAGAATTGAAAAAGAAATTGAATCCTATGAATTCAGTCACCTAGATGTTGTTGATGTTGCTACAAGATCAATAGTTATAACAAAAAAAGGATATATTAAGTTTGTTAATGATTTCATTTCAAGCCAAAAAGATCTATTAGGATGCAAATATTCTGAAGAAGATATTCCAATATTTTTCTCTTCTGTATTAAATACATTGCAACATGTAATTGTTATAACTAGTAGGGGAAGATCAATTTCAATTCCATCATATAAAATTAAAACTACATTTGCAAAAATGCAACTTGGAATTCACATAAATGATTTTTGTACATTAGACATTGATGAAACTATTTTATTTGCATTCATAGCTGATTCAAAAACAATTAATGATTTTGAAATTTTAATTGCTACTAAAAATTCACTAATTAAGAAATTTTTGACAAATGATATTAGTATTTCAAAAAATGTTAAAGTTCAAAGTTGTTTTAAATTAAAAAATGATGATAAAGTAGTATATTGTAAATTTTTAGATAAGAATGATAATGAAATTGTTGCAATTACAAAAAAAGGTTTTTATATTAGATATCCTTTGGATGAGGTTCCTACACAAGGCAGATCTTCTTCTGGTGTAAAAAACATCAAATTAAAAAAAGATGACTTTGTTTCATCTCTATTAACAATTAAAAATGATGAAAGATACATCTATTTATTTTCAAATAAAGGATGTAGAAAATTCTTAACTTTTGAAATCCCAGTATCAAGTAGATATAACTCTGGAAAAAGATTAATTTCAAAAGATGATGAAGAGATAATTTTTATTGCTAAAATTAAAGAAAATCAATTGATTAATATTTTATCTAATAAAATCTACTCTCAACTACAAGAAGAAGAAATAAAGGCAACAAATATTAATGCAAATATTAGTAGCAACAGAAATATTTTAGATGTTTCTATTACAAATGATTTCTTTAAGGAAAAATAAAATACTATGAACTACAATAGAAAATGTATTGGATGTGGAAACTACTTATCTTCAGATAAAAATTCAATTAGTTATGTGAGTAAATTTGATGATGATTTTAAATATTGCATTAGATGTTTTAAATTAAAAAATTATGGTGAAAATACAAAAATAGAAACAGACGAAAATATTAAAGAGACATTAAATAAAATAGATTTTGAAGACAATTTAGTAATAATGATCCTTGATCTTTTTGATATACAAAACTCAATACTAAGTGAATTTGAATTGAACTCAAATGTATTAGTAGTTGTCAATAAAAGAAAGTGCTTACCAAAAAAATTTCAAGAGAAATTAACGGTTGAAAACATATATGATCTTTTAAATGAAAAAGGCATCTATCCAATAGATATTATTTTATATGATGCATTTGAAAAAACTAACTTATGAAAGATAATTAGATATATTGAAGAAGCTTCTAAGGATAAACAAAAAACATATTTTATTGGAAAAACAAATGTTGGAAAATCTTCATTAATTAATGCTTTGTTATCAATATCAAAAATTGATTCTAAATTAGTTACAAGCCCAATAAAAAATACAACATTAAATTTAATAAAAATAAAAATGAACAGATGCCAATTAATTGATACTCCTGGATATCCAAATGAAAAATCTATTTTTAATTTTATAAATAGTAAGGATATTTTAAAAACATTTAAGAGTGAATTTAGTGCAACACAATTTCATATAAAAAAAGATAATCAAACATTTTTCATTGAAAATTTATTTGGTATTTCTATTGATGAAATAAGTGATGAAAATAGTTCTCTAGTTTTTTATAAAAGTTCATTCTTAAAAATTAATAAAGTAAATAAAGATAAAATTGAAAACTACATTCAAAAAAATGAGAATGTTAAATACATTGATAAATTTGAATTTGAAAAAAATGAAATCAAACTTGACTCTAAGAAAAAATATTCTATTTTTGCTTCAGGAGCAGCGCTGATAGTTTTAAAAGGTGTCGAAAAAATAACAATTTATAGTCCAAAAGAAATTGGTTTTTCTATTACAGAAAAATCTATAATATAGTTATGAAAAAGATAATATTATTTGGTGGATCTTTTGACCCAATACACAATGGACATTTACAAGCGGCATTAGAAGCATATAAAAATATAAATGCAGATCATTTATATTTTATTATGTCTTATATTTCTCCGGATAATAAAAATCATAAATCTACATGAGAACAAAGAAAAAAAATGATTAATATTGCTATTAAAAATTATTCTTTTTTTTCTGTTTCTGAAATTGAAAAGGAAGATGAAGAAATTTCTTATACTTATAAAAATATAAATTACTTTAAAAATAAATTTCCTGAAAGCGAATTATATTTATTAGTTGGGTCTGATCAATTTAACAATTTCAAAAATTGAAAAAATTATGATCAAATAGAAAAAGAATGTAAAATTATTTGCTTTGAAAGAGAAAATAATTTTGTAAATAAAGAAAAAAAAGCTATTTTAATAAAAGAACCAAAGGTAAATACTTCATCTTCTGAACTTATTCTAAATCCAGATATTAAAATGATGAATGAAGAGGTATTGAATTATATAAATGAAAATTCAATATATGGAATTTACAGATTAGAAAAAGAAGGTCTTTCTGAGAGAAGAATAAATCATTGTATTGAAGTAGCTAATATATCAAAACAGATTGCAAGTTCTCATAGTGAAGATTTTCAAATGAAAGCATATTGTGCTGGTTTGTATCATGATATTGCAAAAGAGATCCCAATTGATAAACAAATTCATTATTCAAAAGAATTGCTAAATTATAATGATTTCCCAAGTTGAAAAGTAATTCATGGTCCTCTAGGAGAATATATAATGAAAAGAAAATACCTTTTCAAAGATGAAGATATTTTGAATGCAGTTAAATTTCACACAATACCAAGAAGTAATCCAACCTTATTGGAGAAAATAGTTTTTTGTGCAGACAAAATATCTTCAAGAAAACATAGAGAAACAAATTATGAACTAATTGATTTGTGCATTTCAAATTTAGATGAAGGATACAAGACAATTTTTAAAATAAATATGGAGTCAATAAAAGAGTAATATGATTGGAATAATAATAGCAATGAAAAGTGAATTCATTTTCAACAAAGAAATGAAATCAAAAATAATACTTAAGAAAAATAATAATCAAGATTTTTTCATATATGATAACAAAATAGTTTTTACTTATTCTGGGATTGGCAAGGTTAATTCAGCAATCGCTTCTCAAAATTTAATTACAAACTTTAAATTAAAAAAAATAATAAATATTGGCACGGCTGGAGCTCTTTCAAAAGTATTAAGAGTAAATGATCTTGTTTTTTGTGAAAAGTTTTTTTCATATGATGTTGATTTGACAGCATTTAATTATAAAATTGGTCAAATACCCAAAGAAAAAGATAATTTTTTTTCATTTGAAAAATCAAAAGCCTTCTTAAAAATGATTAATGAAAATTTTGAAATTAAAAATGGGAATGTTGCTTCAGGTGATAGTTTTATAACAAATAAAAATTATGTAAATTATCTTATGTTCAAAAAGGAAAAAATAGATGTTATTGATATGGAATCTTGATCAGTTGCAAATGTGTGTAATAAAAATAAAATTGATTTTATTTCTTTCAAAGTAATTTCTGATTTAATAAACAAACCTTCATCAGAAGATCAATTTAAAATAAATCATGTTTTAAACAGAAAAAAAATATCTAATCTAATTAAACTAATAATAAAATCAAACTAATCTATTTTATAGTTTTTTAAATTCTTGTGCATATCATTAGAAAGATTTTTAAATCCTGATATTGTAGGAGTTGGACTATTTCTATTTTTAATAAGCTTAGGTCTTCCAATTTTATATGATAAAAATACAGTATTATCTTTATTTCTTAATACTATAAACTTATATCTTTTATTGACAGTGAACATTGAATCTAAATTACAATTGTAGTCAGATATATCTTTCTTATTGCACTTAAAACTAGTTTTATTAACTAAAACAACTAAGTCATCTTTGTTAATACTAGTTACTTTACCAATTACAACTTTTTTCATTTTTTATTCTCTAAGGTTATTATAATATAATATGAATAAATTAAAAGGTTAAATATATGAGTCGTTCAAAAGAAGAAATAGTTAAAGAAATTAAAGAAATAATTGAAGAAATTAGATACTATGTTTCTATGGATGGTGGCGATTTGGATTTTATTGATTTTGATTTAGAAACAGGTGTTGTATCAATAAAACTTGGAGGAGCTTGTGTTGGTTGTCATTTAGTAGACCTTACATATAACGAGGGTGTTAAAGAAATACTTACCAATGAAATCAAAGAAGTAACAGACATCAAAATTTTATAACTTATTGAACTATATTAATATATAATTAAAATGTGATTTTTGGAGAATGTATGCAAAATAAAAACTTAATTAATGAAATATCTAAAATAATTTTAGAAAAAAAATGAGATATTTCTATTGCTGAATCTTCAATGAACTCTTTAATAAATTCATCTTTCTTTTTGAATGATGAAGTAAACAAATCTAAAATTTTTAAAGGTGGAGTTATAGCTAATAGTAGAATTTCAAAGGAAAATCTATGTTCAGTAAAAACTATTACTTTAGAAAAACATGGATCTATTTCAAAAGAAGTTGCTATTGAAATGGCATATGGAATAAAAAATAAACTTAAAACTAAAATTGCTTTAGGAATTACTTCTAATATTGAATCTTTTGAAGTTGAAGGCAAGGCAAGTGGTACAGTATATTTTTGTATAATCATTGATGAAATGATTTATGATTTTGAAATGCTTATTCCTGATAACGGAAAAGAAAAAAACAATATTATTCTTTCACAAAAGATTTTAGAAGAACTTCATAAATCTTTATTAAATATTGAATAAATATTTTTTACAATACATATCCTATAGTACGTAGGAGAATTATGAAAAAAGAAGTAAAAGAAGAACTTAAAGAAGAAGTTTTAAAAGATACTATAAAAAACATTGAAAAGAAATTTGGATCAGGAACTCTTAAATATCTTGAAGACAAAGCAACTTGAGATGGAGACGTTATTTCATCTGGAAGTTTATCATTAGACAATGCACTTGGAGTCAAAGGATTTCCAAAGGGTAGAATAATAGAAATATATGGTAATGAATCAAGTGGAAAAACAACAGTTGCATTGCAGTGTGTTGCTGAATGTCAAAAAAATAATGGTAGGGTTGCCTACATTGATGCAGAAAATGCTCTTGATGGAATTTATTGCAAAAAAATTGGGGTAGATTTATCCAAAATGCTTTTATCTCAACCAGATTCTGGAGAACAAGCATTTTATGTAATGGATGCTTTACTAAAAACAAATGAAGTTGATCTAATAGTTGTTGATTCTGTTGCTGCTCTAATTCCCGAGTCTGAATTAAATGGTGAAGTGTATGATCAAAATATGGGCGCTCATGCAAGATTAATGTCTAAAGGTCTTAGAATGATTCAAGCAAGCATTTCAAAAAGTAATACAACTGTTATTTTTATTAATCAGATTAGAGAAAAAATTGGAGTAATGTTTGGAAACCCTGAAGTTACCACTGGTGGAAGAGCACTTAAATTTTTCTCTTCAATTAGATTGGAAATCAGGAAAGCAGAATTGATAAAGTCTGGAACTGAAATAATAGGAATTAAATCAAAAGTAACAGTTTCTAAAAATAAATTGGCTCCACCACTTAAGATATGTTATGTTGACATTTTTTTTGGTACTGGTTTTGATTATAAAAATGAAATAATAAATTTTTCAATTGATTATGAAATAATTAAAAAAGCAGGTTCTTGATATTATTATAATGATGTAAAAATGTGTCAAGGTAGAGCACAAATAGGTAAATTTTTATCTGAAAATGAAAAAATATACAATGACATCAAGAAAACAATTTTAGAAAAATCAAATAATGTTATTCAAAATTAGTTAATAAAATATTTTTTAGTATAAAATTATATTTGTATTATTAATTTAAAGGATATCGTATTATGAAAAAACTATTAGGTGTTGGGGCAAGCTCTGGAATCTCTTTTGCAAAGCCTTTTATAATAAAAAAGGAAAAATTAAACATAACTCAAGATTTAACTAAAGATATTAATAATGAGTTAATTTTAATTAATAATTCTTTAGATAAATCTAAAAAACAAATAAATGAGATAAAAGAAATTTCAATAAAAAAAATCGGTGAAGAAAAAGCTGCTGTATTTGATGCTCACATTCAAATATTAGAAGACCCTGAAATCATAAATGAAATTAAAAATATTTTAGATAGTGAAAAGAAAAACGGTGGTTATATAATTGATAAAGTTTTCTCTAATATTTATAACATTTTTAGTAGTATGGATGATCCATATTTTAAAGAAAGAGCAAGCGATGTTCTTGATGTTAAAAACAGAGTACTATATAATTTTTTTAATATTCAAATCCCTGATTTAATGTCTATCAACACAGAAGTTATTATAATTGCAGATGATTTAACGCCTTCAGAAACAGCAATTCTAAATAAAGACTTTGTTAAAGGTTTTTTAACTAACATAGGTGGAAGAACATCTCATGCTGCAATAATGGCAAGAACATTAGGAATTCCTGCTGTTTTGGGTTTGAAAAATATTACAGAAGTTGTTAAAAAAGATGACATAATTGCAATTGATGGTGATGAAGGTATTGTTGAAATCAATCCTTCTAATTTAGAAGATTGAAAAAATAAAATAAAAGATCTTGAAACCTTTAATAAAGAGTTACTACAATATAAAGATAAAAAAGCTACTACTTTAGATGGTCACTCTGTTTTAGTTGAAGCAAACATTGGAACTCCAGATGATTCTGACAGTCTAGAAAGTTTTGGTTCTGAAGGTGTTGGATTATATAGAAGTGAATTTTTATATATGGATAACGATAATTGACCAACTGAAGATGAACAATTTGAATCTTACAAATATGTTCTTGAAAAAAACAACAAACAATTAGTTGTTGTAAGAACACTTGATATAGGTGGAGACAAAAATTTAAAATATTATAAATTTGACAAAGAAGAAAACCCATTCTTAGGATATAGGGCAATTAGATTTTGTTTAGACAATCTTGAAATTTTTAGAACTCAAATTAGAGCTCTTGCAAGGGCTTCTGTATATGGTAAATTAGGAATTATGTTTCCTATGATAGCTACAATTAATGAATTTACTAGAGCTAAAAATCATACATTAGAATGAATAGAAGAATTAAAAAAAGAAGGTCATAAAGTTTCTAATGATATTGAAATAGGAATGATGATAGAAATACCTTCTGCTGCCATGATTGCAGATAAATTTGCTGAGCATGCTGATTTCTTTTCAATAGGAACAAATGATTTAATTCAATATTCTTTCGCTGTAGATAGAATGTCTGAAAAAATTAAATATTTATATCAGCCAAATAATCCTTCATTATTAAGGTTAATTAATGCAACAATTCTTGGTGCAAAAAAACATAATAAATGAGCAGCAATGTGTGGTGAAATGGCAGGAGATGTAAAATCTATTCCATTATTATTGGGATTAGGAAAAACAGGATTAGATGCATTATCAATGTCTGCTTCTTCAATTCCAAAGGCCAAATATTTAATTTCTAAAATTAAACATTCTGATTGTATTGTATTAGCTGATAAAGCTCTTGAATGCGGTACAGAAGAAGAAGTAAATAAATTAGTAAATGAATTTTTAAAAAAATTAAATATCAAGTTATAAAAAAAAAAAAAAAATAGCATTGCTATTTTTTTTTAAATGGAGCAGATGACGGGAATCGAACCCGCGTATCAACCTTGGCAAGGTTGTGTTCTACCATTAAACTACATCTGCATATAAATATATATTTAAACAAGTATATTATATATTTAAACTATTTTTTTTTAATAAAAATAACATTTTTTTTATTAACACTTGATAAATTCACTTTTTTATAATAATATAAAAACAAAAGGCGAACACTATGAAAATTTTATTAAAAAACTGTACATTACCAAACTATAAGAAAGTTAATATTTTAATAGAGGAATCTATTTTTGCAGAAATATCTGCAAATGTAATTAGAGTGAAACCAGATATTGAATTTGATTTAGCTGGAAAGTTAGTTTTCCCTGGTATTATTGATTTAAGCCAAAATATATTTAACACATTTGATGACAAAGATAAAATATCAAATGAGTCTAGATCTTTTTTAAAAGGCGGTGTTACTTCTTTAATTAATGTTGAAAAAAATTTAGAACTTCAAAATTCATATGATATGAACTTAATAAATGAAAACGCAATTGTAAATTTAGGTGAGTCATCTATAATTGATTTCTTTAATGACTATAGTGACAAAACTTCTTATATGTTTAATACTTTAAGCATCGGAAAAATTAGTGTAGAAGATGACGATGTGGAATATTGAAAATGATTTCAGTCAAGAATAATTGAAATACAAAAACAATCAAAAGTTCTTTTCATATCAATGAAAGACCCTGGAATTAATCAGTTTTTAAAATATATTCCTAAAAAGGATTATAAAATTTGCTTTTATGACATAAGTAGTCCAAATGAAATTACAAGAATTAATAATTTTAAAATGGAAGGTTTTAACTTTTATATAGCTTTTGATGTTAACTTATTCTTTATTTATAAGGAAATGATAAAAAATTGCATTGATGAAAAAAGACTTTCTATAACTTCTGGTTATAGTAATGTTACAAATATTCAATTCTTTATTAATTCTCTTAAAAAAGGTTTAATTGATATTGTTTATTCAAATCATTCTCCATATATGTTATGAGAGAAATACGAATTAAATAAAATTGGTATTCCTTCATCAGAAACTTTAATGCCGTTAATGTTTGAATTAGCTTCATTTTCAAATATTAGACCTGATATTTTATCAAAAGTATTATGTGAAAATATAAGTGATATTTTAGAAATTAATGGAAGAGGAAAAATTGAAGTAGGATTCTATGCAGATTTAACTATTATAGACCCAGAGAGATTTTGATATATTAGTAACAATGATATTATCTCAAATGCTAAATGAACTCCACACGAAGGAAGAAGATTATGAGGTGTTCCAATAATTACAATTTTAAATGGTAATATTGTTCATCATTCATATGATAATGTTTCTTTTAACCAAGATGATTTACATTCATCAATGTTACTTGAGAGAAGATAAAAATGAATAACAATGATGCAATTCTTTTTTTTATTAAAAATACCAGTTATGAAAAAAAAGATATTAAATCAGTAAAAGAAGTACACCATGGTTTTACTAATAAATCATTTTTTTTAATTACAATAGATAATTTAAAATGACAGATAAGGTTTTCTGGACTAAATGAAGTTGTTGACAGAAAAAATGAATTGGAAATTTTAAAAATAATTAAAGATGAGAATGTAATATATTATGATGAAATTGGAAACTTTATAAAAAAATGAATAAATGGCAGAACTTTGTCATTGATTTTTAATAAAAAAAAGAAACTCAAATTATTGTGTGACAAAATAAATAAACTTCACTCAATTGCAATTTCTGAAAATTCCAAAATATTAGTACATGATTATTTCTCATATATTAATAATGTGGAAAATTTAGATAAAAAAATAAATGATACTTATACTTGTTTAGTAAGCAAATATAGTTACTTACCAAAAGTTTTATCACACAATGATTTATCAAGCAAAAACATTTTATTTAATGGTAAAGAAATAATATTTATTGATTTTGAATGATCTAGAATAAATGATGCTTATTTTGATTCAGCAAATTTCATTAGAGAAAACAATATTAGTAAAAAATGAATTACATTTATTCAAAAAAATCTTATAAATATAAATATCGAAATTTTAAGAGATTTTATTTTCATCACAACTTGCTTTGCATATCAATGAACATTTGTTGCGAAACAAGATGCTAAAACAATTAAATATAGAAAAAAATGTTTTAAAAAAATGAATAAAATTTACAAAGAAAATAAATATATTTAATTTATAAATGACTAATATATAATATTATTGGTTAGTAAAGGTTGATTGCTGCACAATGTGTAGAGGAAAGTCCATACTATCACTAGCTGAGATGTTAGTAATGTTTATGTAGGTATATAAAAAATAAAACCTAGTACTTGAAAGAGTAACAACGAAAGAAGGCCTAAGTTTTTTAAATATGGTGCGGATTTCATAAAGTGCCACAGTGACGATGTATAACGAAAGTTATAAAGTGAAACGCGGTAAACTTCATAAGGTAGAAACCCAAATTTGGTAGGGGAACTTTTTTAGGATAAATGAATCTATAAAATCGATGGAAACATAGATAAATAATCAACGCTTCTCTGAAGTACAAAATATGGCTTATATTTACTAACCAATATTTTAAAGAATATAAAAGTTTTATATGTTTTAAAATATTTAGCACTTTAAGTGGTTATGTGATAATATTATATAAATGAATAATTTTTTAAGGAGTATTAAATGGCTGACTATTATGAAATATTAGGTGTTTCAAAAAATGCTTCTGAAGGTGAAATAAAAAATGCTTTTAGAAAAAAAGCTATGCAGTATCATCCTGATAAAAACAAAGCTGCAGATGCTGAAGAAAAATTTAAAGAAATAAATAAAGCATATGAAGTTCTTTCTGATCAAAACAAAAGAGCTAGATATGATCAATTTGGTGATGCTTCTGATCAACCAGGTGGTGGCTTTGAAGGATTTGGAAATTTTGGCGGCGGCGGATTTGGTAATTTTACAGAAAATTTTGGTGATATTTTTGGCGATATTTTTGGTAATTTTGGTGACATATTCGGAAATGGAAGAAGAACAAATTTCAAAGGAGAATCTGAATTAGACATTGTTAAAAACATAAAAATAAGTTTTATAGAATCAATCATTGGTTCTACAAAAGAATTTGAATATCAAATTTCAATAAACTGTGATGAGTGTAATGGAACAGGTGCTTCAAATGAAAAAGATTCAATAATTGATTGTGATACTTGTAATGGAACAGGTGTAACTGTTGTGCAAAAAAGAACTCCATTCGGTGTTATGCAATTTCAAAACACATGTACAAACTGTCATGGAACTGGTGAAGTTATAAGAAAAAAATGTAATAAGTGCAATGGAAAAAAACAAATATTAAAAAATTCAAAAGTTTCAATAGATATTATTCCTGGTATCCAAGATGGCCAAACTATGGTTGTTGAGAATAAGGGTAATCAAGATAGAAATAGAAAAGGAAACTTATATTTAAATGTAGCAGTTGAAGAAAGTGAAATTTTTCAAAGAGAAGGTAATGAAGTTTTTGTTCAATTACTTGTTGATCCAATAACTGCAATAATCGGTGGAACAGTAAAGGTTCCAACTCCTTATGGAATTGAAGAAATTAAACTTAAACCATCAACACACAATGGAAAAGAAATTACTATGCCTGGCAAAGGAATAAAACATGGTGGTTTATTTAAAACTAAAGGTGATTTAATTGCGGTAGTTACATATACTAAACCAAAAAATTATTCTGCTAAGGAAATTTCTCAATTAATGAACTATGTTAATAATAATGATATTCAGTTGAGTGAACAATTAAAGATTGCTAAAAGGGAGATAGATTTTGCAAAGAAATAAAAACAATGAAAAAGACACTGCAAATAAAACAGAAGTTAGTAATAACGATGTAATGAAAAGTGAAATTGAAAAATTAAAAGAAGATTTATCTGAAAAAAACAACAGAATAAAAGAACTTGAAAACAGCATTAATTTAATGAATACAAAATATAAGAATGATCTTGTAAATAAATCAAAAGAAGCTCAAGAAAAAATTAATGAAAAAATAAATGACTACAAAACAAAAATAGACTCAGAAGTTTCTCAAATAAAAAAATATGCAATGAAGAATGATGCAATAGAACTAATAAATATTATTGGTCAGTTATCATCAGTTGTAAATAGTAAAATTGAAAATGAACAAGTTAGAAATTATGTTAATGGATTCAAAATGTTTCTTGGTATGTTTGATAATTTACTAACTTCAATGAATATCCACAAATTGAATATCAAAGAAAATGATAAATTTGATGAAAACACTATGGAAGCAGTTGATGTATTAGTTGATAATAGCAAGGAAGAAAATACAATACACAAAATAGTTAAAGATGGTTATAAATTACATGACCAAATGCTAATTTATGCACAGGTAATTGTATATAAAAAAAAATAAAAATATTGATAAGAATATTTTTATTTTTTTTATTCATAGGAGTATAATTCAATTGAGTTATATTAAAGTAACTTACTAAAAGGTTAAGATATGTTTAATAAAAATAGATTTTTCTTTATTTCTATATTTGGATTTATTTTATTAGTTACGACTATTATAATTTCAGTTACATTAAATAATTGATCTTATTTGACTAGTTTTGTACTATGTTTTCCTTTTAGTTTAATAAATTTTTTTTTATTAGATTTTATTTTTAAAAATAAAGAAGAAAAGAAAATTAAAAGCAAACCATATTTTATATTTATGATAGTGCTAAAAAATTTAATGCTTTTTATTCCTATCTTAATTTTAATGGGTGTATCGATGTCACATAATATTTCTGAAATATTTAATATTTGAATCATATTGTTTGTTTTATTAGCTGTGCCATTTTTTAATTTAGTTTTCAGAGCTATTTTTACAATAAGAGAAAACAAAAGAGTTAACTATGTCTAGAGAAATTAATTGAGTTAATTTATGAGCCCCAAATCTGTTAAGGTTGCTAGGTGTTCTTGCTGTTTTTTTAATAATTTTAGGATCAGTATTATATTACAATTCTTCCATTAAAAGAACAAAGCACAATGAACCACCAAAAGGCTTAGCATTTTTAATATTTAATTTAATTAATTATTTTAGAAATTTAACAAGAGAGATACTTGGAAAGGATCTTGAAAAACTTTCGCCAATCTTTTTAACCTTCTTTAGCTATATAGCATTATCGAATGTTATAGGAATGGTAGGTTTAGAGAATCCAACATCTTCTGTTATGGTTTGTCTTACTCTTGGTTTATTTTCTTTTGTTGGAACATTTGTAATGGGGTTTAGATATCAAAGATTTTCTTTCTTATATAAATTTACATATAATGTTACCATTGAAAAAAAATCAGATAATAAAAAAATAAAAATACCACTGATGGTTAATCCCATCGAAGTAATGGGTTCGTTTACACCATTAATATCATTATCCTTCAGACTTTGAGGAAATATATTTGCAGGAGTTTTAATTATATCTTTATTGTATAATTTACCATATGCTCTTATATCAAATGATTTAGGTCAACTGTTTCCAGTTGAACCTGGAGGAATAATGACACCAGATAGATGAAGGCTAGGAGCAATTACATTGCTAAGCTCGCTATTTGTACCACCACTCCATGCATTCTTGGATATTGGTATAGGTCTAATTCAATCTTTAGTTTTTATATTATTAACTATGGTGTATTGAGTTTTAAATAAAGAACATGAATAATAAAAATTTTAGGAGAAAAATATGAATGATACATTATTAATGGCATTTGAAAATGTCACAAACGCAATAACTGATAAAGGTGCTGCTTACATTGGTGCTGGTATAGCAATGTTTGGAGCTTTAGGAGTTGGTGCTGGTCAAGGTTATGCTGCTGGTAAAGCTGCTGAAGCCGTTGCTAGAAACCCTGAAGCTGAATCAAAAATAAGAACAATGTTAATTGTTGGTCTAGGTATCGCTGAATCAGCTGCAATCTATGCTTTAATTATTTCAATCTTATTAATATTCGTTGCTAACTAAAGGAAATAATTTATGTCATTTTCAATTTACAATCTTGTAGAATCTGCTCTACAAATAGATGTCTGAGTTTTAGTTGCACATATAATAGCTGTTACAATTCTTTTGCTTGTAATAAGTTTTTTTGCTTGAAAACCAACAAAAAAATATATTAATGATAGAAAAAAAAGTATGCAAGAAGAAATTAGTAAAATTGATGAAAGTAAGAAACTTGTAGAAAATAACATAATTGAATCTAAAGAATTAAAAATGAAAAGCATTGATGAAGCAAACAAGATTATTGAACTTGCAGAAATTGATGCATACTCAATTAAAGAGAAAATAAAAAATGAAGCTAATGTTGATGCAAAACATATAAAAGACATGGCAAATGAAGATATAGTAAAAAAAGAAAAAGAACTTAGAGAAAATATAGAAAATGAAGTATCAAATTTAGCTATTGAATTAGCTGAATCTTTAATTAAAAAAAATATAGATAAAAAAGCAAATAAGAAGTTAATTGATTCTCTTATTGAAGATATAAAGAAAATATAAGATGAAAGAGAATAAATCATACTCTATCGCTCTATATGAAATTTATAAAGAGTCTAAAGATAGTAATAAATTTTACGATGATATTCAATCATTGTATTTAACAATAAAAAACAATAAAAAAATTATTAAAATACTTTCATCAAAAATGCTTTCAAAATATGAAAGAAAGAATATTATTAAAATTATTTTTGATAAGAAAATTGACAAATCAATAGTTTACTTTTTATATGTTTTGATAGATAATGAGTTTTTTAAAAATATAATCTATACTTTAAAATTCACTTTAAAAAACATCGATCATAAGCGTAACCAATCTTTTATAAAAATAGATACAGCATTTGAATTAGATGAAAGTACAATTAATTTAATTATTAAAACTTTAAAAAATAAACTAAAAAGAAAAATAGATTACGCTGTAATCGTTAATCCAAAATTAATTGGTGGAATCAAAATCAGAATTAATGATAAAGAAATCGATGGAACAATTGAAGGAAAATTGAAAAATATGAAGAAAGATATTAATTTTAAAAATTAGGTAAAAAAATATGAGTATAAATGTTGATAAATTTTCTTTGATAATTAAAAATCAAATTAATAAATATGAAAAACCAGCTTTATTAACTGAATTCGGGAAAGTAGTTTCTGTTGGTGACGGTATTGTTGAAGTTGCAGGACTTAGCAATGTTGTTTTAAACGAGATTGTTAGTTTTGAAAACGGTTCATATGGTATGGCTTTAAATCTAGAATCAGATATTGTTGGTGTTATTACACTAGGAAATTATTTTGATATAAAAGAAGATAGCATTGTTAAGAGAACTTATAAAGTTATGGAAGTTCCAGTTGGAGATGAATTACTTGGTAGAGTTATTGATCCACTTGGCTCTCCAATCGATCAAAAAGGTAAACTTAAAACTAAAAAAAGATTTCCAATAGAAAGAGTTGCTTCTGGAGTTATGACACGTGAAAGTGTTAATGAACCTCTTGAAACAGGTATTTTAGCTATAGATTCAATGTTCCCAATTGGTAAGGGTCAAAGAGAATTAATTATTGGGGATAGACAAACTGGTAAAACAACAATTGCAGTTGATACAATTATTAACCAAAAGGGTAAAAATGTTAAATGTGTTTATGTAGCAATTGGACAAAAAAATTCTACTATTTCATTAATAGAAAAAACATTAGAAAAGGAAGGAGCAATGGCTTATACAACCATTGTTTCATCTTCTGCTTCTGATACTCCTTCATTAAAATATATTGCTCCATTTTCTGGAATAGCTATTGCTGAATATTGACTTGAAAAAGGTCAAGATGTTTTGATAGTTTATGATGACCTAACTAAACATGCAATTGCTTATAGAACTTTGTCACTTTTACTAAGAAGACCACCCGGAAGAGAAGCATATCCTGGTGATGTGTTTTATTTGCATTCAAGACTTTTAGAAAGATCTGTGAAATTAAATAAAAAGCATGGCGGCGGTTCTATAACTGCACTTCCAATTATAGAAACTCAATTAGGAGATATAGCTGCATATATTCCTACCAATGTTATTTCAATTACTGATGGACAATTATTCTTAATGACTAATATTTTTAACTCTGGACAAAGACCTGCAATTGATGCTGGTTCAAGTGTATCTAGGGTTGGATCTTCAGCTCAAATAGGATTAATAAAAAAAGTTGCAGGTAATTTAAAAATTGATTTAGCTCAGTATAGGGAATTAGAAGCCTTTTCTCAATTTGGATCTGATCTAGATAATGAAACTAAGAAAGTTTTAGATCATGGTAAGAAAGTAATGGAAATAATTAAACAAGCTCAATCTTCACCATATTCTCAATTAGAAGAAGCTATTTTACTTTTTATTGTTAAAAATAAATTAATAAAATGAGTTCCTCTTGAAAATATTGGAGACTTTAAAAAAGCATTATTATTAAATTTAAAAGGTAAAAAATGTTTTACTACTTTAAAAAATAAAATGGATTTTACCCCTGAACTTGAAAAAGAAGTCACAAAAGAAGTGAAAGGATTTATCAAAGATTATGTATTAAAAATACCTAACTATGATCAAGATCAAATTGCTTCATTAAAAGAGGATTAGTTATGTCTTCAATAATGAAAATAAAGAAAAAAATTGCTTCAATTGAAACAACAGAAAAATTAACAAGAACTATGAAATTAGTTGCTACTGCAAACTTAAAAAAGAATCAAATTTTTTTTAATGGTATTAAAGAATACAATAAAGAATTTTACATTCTATATGGTCTACTTAATAATGAAGTAGAAAACAAAAGAAAACCAATAGTTAAAGAAGAAAAAGTTTTGTGAATTGTTTTTACATCAACAATGGGATTATGTGGTGCTTATAATACTAATTTAATAAAAGAATTAGAAAAAAACTTAAATGAAAAAAATGATAAGATTCTATTATTTGGAAAAAAAGGTTTTACTTTATTAAAAAATAAAGGATTAGAAAATAGAATTAAATATTTTATTAATGCAAGCAATAAAGATATTACATATGATTTTTGTTCTTTACTTTCAGAAAAAATTATAGAAAGTGTTAATTCAGAAGAATTTACAAGTGTTAAAATAATTTACAATAAATTTATTAACTCTCTTGAATTCACACCTTCTATACTTAGTATTCATCCATTAGATGAAAAAATATTTGAAGATTCTAAAGAGGACAAGATAAATGGTTATATCTCATTTGAATCTCCTCCAGAAGAAATCTTAAATAAGATTAAAAAGCAATTCTTTAGTGTTGTTATATTTGGTTCACTTGTTGAAACTAATGTTTCAGAAAACTCTTCAAGAAGAAATGCTATGGATTCTGCATCTAAAAATGCTAAAGATATTAAGGAAAACTATTTAATTGAATATAATAGTAAAAGACAATCAAAAATAACACAAGAAATAAATGAAATTATAGGTGGTTTCAATGCAAGCAAATAAAAAAACTAATAAAAAAGTTGTTTCAAAATCAAAAAATGAAACAGCTAAAAATAAGGTAATAAAATCTAAAACTAAAAAAGTTGTTTCAAAATCAAAAAATGAGACAGCTAAAAATAAGGTAATAAAATCTAAAACTAAAAAAGT
>CAMREV010000009.1 GCA_947041945.1 uncultured Mycoplasmataceae bacterium | reverse complement strand
AAGTTCAACTTCTTTACTGAAGTTTAAAACTGGTGAATTAGGTTATTTAAATCCAATTCCAATTACAGATATTGTTTTTAAAGCTGATCCAGTAGAAATTAAAAAAACAATAACGACAGAGTTAAATAAATTAATGGATGTTGCTATTACATATCAAGATAAATTTAATTTGTACACACAATGAACACAAGGTATTAACATTCCAACCACAATCAATGCTTTATTTTATGATACAGTTCAATTTCAAACAAGCAATGATAATACTTTAACTTGAAATCAAGTTTTTGATAAATTTGAAATTACAGCAACAAGTGCATATCCATCTGGGTCAAATGCTCCACTTCCAAATATGACTTTAACTACAAAATTATTAGGAAATTGTACTATTGATCAAGCAGAATTAGATAAACATTTTAAATTTTTAGATATTCCTTTTACTTCTAATACCGGAAAAATTAGATTAGATGTTGCATTTAAAGATCCAAAAAATCCAGCACTTGTAGAACAACTTTCAAGTGATATTAGTGTTGCAACTACATACCAAGAAAGAAAAGTGATTTTTAATGCTTGAGATAATACTGCAGGAGCAATGAAACCTGGATCTATTTCACAAGCTGCAAAAGATTCAATATTTTCAAATCTTATACTTAGTACATTTGGTTACAATAATCCTTTAACTCTTGATGATTTTGTTTCAAAAATTTCAATTGTCCCTGTTGATGCTGGTAATGTATATCCAAATGACCTAATAGCTAATTTACCTCAAATGAAACTTGTCTTAACTTGAAATAGAGATAATTTTAGCATTCTAGAAGGTGCTGATGAGTTAACTATCCAATTACCACCTTTAACTGCAAATTCAGGAGTTGGAGAATTTGATGTTACTATTTCAAAAACACTTGAAAAAGATATGACAAATTTATTCACAAATGAACTTAATAATAACATTGCTACAAATAAAACAATGTATGAATCATGAAATACTTATAATAGTTTACCAACAGCTGTAAAAAATGCTTTAGTAGCTGGCATTAGTTTTGATTCTACTATAGATATTCCTAATGTTAATACATTTGAAAATATTATAGATACTGAAAAGACACAAATTATAAAAGAACCATTTCCTAATGTTGATACAGTTCAAATAAAACCTATACAAATCAAGCTTGTATTAAAACCTGGTCGTTTTGTAAAAAATGGTGGATCTTTAGCAAGTGAATTACCAATAATAAATGTTTCAAACCTTCCAAATGCTGAAGCACTGGTCTATATTTTCGATAAATCAGCTGGTTTAGATAATTTTGTAAACATAGTAAGAGATACAATAAAAAATGCACCCACTTTTGAAGACAAGAAAAATTTTTATAATCAATGAAATGATTTTGTTAATTTTCCAACTGAAGCTATTGCTCAAATAGATAAGGTTACGGTTAGGGGATCAAACGGAGTTGAAGTGCCCTTTATCACTATATTAGAATCTAAAACAATTTATAAAGGTTCATTCCCTTCTGTAGCAGGTGAATCTATTCCAAATATTACTTTAGAATTTAAACTTAATAGAGCATCTAAAATGGGAAACCATCCGACTATGGGTCCCTTTTTCAAAATAATTCCAATTACTATTAATTTTAAAGATATATTATCTTAAAAAAATACAATATAAAATATAAAAATACTATCCATTATTTTGTAATGTATAGTATTTTTTTAATACTAATAGTGAATAAAATACACAACCCATTCTAACAACCACATTAGAATATAAGTTTAAATAAAATACTTCAATCCAATTTAATGGAGTCACTAGTTAAAGACTTACAATTGATATTGATTTTAATGTAATAGTATGTAAAAAATATATTTAATATATTTTTTTTAAAATATAATATAAAAAAAATAGGATTTACATGAAAATTATTGAAGGTTCTTTACTTGCATTTAGTAAAAAAGTTGATGAAATGATTCACCAGCTTACAATTTTAAGAAATTCAGGAATTAAGAACATCCATTATGATGTAATGGATGGTATCTTTGTTCCCAATACTGCTTTTTTTGGAGAGCATTTAGCAATAATAAAAAAAATGGGATTTAAAATAAGTGTACATCTAATGGTTGTTGATGTAGAAAAATTTGTTGATTTCTTTATTAAACAAGAAATAGACTTCTTAACATTTCATTGCGAAACATTATCAAATTTTAAAAGCTTTAAAATAATGCAAAAAATAAAAGAAAAAAATATTAAATGTGGAATTGCAATAAAACCAAGTACAATTGTTAGTGATGTCATAGATCTAATAAATTTTTCTGACATAATTACAGTTATGTCAGTTGAACCAGGTTTTGGTGGTCAAAAATTTATTTGCAATACTTTAGATAAACTTAAAGAAATAAGAAAGTATAATAATAATGTCATCATTCAAGTTGACGGCGGTTTAAATTTAGAAACTGCAGAATTAATAAGAGAATATGCAAATTTTTTTGTCATGGGAACTTATTTAATAGATAATATAAATAATTCTGATTTCATTTTGAAAAGATTAATTAGGTAAAAGATAATGAAAAAAACAAATTTTGATGGAAAACCAATTTTAGTAATGACTATAAATGGCGAACCTTTATTAACTATTCATTCAGAACAAAAGAAAAATTTCTACAACTACTTAAGACTATTATCAGCAAGATATAAATTGATAATTGTAACAGATATGCCACAATTAAAATCTAAAATGCTTAATAAAGAAATAGGTTTAACTGATGGATTTATAGTTAATAATTGTGGATCTTCTATTTTTGATATTAAACAAAATGTGATAATTGCTGTTGATAATATGAAAAAAAGTAAAATGCTTCCTATCTATAGACAAGCATTAATTGCTGGTGATAGTGTTATTTTTCATACTCAAAATATCATCTATATTTACACACACTATGTAAAATTATTATCTTTCTTTATAAAAACATTTAAAGGAATAAAAATTGAATTGGTTCAAAACTATGATGATGGTATTAAGAACTTGATGAGAAATAAAGTTGAAGCCTTAGAAATTTACAATACATTCTATGACACTTCAACAATCTTTAATAGAAATGAAAAAATACATTCAATATGTGAGAATGAAAATTTAGTATATAATGAATTAAATAGTTCGAGATTATTGCTTACTGAGTCTTGTATCAATAATGCAATTGATTTAATCATGGAAAAAGTAAACATGCATTACACTGAAGTTTACTTGATTAATTTAACTAATATATTTCATAATCAAAATATTTCAAGTTCATATGAATATCAAACTTACACTACAATGGAAGATCTATTTGAAAATAGAACTTTTCACATATTTGATAATGAGTTAAGAGATATTATTATTGAAAATAATTTTTTAGATATTGAAGAAATAGAATTATTTGAATAAGTAAAAAATTGTACAAAGGATAAATTATGTCATTAATAAATTTTTTTGGATTAGGTGGTTTAGACGAAAGAGACAAAAGATGTTTTGTTCTTGGAGTGGATGAACAATACTTTGTCTTTAATATGGGAATTTCAATCCCAAGTTTTTCAAGATTAGGAATCAAAAAGATTGCACCAGATTTTACATGAATAGAAAAAAACAAAAGTAAAATAAAAGGTATATTTATATCTTCTGTTAACTTTGATAATGTTGGTGGTTTATTACACTTAAACAATGTTATCAAAGATATTCCAATTTATACTTCAGAAATTGGAAAAGTTATTTTAGAATCATTCTTTAATAAGAATAGTATGAAGAATATTAAAAACTATTCTGACTATACTGTTAAAGTAGTAAAACCATTAGAAGAGATCAAATTAGGTAATGCAAACATTACTCCATTTCTAATCTTAAACAGCACTCCTAATTCACTTGGATTTGCTTTTAACACTAAAGATGGTGCTGTTGTTATTTTAGATGATTTTATGATTGGTACAGAAAATGAAAAATGATATAAAAATAATATTTATCAAATAAACCAAATTACAAAGAATAATAACTTATTATTAATCACTTCTGTTGGTAATATTTCTAAACCATATGGTTTTACTTCTCCAAATCATGATTTAATGCCATACATTGAAAAAGAAATTGATATCTTTGAAAATAGAAGAAATATTATTGCTTGTTATGATTCTGATTTATTCTCTATTTTTAAAATTATTAAATATGCTCACAAAATGCAATTAGGTTTTTCAATTCATAATAATGTTTTATACAACCTAATAACTAAATTTATTGCATCAGATGTTCTTGATTGCAAAAAACTATTATTCTTTCCTATTTCAAAAATTGATAAAATGGAAAAAGGAATAATTTTAATTGCATATAATAAACAAAAAATATTTAATACAATAACTTCTATTTGTACAAATAATGAAGAATTCATTTCTTTAAAGAAGAATGACAAATTTATTTTAGCTATGCCAACTACAAGTGGATTCGAATCAATAGAAGCTAATGTAATAGATTTAATTGCTTCTAATGATTTGAAATGATCAAAATTACCTAAAAGCATTCTAGAGATGAAAGCTTCATCAGAAGATCACAAATTAATAGCTGATATGTTAAAACCAAAATATATTATTCCTACTTCAGGTTTATATTATGAATTTTTAGATTACAAAAATATTATCAAAGGTAATGGTTGTGAAGAAAACAATATTTTACTTTTAGAAAATGGACAATCAATTGTTTTTGAAAACCAAAACTACAACAAAGGTAAAACTAATTGAATGGAACTTCATGAAAAATATTTAGGAACAAACCAAGAATTTGGTGACGTTAATGCTTCATTATTAAATGAGAGAAAATTAATGTCTGAAAATGGTGTTGTTTTTATATCTGCATACATTAAAAAGAATAATGCAGACATTAAAGTAGCTAACTTTGATTTAAGTACATATGGTGTATTATCTGATACTGATTTTATGAAAGAAAACCTAGATAAATTAAAAGAAAATTTAATTCAAATTATAGTTGATGGTTATAAAGATAAAAGTATTAGTCAAAAGGAATTAAAGAATTCAATTAAAAGAGTTACTTCTAAATTTTATGAAAAAAATATTTTCAAAACGCCATTAGTTTTATCAACACTTATTGATAGATAATCAATTAAAATTTATATATAGATAAAAACATATTATTTTTATAAAAAAATATATAAAACATTTGTATTTTTTTATAAAAAATGTATATAATATATTATGTTTATATTAGTAAAACTAATAAATACATTTCATATTGGAGTAATAATGAAAAAAGATATTCACCCACAATCAAAAGATGTAAATTTCGTTTGCTCTTCTTGTAATTCTGAATTTAAATTTACATCTACAATAAAGGATGATAAATTTACTATTGATGTTTGTGGTAAATGCCACCCATTCTATATGGGAAATTTATCTTCACAACAAGTAAGAGGAAGAGCTGAAAAATTCTCTAAAAAATTCGAAGCTGGAAAAAACCAAATAAATTCTACTGCGACTAAAGATACTAAGTCTGATAATAAGAAAAGTGAAAATAAAAAAATTATTAAATCTTTAGATAGTTTATAAGAATATGCTTCAATTTAAAATTGAGCATATTTTTATTTTATAAAGCAAGGAACCCATATGAGTTACAATAAAAAATTATTTTCTTCACTTTCAAATATTGAAACAAAATATAATTCACTAACAAAAGAACTAGAATCACTAACAGACGATTTTAAAAAAATAGCTGAAATCAACAAAACTTTAAAAGATCATTCTAAAGTAATGAAAAAATTTAAAGAATATAAAGTTATTGTTGATACTATTGATAATGCTGATAGTCTTTTAAAAGATGAAAAAGATCCTGAAATGATTGAATTAATCAAAATGGATTTTGAAGATGCTAAAAGCAAGGTTGAATCTTTTGAAGAAGAATTACAAATATTATTACTTCCAAAAGACGCTGATGATGAGAAAGACGTTATTTTTGAAATGAGACCAGCAGCTGGTGGAAGTGAAGCTTCTATTTTTGTTGGAAACATGTATGAAGCATACATGCGTTATGCTCAATCTCAAAATTGAAAAGTTGAAATAATAGAAAGTTCAATGGATACACATGGTTATTCATTTATGTCATTCTCAATTAGTGGTTCTGAAGTTTATGCAAAAATGAAATTTGAATCTGGTGTTCATAGAGTTCAAAGAGTTCCTTTAACTGAATCAAAAGGTAGAGTTCACACTTCTACAATTACTGTTGCTGTTTTACCTGAAGTTGAAGATGTTGAAGTTGATATTAAAAAATCAGATCTTAGAGAAGATTTATATTGTGCATCAGGTGCTGGTGGACAACATGTTAATAAAACACAATCAGCAGTTAGAATAACTCATATTCCTTCTGGTATAGTAGTTGCTTGTCAAGAAGGTAAGTCACAACATTCAAATAGAGACACTGCAATGAAATTACTAAGATCTAAACTTTATGAAAAAATGAAACAAGATCAACATGATGAATTAGCTGGTTTAAGAAAAAATCAAGTAGGTAGTGGAGATCGTTCTGAAAAAATCAGAACTTACAATTACCCTCAAAATCGTGTAACAGACCATAGAATAGGTTTATCACTTAATAGATTAGATATTATTATGCAAGGTGACTTCAAAGAAATCATTGATGCATTAATTGCTGATGATCAAACAAAAAAAATGGCTAATCTGGAATTCTAATGATTTTAAAAGAATTTGTTGATGATTCATTAAAAAATAATCCTGAGTTATCAAAAGCTAATTTACTTAAAATTATTTTCTTTTTATCTAAAGAAATTAAATCAAATGAGTTGCTACATTTAAACATAAATAAAGAAATAGATTTTGATTTAAAAAAAGCTAATAAAATTATTAATAAATTTTTAAATAAAAAAATCCCATTAGAATACATTACTAAATCATTCAATTTTTATAATAATGAGTATTACATTACTAAAAATGTTTTTATCCCAAGAGATGAAACAGAATTTTTAGTTAGTAACATTATTAAAAAGTATAAAGATGTATCCAATCTAAAAGTATTAGATATATGTTCTGGCTCTGGTTGCATCTCTAATACTCTCCAAATGCATTTTAAAGACTCTATGGTTTATGGTTTAGAAAAGAATAAAACACCTCTTAAAATAGCTAATATGAATAAAAACAAGTATTCTTTAAACACTATATTCATAAAGGCAAATATTTTCAAATGAATTAAAACAAATAATATGAAATTTGATTTAATTGTTTGCAACCCTCCATATATTTCAAAAGATTATAAATTAGATAAAATTGTTTTGAAAGAACCAAAAGCTGCATTATTTGCAGACAATGATGGATTATTATTTTATGAGATTATTTTAAGTAACATAAAAAATATTTTAGAGCTAAATGGAACATTAATATTTGAAATTGGTTTTGATCAAAAAGACAGACTAATAAATATTTTAAAAGAAAATAAATTAACTAATTATAATTTTGAAAAAGACCAATATGGTTTGGATAGAAATTTATATATTAAATTGTAGGTACTATGAAAATTTTAAAAGAAAGTAATTTAAAAGAAATTATTAATTACATTAATGAAAACAAAATCATCATCTTACCAACTGACACACAAATTGCAGTTATATGTAAAGATGAAAAAAAAATATATGATTTGAAGAAAAGAAATTCTAATAAGAAATTAATTAAATTTATTTATAACTATAAGAGCGAAAACTTCAGTGATAACTTTTTTAAACTAGCAAATCATTTTTGACCTGGTCCATTAACACTTATTGAAAACAAAATATCTTATAGAATACCAAATAATAATTTACTTATATCTATTTTAAAAGAAGTTGATTTTGTTTATTCATCTAGTGCAAATATTTCAGGAGAAGAGCCATTGCAAAATACAATGGATTACCAAACCTTATTTCAAAATAGTATATTAAAAAATGAAATTATAATTATTGAAGGTAAATCAAATGAATTACTACCTAGTTCTATTTATAATTTAGATCAAATGAAATTGATTAGAGAAGGAAAAATTTCTTTAGATGAAATAGAAAAAATATTAAATTTAAACTAAATACATTCAAAATTTTTTAATAAATAAATTGTGAGCAGTAAGAATTATTTTTATGATATTATTAAGTAATTAAAGAGGTCAAAATGAGTAATGAATTAGAAAACAAAAAAATTCAAAAAGAATTAGATTACTTAAAAAAAGAATTAGATGACCTAAAAAAAGAAATCGTATTCTTAAAAGAAGAAAAAAATAATTCTTTAAATAAAAAAAATAATTATGATTTTGAATCTTACAAAAATGATGTTAATGGAGATGACTTAAAAAAATTAATGGATTTTAAAAAAATAAAACCCATTTGATTTATTCCTTTAATTGGCTTCTTTTGATGCCAAGCTGATATCCAAATTAATGTTGAGTCAATTGATAGAGGTTTAGTTAGAAGTGAATATGTTAAAACAACTTGAATATTATTTTTGCCTTTAATACCTATTGCATGTATTTCAGTATTTATAAACATTTGACCTTTCTTTGAAATTTATGCAATTAGAAAATTAACTTATAAAAGAATGATGAAAAAGAAGTTGGTAAAAAATGAATAAAATATATATTGCTTCAGACCATGCTGGTTTTGAAATGAAAGAAGCAATTAAAAAATCAATGAATAATATTTCATTCATTGATTTAGGTACACACTCACTTGATTCTGTTGATTATCCTGACTATGCTTATGCTCTTTCTAATGAAGTAAAAAAAGATGAAGATTCAGTTGGCATTTTAATTTGTGGAACTGGTATAGGAATGTGCCTTGCTGCAAATAAAGTTAGTGGAATCAGATGTGCTAATGTTACTTCAGTAACATTTGCAGAATTAGCAAAACAACATAATAAAGCAAATGTTATTTCTTTAAGTGGAAGATATTCATCAGTTGAACTTAATGTAGAAATAATAAATGCATTCTTGTCTTCTACCTTTGAAGAAAGACATATGAAAAGAATAAATAAATTAGATAAAAAATAATAAAGTAGAAAAATAAAAAATGAAATTCAAAAAATTAATAACTAGCGAATCAGTGAGTAAAGGTCATCCAGATAAGATCTGTGATCAAATTAGTGATAAGGTATTAGATGCTTGTTTGAAAGATGATAAAAGTTCAAGAGTTGCATGTGAAGTTTTTGCATCAAACAGATTGATTGTAATTGGTGGAGAAATAACAACAAAAGCATATGTGGACATTGTTAAATGTGCATGAGAAGTTTTAAAACCACTTGGTTATGATGAAAATGATTTTACTATTATTTCAAATGTTAATTCTCAATCCCCTGACATATCACAATCAATTTCAAAATCAGTTGGTAAAATTTGTGCTGGTGATCAAGGAATTGTTTTTGGTTTTGCTGTTAACGAAACAAAAGAACTAATGCCATTACCAATCATGCTTGCTCATGATTGTTTAAAAGAACTAGAGAATAAAGTTAAAAAAAATAATATTGAATGAATTAAAGCTGATGCTAAATCTCAAGTAACAATTGATTACACTGATCAAAACAATTTAAGGATTGACACAATGTTAATGAGTGTTCAACATTCAGAAGAATACAATGTTAAAAAATTAAATGATTTAATAAGTGAAATAATGTTAAGTGTAGCTAAAAAAAGAAATTTAAATTTGGACTTCACTAAAATAATTAATCCTTCTGGAAAATTCACAATTGGAGGTCCAATTGGAGATACTGGATTAACTGGAAGAAAAATTATTGTTGATACTTACGGTGGATATTCTAGACATGGTGGCGGAGCCTTTAGTGGAAAAGACCCAACAAAAGTTGATAGATCTGGTAGTTACTATGCAAGATATATTGCAAAACATATTGTTGCAGCTAAGTTGGCTGATGCTTGTGAAATTCAAATTGCATATTCAATTGGAAAACCAAAACCAATTGCAATTTATTTAGATACATTTAATACGAATAAAATAAGTGAAAAAGCTATTTACGAAATAATAAATAAAGTTTTTAATTTTGATATCAAATATATGATTGATCACTTGAAATTAAAAAACCCAATTTATTACAAAACTTCTTTCTATGGACACTTCGGAAAAGACGAAAATTTCCCATGAGAAAAGTTAGATCAATTACAAAATATTAAAAAAATTCAAAATAACTATAGATAACTATAGATAATTGTATTAATTTACTTTATAATTAAATTATTGTGAAAAAAAGAAAAAAAGGATTATAAATGATTTATACAAAAAAAACATTAAATAAAGTAGATGTAGAGGGAAAAAAAGTAATATTAAGATTAGATCTAAATGTGCCAATGAGCCATGGTCAAATTTTAGATGATAATAGAATAAAAGCAGCATTGCCTACTATTCAATATTTATTAGATAAAAATTCAAAAATAATTATTTTATCTCACTTAGGTAGAGTTAAAAATAATGATGATAAAGAATCACCAGATAAATCTTTAGAAGTTGTTTACTTAAATATTAAAAACAGACTTTCTTTAAACAAAGTTTATTTTAATAGTGGAACTGATGAAAAAGAAATAACAAAAGCTGTTAATGATTTAAAAGAAGGTGAAATCTTAATTTTAGAAAATACAAGATTTTATGATGTTGATAGCAAAGGAACAAACGTTAAATCAGAATCGAAAAATGATGCTAAATTGGCTAAGTTCTGAGCTTCATTAGGTGATGTGTTTGTAAATGATGCATTTGGAACTTCTCATAGATCTCATGCATCAAATGTAGGTATTGCAAAAAATATCAAAGAATCTGCAATTGGTCTATTAGTTGAAAAGGAATTAAATATGCTATCTCAAGCTTGTGAAAATCCTGAAAAACCTTTAGTTGCTATATTAGGTGGTGCTAAAATTGCTGATAAAATCAAAACTATTGAAAAGATATCAAAAGTTGCTGACAAAATTCTTATTGGTGGTGGAATGGCATTTACATTCTTAAAAGCTCAAGGTAAAGAAGTTGGTAAATCACTTGTTGATGAAAGCAGTATTCCTGTTGCTAAAAAATTTATTGAAGAATTAGGTGATAAACTAGTTTTACCAGTTGACTTTAATTGTTCTGACTCAATTGAAGGATATTGATCAATTCAAGTAAAAGAAGGAGCAAACATTCCATCTGATATGCTTGGATTAGATATTGGTAAAAAAAGTATCAAATTATTCTGTAATGAAATAAAAGAAGCAAAAACAATTATTTGAAATGGACCTATGGGAGTTTTTGAAAATCCAAAATTCTCAAAAGGTACTAGAAAAATTTGTAAAGAAATTTATAAAAAAACTAAGAAAGACGCATTTACATTAATTGGTGGTGGAGACTCTGCTTCTGCTGCAATTAAATTTGGATTTGAAAATGGATTCACTCACATCTCTACAGGTGGTGGTGCTTCATTAGCTTACTTAGAAGGTACAATTTTACCAGGGATTGATGCTGTATCAAATATATCAGATATTAAACCAGTAAAAATGGAAAAAGAAAACAAAACATCTTCTAAAAAATCTTCTTCTTCAAAAGCAAAACCAGTTGCTAAAAAAGCTGCACCTGCTAAAGCAAAACAAGTTTCTAAAAAAGCTACACCTGCTAAAGCAAAACCAGCTACTAAAAAACCAGTTGCTAAAAAAGGTAAAAAATAATTTATTAATTTTAAAAACCACTAATTTAATTAGTGGTTTTTATTTACCAATAATTAGTGGTAAGCATAAATATTTTTTTATAATAAAAATATGAACAAACAAAATTTTAGATATAAGAATAATAACACCACATATAACATATGTGAAACAGGTTTGTTAATGGGACTTACATTAGGTGTATATTATCTACTAAGTTCACTATCAATTGGTCAATTGATGAGTTTTGATATTCATTGAATATTTTATATATTTGGAATCATAATAATTAAAGATAAATCATTTAAGTTATTTTTCTTCTTTTCAATTCCTTTTTTAAGCATGTTTAGAGGCAATATAATAGCAATTAATCACTTCCAGGTATTTGTGGAATACTTCTTAGTTTATTATTGCTTCTTTTTCTTTCTATTCATTAATCCAAAAAATGATAAAAAGAATAACAAAATTCAATTTGTTGTCTTTATTTTATTTTTAATATTATCTTTTTTTATTAGATTGTTACTTCATACAATCTCAGGTATTATTTGGTGAGGAGCAAATAACTTTGCAACATCTATATTGCTTAACATTAGAATTCTAATGTTAGATTGGATAATAGTAATTCCATTAACTATAATAACTTATCCAAGTCTTATACTTTTTTATAAAGAACAAAATAAAAAATAAGAATTACTTCTTATTTTTTATTGCTCATTTTTCTACATCTCAAACTTCAGTAACTATGTCTTTATAGAACTCAGGTTCATGACTTACTAATAAGATAGAACCATTATATTCCTTTAAAGCTCGTTTAAGCTCGTTTTTAGCTAGTTTATCAAGGTGGTTAGTAGGTTCGTCCAGAACTAATAAATTAGTGGGCTTATTAATCAATTTACAAAGTTTTGCTTTTGCTTGTTCTCCACCACTTAATAATTTAAGAGGACTTTCAATATGATCTCTTCTTAAACCACATCTAGCAAGTGCAGATCTAACTACTTGATGATTACGATCTTTTTCATCAAAAGATCTTCATACATCTTCCAAACAAGTTAAATCAGATGGTGAAGTTTCTTGTTCAAAGTAACCTAATTCAATATAGTTACCTGAAGCAATTGTTCCTGAAAGTGGTTTGATTATTGAAATAAGACTTTTCAATAATGTTGTTTTTCCTAAACCGTTTGTACCAACAATTGCAATCTTTTGGCCTTTTTCCATCAAAAAGTTTAATGGTAATGATAATGGTTTATCATAACCAATAACTAAATCTTTTGTTTCAAATATTAATTTAGATGGTTCTCTAGATTCTTTAAAAATAAATTTAGGGTCAATTGGCTTTTTATTTAATTCAATCTTATCAATCTTATCTAATGCTTTTTGACGAGATTGAGCCATAGAAGCAGTTGAAGCTCTTGCTTTATTCTTAGCAATGAAAGTTTCCATCTTACCAATTTGCTTTTGTTGTCTTTCATAGGCTGCAGCCATCTTTTCTTGGTTTAGATCATAAACTTTAATAAAGTTGTCGTAATTACCTACATAACGATTTATTTTATGATTTTCGATATGACAAATAACATTTGTAACTGAATTTAAAAATTCAAGATCATGGGAAATTAAAATAAATGCATTTGGATAATCTTGTAAATATATTTGTAATCATCTGATATGTTCTTCATCTAAATAGTTAGTTGGCTCATCTAAAAGTAAGATATCAGGAGATTCTAATAATAATTTAGCTAATAAAATCTTAGTTCTTTGACCACCAGATAGTTCTGATACATCTTTATCTCACCCAATTTTACTAACACCTAAACCATCCGATACTTGATCGATTTTAGCATCGATTTCATAAAAGCCACTATGATCTAAATGGTCTTGAATAACTCCAGCTCTTTCCATGTATTCATTCATTTGTTCTTCAGAAGCTTCACCCATTAAATTATATAATTCAACCATTTCTGCTTCTTGCTTAAACATATGATCAAATGCTTTTTTTAAATATTCTCTCAAAGTAGTTTTTTTACCAAGATCGGTATGTTGATCCATATAGCCAACAGTTAACTTTGAATTTCATTCAACAGTTCCTTCACTAGGTTCTTCTTTTTTAGAGATTATTTTCATGAATGTTGATTTACCTTGACCATTTGGACCAACTAAACCTAGTCTGTCTCCCTTATATAAAGTAAAACTTACATCATCAAATATAATTTTAGGTCCAAAATTTTGAGATAATTCTTTAACTTTTAAAATACTCATATTAGTTCCTTAATTGATTAATTCAACTATTATATAATAACAAAAAAATATTATTGCTAAATGCTTTTTTTTAGAATAAAAAAAAATATAAAATCAATGACTTTATATTTTTATCTATCTTTGTCTAAAAAGGGAGAGTTAATATTTCCAACTGTCTCACCTTTTCCGTCATGGTCACTACCAACAACAAAACTAATTGTTGTAGATGCTGCGCTAGTTATAGCAACACTTGATAATAGTGCTAGACCTATTTTAACTGTCTTGTTCAATTTAACACCTTATTTATCTATCTATATACTAATTATAAATTTTTAATAGGGTAAAATCAATAGCAAAACTTAAATTATGAATGATTTAAGTCTAAATCAAATCTTTTCAAGTAATATTGCACAGTAAGGCGCACTTAACATTTTTTCAGCATTATACATAATTCCTATTTTACTAGATAATTGTTCTAAAGATAAATCAGCATCAAAACCAACTATTTGCTTAGAAAGTTCTAAAGCATCAATTGTTGATAATTCTAATGAGAATCCATTTTCTTTAAATATTTTTTCTAATAAAGGGTAAGCAAACTTATCACCATTGAATGTAAAAAGAATTGAATCTTGGAAAACTAAAGATATATCATCTAAAGCTTCTAATTTAGCAACTCCTTCACTTTCAAGTTTTTTAGAAGTTATTCTATTTTTTCTTGTTACATGACCAGGTATTGGTTTTGAATTTTTAATAAAGAAGTTTTCTTTGCTAATCATTTCATTATTTATGTAAGTTCTTGCTGCGAAATAAAGTATTTCAGAATTTAGACCTTCTTCAGTAGTCTTTAAATCAAAAATAACTATTTTTCTGTCCTTAAATAAATCTTTTTTCATTATCACTCCATTAATATTAATTAGTTAAATTTAATATTATTTAACACAAAATATATCTATATTATAATATAGAAGTTTAAAAAAAGAGTAAATAATGGTAAAAAAAATTTTAATTTGTTCTGACACTCATGCAAACAATAATTATTTAAAAGAAGCTATTGCTATCAATAAACCTGATGTGGTTATACATGCAGGTGATTTTTGTTGTAATCTTAGTGTAATTAATGAGATGGTTGACTATATTGTTGCAGGAAATAATGACACACAAGGTGAAGAACAACTTTATTTTTCATTATTTGGAGTAAATATTTTCCTAACTCACGGAGATCGATTTATTTCATATTTCTGCAACTCAAAAGAAAATGCTCAAAGAATATATGATTCTATCATTACTAAAGACTTAAACCTAATCGTTTATGGACATACTCATATCGAGTGTGTTGATTATGTGGGTGATGTTCTAGCAATTAATCCTGGATCTATTTCTGTACCAAGAAATAGATCATCTAGAAAAAGTTATGCAATCATTACAATTAAAAATAATAAAATAGTTGAAAAGACATTTGAAGAAATAATAAGATATTTATAATATGGAAATAATTAAAATAACTCCAAGAGGTTTTTGCAAAGGTGTTGTAGATGCTTGAGCAATTGCTAAAAAGGCTAGATCTGAATATCCCAACCATAAAATATTTATGATTGGATGGTTAGTACATAACAAAGATATGATTGAAGAAGTATCAAAATATGGCATTGAAACAATGGATGATACTAACATTGATCGTTTGTCAATCATAAAACAAATAGTTAAAGAAAATGATAAAGATAAAATAGTTATTATTTTTAGTGCTCATGGAACAGACTATAAAGCAATAGATTATGCAATAAGTAAAAACATTATTTTCTATGATGGTACATGTGAATATGTTTATAAAACTCATGATCTAATTAAGAAGAAAATAAAGGAAAAAAAAATAATTTTTTATATTGGTGTAAAAAAACATCCAGAAGCTATTGCTACCAAGTGTATAAATGAAGATAAAATAATAGTGATTGAAAAAATTGATGATGTTAAACTTTTAGAAAAAGATTATGTAAACAAAGAAATTTTTATTACAAATCAAACAACTATGTCTTTATATGATTTTTTTCATTTAACAAAATACATTAAAAATCATTTTAAAAATGTTGAATTTAAAAATGATACTTGTTTAGCAGCATATGAAAGACAAAAAGCTATCATTGATATTGATGATAATGTTGATCTTCTAATTATTGTTGGTGATAAGAAATCAAACAACTCAAACAAAATGGTTGAAGTTGGTTTAAAAATGAATATAGAATCATACCTTGTTGAAAATGAAAATGATTTAAATTATGACTGATTCAAAAATAAAAGAAAGGTTGCTATTTCTTCTGGCGCTTCAACACCAACATGAACAACAAATAAGATAATAAAATTAATTGAAAATATAAGCATTAGAGATTAATAAAATGTTAAAATAAATTAATATGACTGTTAGCAAAAAAAACATTATTCAATTCACTTGTGATTCTTTCAATAAGGCGAATAATAAAGACACAGCAATTTGAAAAATTGCTATTTTCTTTTCTCTTGCATTAGTTGTAGTGTTGCCATCATTTTTAATTAGAGACTTTATGTTAAAAGAACAAAATCAAAATTTTAATTTTATGGGGAATTTTATTGAAGGGCACATAATAAGTAACACCGGTGTTGGTTTAAGTATTGCTCAGGGTAATCCAACACTTGCTTATGTTTTACAAGGCCTTTCATCATTTGTTCCCTTTTTTATATTTTTATTTTCTCAAAGGAAATTAATGGATGTGGGAGCATTGTTTATGTTTTTTGGTGGGATATCAAATTTTGTAGATAGATCAATTTATGATAATTTCGTTCACTTAGCAAATGCACCAGGAATTATTCCAGAAAATGCTGTTGTAGATTATTGAAGATTTGGCTTTGTAAATAATAGTTTTATATTTAATTATGCTGATCTATTCATTAGTTTAGGAATAATAATAATTATTATTGAATTTATAAGAATATTAATAATTTTTGCAAAAGAAGAAGATAAAAAAGAATTAATCAGAAAAGAAGAAAAAAATGAAAAAAATAATAAACAAATTAATTAATGAAATTAGAGTGGATAAATTTTTAGTTTCAGAATTAAAAATATCAAGAAATAAAATATTATCTTTAATAAAAGATTTAAGAGTACAAATAAATGATGAATGAGTTCAAAAACCAGGTCAGTTATTATTTTTAGATGATATTGTAACAATTTTTAATGTAGAAACAATTAATGTAATGAAACCAATTAAAATGAAGTTAGACATAGTATATGAAGATGATAATTATTTAATTGTAAATAAGCCAAGTGGTTTACTAGTTCATTCATCATCATTTAATGAAGAAAATACTTTAGCTGCAGGAATAAAATATTATTTCCAAAGTAAAAATATTAAATTTCCAGATGATGACTATCGTTGAGGAATATGTCATAGACTTGATAAAGATACTAGTGGATTATTAATTGTTGGGAAGAATCCAAAAGTTCAAGACATTTTAATGGATCTAATCAAAAACAAAAGTGTCAAAAGAGAATATATTGCAATAATTAATAAAACATTAGAAGCAAATAAAATGAAAATTGATGTACCAATCAAAAGAAACATGAAGGGTAAATTAAAAATGGTTCCTTCAAATGATTTTGATGCTAAAGATGCAATTACATTTGTTGAAAAAATTATTGATTATGACAACTTTTCATTAATAAGATGTATTTTAGAAACAGGAAGAACTCATCAAATTAGAGTTCATATGCATTACCTAAAAAGACCAATTGTTAATGATCCTCTTTATGGTAATAATAAAATTTACAATAAATATGGTCAATATTTATATGCAAGTAAAATCGAATTTGAAGATCCATTCACAAAGCAGTGAAAATCATTCAAAGCTCCATTACCTGCTGAATTTGAAAACTTTATCAGGGACAATACATAATGAGTAACATTCTTTTTATTGATACATGTAATTCTAGATTGGTTTTATCACTTATTATTGAAAATAAAATAATGGATACCTTATACTTCAAAACTAACAAAAACATGACAGAAATATTCAATAATCAAATAGATATTTTTTTAAAGAAAAATATCTTTGATAAAAAGAATGTTAATAAAATATATGTTTTAAATGGTCCTGGAAGCTTTGTAGGAATTAAAGTTGGCTTAGTATTCACAAACTTATTTGCATCTCTTAACAATTCTAAAATATATTCTTTGGATGTTTGTTCTTTCCAAAAAACAAATGAGAAGCAAATTTCTATCATTGATGCAAGGGGTAAGTTGTATTATTGTAAATTAAATAATAATGAAATCACTCTAGAAACTATTGAAAAAATTAATGATATTGCAAGACAAAATAAATATGAAATATTAGATAACTCTGAAAACTATATTTTTGAAGAATGTTGAAACTACAATAAAAATAAGTTTATTGAAGTAAAAGAAGTAACAGGAAACTATGTTAAAAAAGCAATATAAAGTATTTGAAGTTGAAACATTAACTCCAAGTGAAAAAGCACAAATAGTTAAAATTGAATCTGAAGAGTTTGAGTACTCATATAAAAATATTGAAAAAGTTTCTGAACTAATTTCTAGTGAAAATCATAAATTCATATTGAGAAAATTCGATGATGAAATAGTATTCTATTGTATTTATGTTCTATTGGTTGATGAAATAGAAATTTATAAAATATGAGTTAATCCAAATGAAAGAAGAAGTGGGTTGGCTCATGAAACTCTTGCACTTACATTGTTTAAAAAAAATGTAAAGCAAATTGTAGCAGAAGTTCAAGAAGAAAATAATATTGCTAGAAAATTTTATAAGAAGATTGGTTTTGAAGAAATAAGAATTAGAAATAATTATTACTATGATGGATCTAACTGTGTGACATTAATAAAAAAAATAATTTAGTAATACAAAAAATGTATTATAATAAATTAAATTTATTAATGGTGTTTGAATAAAAATTCTTTTGTATATTAAATATAGAAGTTATTTATTGCGAAGCATATTCTAGAAATACCTACTTAAATGATAAGATGACTCAAAGTCATCTTATTTTTTTTATACTATTTAATAATATTTTTTTCTTGTTTCTGCTTTTTCACGTTTCGAAGCTTGTTCTTGTTTAATCTTAGTTTTAGCTGCATTTTCTTTTTTATATTTAACTACTAAGATTTTTTTAACTGACTGATCAATTCTTTTTCTTTTTTCTTTTTGTTTGATTTTTTTGATTTCTTCTTTTAATTTCTTTTTATAACCAGGCTTAACTTTTTTACTTGAAATACTGATTGCATGTTGGATTTTTTTATCAACTTCTGTTTCTTTTCTTTTTCTTGGTTTTTTAAATAAGAATTCAAAAGATTCAAGTTTACCTTTTTTAATTTTCAAACTTTCTCATTTAATACCTTTTGATCTTAAACGGTTGATATTAAGAGTGTAAGATGTATCAAATAATACATATGACTCTCCATGGTATTTTCCCCTTCCAGATCTACCAGAACGATGAATATATCATAAATCGTCTTTAGGTAGCTCAAATGAGATTATATGGCTTGCACCATCTATATCTAATCCTCTAGAAGCTAGATCGGTTGCTACTAAATATTGGTATTTAAAGTTTTGAATATCTTTGTAAACATTTTTTCTTTTTCTTGATTCTAATTTACCATGTAAGATACCAACATTTATATTCATGTTTTTCATTAATTCATATATTTTGTTTGCACTATCAATTGTGTTGCAAAAAATAATACAAAAGTATGGATTAATATTACTTATTAATGTTTTAAGTGTTTCTTCTTTTGCAATATTCATTTGATCATGGATTAAGATATGTTTAATTTGTTCGTTTTTTCAAATGTTTTCAGAAATATCAACTATCTTTGTATCTTTAAAATAAACTGAAAGTTGTCTTGAAAGCATATCATGCAATGTTGCAGAGAATGCTATTTTTTGTAAATTTTTATTTGGGGATAAAACATTAAAGATTTTTTGAAAAACTGATGAGAAACCTAATTCCATTGTCATATCAGCTTCATCAAATACAATAGTATTAATAAAACTTGTTTTAATGCTTGTCTCACATAACTCTAAGAATCTTTCAGGTGTTGCAATTATAACTTGTGGCTTAGCCTTTAAAACTTTTTCATGAACTTTATCAAATTCAATTCCACCAATTACTAATTGAACTTTTAATTTTTTATTAAACTTTGTAAAGTGAGTAAATTTAGAGTATATTTGTCTTGCTAATTCTCTTGTAGGAGAAATAATAACAGTTTGAATTTCATAACTATCTAAGTCAATTTTATTTAAAATAGGAAATAAAAAACAATATGTTTTTCCAGTTCCTGTTGGAGATACTCCAACTAAGTTTTCATTTTTAAGTAATAAAGGAATAGTTTTCTTTTGAATTTCAGTAAGCTCTTTAAAGCCTATTTCTTTTATTCCATTGTTAATTCATTCTTTATTATTGATATTAATCATTTTATACCTCTAAAAGACTTTTAAATTATATTATATTAAAAAAATAAAAACCACTTATTAGGTGGTTTTTATTTTTTATTTAATATGGTGGAGACGAAGGGGGTCAAACCCTCGACCTCCTGAATGCAAATCAGGTGCTCTATCAATTGAGCTACGTCCCCATAACTTGGTGGAAATAAATGGGCTCGAACCATCGACCTCACCCTTATCAGGGGTGTGCTCTAACCAACTGAGCTATACTTCCATGTAAAAAATATTTTTTTACTAATTAATTATAATATATATATTTACTTTTTATTAAATGTTTTTTTAATATAAACATAACCTGAAAAATATGACATTAATAAGGCAAGTAATATAAAGGCATTTTGAATAATGTAATACTCTCATTTTGTACCTAAAAAAAAGTCAATGTTTAAGTTATTATTATTCATAAAGAAGAAAATTATTATTATTCCTATCATTTGAAAAACAGTTTTTAATTTACCAAATATATTAGAAGATACATCAATGTTTTTTTTAATTGCTTCCATTCTCATTGCATCAACAATAATATCTCTAAAAATAAATAAGATGGGAACAAAATAAGGAGTGTACCCTTTAATTGCAAATGATATTAAAATTGAATTAATTAATACCTTATCTGCAATTGGATCTCAAATCTTTCCAAAAGAAGAAACTCAATTATATTTTCTAGATAAATAACCATCTAGTCAATCAGATAAAGAAGCAATTATAAATAAAATACCTGCAACAATAAAGTTTGAACTAAATACAAATGTAGTATTTAATATACTGTAGTGATATAAGATGTTGTTAATTTCAAAAAAGATAAACAGAACTATTATAGGGGTTAAAAAAATTCTAAAAATTGTTAAAATATTTGGAATATTTTTTAAAGTTAATTTGTCTAGAATTTTAGAACTCCATTGCTTCTTGGGAATGGAATAACATCTTTAATATTATCAAGTCCTGTAATGTATTGAATTAATCTTTCAAAACCTAAACCAAATCCTGATGATTTGTAGTATCCAAATTTTCTTAAATCAATGTATCATTGAATTTCTTCTGTACTCATGTTTAATTCACGACATCTGTTCATTAGTTTATCATAGTCGTCTTCTCTTTGAGAACCACCAGCAATTTCTCCAATATTAGGGAATAATAAATCACATGCACCAACTGTATTACCGTCAGCATTTTGTTTCATATAGAATGATTTAATTTTGCTTGGGAAGTTATAAATAAAAACTGGGCCATTTCCTAAAGATTCACATAAGAATTTTTCATGTTCAGATTTTAAATCTTTTCCAAAGTAAATTTCATTATCTTCAAAATTTGTTTTGCCTTCAGCAATAGCTCTATTTAAAATTTCTATAGCTGTTTTATATTCAATTTTTGCAAAATCAACACTAACAATATTTTCTAATCTTGAAACAACTGTTGAATCAATATTCTTTTCAATAAAATTTATTTCTTCATAACATTTTTTTTGAATAATTTTTATTAAGAATTTAATGAATGATTCCATTAAGAACATTAATTGGTTTAAATCACAAAAAGCAATTTCTGGTTCTACCATTCAAAATTCAGATAAATGTCTTGAAGTGTGAGATTTTTCAGCTCTAAAAGTTGGTCCAAATGTATAAATTCTTTTAAATGTTTGGGCATATGCTTCTGCATGTAATTGACCAGAAACAGTTAAAGAAGCTTTTACACCACCAAAGAATGAATTGTCATCACTATCATCAGTAACTATGAAAGACTCACCAGCACCTTCTGCATCATTAGAAGTAATGATTGGAGCAGAAAGTCAAACAAAGTTATTTAAATGAAAGAAATTATGAATTGCAAAGCTTAACTCACTTCTTATTTTCATTGAAGTATAGAAAGTATTTGTTTTTGTTCTAATGTGAGCAACATCTCTTAAGAATTCTTTTGAGTGTTCTTTCTTTTGGATTGGGAAATTTTCATCAGCTTGTTTTAATAATTTTACTCTTGATAAAATTATTTCAAATTTTTGTTGTGAACTATCAGTAGTTAAAACTGCTTTTCCAATTGCGATTAATGAAGAACCAACTCTCAACCCTTTTAATGTTTCATGATTTTGAGTTACACCATCTTTTGAAACTAATTGAATTGAATTTAATCTAGATCCATCTGTAAAAGAAATGAAGATAATTTTTCCATTATCTCTACAAGATCTTACTCAGCCAATTAAACTTACTTCATTATTGATATCAAAACCTTCTGGAGCTTCATTTCTCTCATATTGTCTTATGTTTTGATTTAATTGTTTTATTGTTATAATTTCCATTTTGCTTTTTCCTAATTTTTTATAATTAAAATTATGTTAATTATAATATATATTTATGTATTTTCTTATTAAATTAATTTTAAAATGTCATTTAAAATAACTAATTCTTCATTTGTTTTTATCACATATATTTTCTTTGAAAACAATGTACTAATTTTTTTACTAGAATGTTTTTTTTCTTTCTTTAAAAAATTAAAACTTGATATTGAAAGTTTTGTTTTTTCAATAGATAAATTTATATTCGTTTTATAGTTAGAAATTTTGATGTTATCAATTATTCTTCTAACAACATCTCTGTTGTTTTCGCCAATTCCACCACTAAAAACTATTGCATCTACTTTATCATTTAACTCATTAATATATTGAACTACAAAGTCACTAACTTTTTTAGCATAAATTTCAATTGTAAAGTCATAGTTGTTACCAGTTACAGATTTTGCAAAAACTTCTCTAAAATCAGAATGTCCACATAAAGCCTTTAAACCAGATTCATTATTAAGTATGCTATCAATTTCATCGATAGATAAGTTTTTTTGTTTTGAAATGTAATTATGAATAGATGGATCAATACTACCTGATCTTGTTCCCATAATTAACCCATCTAATGGAGTTAATCCCATTGTTGTATTAAGTGAATTATTTTCTTTAATAGCACAAACACTTGCGCCATTTCCTAGGTGACAAGCAATTACATTTACTCTTTCTTTTTTAAGAATTTCTTTTACTGTATCAGTTAAATATCTATAAGATAAACCATGAGCACCGTATTTTTTAACACCATGTTTTTCTCTTCATTCTTCAGGTACAGCATATGTTGAATTAACTTTAGGGATTGTTTGGTGAAAAGATGTATCAAATGCTGCAACTTGTTTTGCATCACTTAATTTTTCTTTTAAAATATTAATAACATTTAATTGTGGTTCGTTATGCAATGGTGCAAGTGGAATAAGTTTTTCAATCTTTTTAATTACATCATTATTAATGATTACTGAATCTTCAAAGAAGTCTCCGCCTTGAACAACTCTGTGTCCAACTGCAATAATGTCACTTAAATCATTTATTATTTTTAGATTTGCTAGTCTTTCAAATAAATAATCAAGTGCATCAACATGATTACTAAAGTTATTTTTTTCTATAATTTTTTGTTCTTTACCTTTTTTTTCATCTTTTACATCAAAGTAAGATAGTTTAAATGATCCGTCAACAAAAATTCTTTCGCATATTCCTCAAGCAATAACTTCTTTGTTTTCTGCATTATAAATTTTGAATTTTATTGAACTTGAACCTGCATTTATTATTAATATTTTTTTTCCCATAATTAACACCTTTTTTATTTATTATAATCTAAAAATAATTTTGTAGTCATTATAAGTAATATAGGAGGAAT
>CAMREV010000008.1 GCA_947041945.1 uncultured Mycoplasmataceae bacterium | reverse complement strand
AATCAAAAAATGAGACAGCTAAAAATAAGGTAATAAAATCTAAAACTAAAAAAGTTGTTTCAAAATCAAAAAATGAGACAGCTAAAAATAAGGTAATAAAATCTAAAACTAAAAAAGTAGAATTGAAAACAACAAAGTCTACTTCAATTAGCAAAAACGTTTCAAATAAAAATAAGAAAAATGTTGGTTTTATTTACCAAATTTTTGGACCAGTAGTTGATGTTAAGTTTGAAAATGGAAATTTACCAAATATTAATAATGCTTTGTATGTTAAAAATGGAAATTCAAACATTGTTTTAGAGGTTTCACAAATAGCTGGTGATGATGTTGTTAGATGTATTGCAATGGAGTCTACAAATGGTTTAGCTAGAAACACTCCAGTTACTGATTCGGGTGATTCAATTAAAGCGCCAGTTGGAAAAGAAGTTCTTGGAAGAATGTTCAATGTAATTGGCGAAGCAATTGATGAAAAACCATTTACATGTAAAAATTACAAATCTATTCATAGATCTCCTCCTTCTTTTTCAGAACAATCTAATAGTGTTGATGTTCTTGAAACTGGAATAAAAGTGATTGATTTATTAATTCCTTATTTAAAAGGTGGTAAAATTGGTTTATTTGGTGGTGCTGGAGTTGGTAAAACTGTTCTAGTGCAAGAACTTATTCAAAACATTGCCACAGGTCATGGTGGGCTTTCTATCTTTGCTGGTGTTGGTGAAAGAACCAGAGAAGGTAATGATTTATATTATGAAATGATTGATGCAGGTGTTTTAAATAAAACAGCACTTGTTTTTGGTCAAATGAATGAGCCACCTGGAGCAAGAATGAGAGTTGCTCTTACTGCATTAACAATGGCTGAACATTTTAGAGACAACAATAGTCAAGATGTACTACTATTTATTGATAATATTTTTAGATTTACACAAGCTGGTTCAGAAGTTTCTGCTTTATTAGGAAGAATGCCCTCTGCTGTTGGTTATCAACCAACTTTATCATATGAGATGGGGCAATTACAAGAGAGAATTACTTCTACAAAGAATGGATCTATTACTTCAATTCAAGCAGTATATGTACCAGCTGATGATTTAACTGATCCGGCTCCTGCAGCAACATTCTCTCATTTAGATGCGAGAACTGTATTAGATAGAAAAATATCTTCTTTAGGAATTTTTCCTGCGATAAACCCATTAGATTCATCTTCTAGAGTATTAGATCCAAACATTATTGGTTTGGAACATTATAAAGTTGCTATTCAAGTAAAAGAAATTCTTCAAAAATTTGAAGAACTTCAAGATATTATTGCTATCTTAGGAATTGATGAATTATCTGAAGAAGATAAAATAGTTGTTTCAAGAGCAAGAAAGATTAGAAACTTCTTATCTCAACCATTTTTTGCTAGTCAAAAATTTACTGGTATTGAAGGTGTGTATGTTAAAACATCTGACACAATAAAAGGATTTAAAAAGATATTGAATGGTGAATGTGATAATATTTCAGAACAATCACTACTATACATTGGAAAAATTGAAGAAGCATTCATTAAAGATAAGGAATTAAAAAATGAAGAATAATCTTTTTCATTTGAAAATTTTAACTTCAAAAGGATTAGTTTTTGATGATGATATTATTAGTATCAATTTTAAAAATGAAAAAGGAAAACTAACTTTTTTAAAGGACCATGCACCAGAGGTTGGTTTAATTAAAAAAAGCAATTGTTTAATAGTTGAAAAAGATAATAAAAAAACCACACTATTTCATAGTGATGGAGTTTATTCTTTTGTTAATAATGTTTTAAAATTTATTGTAGATAATTGTAATGAAAAAGAATCAAATATAGATACTATTAACTTTTCAGATAATGAAAAAATTATTATCGGTGATAATGAAATAATTCAAAGTAAATGTATAATTGATAATAAATTTGGATTCAAAGAAGAAATTATTCAATTTGAATTAAAAAAAATTATTAAAAATATTAAATAATTTTTATATGTATTTTAAAGATATCATTAGACAAGAATTGATAAAATCTTCATCTTTAATTCCAAATTTAAAATCAGGTTTAGAATTGAAGAAATATTCCCCAATTGATCAGAAAAACGAATCAAATACACCTGGATAATTTACATTTAAAGTTGAGCATATTTTTTTCATGTCATCATATGAAGAATCTTCATCTATTAATTTCATCTCTAACATTGCTTTTCTTACGTTCTTGTCATTTGAAATATTTATTGATGCATATTCACTTAATTTAACTTTAAATTTATTTACAAGAACTAATGCTAATAAGTTTGCTTTTCTTGCATTCATTCCTTTGAATTCAAGCAATCTTCTTTTTAATTCTTGACTAGAAGGAGTATCATTTCAAATATTATTTGCTTTACCATTATATTTTGAATTAATCTTTGAAAGCATTTCAAAGATTAAATTAGCATTTTTTTCTGGTTCATTTGTTATATTGTTTTCAACAAAAAGTTTTACTAAATCACTTAATTGCAATTTTGACATTTCATCTATTTCTAAGTTACCTAAAGCATTCTTGATTAGAAGAGGAGTCTCTTCTGCCATTCCAGAGTCTGTTTCATCATCAACAATGAAAGAGATTAAGATTGCATGAGGAAACTCTTGAAAGTTAGATAATACTTTTTCAATATTTTTATCATAAGAAAAAACACCATATGCTTTTTCTTTTTCTTCAATTTTATTGAAATAATTTGCCATGTTTAATAATTTATTCATTTGTCCTCCAAATTAACTAATTCTAAATATAATTATATAATAATAGAAAGAATAATAATAGTAAAGAATTAAAAATAAATTAAGATTTTACTTGTTTCTGGTGTTTATGAAGAGATTTAGCTCACAAAATATTGAATTTAAAACAAAACCGATAGTAACTTCTTTAACTTCGCTTTTTTTTATTTTTGTACCTTATGGTCTTATATGAATTCTTTTGGGTGAAGGAAGAGTTATTTTATTTGAAAATAATAACATCAATATAGGCATTAAAGAAATTTGATTTAATCAAATTTCACTGACTTATAATTATGAGTTTTATTTAGTTTATTTTTTACTTTTGCTTTTACCAATTGTTATTATTTTAATTGGTAAGCTTGCTTTTAAAATAATGGAGTTGGACATAATACCATTTCTTTATATGTCTTGTGGTTTTTGAATTGGTGTATTACTTACAGGAATTATGCCTAGTATTACTAATGATACTTCTCTAATTGACATAGTAATTACAGGCAAATTTATATTCATAATTGTTTTTTCAATAATATTTTTTTTTATTTTTAATTTTATTGTTAATATAATTATTTTAAGGTCAAGAAATGTTTCTAGTTTCTTCAAAGATTTCAAAAATGAAAATGATGAAAATGATGAAATAATCAAAAATCAAAAAAGTATTATTGACAAGGTAAAAAAAGACAAAGAAACAACTTGGGAAGTTAGGGAATAAAAAATGCAATTTATTGATAAATGTATAATCGATTTACAAGCCGGAAATGGTGGAGATGGAATCGTTGCTTGAAGAAGAGAAGCTCATTATCCTGAAGGTGGTCCTTGAGGAGGAGATGGTGGTCGTGGTGGCGATATTTTTGTTTATGCAGACCACAATGAAAACTCTTTATTTAAATTAAGATATTCAAAAAAAATAAAATCTAATAATGGTGAAAATGGACAATCAAAACTTTGTCATGGTGCAAATGGCAAGGGCATTACAATTAATCTTCCATTAGGTTCTGTAATTAAAGATGCAATAACTAATGAAGTAATTTTTGATTGTATTAATCCAGGTGAAATTTTTAGAATTTGTAAAGGTGGAAATGGTGGTCACGGAAATGCTTTCTTCAAATCAAGTAGAAATAAAGCTCCAAAGCTTTTTGAAAGAGGGGATAAGGGAGAAAATAGAAAAGTTTTAATTGAATTAAAATACATTGCTGATGTTGGTCTTCTTGGCTTACCTAATGCAGGTAAATCTACTTTTGTTAAAAATATTTCTTCTGCTCAACCTAAAACTGCTCCATATAAATTTACAACTTTAGTTCCAGTATTAGGAACTTCTTACATTAATGAAAAAACAGTTGTTTTTGCTGACATTCCAGGTTTGATTGAAAACGCAGCTGAAGGACAAGGCTTAGGTCATGAATTTTTAAAACACATTGAAAGATGTAAAATTTTAATTCATTTAATTTCTCTTTCATCACTTGATAATGAATTAGATGATACAGATATTATCAAGTCTTATGAAACAATTAGAAATGAAATTAAAAAATATAATGAGAAACTCCTAGATAAAAAAATATTTGTTGTTGCTAACAAAAAAGATGCTGAAGGAGCAGAAGAAAATTTATTGAAACTTAGAAACCATTTAAAAAATGAAAAAATATTTGTAATTTCTGGTTTAAATAAGGACTTTGGTGATTTACTTAGTGAAATTGAAAAAGAATATGAAAATTACAAAAATAGATTAGATTCTACTGTGGAAGATAAAGTAAAAATTATTAAAGAAATAAAAGAAGAAAAAGATGAAATAATATTTGCAAAAATAGATGATTGCAGATGATCAATTAGTTCTAAAAAAATTAACTATTGATTTGATAAGATACCTCAAACAACCGATGAAAACTGAATTAGATTAAATCAAAAAATAGAAATTAATAAAATTGAAAAACTTTTAAAAGATAATGGAGCAAAAGCAGGCGATATAATGGTAATAAATGATGTTGAGTATGTTCTGGACTAATGATGATTGAAAATAAAGTAAATAATATTGTTTCTTGAATGAAGGAATATTTAAAAAATTCTGGTAGCGATGGTTTTGTATTAGGTGTATCTGGCGGAATTGATTCTGCTGTATTAGCGCTAATTTTAAAAGAGTATTTTTCAAATAACTATTGAACTTACTGAATTGATGTAGAATCTTCAAATGAAGATTTTAAACATGCATCATTAATATTTGAACAACCTGATTTTAAATATGAAATAATTGATTTAAAAAAAAGTTTTAATTTAATTAAAGAGGAACTTAAACTTAATGAACAAATTACATCAAATGTCAAATCTAGATTAAGAATGATTTCTTTATATGCAAAGGCACAAGAGAAAAATTATTTGGTTTTAGGTACAACTAATTATATTGAATTTAAAATCGGCTACTTTACAAAATATGGAGATGGAGCTTCAGACCTTTCTCCTTTAAGAAATCTTTTAAAAAAAGAAGTAAAAGAAATAGCTATTTATTTGGGTGTTCCTAAAGAAATAATTGATAGAGCTCCAACTGCTGGTCTGTATGAAAATCAAACTGATGAAGATGAAATTGGTTTAACATATGAAACAATGGATGATTATTTTTCAGGAATTGATATCTCAAAAGAAGATAAAAGTAAAATTGATTTAAAAGTATATAATTCAAAACATAAAAGAGAAGCTACTCCTTATCCAATTTTTGATAGAAAAAGAGAAGAAAATGAAAAATAAATATAACTGAGATTTGGAAGACATTTTAAATAATGATACACTGGAAAATTTATATAAAAAATGAAAAAAGAGTATTGATTTAATTTTAAAAATGCACAACACATTCTACTTATCACTTGAAAACTTTGTTAAATTTCATGAAGAAAGAGAAAAGAATACTATTTTAACTAACAAAATTTTTAACTATATTTCTAATAACTTAAATGAAGATACTGCAAATCCAACATGATTATCTTGAAGTCAAAAATTAAGAAATGATGCTCAAGCATATTCTGAAGCAACTTCAGATGAGGAAAATATCATTATTGATAATGAGAAGAAAATTAGAGAGTATTTAAAAGATCCAAGATTAAAAGAGTACATAAGACTATATGAATTACTTTTTAAAAACAAAAAAAGAATTCTTTCAAAAAAAGAAGAAAAACTTTTATCACAACTTTCTAAAACATCTTCAGGCTTTGAAGATATATATTCTTCGGTGGTTGATACAACAATAAAGTATGCAGATGTAAAAAACAAGAATAACAAAAAAGTTAAGCTTGAATCAATGGCAAAGGTATATAAATGTCTTAAGTCTTCTGATCGTATATTAAGAAAAAATGCTTGAATATCTTTCAATAAAGCATATTATGACAATAGATATATATTAACAAACACGCTTCACTATAATTACCTTGATTTAAATCAATCTGCAAAAATAAGAAAATATAAAGATTACGTTGAATCTAGTTGTGATGCAGATGAAGTTAATCGTGATTTTCTTTTAAATATTTATAAAGGTGTAGAAAGATTTGCGCCAATATATAAAAATTTTTCAAATTCAAGAAATAAAATTTTAAAGAAAATATATGGATTTAAAAATCTTTATCCTTGAGATAAGAATGTTTCAATTGTTAAAAAAATTAATGATAATTATACAATTGAAAAAATTCAAGAAGATCTATTGAAAGTTTTTAATTGTTTTGGAAAAGAATATACAGAAACAGTTAAGAAGGCATTTAATGAAAAATGAATTTCATGGTTACCAAAAAAGAATAAGCATAGTGGGGCTTATTCAATTGGTGGTACGCAAGGTTTAAAAAAATATTATATTTCTATGAACTTTGATAAAACAATCAAATCATTATATACCGCAGCACACGAATTAGGACACTCACTTCATTCTTATTATATTAATAAAAATCAGACAGTTCATGCTTCATGTTCAATTTTCTATGCCGAAATAGCATCTATAACAAATGAAATGCTTTTAAGCTATTACTTACTAGAAAACACAAAATCAAATGATGAAAAAATATATATATTGGACGAAGTCATTAATGGTTTCTTTTCTACTACAACAAGACAAATAATATTTTCAAATTTTGAATATGAAATGATTGAAAAATTAAATAATAATTTACCAATTACATTTGAAACAATTACTGAAACATATAAAGACATGAATGAAAAGTATACAAACTTTAAGAAGAAAAAAAGTACTAAAGAACCCCTTCTATATTCTCTTTCTACAATTCTAAGAATTGATCATTTTTATGTAGGAAATTTTTATGTTTATAAATATGCAATTGGTCAAATATGTGCAATAATAATTTCAAAGAAAATATATGAAGGCGACAAAGATGCTATTAAAAGATATTTTGATTTTCTTAAATCTGGATCATCATTATCTCCAATAGATACAATAAAATTATTAGGAATAGACTTCTCTAAAAAAGAAGTTTGAGATGAATGTTTTAAAAACATAAATGATTTAATAGTTGAATTTAATAAAATTACATTAAAATATATGTAATATGCACATAGTGAAGAGGTAACATAATATGATAAATCTTAATGTCAAATATTTAGAAAAAAATATCAATACAAAAAAAGTCTTTGAAGACTACAAAGGTAATGTAAGTAAATATAGCAATTTAATTGATGAAAAAAAAATAAAAGGCGCAGAAATGCTTGGTTGATTAGATTATCCGAAAGAAATTTCAAAAGATTTAATCCAAGAAATTGAAGGCTATGCAAAGAAATTTAGATCTAAAAATATTAAAAATATTTTAGTCATTTCAATTGGTGGTTCATACACCGCTTTAAGAGCTGCAGTAGATATGTGTATTCCTCCATATAATAGGGATGTAAATATTTATTATGTTCCTGGTATATCTTCAAATTATATATATTCATTAAAACAAAAACTAGAAAAAGAAGATTTTTCTATAATTGTAATTTCTAAATCTGGCGGAACTATAGAACCAGCAATATCGTTAAGAATATTTTATGAACTTCTAATAAAAAAATATGGAGTTGAAGAGTCTAAAAATAGAGTTGTAGCAATCACAAGTGAGACAAAAGGTAGTTTAATCAAAATAGCTAAAAAGTATAATTGAAAAACTTTCTTTATCCCTGAAGATATTGGGGGAAGATTTTCTGCATTATGTCCAGTTGGATTGGTTCCAATGGCAATGTTAGGTCTTGATATAAAAAATATTATTAAAGGTGCATTAAAAGCAAGGAAAGATACTTCAAATAAAACAATTGAAAAAAACACTGCATATCAATATGCAGTATTAAGACATTATTTTTATAGTAAATTAAGAAAAAAAATAGAAGTATTTGGATCTTATGATGAAGAAAATTTTTATTTCATTGAGCATTTAAAACAATTATTTGGTGAAAGTGAAGGAAAAAATCATAAGGGATTATTTCCAACAATTGCTAGATATACTACTGATCTACATTCTATTGGTCAATTTCTTCAAGATGGTTCACCAATATTCTTTGAAACTTTATTAATTGTGAAAAATGCTAATAAAGATTTAAAATTTAAAAAATTATTTGATGACTTAGATAATTTAGATTATGTTATTCAAAAAACTGTTGGAGAAATAAATAACATTGCTTGTAAAAGTACAATGGAAGCACATTTACTAGATGGTGGGAGCAGCACGATTCAAATTGTAGTTGAAAAAATAGATGAAGAAACTTTTGGTTACTTATATTATTGATTCTCTAAATCAGTAACAATGAGTGCTTTATTACTAAATCAAAATCCTTTTGATCAACCAGGCGTTGAAGCATATAAGAAAAGAATGATAGATAACATTAAGAAAAAATAAAATGAAATTGATTGTTATAGTTGGACCTACCGGATCTAGAAAAACAGAAATCTCTTATAGAATAGCAAAAGAATTTGATCTTGAAATTATTAATTCTGATGCTTTTCAAGTTTACAAAGAATTAAATTTAGGAATAAATAAGCCAAGTAAAAAAATTCTTTCTGAAGTTAAACATTACTTAATAAACAATATTTCTATTTTTGATGAATGAAATATTAAACTTTTTAAAGATAAAGCAGAAGAAATAATAGATAAATCAAAAAAACCAATGATTATTTGTGGTGGTTCAAATTTATATGTTGATGCTTTACTAAAAAACTATAATCTTGAAAATATAGGTCGTGAAAATATTTTTGAACACCTTTCAAATGAAGAATTGTATTCAAGACTTTTTGAATTAGATCAAAAAGAAGCTCTTAAAATTGGAAAAAACAATAAAAGAACTTTAACTAGAGCATTAGAAATAATTAATTCTAAAAATATTTTGAAATCAGATATTAGCAAACATAACAATAAAATAAAATATGATTATTTTATTGTTTTCTCAAATCCTAATAGAGCAGAACTCTATGAAAAAATTAATAAAAGAACAGAAAAAATGTTTGATGAAAATATAATAAAAGAAATAGAAGATTTAGATTTTGAAAAGTTTAAAAATACAAATGCATCAAAGGCAATTGGTTATAAAACATTAATTGAAAATAATCTAGAATTAAGTGATGAGATTCTTGAAAAAATAAAACAAGAATCAAGAAATTATGCAAAAAGACAGACTACTTGAATTAGAAATAAGTTTGATGTAAACTATGAAACAGAAAATTTTGAAAAAGATTTTGATGAAATAATAAAAGAAATAAGAATTTTTTTAGGTAATAAAAATGTATAAAAGCATTTATGTTCACATCCCCTTTTGTAAAATGATTTGCACATACTGTGATTTTAAAAGAGAAATAAATAGTGATGAAAATATTGAAAAATATATTGACAAAATAATCTTAGAAATAAATGAAGTCAAACATATTTTGAAAACAATTTATATTGGTGGAGGCACACCAAATATTTTAAATGACAAACTGCTAGATAAATTTTTAAATTCATTAAATAAAAATATAGATAAAAATACTGAAGTAACAATAGAACTTAATCCCGAACTAATAACAAAATCACAATTATTAATTTTAAAAAGTAATAATGTAAACAGAATTTCCTTAGGAGTTCAATCTACAAATAATAATATTTTAAAAGAACTTGGAAGATTACATACAATTGAAATAGTTAATGATAAGATTGCATTATTAAAAAAATATAATTTTGAAAATATAAGTTGTGATTTCATATACAATCTTCCTAATATGAAACTTTCAGATGTAGATGATATGCTTTTGTTTATTAAAAAAAATGATATTAAACATTTATCTTTTTACTCACTAGAAATTAAGGAAGGAAGTCGACTTAATAAACTTAAATACAAGATTGATAATGAGAAGGAAGAAGAATTTTTATTTTATTTTCAAAACAAAATAAATTTGAACAGATATGAAATATCAAATTGATCAAAAAATGAGAATTATGAATCAAAACATAATAAAGCATATTGAAACATGGAAGGTTGAAAAGGTATTGGATACGGTGCTTGCGGATTTGATGATAATACATATACTGAATCAAAAGGTAAAACTTCTGATTGAAAATATACATATGAAAAAATATCAATAGAAGAATTATACAAAGATATTTTAATTATGGGGTTAAGACAAGTAAGAGGAATAAACTTAAATGAAGAAAAAAATTCTCAGGCATTTGAGTTTTATAAAAACTCAATACCTAAGAATTTAATCATTATTGAAAACAATTATCTAAGAGTAAAAGAAATTGATTTATTAAATGAAGTTTTATTAAACATTATTTAATATTTTTTTTAACATTAGCATAATGTTCAATAAATTCTTTTCCTTTTTCGTAACTATCATCAAGAATTAATATTCCACTATTTTCACCAAAATTTCAAAGTTCTTTTCTACTACAAATCATTCCACTTGATTCGATTCCCATCATTCTTGTTGGAATGATTACTTTTCCATTTGGCATAACTGTATTATTTAAGGCAACTACAACTTTTTTTCCTTTTTCAACATTATCAGCACCACATACAATTTGAAGCAATTCACTTCCGATATCCACAATACATTTTTTTAAATGAGAATTTTCAATTGGATCTGCTTTTGTAACTTCTCCAACAATAAATTTTTTTGTATGAAAATCAACTAAATCAATGTTGAATTTATTAAGAACAAAATCAGCAATTTTTTTATTTAAATACAAATAACCTTCTTCAATTTCAATAAATTTTGAAACGTCAAAGATATTCATTCCTATAAATTTATCTTCATTGTAAAGCAAAGTTCCTTGCTTAACGTTTTCAATTCTTGTAAAGTTCTCTGGGACAAGATTAATTGTCATAGTATCATTCATTGTATTTTTATTGTAAAAAATGCAAACCATAAATATAATTCCTTAATATTAAACTAATGATATTATATTATCATTTAGTTAATTTTTTAAAGTCTTTTTCAACTGAAATATTTCTACCAAACTTACTTTCATATTTATTTTCAATTTTTATTAAATCTGCAGCAAAATGACAACGTCTTGCAATTAATGCGCTACCAATACCATATATATCAACTGGTGTATTTAAAGATTCAAACTCTTTTATTTTATTTAAATCAATTCCAGAAGAAGCAATAATTTTAACATTCTTCATTTCTAGACTGTCTAATTTGTTTCTAATTTTAGATATTAAATAATGATTAACACCATAATATTCATTATTATCTTTATTTTCAATTAAACAATTATCAATAAGTGATTTTGAAGTATCTACCCTTACTGCATAAATATTATTTTTAAACTTTGACTTTGCCAATTTATCAATTTCAGATAAACAATCATTATGATAATCAATTAATGCAATTATTTTTTCATTTGGAAATGTATTAGAGAATAATTCAATTGCCAAAAGTAATTCCCCTTGACATTGTTGAATAAGTGAATGAGACATAGTTCCTGAATATTCAGCATCATTATCACTTGGCAAAAGATCCATCAAGCCTTTTGTGACAAAATTTTTCATTCCACCAACATATGCAGCATACCCATCTATTGGTTGATTCAAGTAAAAATCACTTCTATCTGCCATAAATATAATTTTCTTATTTTTTGCAAATTTTATATACTCTAAACAATTTGTTGCAACAGAAGACATTCTGCTTAATAATCCATCAACTATATTTTCTAAATATGCAAATTCATAATAGAAACCCTCTATTATCATTACTGTTTCAAATGCATCAACTATTGTTCCTTCTTCAACAGAATAAACAACAATGCTATTTAACCTATTCTCTCTTTTTTCATCTTCAATTAACTTTTTTAAATAATTAATACCAGAAATACATGTATCATTATGAAAACAAAAAAACCTAATAGTAGATTTTTTTCCTATTTTGTTTTCTTCTATAATTTTTTGTGCAGACAAAAAATATTTTGAACTATATTTTATTAATTTCATTTAATTCTCTTTAATTAAAATTTATCATTATTTTTTAAAAAAAAGATATTTTTTATAGAAAGTTGATATAATATTAATGCGCAATGAATAATTAATGAACAATATATTATGTTTTTGCTAAGTTTTAATTTTTGGTTTTAGCTTAATTTTAATTGGAAATCCTAGCCTCGATTTGAATTTCCAGTTATGATATAGGTATATTATAGGAAACCGAATAAAAATAAATTTAGAAAAACATCTTAGTCAGATCGTAATTCATTGTGCATCGATACAATTTTTATGTCGATTTAGAATTTTGTTTGTTGATTTTTTAATTCTGGCCAATTAAAATTGATACATGTGGAATCTATATTTGGTAAGTTTTACTACTGATCTGACTTTGATTGTTTTACTAGGGTTATCTTTTGTGGAGTTATTTGTAATATATTTATAACTTTAAGCCCAAGAACGTCTTAGCCAAAATTAATCAATAATATATATGTTTATTGGATTACAATGCGTACTTCCGGCAATGCCGAGATACGTGAATTATAAATAAATGCTTGTAGAGATAAGCATTTATTTTTTTTATGTCATAAATCAAATACTAACAAATATTAAGATATAATAATTAACAAATAGGAACTTTATGAAAAAAGATTTATTAATAGGATCACATGTTGCTTTCAAAGCAAAAGATTATTTTATTGGGAGTGTAAATGAATCTTTATCATATGGTTCAAACTGTATGATGATTTATACTGGTGCTCCACAAAATACAATTAGAAAACCATTGGATCCAGAAAATACAAAGCAAGCACATGAATTATTAAAGAAAAACTTAATAAAACCTGAAAATGTTATTGTTCATGCACCATACATTATTAATTTAGCTTCAGGAAAACCTGATACAAGAGAATCTTCTAAAACTTTTTTAATTCAAGAACTAAGAAGAGTAAATGAACTTGGTTTAAAATACTTGGTATTACATCCAGGTAGTTGCTTGGATCAAGATAGAAATTTAGGAACACAACAAATAATTGATGGAATTAATTATTGTTTGGAAAAAGCAAATAATGATGTATGAATTTTGCTTGAAACAATGTCTGGCAAAGGATCTGAATTAGGCATAAATTTTAATGAAATTAAAAATATAATAGATAAAGTTAATTTTGATAAAATTGGTGTTTGTTTAGATACTTGTCATATGCATGAATCAGGAATTGATATTTCTAATGTTGATAAAGTTTTGACTGACTTTGAAAAAACTATTGGTATTAAATACATCAAAGCAATTCATTTAAATGATTCAAAAAATGAAATTGGTGCAAGAAAAGACAGACATGAAAATTTGGGATATGGCAACATTGGATTTGAAGTTTTATATAATTGATATGTTAATGAAAAGTTAATAAATGTACCAAAAATTCTTGAAACTCCATATTATGAAAAAGAAAATAAATCTTTACCTCCATACAAAGATGAAATTGAAATGTTAAGAAATAAAAAGTGATACAATTTTAAATAAAAATTACTTTTATTTATATATAATTAAATCAAATTTGAAAACAAAGGAGTCATATGATTTTTTTAAAAAATTTTTATGCAAAAGGTTTTAAGTCATATGCTGATACAGTATCACTAAACTTTGAAGACTCTATGATTGGTATTGTTGGTCCAAATGGTGCTGGTAAATCTAATGTTATTGATGCAATTAAATGAGTTTTAGGTGAAAAATCTCATAAAGTTTTAAGAGGTAAAAAATCTGATGATATCATCTTTCATGGTTCTACTACAAAAAGTAGTAGTGATTATGCAGAAGTAACATTAACTTTTGACAACTCTAAAAATATTTTATATTCAGATCAAAAAGAAATAAGTGTTACTAGAAGACTTCAAAGAGGGAGTGGAACTAATAAATATTTTATTAATGGTGAAGAATCAAGATTAAAAGATATTCAAGATATATTTTTAGATACAGGATTATCTAAAGGATCTCTTGGTATTATTTCACAAGGTACAGTAAACTGATTTGCTGATGCAAAACCAGAAGACAGAAGAAAGATATTTGAAGAAGCTGCAGGAATTGGTAGATATACAAAAAAGAAAGAAGAAAGTATAAGACAGCTTGATAGAGCTCAAAATAATTTTAACAGAGTTTCTGATTTAACAAAAGAACTTGCAAGAGATTTAAAAAAATTAGAAAGCCAAGTTGAAAAAGTAAAAAAATATTCAAAATTAAAAGAAGAATTAACATCATTAGAATTAAACATTTTAAGTAAAGACATAATTTATGCTCAAGGCAAGTTATTAGAAATTTCAGGCAAATTATCTGATTCAAAAAATAACAATTCTACTCTTCATAATGATTTAGAAAGATTAGACAAAGAAAAAAGTTTATTTACAACAAAATTAGCTTCATGTGATGAAATAATTTCAAAAAGTAATAAGGAATTATTTGATCTATCAATTGATATAAATAAATTAGAAATAAGAAAATCAACATTTGATACAAACATTGAAAAGGGAATTGAATCAGAAAATGAAGAAGTTAGATCTTCTTCTATTTCTTCTGTAATAAACAACATTGAATTTGAACTAAAAAACAAAAAAAATCTTTTGTCAAAAAGTGAAGTAGAATTTGATGAGCTTAAAAAAGAATATACTGACTTAGAAAATCAAAAGAATTTATTACAAGACAAATACATGAAGCTAAATGGCTTAATTTCTACTAAGAATGCAAACCTAAATACAATGATAGATTTAAATGAGTCTGGATCTCATATGTCTTATGGTTCAAAAAACATTATTGAAAACAAAAATGCATTAGATGGAATACATTGTACTATTGGTCAAGCTATCGAAATTGAAGAACAATATGAAAAAGCAATTTCAATTGCCCTAGGTAACAATATAAACAACATTATTGTTAATACAAACAACAATGCACAAAAGGCAATTGAATTTTTAAAAAATAATAGAGCTGGAAGTGCAACTTTTATGCCCATATATAATTTAACTCCAAAATATATTAGTGAAGACAAAATAGAAATTGCTTCACAAATAGAAGGATTTGTTGATGTTGCTTCAAATTTAGTTAAATTAAAAAATAAAATTTTTCAAACACCAATTGATACTTTATTAGCGAGAATATTTGTTGTTAATAATATTGAAAAAGCCTTTGAAATATCAAAGTACACAAATCAAGCATTTAAAATTGTTACTTTAGATGGAGATATTGTATTCTCTGGTGGAATTATTAAGGGTGGTCATACATCTAACTTTAACAAAAGTTTAATGATGATAAACTTTGAAGAAAAAAAGACTAACCTTGAAGAAGAAATAAAGTTATTAAACAAAGAATTAATAAACTCAAAATTAAATCTTGAACAAATTATTTTAGATAATGGTGAAATTAATTCTAAAATAAATGAAAAGTCTATTAACATTTCTAAATATCAAGAATTCATAGAAACAAATGAAAAGAATTTAGAAAGATACAAATCTGAATATGAAAAATTAAATAACAAATCATACTCTGATAATTCTTTCAAAATAGATAGTGAATATGAATTAGTTTCTAACAAAATAAATGGCCTATACCTTCAAAGAGAAAAAATCTATGGAGAAATGAAAACTAATGAAGATCAAAGAACTTCAATTAAGGAAAAAATTTCTGAAATAGATAAAGAAATAAAAGGGTCAAGAGATATTCTTGATAAAAACGTTTCTTATATTATTGATTTTGAAGTAGAAGAAGTTAGATGTAAATCTATTTTAGAAAATGCTAGAGAAAAAATCAATGTCACTTATAAAATGTCAATAGATACTGTTATAGAAAAATATAATACAAAACTAGAAATGTCTGAAAATGATGCGAGAGAAAGAATCAAGTATTTAACGAAAACAATAGATTACTTAGGTCCAATGAATATGGATGCTATAAATGAATTAAAAGAAAAACAAGAAAGATATGATTCTTTATTTAAAGAATTAACAGAAGCTGAAGAAGCCAGAAATAACATACTACAAGTAATTCAAGAATCTGATTCAAAAGCAATAGTTGATTTTACTACTATCGTTGATAAAATAAATAAAGAACTACCAGAAATATTTAAATATTTATTTGGTGGCGGAACTTGTTTAATTGAATTTACTAATGAAGAAAATATTCTTGAATCAGGGATTGATATTCTAGCTTCACCTCCTGGTAAAAAAATTAATTCATTATTTGCTCTTTCAGGTGGTGAAAAAACTCTTGTTGCATTGTCAGTATTATTTGCAATTTTAAAAACAAGTCATTTTCCTCTTGTTATTCTTGATGAGGCTGAATCAGCTCTTGATCCAGCTAACGTTGAAAGATTTGGTAACATAATTTCTAAGTTTGCAATTGAAACACAATTTATTGTTATTACACATAGACCAGGTACTATGGAAAGATGTCAATCTCTTTATGGTGCTACTATGGCTACAAAAGGTGTTACAACTATGTATAAAGTTCAATTAGTTGAAGCCGAGAAGTTAGGATCTATTGAAAAAGAAGTGGCTAACTAATGGGTTTATTTAAAAAATTTATTGACAAAATCAAAAATAAAAAATTGGCTAAAAAAATTGAAGAAAAAAACATTGAAAATAAATCTAAAATTTATAAGGTTAAAAATCTTGAACAAGATAAGTTTGATAAAGGTTTAAAGAAAAGTTCTAATAAACTTTCAATTGCTATAAAAGAAATTGCCAAAAAATATTTTGAAGTAAATGAAGAATTTTTTGAAAACCTTGAAGAAGTATTTATATTATCTGATTTTGGTGTAAGTGCCACTAATAAAATTGTTAATGCAATTAGAGAAGAAATAAAATTTCAAGCAATTAAAGATCCAAAGTTAATTGAGTCAATTATTATTGATAAAATATTTGTTTATTATATTCAAAATACAGATGTTGATATAAATTTAAATTTAGAATGTGATAGAACAAATATTATTTTAGTTTCTGGAGTTAATGGAGTTGGTAAAACAACATCGATTGCGAAATTAGCAAATATTTTAAAAAAAGATAATAAAAAAGTTTTATTAGTTGCAGCAGATACTTTTAGAGCTGGTGCAATAGAACAATTAGAAATATGATCCGAAAGATTAAAGGTTGAAATTGTTAAACCAGAAAAATATGGTCAAGATCCAAGCTCTGTAATATATAAAGGAATCAAAAAAGGTAAAGATGAAAACTTTGATGTTGTTATTTGTGATACTTCTGGTAGATTAGAAAATAAAAATAATTTAATGGAAGAATTAAAAAAGATGAACAAAGTAATTAAAAACTTTGATTCATCTGCCCCTCATGAAAAACTATTAGTACTTGATGCAACAACTGGTCAATCAGGATTAAATCAAGCTAAGGTTTTTAAAGAGATAGGCGATATCTCAGGTATTATTTTAACAAAAATGGATGGAACTTCAAAAGGTGGAATTATCCTTGCTATTAAAGACATATTTGATATACCTGTAAAGTTTATAGGACTTGGGGAGAGTTTAGATGACCTAGCTCCATTTGATTTAGAAATGTTCATTACAGCAATCACAAAGGACTTAGATATTTAATATGAAAGACTTACATAAAATATCTTTGTTGATTGATGCATATGGCTCACTCCTTACAAATAAGAAACTTGAATATATAAAAATGCATTATTTTGAAGACCTTTCTTTATCTGAAATAGCAAAAATAAATAATGTAACAAAGAATGCTATTTATGATAGTATTAAAATCACTTTGTTAGAGTTAGAAAATTATGAAGAAAAACTTAAAATAATTTTTAAAATGAAACAAAGATTTAAATTGTATGATTTAATCAAAGATGATGAAGTTAAGAAAAAATTAATACAAATGGACAAGGTGTAATATGCAATATTGTTTTGATAATATAATAATAGATATTGATGGAATATTGAAAGACTTGGATGCAAGAACAATCAATTTATTTAAAGAATCCATTATTAAATTAATATTGTGCGGAGAAACAAATAATTTTAAAATTCATATGGTTTCTACTAATGCAAATGCAAAAAAACTTCTAATGGAAAAAGTTGCAAATGACATTGATTCAAAAATTAGTTTAAAATTATTTAGTAATGAAAATTTTGAAAATAATTGAGATCTTTGAAGAGTAGAAAATAATATGAATAAAAAAAATACTTTATTATTTATTACTTCAAATGAAATCATAGATTTGTTAAAAAATAACCAATTATATTCTGTGTTCATTGATTCACATGTTCATAATTTAGATGTAGAAAAAATTGTTAGTAAAACATCATTTAAAAAACCAATAGAATTATATATGATGACAGATGAAATACCAAACATATTATTTAAATTCGATTGTTTTTTAGATTAGAATTAAAAAAAGGTTAAAAATGAAATCAAAAATTAAACAAAAAAACAAAATAGATTACAACAAAAAATTTGTAATTGAAGAATTATTTGCAGATCCAAAAATTGTTGATATGCATGAAAAAAGATTAAAATCTCTTTTAACTAATGAAACTAGCAATGAAGAAATTCAAAAAAGAATTAATTCATTGGTAATCAAAGAAAATGCATTCAACACAATAATGGAATATGTTTCAAATAATTTCACATATTCGATTGATGAAGATGAATTAGAAACTGTTTCTACAAGATTTGCTAAACAATTTAGTATGGACCTTGTTAAAGACAAAGATAGAATAAAAGTAATTAGTGAAAAAATTATTATTAAATCTTTAATTTTTAAAGAAATTGCTAAGGAACAAAAAATTTCCGTTTCAGACGCTGAAGGAAAAGAATATTTGGAAAAATATTATAAAGAAACAAACAGACCGATTAATGAACTATTAAAAAGTGAAGAAAAATTTAACGAAATAAAAGAAATTATTTTAGAAGAAAAAATAACTGAATTTTTATTAAAGAGTTTTAAGATAGAATTTAATTTAGAAAAGAAATAATTATTTCTCATTCTGAATTATTTTTTTTATATATAACTCAACTGCAATCATTGCCCTTACATCATTTTCACAATACTCTGTTAATTTTTTTGACATTTCTTTTCATTCATCATCATTCAATTTATCAAAAAATCTAAGAACAGTTTTTTGTTGACAATCAAGGCCATTTGATATTTCTAAAGATTTATAATTTTTTGATTTAGTGATATCAAACAAATTACTATCATTCTTTTCAATTAATGCTAATACTTTTTTAATAGAGTAATAACCAAAAATTTCTTTGATTGTAATTAAATTTTTTCTAGGATCAAAAAAATCTGCTAGATCAAAAAGATTTGAAATGATATTATTTGCTTTGATATGATAATTTTTTTCATTAATAAAAATTGCCATTTCTTTTATTCTTGTTTCTTCAAATGCTTTATTATATACAACATATGAAACACTATCTTTGCTACAATATATTTTATCAATTATTTCTTTGAATCAATTAGTGTCAATTTCTTTAGGATCAATAATAAGGTTTTCACAAGTCAAATCTTCAATGCTTTCATTTTCAAATCATTTTATTATTGAGCATTGAGTAACTATTTGATTAAATGGTAATGAATTATCAATATTTCTAATTGCTGTATTTATACTTTCAAAGTCAAAGTAAATTTTGTTCTTTTTCAACTTTTGAAAAGTATTGAATGTACTTACCTCATTTATAAAAATATCTTTTTCATTTGTGAGATATTTAAAAGCATAACCAGGACTTTTACCTTCTTTCATATATTCATCTAAATCATCTTGAATTTTGTACTTTTCAATATTTTCACTTTTTTGGTCAACAACATGACCAGAGTATAAAAATAATGAATAGCCCATTTTTCCATATATGAATTTTAATTGATCTCAATAGCTACAGTTTTTGAAAAAGCCTTTGTCTTCTTTTGAGGGTTTAAATTTTTTTGGAAAATCTTTTTCTGACATACTCATTTTATGTGTTCATAATTTTTCAATTGTTGAATCAAAATTATTTAGTACATCTAAAAATTCTTTTTTAAAATTATCCATTGATAATCTTGCTTTTTGATTATTACTATTATCATATCTTTCTGTTAATGCATTTCAATCATTATTTAAAATTTCTGTAATTGGTATAGGAAAAATATTATCATAATTTTCTCCTTGAAATCACTCACCAATTTTCAACATTTGCTTTAGTTCTATTTTTTTATCATTTGAAATATCATCTCTTTTTTTGATTTTGTCTGAAAGTTGGGGAGATGATTTTGATATGTTGCAATTTTTTGTAATAACAAATCCAATTTCATTCTTATTCATTTTGTTATAAGAAACCAAACAAAGGCTATATTCAAATAAGCAATTTCTTAAAAATTCTTGTTTTTCAATTACTTTTTTTTGAAATAAAAGATCCAATAGGTGATTAAGTTTAGAAGTTGTTGTACCTTTTGTTTCAATTATTTTTATTTCCTTACCTTTTTTTATTAAGGCATCAGGCTTTGTAATTAAATTCTCAAAAATAAAAACTGGCTGAAAAATAATTATGTTTTCATTTGAACATAACAAATCTTTAGTCTTTAATGCAAAGTCTTCCATTTTTGTATATTTATATTCATCATCATCAAAATCAACAATAACATCTATTTGAAATAACTCAATAATTTTCTTTTTTGAAAGGCTATCAATTATATTACCTTCAATAATTAAAGGGTTATCTTCATCAATACTAGCATTTTCAAGTTTAAGTTGAGAAAAATATTCATAAGAATCATATTCTTTGATAGAATCCTCATCTTCTTCAATTGACTCTTTACTAGCTCCTAAGTTTTTTAAAACCAAGTCAATACCAGCTTGAATCTCAGAGTTTGTGAAAAATCACATTTCCGGCTGTTTTGTGTAATAATCAACGAAATCATACTTATTTATATATTTTGAAATCTTCATAAAAATATTATACAAAAAAATAGTCAATATTTCCCTTTTTGTATTATAATCAAAACTAAATTGAATAAAATTCATATTTTGTAAATTCAGGAGAAAAAAGCATGGGCAAAACTAAATTTTCAAATAAAGAGTTTTCTTCTTTGGTAACAAGAAGAGACTATAGCAAAATTACAAAGGATTTCGAAGCACCAAATTTACTAGATATTCAAAAAAAATCTTTTAGTAGATTTATGGAAACAAATTTAGAAAATACAATAAGTTCATTCTTTCCAATTAACTCAATTGGTAAAAGATATACACTATCATTTCATGGAATAGAGTTTGATAAACCTAAAAGAACCACAACTCAATGTAGAGAAGAAGGTAAAACTTTTGGTAAATCACTTTATGTTAAGTTAGAGCTAACTGACAATGAATCTGGTGAAGTTAAAAAAATTAAGAAAAATAAAAATTCTAAGAATACTGGAATTTTCTTTTGTGATATCCCGGTTATGACAGACAAAGGAACTTTTGTTGTTAATGGAATTGAAAAAATAGTAATATCTCAAATTGTAAGATCACCTGGTCCTTACATGTTTTCAAAAGCTCAAATTAAATTAAGTAATTCAAGAAAAAGAACTCAAGAAGGATATATATGTGAAATTCTTCCTTCAAAAGGTACTTTGTTCTTAATTTTTATTTCTAAAAATAAAAAATATGTTCAAGCAATGTTTAGAAATTCATCTGGAGATTCTACTTCAATCCTTCCAGTAACAAGTTTCTTTAAAGCTTTAGGTATGAATGAAGAAGAAATTTTAAATATTTTTGATAAAAACCCCTATATTACTGAGTCATTAAACAAAGAAGATTACAATAGAAGTCAAATTTTAAAAGATCCTCAAATTGTTAATTTATTAAAAACAGTTACAAAAGATTCAGTTGCTGAAGATAGAGCAAGAACAATCGACTTTAAACTTAAAAAAATGATTTATGATTTTAAAAAATACATTGATACAGATGATAAATTAATAGTTTCAAAAGATGCTAATGATAAAAAAGAAATGTATAAATTATTAGATCAAATTATTTGTGAAAAAGCATCTAAAGATTTAGTTGAATTATTATCTATTTCTACAAGACAACAAGACTCAAAATTAAGAGTTCAAAAAAATAGTGATATTTGTTTCCAATCAATGGTTTACAAACATTTCTTTGATAATAAATTCTATGATTTATCTTCGGCTGGTAGATATAAACTAATAAGAAAATTAAGACTTTCTGAAAGACTTTACCAAAGAATTCTTGCTGAAGATTTAAAAGATAAAAATGGGAAAATTGTTCTTAAAAAAGGTACAGTAATTCACAAGGAAGAATTAGACAAAATTAAGAATTGAACAAAAGATCTTGTAATTGATATAAGAAATAAAGTTCCTGTAACTAATGGTCTAAATTCAAAAGATTTTGATTATGGTTCAACATATGAAAAAATTCATGTTTATATTGACAATGAAAATCAAACAGAATCAATTCCAATTATAGGTGTTGATAATAATTTAACATGTAATTCTTTAAGAATTTCTGATTTAGTATCAATTGTTTCATATGTAATTGATTTAACTCATAATGTTGGTGTGTATGATGATATTGATCATTTAGGTAACAAAAGAATTAAATTAATTCATGAGCTTTTAATTCAAAAATGTCAATTAGGTCTTGTTAGATTAGAAAAATTCATTAATGAAAAATTAGCTAATGCTGATGGTGCAAATAACTCGGAAGAAGAAAAAGCAAGAGTTATTACTGTTAAAACTGTAATAAATGCAAAACCTTTTCAAATTGCAATAAAAGATTTCTTTAACTCTCACCAACTTACTCAATTTATTGACCAACAAAATCCTTTATCTGAATTAACTAATAAAAGAAGGATTTCAGCTATGGGTCCTGGTGGTATTTCAAGAGAAGATCCAAACTTAGATATTAGAGACGTTCACTACTCTCAATATGGAAAAATTTGTCCAATTGAAACTCCTGAGGGTATGAATATTGGATTAATTATGTCTTTAGCTAATTATGCTAAAATTGATGAAAATGGATTCTTAATTACACCTTACTGAAAAGTTTCTAATGGTGTTATTACTGAACAAATAGAATGATTAACTGCTCTAAAAGAAGATGAGTATGTAATTGCTGCTTCAAGTACAAATATTAGTGGGAATAAATTTACAGAAGATAAAGTATTATCAAGATTTAGATCATCTCTTGAATTTATTGATGCTAAAAAAGTTGACTATGTAGATATTTCACCTAAGCAAGTAGTTTCAGTTGCTGCTTCTTGTATTCCTTTCTTGGAAAACAATGATGCAAATAGAGCCCTGATGGGTGCAAACATGCAAAGACAAGCAACTCCACTAGTAAAACCACATGCTCCAATTGTTGGAACAGGTAATGAATTTAAAATTGCACATGACTCTGGAATGGCAATTGTTTATGAAGAAAAAGAACCAGGAACAATTTCATATGTTGATGGTAATGAAATTCATGTTGAAAATAAAAATGGAACTCACAAGTACCATTTAAACAAATTTATTAAATCAAACCAAAATACATGTAACAACCAAAATCCAATTGTAAACATTGGTGAAAAAATTAAAAATAATCAAATGATTGCTGATGGACCAGCTATTTCAAATGGAGAACTTGCACTAGGACAAAATGTTTTAGTAGGGTTCACAACTTGAAGTGGATATAACTATGAAGATGCAATTATTATTTCAAGTAGATTAGTGAGTGAAGATTTATATACTTCAATTCATATTACTGAATATAGTGTTGAATGTTTAAGAACTAAAAACGGTGACGAAGAAATTACAAGAGACATTCCAAATGTTTCTGAGTCTTCTAAAAAGTTTTTAGATTTTGATGGACTAATCATGGTTGGTGCAGAAGTAAAAGAAGGTGATATCCTTGTTGGTAAAATTTCTCCTAAAGGTCAAGTTGATTTAAGTTCTGAAGAAAAATTACTTCAAGCTATTTTTGGTCAGAAAACTAAAAATGCAAAAGAAACTTCATTAAAAGTTGCACATGGTGGTGAAGGTACTGTTGCTATGGTAAGAAGATTCAAAGTTGAAGAAGGCTTTGAACTTGGTGATGATGTAATTGAACAAGTTAAAATTTATATAGTTCAAAAAAGAAAAATCCAAATTGGTGATAAAATGGCTGGACGTCATGGAAACAAAGGTATTATTTCTAAAATAGTTCCAATGGAAGATATGCCACATATGGAAGATGGTACTCCATTAGATATTATGTTAAACCCATTAGGAGTTCCTTCTCGTATGAATATCGGTCAAATTCTTGAAATGCATACAGGTTTAGCAATGAGACACTTATCATTACATAAAATTCTTGAATATATATTTGAAGAAAAAACAACAAAAGATTTCCAAAAACTATTTGGAGTTAGTGAATACAATGCTAAAACATTAAAATCAAATATAAAAGCAATTTTAAAAGAAAAGAAAATAACTAAACTAGAAGCAGCTAAGAGTCAATTTACTGAATTAGATTACTCAATTGCTTTAATGAATAGTGGTATTTCTGCAGATGATATTTTATATAAAGTTTCAACCCCAGTATTTGAAGGTATTGATAGAAAAAATCTTGAAGATCTTATGAAAGAAGCTGGAATTTGTCCAATCACTTCAAAAGATGGTTATGGAAAAGATGGTAAATTTAAATTAATAGATGGAAGAAACGGTGAATACTTTGATGGAAACATTTCTATTGGTGTAATTTACATGTTAAAACTAGACCATATGGTTGATGATAAAATACATGCAAGATCAGTTGGTTCTTACTCAAAAATTACACAACAACCATTGGGTGGTAAATCTCAAAATGGTGGTCAAAGATTTGGAGAGATGGAAGTTTGAGCACTTGAAGCTTATGGTGCTGCTCACAACCTTAGAGAAATCTTAACTATTAAATCTGATGATGTTAAAGGTAGAAACAATACTTACAATGCAATAATAAAAGGTAAAGAAATGCCTCCATATGGACTTCCTGAATCATTTAAATTACTAACTAAGCAATTACAAGGTTTAGGTATGAAAGTAGATATCACAAAAGATGATGACACTTATCAAGATATCAACCAGTATATTTCAGACATTAATCAAGACGATGAAGAAGAAAAAAATTCATCAATTGACATCAGTGATGAATTCATTAGAAGCGGCGAAATTTAATTAAGGATATATTATGCAACAACAAAGAAAAAGTTCAAGAATAAATAGTATTAAGATTAGTTTAGCATCACCAGAGACAATCAAAAAATGATCTCATGGTGAAGTTACTAAATCAGAAACTATAAATTATAAATCTTTAAAACCAGAAAAATCAGGGCTTTTTGATGAAGCAATTTTTGGTCCTGTAAAAGACTACGAATGTTACTGTGGAAAATATAAAAAAGTAAAACACAAAGGAAAAGTTTGTGAAAAATGTAATGTAGAAATTACAGAATCAATCGTTAGAAGAGAAAGACTAGGTCATATTGAACTGGCTGCTCCAATTGCTCATATTTGAATGATAAAAGAACTTCCTTGTCCTTCAAAAATTTCGCTATTATTAGATATTTCTTATAAAGAAGTTGAACAAGTAGTATATTTTGTTAATTACATTATTTTAGATGAAGGTAAACAAGATCCAAAAAATAAAATTTTTAACTTTAAAGAAGTTATTGATTTAACAAGTTCTAAAATGGGTCAAAAAACTCCAAGAGGAAAAATAAGAAAAGTTCTTAGAATGATTAAAGAAAATCTTGAAAAAGGTTCTATTGATTACAAAAGAGCAACAACTTATTATGAAACTATTAAAGAATCAAGTCTTCCATTCTCAATTGATGAAGTTTTTAAATTCATTCATAAATATACTGGAATAAGATTCGGAATTGGTGCTGAAGCAATTTTAGAATTATTAAAAAATCTTGATTTAGAAAAAGAATATAAAGCAATTCAAAAGAAGTTAAAATCTGTTGAAATTTTAAATGTTGCAAAAACTAAAAAAATTGTAAGAAGATTAGAAGTTTTTAAATGAATTAAGGATTCAGGAAACAAGCCTGAGTGAATGATTCTAAGAAATTTAGTTGTAACTCCTCCAGATACAAGACCAATAATTCAATTAGATGGTGGTAAATTCACTACAAGTGATATCAACACTTTCTATAGAAAAATTATTATTAGAAATGAAAGACTTAAAAGAGTTATTGAATTAAATGCTCCATCAATTATTTTAAATAATGAAAAAAGAATGCTTCAAGAAGCTGTTGATGCTCTTTTTGATAACTCATCTAAAAAGAAACCAGCATTAGCAAAAGATAAAAGACCATTAAAATCATTATCTGATCACTTAAAAGGTAAACAAGGTTTATTTAGACAAAATCTACTTGGAAAAAGGGTTGATTATTCTGGTAGATCAGTTATTGTTATTGGTCCTGAATTAAAAATTTATCAAGTTGGTATTCCAGCTCAAATGATTCTAAAATTATTTAAGCCTTTTATCTTGCATGAACTAATTAAAAAACATAGTGATGATAGTGGATTAATTAAAGATCCATATGCATTAAATATTAAAATTGCTGAAAAAATGCTTTTAAAACAACATGATATTATTTGACCAATAATTGATAAGGTAATCAAAGAAAGACCAGTTCTTTTAAATAGAGCCCCAACTCTACATAGATTAGGGATTCAAGCTTTTGAACCTAAATTAATTGATGGTAAAGCTATTAGATTACATCCATTAGTAACAACTGCATTCAATGCCGACTTCGATGGTGACCAAATGGCTGTTCACGTTCCTTTATCTGCTGAAGCTGTTGCAGAAGCAAGATCAATTTTATTAGCTTCTTGACATATTCTTGGACCTAAGGATGGAAAACCAATCATTACTCCAACTCAAGATATGGTATTAGGTAACTACTACTTAACAATGGAAGCAAAAGGTAAAATTGGTGAAGGTACAATTTTTGGTTCTGTTGATGAAGTTAAAAAAGTTTATCAATTAAATAAAGTACATGCTCATTCAATAATAGGTATTTCAACTAAATGTTTCCCAGAAAAGAAATTTAACAATGATGGTATTTTAATTACTACTGTTGGTAAAGTTATTTTTAATGACTTATTACCAGCTGATATGCCTTATGTAAACAATGCAGATACTTTAGATACAAAAGATGACATTGTTGTAAGTGGAGCTGATCCAAGAAACTTTATTAAAAATAGAATTCCTTATAAAGCATTTGATAAAAAAGCAGTTTCTAATTTAATTAACTTATTACATAAAAAATATCCATTACACATCATTCCAATGATTATGGATAAAATTAAAGATATTGGTTTTGAATATTCAACAAAATCAGCAACTACAATTTCTGCTTTTGATGTTCCAACTTATACTCAAAAAGAAAAATACTTTGATGAAGTTGACAAAAAAATAGATATTTATAAAGCTCAATTCCAAAAAGGTTTATTAACTGATGATGAAAGATACCAAAGAGTTGTTTCTACATGAACTGAAGTTACTCAAAAAGTTTCTAAAGATATTCAAGATTTAATTAAAAAAGATGAATATAAAAATAACTCAATCGTTATTATGGCTGAATCTGGAGCAAGAGGTAATATCTCAAACTTCACACAGATGTCAGGTATGAGAGGGTTAATGAGTAAGTCATATAACTATGACCAAAAACAAAAATCTAAAGTAATTAAAGATACAATTGAAATTCCAATTAAACACTCATTCATTGAAGGTTTAACAATTAGTGAATACTTCAACTCATCTTATGGTGCTCGTAAAGGTATGACCGATACAGCTATGAAAACATCTAAATCTGGTTATATGACTAGAAAATTAGTTGATGCTACACAAGATGTTATTGTTAACGGTGAAGACTGTAAAACAAAAAGAGGTATTGTTGTAAAAGCAATTATTGATACTAAACAAAAAGTTGAAATCGAATCTTTAGAAGAAAGAATTACAAATAGATTCTCAATTAATGATATAGTTCATCCTACAACTGGAAAAGTAATTGTAGTTGGTGGAGAACAAATTCATCCTGAGAATGCTAAGACAATTGTAAATGCTGGTATAAAAGAAGTTGAATTAAGATCAGTTCTTAAATGTAAACTTGTTTATGGTGTTTGTCAAAAATGTTTTGGAACAGATTTAACTACAAATAAATTAATTGAAAAAAATACTGCAATTGGTGTAATTGCTGCTCAGTCAATTGGGGAACCAGGTACACAATTAACCATGAGAACATTCCATACTGGTGGGGTTTCTGGTAGTTCAAATATTGCACAAGGTTTTGAAAGATTAAAACAATTATTTGATGTTATTCCTCCGAAGGAATGAGAAAGAGCTGTAATTTCTGAAATTAATGGTGTTGTTGAAAAAATAGAGAACAAAGAAGAAGAAAAAATTGTTACTGTTAAAAATGATTACAACACAATTAAATATGCTGTAGGAATCAACGTACCTTTAAGAGTTAAAAAAGGTTCAGAAGTTCAAGTTGGAGAAAAAATATCTGACGGATCTATTGAAATTAAAAAACTATTAAAAGTTGCTGGAATTGATGCAGTAAGAAAATACATCTTAAAAGAAGTTCAAAAAGTTTATAGATTACAAGGTATTGAAATTTCTGATAAATATATTGAAGTAATCATTAGACAATTAACAAATAAAATACAGGTATTCAATCCTGGAGACACTCCATTCTTTATTGGTCAAGTTGTAGACATCAATAAATTCAGAGAAGAAAATGAAAAAATATTAGCAACTAGTTCTAAACAATTAGCTACAGGTGTTAACTTAATCTTTGGTCTTGATGAAGCTCCATCTAAAAGTGATTCGTTCTTATCTGCTGCATCATTCCAAGATACAAAAAAAATCTTGACAGATGCTTCAGTTAAAGGACAAGTTGACCATCTTAACGGTTTAAAAGAAAATGTTATTTTCGGAAATTTAATTCCTTGTGGAACTGGTAAACAAGAAATCGAAGACATCATCAAATTAGGTGATGAAATGTATAAATATGAATATTAATTTATTTTTTAATAATTAGTTTATTTTTTAATAAATTTATATATAATAAATAAGTTATGAAAGGAAGAATTATGCAAAAAACTACAATGCTTAAAAAAGAACAAGCAATGGCAAACAAAAAATGATACATTATAGATGCAACTGATTTAGTACTTGGAAGACTATCTACTAATGTAGCTGATTTACTACGTGGAAAAAATAAGACTTCTTTTACACCTAACGTTGATTGTGGAGATTATGTAGTAATTATTAACACAGACAAGATAAAACTTACGGGCAACAAACTTGAAAATGAAAACAAATATAACCACTCAGGTTATATTGGTGGTTTAAGAGTAAGATCATACAGAACTATGAAAGAAAAATATTCTGATGAATTAGTTAGAAATGCTATCAAAAACATGTTACCAAAAAACAAATTATCAAATCAAATAATAACTAAGCTTCATTTATACAAAAATGATGCTCATAATCATCAAGCACAAAAACCAATTGAATATAAGGTTACAAATTAAGGAGATTTATTAAATTATGCAAGAAAATTTAGATTTTAAAGGATTAGGTAGAAGAAAATCTTCTGTCGCAAGAGTAAGAATGATTCCTGGTAGTGGAAAAATTACTATTAATAGTGATTACACACCTGAACAATATTTCCCTAATTCTTTCGTTATCCAAGATATGAAAATACCTCTTGAATTAACAAATACACAAAAAAACTTTGATATATTTGTAAAAGTTGAAGGTGGTGGATTCACTGGACAAGCTGGAGCAATCAGACTTGGTATTGCAAGAGCTTTAGTTGAATCTAATGCAGAGTTTAAGAAAGTTCTTAAAATGAACAAAACTTTAACAAGAGATGCTAGACAAAAAGAAAGAAAAAAAATTGGAAAATATGGAGCAAGAAGAAGCCCACAATTTACAAAAAGATAATCATCACTGATTATCTTTTTTTATTTCCAAAACTCTTTATCAATAATTTTAATATTATATTTTTTAGCTTCTTCAATTTTCTTAGTTGTGGGATTGTTACCAATTAATAAGAAATCAACTGACGGACCAACTTTAGATGAAATTTTTGCTCCATACATTTCTTCAAGCAATGGTTTAATTTCATTTCTAGAAGTTGAAAAACTTCCTGTTATAACCATTTTTTTATTTCTATAAATTTCATTTTCATTTGAAATTTGACTACTAGATCATTTTGAAAAATACTCATTTGCTATTTTCATATTTATTAAACTATTAATTAGTTCATCATTATCACAATCATTAAAATAATTAAAAATAGCATTTGCCATTTTATCACCAAGATCACTAATTTCTAAAAGACTTTCAATAGTAATATTTTTTAAATTTGTTAACGAAAGATATTTTTTTGCAATTGCTTTTGAAGCAACTTCTCCAACATGCTTAATTCCTAAACCAAATATTAATCTCTCTAAAGAGTTTCCCTTTGATTTATTTATTTGACTTATTAAATTATTAAAAGATTTTTCTTTAATTAATAAATTAGAACTAATAATTTCTTCTTTTTTATTTTCTAACTTATATAAGTCAATAAAACTTGAAATAATATTTTTGTCATATAATTTTTCAATTATTTTTATAGATAAACCATCAACATCCATTGCATTTCTTGAAACAAAGTGGCTAATAGATTCTATTATTTTTCTTTCACATTTTTTATTATTGCAGTATAAATCAACTTCATTTTCTATCTTTTCTAAAATTGAATTACATGAAGGACATGTTTTTGGGCAAATAAATTTTTTACATTCATTTGTTCTTCTAGAAATAATTGGACCAATTATTTTTGGAATTACTTCTCCTGCTCGATATAATTCAACATAGTCATTTATTCTAATATCTTTTTCTTGAATATATTCAAAATTATGTAATGTAGCATTTTGGATTGCTACACCATCTATTTTTACTTTTTCTATTTGAGCAATATAATTAATTCTTCCAGTTCTTCCAACAGATGTTTTTATATCAATTAGTTTTGAAGAAACTATTTTTGGAGGAAATTTATATGCAGTTGCTCATTTAGGAAATTTTGATGTATACCCAATATCATCATACAAACTAATTTCATTTATTTTAATTACTATTCCATCAATATCAAAAGGAATAGTTTCTCTATTTTCCTGAAATCATTTTATTTCATTAATTAATTGATCTACATTCTCACAGACTTTGTTATATTTGGAAACATTGAAAAAATTATGTTTTAGTCATTTTAAAACATCACTTTGTTTAAATAGATTATTTTCTATAGATTCTGGAATATTGTACATAATAGCATTTAGATTTCTTTTCGCTACAATTGATGAATCTAAATTTCTAATTGTTCCTGCTGCGGCATTTCTAGCATTAACAAATTTCTTTTCTGATATTGAATTAACTTTTTCCATACTTTTTTTATCAAAAAATATTTCACCCCTAATTTCTATTTCATCTTTAAAAGGAATAGAAAGAGGAATATATTTGATTGTTTTGACATTTTCAGTAACATCTTCACCTTCAATTCCATCTCCTCTAGTTAATGCTTTTTTTAAAAAACCATCTTCATATATTAGGGAAATACTTAGACCATCAATTTTAGGTTCTAAAGAATATGAAAAAGAAATATTTTCACTTAGTTCTTTTCGAATATCATTATCAAATTTAATAATGTCTTCCTTTGAGAAAGCATTTGAAAGAGATAACATTGGTATTTTATGTTTAACTTTTTCAAATTTTTCACTAATGAAACCTCCAACTCTTAAAGTTGGAGAATCAATATTTCTAAATTCTGGATTTTTTTCTTCAAGTTCTACTAATTCTTTTAAAGATAAATCATACTCACTATCTGATACAGTTGGTGATTCTAATGCATAATATTCATATTCTCATTTTTTTAGTTTTTCAACCAAATTATTAATTTTTTTCTTTATGTCCATATTAGAAACCCATTTGAATAATTGATTATATTATATTTTATAAAATTGCTATTTTTTATTGCTTTTTTAACAATTCTATTAATATCTTTTTTTATAAAAATATTAAAAAATAAAACCACTAATAATTTAATCAGAGATAAATTAAGAATACAGATTATAATATTATATATTATGATAAATAGGATAAAATAAATATGAAAAAGAAAATAATACTTTCATCATTATTAATAGGTTCTGTAGTTTCTACTTTACCTCTTAGTTTTGTTTTTAATAATAAAAGTTATGTATCAAATGAAGATGAAAACAAACCCGCAAATGAATTAACTCAAACTGCTGATATTTTAAATAAAAATGCAGGAAGCGAAAATAATGTTTTTAAAGACTTTACTTACAATGCTATGTTCACTAATAACCTTACGAGACCTGTAATTTCTCCAAATGAAGCTGTTCCAGGTATTTTAGGATCTCACGAGACTGGAACTATTGGTGTTTTTCCAAATGCTATTGGTTGAACAGCACCAAACTTATTTCAATCTTGAAGTGTCTATCTTAAAGACCATCCATCTTTAGAAGGACAAACACCTATTGGTTTTGCCCCTGGTTTAGTTACAGCATTACATTCTGATACTATATACTCTGCAGTTAAAAGAAA
>CAMREV010000007.1 GCA_947041945.1 uncultured Mycoplasmataceae bacterium | reverse complement strand
ATAAAATGAGATTTATATTAATATTAATATTATCTATCTTTTCAATCGCTGCAAACATTTTATCAACATTCATGGTTGGTTTTGGAATTGAGTATTTAATTAATAACATAAAAAACAATCCAAACATAATTACAGAAATAATTATTTTTTCTACATTGCTAGCCGTCTTTTATGCAATTTACTCAGGTTTTAGATATTTAAGTAATTTACTAATGATTAAGTTAACGCATAACTTAGGATTTACTATTAGAAAAGATTTATTCTTTAAACTTCAAAAGTTACCTTTCTCATACTTAGATGTTCAATCAACTGGTGATATCATGAGTAGATTAACGAGTGATGTTGAAGTATTTACAATGACATTATCACAACAAGGGGTAGAATTCTTATCTGGTCTTATTACTGTTACTGGAATGTTAATTGGAATGTTTATTCTTTCTCCAATCTTAACAGTAATCCTAATTGTAGCAATGCCAATAATGTTCTTTGTGGTAATATTTGTTTTAAGAAAAGCACAACCTTATTTTGCTAAGAGACAGAAATTCACAGGAGATTTAAATGGTTTTGCAGAAGAATATATTTCTGCTCAAAAAGTAATCAATTTATTCTCTTATCAAAAAGAAGCATTTAATAAATTTCAAAAAATTAATAAGGATTTATCAATTGCTGAAGAAAAATCAAGATTAATATCTGGAGTTATTTTCCCTTATAACAACTTTGTAAACAACTTTATGTTAATGTTCATTACATTAATTGCTGTTGTATTTATTTCGAATGGCATTTCAATAAGTGGAGCAACTGATTTATCAGGTGTTGGATTAATATTCCCATTCATTTTATTACAAAGACAATTTTCAATGCCAATTACAAACTTTTTCTCAATGATTAATCAATTTCAATTAGCCTTTGCAGGTGCAAGTAGGTTTTTTGAAATCCTAAATGAAAAAGAAGAAGTTCAAGAAAAATCAGATAAAAAAATTAAAGTTAAAAATGCTTGTGTTGAATTTAAAAATATTGATTTTTCTTATGTAGAAGGAAAAAAAATAATTAATGATTTATCATTTAATACAAAAACTGGTGGAATTAATGCAATTGTTGGTTCAACAGGATCTGGTAAAACAACTTTAATCAGTTTATTAACAAGGTTCTATGAAATTAATTCAGGAAGTATCGAAATTGATGGTCAAGATATATCTAAATTCTCAAAACATAACATTAGAGAAAACATTACAGTTGTTTTACAAGATACATTCTTATTCTCAGAATCAATTAGAGAAAATATTTCTTATGGAAATATGAAAGCAACTGATGATGAAATTATTGAAGCAGCTAAATCAGCAAATGCATGACACTTTATTGAACAATTGCCAAATGGTTTAGATACAATTCTATATCCAGATAATTCTATTATTTCTGAAGGTGAAAAACAATTAATTGCAATAGCAAGGGCATTCTTATCTAAAGCAAAAATTATTATTCTTGATGAAGCAACTTCTTATGTAGATACTAAAACAGAAAAAGAAATTCAAGAAGCTATGGCAAAACTTATGAAAGGTAGAACTTCATTTGTTATTGCCCATAGATTATCTACAATTAAAAAAGCAGATCAAATTGTTGTACTTCAAAAGGGGGTTCTTAAAGAGAAAGGAACTCATAATGAGTTACTATCTAAAAAAGGACTTTACTACGAAATGATTCAATCTGGCATGTCAGAAGATAACTAATTTAAAAAAACCATAATAATTTATGGTTTTTTTTATTTATAATATCTTTAAGGAAAAAATATGAGCACATTCGATTCAAAAAATTCAAAAATAACAATTAACACAATGAGAGTATTGGGAGTTGATATGGTACACAAAGCAAATTCTGGTCATCCAGGAATTGTTTTAGGTGCAGCACCAATTATGTATGCATTATTTAGAAACCATATTAATTTATCACCAAGTAATCCAACATTCCCAAATAGGGATAGATTTGTATTAAGTGCAGGACATGGTAGTGCGCTTTTATACTCAACAATGTTTTTAGCAGGATACAAGGGTTTAAAAATTGAAGATCTAGAAAATTTTAGACAAATAGATTCAATTACACCAGGACATCCAGAAAAACATATGTTGCCTGGTATTGAAATATCAACAGGACCATTGGGTCAAGGGGTTGCTACTTCAGTTGGTATAGCAATTGGAGAAACATTCTTAAATAAATCATTTAAATGTGAATATGGTAGTTTATATGATAATTACACATATTGTTTATTTGGAGATGGTTGTTTACAAGAGGGTGTATTTGATGAATCAATTTCAGTTGCAGGAAAATATAAACTTAACAAGTTAATTCTTTTATATGATTCAAATGATATTCAATTAGATGGTAAAGTAGAAGATACTACTGATGTAAATGTTAAAAAGTATTTTGAATCAAAAAATTTTAATTACATCTTTGTTAAAAATGGTAATGATCATGTTGCAATTTCTGAAGCAATACAATTAGCAAAAAAATCTAAAGATAAACCAAGTGTTATTGAGATTAAAACAAAAATCGGATTTGGATCAGCAAAAGAAAATAGTAATACTGCTCACGGTTCACCGTTATCTGAAAAAGAAATAGCAGACTTAAGAAATAAACTAAATTATCATAATGAACCTTTTGAAATATCTAAAACTGCTATGCAAGATTTTGAACCTCTAAAAATTAGAGGAGATAAGGCGATTGAAAAATATAATAAAATTTATGAATATTTTAAAAAAGACAAATCTTTCTTTAAAAAATTAAAAAATGCTCAAGAAGGAATATTCCATATTGATGAAGAAGACTTTAATATAATTAAGGATGAAAAAGAATTAGCAACTAGAAATCTTTGTGGAGATGTCTTAAATATAATTGCAAATAATAACCCATTTATATTAATTGGTAATAGCGATTTATCTTCTTCAACAAAAGTTAAATATCAAAATGGTGATCAATATACTTCTAAAAATAGATTAGGAAGAAATATTAATTTTGGAGTAAGAGAGTTTGCATCAAATGCAATAAGCACTGGAATTTCTTCATACAATGAATTAAGAGCAATCAGTTCTACTTTCTTAGCATTCTCTGATTACAATAAAGCCGCTATTAGATTAGCTGCAATCTCTGAAATACCATTAATAAGTATTTATAGTCATGATTCAATTACAGTTGGTGAAGATGGACCAACACACCAACCAATTGAACAAACATGAACATTAAGGTTAATACCTAACAACTTTGTATTTAGACCATGTAATAAAGCAGAAATGATAGCTGCATTCAAATTTGCGCTTGAATCTAAAAAGTATCCTACAAGTATAATAACTTCAAGATCTAACTTTATGCAAACTAAAGGAACAATTTCAAAAGCATTAAAGGGTGCATACTTGATTAAAGAACATGATAAATATAAATTAACTATTATTGCAACAGGAAGTGAAATGGAAGTTGCTTTAAAGGTAAGTGAAATACTTGAAAAAGAACATATGATGTATACAAATGTTGTTTCTATGCCATGTGTTAAGTTATTTGATGAACAAACAAATTCTTACAAAGAAAGCATTCTGGGTAATAAAAAAGTAGTTTCTATTGAATTTGGAGTTACAACACCTTGATACAAATATGCTGACATAACTATTGGTATAGATCGTTATGGATATTCAGGTAAACCAAGTGATGTAATTAAAAAGCTTGGACTTGATCCAAATGATGTAGCAAAAAACATTATGAAAAAATACAAAGAATTATAATTAATTTTTGTATTTTTTTTATTTTAATAATTTATAATTAATAAAATAATATCGCTAAAACAATGAGGCTAAAATGTTTAACATCCCTATAAATTCAGATATAGTTTTTTTAGATATTGAAGCTGATCATAAACATGACAAACTACTTCAATTTGGAGCAATTAAAATTCAAAGTGGAAAAGCATTTCAAGTTAATTGATATTCAAATCCTGGAAGAAGTATTTCTCACAATGTAATCAAACTTATTGGAAGAGAATCTTTAGAATTAATTAACAATGCACCAAGCAATAAAATTGTTTTGGAAAAAATTTATAGATTTATTGATGAAAGTTTTTTTGTTAGTTTTGGAGACTTTGATTATAATTTTTTATCAGGTCTATTTGAAAAAGAATTAGGAAAAAAACCAAATGTTAATTTTTTAGACATACAAGATGAGTGAAAAAAATTAACATGTGATAATCAATGTGTTTCACTTACTAACTTAGCAAATTTCTTTAAAATAAATTATGATGAAGAAAAATTGCATAATGCTTTTTATGATGCTGAAGTAATGTTTAAAATTTATCGAGAGTGAATAAAATACTCTGATGAACAAATTATTGAAAAAGTAATTAGTCAAAGAAGTATTGAATCTACAATAATTGATCCAACAATAAAAATAAGTATGAAGAACTTAAGTGTTCAAGATAACATTTCAAAAATTGATGGTTATGCAATGTTCAATATCAATATTAAAAAAATAATTATTGAAGAAGGAATCAAAAGAAAAAAAGTTGTTTTAGGAATAAGGGCCGTTTCTTTTTTAAACAATAAGATAGTTGAAAATTGAGATGAAGATTTAACCAAATATATTAAAGCAAAAAAATATTATGAGCACCAACATTTTCTTATAGTTTCATTGAGAAAATTTATGTGAACTATTAAAGATAAAAAAATATTATTGTACAAAAATCAAGTAAATGATTATAAGTATCTATGTGAACTAATCCACGAGTTTTTAGGGAAAAGACCAATGAATTCATATATAATAATTAATGGAATTCAAAATTACCAAGATTTGAATTATAATAAAGATACAAATAATTTAATGATTAACAATGATTTAATAGATACTTGAAATTCATTAAACAATATATTTGATAAGAATATGGCGAATAAAAAATGAAATACAAAATAATAAACAATGATACAATTTCAGAAACAATTGATGTAATTGGAAATGAAATATTAGAAGAATTAAAAACATCTGATAGTGTTTCAATTATTTCGCCATGATATCCTGAATTAGACTTAGTTTATAGAGGGCTGTTTAATTTAAATGTAATGTCTGGAAAATGAGCAAAGAAAAACATTTCTAAAAAAATTAGAAAAAAATTACCAAAAGAATTTGAAAAAGTAAAAATTGTAAATATGTATGATTTTATAGGACCAGATAACATTGAATTTTTTCAAGTTTCAACTTACCAAAAGTTTTTTGAAATATTAGATAAAAAAATTAATTTTTGTTCTTTTAGATTAAAAGATGAATCAAGAATAAATAAAGAATTATTAATTAACCCTTCAGACTTTGATAAAACAATCAAAGCATTTACAAATGGAAGAATAAGTTTTTCAATTGTTTTTATTGATAAAGATGGTAATATTCCATTTGTTGAAAACTATGTTGAAAACATTGGTACTAACTTATCTGCACTAGATGAAAAAGAAGCAGAAAATTTAATGGAAAACTTTAAATTAAATAATGCTCCTGAACAATCAATAAATTGTGGAAATAGATGTTTAACTAAAAGCCACAAAATTATAGCCATTATGGAAAAAGAAGCATTAAAATATTTAACTAATGAGCAATATGAGAGAAATCCTTCAGCATCAATGAAAACATTGAGAAGTCATGATAATGTTTTATATATAGTAAAAGGTTGAGAGAATGAAAAAATTTAATTTAGAATACATTCCTGGAAATAGACCAACACCAATGCTTGCATTGTATAACGAAAAAAATGTTGATGTTTTTAACGATATTAAAAGTAATGCAAACATTCCAATCAACATAAGTTTTAATCAAACTTACGTTGATAATTTTAACCACGCTTGAAATCATGGTGCATACATAATTTATGATAATGAATTGAATGTAATTGCTTTCACATATAGTGAAATTTCAAATTTATTTTTTATTTTAAGGGCATTAAATAAAAAACTTGTTTTAGAATTTGATTCAACTGAAGAAGAAATTAAAAAAGAATTAAAAGATTGAGTAAATGAAGTTTCATTTGCTTTTAAAAAAAAAACTAATAATGTAATAAATATCTTGGATTCATCAACCAAAAAAATAATAGGATTAAATAGTGATTCTATTAGTATTTACTTATGTGGTCCTACTGTATACAATCATGTTCATATTGGTAATATAAGACCAATAATTACATATGATGTTTTACATAGATATTTAAAATATAAAAAAGTTAATGTTAAGTTTGTTCATAACATCACTGATATTGATGACAAAATTATTATTAAATCTGCTGAAATGAATATGTCAGAAAAAGAATTATCTGAAATGTTTTTTGAACATTACAAAACTATTTTAAAACAATTGAATATATTGCCAGTTGAAATGCCTAAAGTTTCAGAAAACATGGAACCAATGATTGAAATGATTCAAGAATTGATCCAAAAAGAATATGCATATGAAGTTAATGGCAATGTTTATTTTTCAATCAAGGATTTAAAAACCTATGGAACTGTGTCATCAATGGAAATTGATAAATTAAATGATGGAGAAAGAGTTGGTATTGATTTAAACAAAATGAACAAGCATGATTTTGTTTTATGAAAAAATACTACAGATGGAATTAAATGGGAAAGTCCAATGGGTGCTGGTAGACCGGGATGACATACTGAATGTTGTGTACTTATTAACAAATATATTGGTAAACAAGTTGATATTCATGGAGGAGGAATTGATTTAAGATTCCCTCATCATGAAAATGAAAATATTCAAAATGTTGCAAGATATGATTTACCATTAGCAAAAATTTGAATGCACACAGGTCATTTAATGATTGAAGAACAAAAGATGTCTAAATCCTTAAATAATTTTGTTCTAGCTAAAGATTTAATTAATAAATCAGATTCAAATTCAGTAAGATGAATGTTCTATCAAACAAGATATGAAAAACCAATTAATTATGTAAGTAAAATATTAGATGAAAGTCAAAAAAAGATTAATCAAATTGAAAGAGATATAAATAAGGCATATAGTTATTTAATTTTAAATAATGCATATAGTAAAATTGAAGTTATATCTGAAGAAATATTAGATTTATTAAATGATAATCTAAACCTTCCAAATATTGTTACAATAGTCTATGACAAAATAAAACTTTTTTCTTCAAATATATCTAGCAAAAATTTTAAGGAACTTAATAAGGTTTATAATGATGTAAAAAATACTTTGGATATATTAGGAATTTTTTATCCAAATGTTCATACAAATGAAAATATTGAATTAATTAAAAAATGAAACCAATATTTAATTGATAAAAAATTTAAAGAAGCAGACGAAATAAGAGAAAGATTGATTATAATGAAACTAATTTAAAATTGTTTTATTATAATTTTTTTTTGATATTGAAAAAGAGGTTTATATGGCCAATATATTATTAGGAAAGAAAGCTATTCTTGAGCAACTAAAAAAAGATAACGTTTTAGCAGTTCATAGTTTAACTTTTTTTCCAGAAATAAAAAAAATATGTGATAAGAAAAATATAAATTATATTATTCAAGACAAATCTTTTTTTAATAACATTGATTCAAATCACCAAGGTGTGATTGCTTGAATCAAAAATGAAAACTACCTAACAGAAAATTTACCTTATTTCTTATCAAAAGTTAAATCAAGCATAAATAAAAGAAAAGTTATTGTAATGCTAGATGAAATAAGTGATACAGGAAATTTTGGAGCTATCATAAGAAGTTGTGATGCTTTTGGTGTTGATGGAATTATTATTAAAAATAAGAATCAAGCAGAAGTAAATGAATATGTAATAAAAGCAAGTACTGGTGCAATATACAATAGTAATATCTTAAGAGTAACAAATCTAGGAACAACTATAAAAACATTAAAAGAAAACAACTTCTGAATTGTTTCAACAACTCTTGATGATTCAAAAAATTTAAATGAAACAAAGTTTGACTTTGACTGTTGTGTAATTTTAGGCAATGAAAAAAATGGAATATCTCAAAAATTAATTGAGCATTCAGATTTTAAAATAAGCATCCCAATGTTTGGAAGTGTTCAATCATTAAATGTAAGCGTTGCTACTGGAATAATTTTAAATTATATTAAAAACTATCACTCAAAGGAGTAGTATTGCAACTCGAAGAAGAAATTGCTTTAGTAGAAAAGATTCAAAAATATGATGATGAAGAATCACTACTAATATTATGAGAAGAATATGGTAATTTTGTTTACAAAAGTTTTTTAAAATACATTTATTATAAAAACTTTAACATTCCCTTGGAATCAGGAGACTATTTATCAAGTATTTTTTATGCTTTTAAAGAAGCAATAATTAAATTTGACATAAATAATCGTAATTATAAATTAATACAGTATCTTCACATTGTTACAAAATCAAATGCAGGAAGATATGCAAAAAAATTTCTAACACAAAAACAAAATGTTTTAAATAAAGCAGGAATGAATACGAATCAATACCAAAAACCAATTGAAAATCTTGATTCATGTTCAACAAAATCTTTAGAAGAAGAATATATTGAAAAAGCAGAAACAGAAAGAAAGATGAATCAAATAAAGGACTTTTTAGAAAAGTACTGTTTGAATAATCCTAAAAGCCCAATAAGAGAAATAATTAAACTAAAACTGAAAAATTATAATCTAAGAGAAATTTCGGAGAAGCTTAACATTCCTCATAAAAAAACTTATTTGTACTTTGACAGTTTTAGAAAGAAATTTCAAATATACATTGTGGAAAATAAAATTATTTAAAATATTCATAAAATATTATAATATATATGACATTACAGTTTTTATAATGAAACTTGTCAGGTCAGAAATGAAGCAGCAATAAGTTTTTAAAAATGTGTGATGTCACATTTTAAACAAAAGTAAAAAAGAAAGCAATTACTTGCTTTCTTTTTTCTTTGCCTTTGGCTTTACTTCTTTTGTTGTAGTTTTTTTTGTAGCAGCTTTTGTTTTTGGTTTTTTAGTATAATCAATAATTGGAAATGGTTTATCAGCGTGATCTTTCATATGTAAGTCATAATCTTTCATAGAAAGTAAATAACGACATTTTGGGAATCCAGTACAAGCAATAAACTCACTACCTTTTTTATTTTTTCTAACTATTAAATTATGTTCCTTACATAAAGGACAAATAACATCAAGAATTTTTGGTTTCTCAAGTGGTTCTAAGTGTTTGCAATCAGGATAACCAGAACAACCAATAAATCTACTATTTCCTCTTCTTGCTTTTTTATATACTAATGGTTTGCCACAAACGGGGCAATCTCTACCAACTTCTTCATCTTTAACTTTTTCAATATTATCTCAAGCATATTTAACTTTTACATCAAAGTCGGGAGAAAAAACTTTTAATCAATCTCTTCAATCTTCATTTCCTGATGCAATGTTGTCAAGTCTTTCTTCCATTGATCTTGTAAAGTTGGGATTAATTTCACCTTTAAAGAAACCATCTAATTCTTTAATAACAGCTTTACCAATATCTGTAATATTGAAAGTTTTATTTTCTAAAGTAGAATATCCTCTATCTACAACAATGTTTACCATTGTATTATATGTAGATGGTCTACCAACACCAGTTTTTTCAAGTTCAGAAATTAATGAAGCTTGTGTAAATCTTGGAGGAGGAGAAGTGAAGTGTTCAGAAATTCCTTTTTCTTCTTCATTTTGGTTAATAAATTTATGTTTAGATCCAATTTTGAAATCATCAATGTTAATTATTAAATCAGCATCCTTTTCGCTTGATTTATAAATTAATCTAAAACCAGCAAATTCACAAACTCTTGAAGACACTTCAAATAAGTTTTTGTTATTAAAAAAACTCAATGTTACTTTTTTAAATTTAGCATCTGCCATCAAACTAGCTACAGTTCTAATTCAAATAAGGTTGTAAAGATCTCATTCTCTCTTTCCTAGGTCATTTTTAATGCTTTCAGGAGTGATATTTACATCAATAGGTCTAATTGCCTCATGAGCATCTTGAACATTGCTGTTTGTTGCCTTACCAAGCTTAATATTTCCTAGATATTCTTTACCATATTTAGTTTCAATAAATTTTAGACTACTTTTAACAAAATCATCAGAAAGTCTAACACTATCTGTTCTTGGATATGAAATTAATGCTGTTTGACTTCCATTAAGATTAATACCTTCATATAGTTTTTGAGATATAGATGTTGTTTGCTTAGAACTCATGTTAAGTTTATTTATTGCATCTTGTTGCATTGTAGATGTTTTATATGGGGGTTTACTTGAACTTTTTTGGTAAGCAGGTTCACTAATATTATCTAATGTACAATCTTCCTCAAATTCATTGAAAACTTCTTCAGCTTCTTTTCTAGTGAAAAAATTAAATCCTGTTTTTTTTATTTCAGAATTTGATTTAATATTATATTTGCTATTTAATTCTTTTAGAACTAAAGGAATTTTTGAATTTAATGCTATATCAATGTTGAATCATTGAATAGGAACAAAAGCATCAATTTCCTTTTGTCTATCGGCAATGAATTTTAAAGCTACAGATTGAACTCTTCCTGCTGATTCAGCTTTTAATTTACTTTGCATTAATTGTGATAATTTAAAACCAATTAATCTATCAATTATTCTTCTAGCAAATTGAGATTGAACTCATTTTTCATTAATTTCTCTTTTATTTTTAAAAGATTCTAATATAGCTTTTTGACTAATTTCATTAAATGTAATTCTGTAACAGTTTTTTTGAAATTCTTTTGGAATAATATTAAATATATGTCAAGCAATTGCCTCTCCTTCTCTATCGGGATCGGTTGCGATATATATTTCAGATGCTGTCTTTGATTTACTTTTAATGTCATCAATGATTTCTTTTTTATCATTCATTAAAACTCATTTTGGTTCAAATGTTGTTGTATCAAAACCCATACCAAATTTTGCTAAATCTCTAATATGACCAACTGTTGCTAAAATATCAAACTCACTACCAATGTATTTTGTTAATGTTTTAATCTTATTTGGAGATTCGATAATTAAAAGTTTCTTACTCATGCTGTTCCATTCTCTGTATTTATTCATAATAAATTATAGACTAAAAATTATTTATATTAATTTAATTTTTATTTGAAAATATTTTAGAAATATTTTCAATTTCTTCTAATTGGAACTTAGCAATAATTCTTTGATCACATTTGTTAAAGAAATACATTCTTTTACTTTCAATTTTTCCAATTTCTAAACTTGTCATGATACTTAGGTTGTTTTTCTTATATTTAATAATAGCATTTTTTGATATTCCCATTAGAATTCTATCTTGAATTTGATCAAATGCTATTTCAACATTTTTTTCCACAAACTCAGACATAACTAATTTATGAATTGAATTTTCTTGATTTCTTTTAAGTCCAACATTTGAAATTAGAATATGGTTAATCTTCTTTAAAATCATCTCTTGAGATAGCTTTTTATTATTTGTATTGTGTTCTAAAACAAAAGTAATATCTCTCTTGTTTTTAACTAGCAATAATAGATCACTTATTTTTCAATTGCCAATTAATGTCACTAATTTATTTGATAGTAAATTTATATTGCCATCATAATAAAAAATAAAAGGTGGTTTATAAACATCTTTTAACAATGATGGATAATTGTTATCTATTATCGTTGTGTATTTATATGCAAAGTTATTTTTTATATTATTTATGTCTTTTACTTGAATTTTTTCTTTAGTTTCCAGTGCTTCAAATATTAATTCTCAGTCACCATTATATTTTATAGAAAAAAATAATAACACATCATTCATATGGACTCCATACTTATTTAATGTGCTATTAATTTATTTTTTATATAAAAAAATTATTTTGTACCAAAGATTCTATCACCAGCATCACCAAGACCCGGAACAATATATCCATTACCATCTAATTTTTCATCTAATGATGCTCCATAAATATCTATGTCTGGATGTTTTTCTGATAACTTTTTAACACCCTCAGGAGAAGCAACTAAACATAAGAATATTATTTTTAATGGTTTATAATCTTTTTTTAAAATATCAATTGCTGCAATTGCTGAACTTCCAGTTGCTAACATTGGATCTAAAACAATTGTGATAGATTCTTTGATGTTAACTGGCATTTTACAATAATATGTCTTTGCTTCTAGAGTTTCTTCATCTCTATAAATTCCAATATGACCAACTGATGCTGTTGGAATTAATGATTTTAAACCATCTGACATTCCTAAGCCGGCTCTTAAAATTGGAATGATAGTTATATTGTTTTTTAACTTATAACCTTTTGTTTTACAAATTGGTGTATCTATTTCAATTGTGTTAACTTCAAAATCTCTTGTTACTTCATAAGCCATTAGTTGAGTTAGCTCTGTTAAGTTATCTCTAAACTTTGTAGACTGAGTTTCTGATTTTCTCATTCTAGTTAATTTGTCTTTAATTAGTGGGTGGTCGATAAACTTGATCATAATAATTCCTTTTTTTATATATATTTTAAAAAAAATACAAATGACTATACCAGTCTTTTGTATCATTCTACGACATAAGCTTCATTTATATCAGCTGGAAGTTCATCCCTATTTGGAAATCTAATGTAACTTCCTTTTTTTGTTTTGTAATCTACATTAACAAAATTGAATTTTGTATTTTTTTCTCCATCTTCAACAACTTTAAGTTTTTTTGAAGCTTCAGCTATTGAGATTTCATCATTTAGTTCAACAATTTTAGATGGAATGTTACATTTTTTACCATTAACTAAAACATGACCATGATTAACTATCTGTCTTGCAGATCTTCTAGTTGGGGCAAAACCCATTCTAAAAATCATGTTATCTAGTCTACTCTCAAGAACAATAAATAAGTTTAATGTAAGTGGACCTTTCATACTTTGTGCAATTTTAAATAATCTTCTAAATTGACGGTCATTTAAACCATAAAGATAAGCCATTTTTTGCTTTTCTTGTAATTGTTCACCATAACCTGAAAGTTTTCTCATGTTTGCACCATGTTGTCCAGGTGCGCTTTTTCTTTTTTTACCTTTAGAAAATTCACTATCATTTTCTAAAAGTGAAAAACCTAGTCTTCTAGATTTTTTATGTATACTTCCTGTATATCTTGACATTTTTACTCCTATAAGCAAGGAAAGATTATAAACTCTTAATAAGTTATTTTATATTGATGTTTTCAGTTTCTTCAGCGAACTTACTTACAAAACTTTAGTTATAAAATAGTTGTTTATTAATGCATATATGCTGACATGCTCAATAATAATAATAACATATTTTATATTAAAACAATATTTAAAAAGAATTCATTTTGCTTAATGCATTATATGCACAACCATATAATGCAGAATCATTACCATGTTTTGATATTAAAATTTTTGTCTTTTCAATTAATGAAAGATTTTTGTTCTCTTTTAAAATAGATTTAATTATATTTATTAAGTCATCTCCTAATTTTGAAGGACCTCCACCAATGAAAACAGCATCAGGGTTAAGTGCATATATCATAACAACTATATTGTTAACAAGTGGTGTTAAAGATTCTCTTAAAGATTTGTTCACAAGTTTGTCATTCTTTTTTATTAATGGAGTAATTTTCTCAATTGAAAACTTCTTTGGATCAGATTTATATAATTTTCCCAATTCTGAATTGGGATTATTTTTTGCATTCAGAATTAAATTATTAGTAATGCCTGTACCTGATGATACTGGCTCAATACAATGTTCATTTCCACAATTACATTTAACTTTATCTTTGTAGAAAGGACCGTGACCAAATTCTCCTGCAAAGCCCAAAGAACCTTCATATATTTTTTTATCAATAATTATTGCTCCACCAAGACCAGTTCCCAAAATATAAAAAATTGCATTGTTGTATTTTAAATTAGATTTTCAAAATTCACCAAGAGATGCCGCATTAGCATCATTAGTAACAAAAACTTTTTTGTTAGAATATTTTTTACATTCATTCACTACTTTAAAGTTTTTGTAGCCTAAATTAAAAGCAGATATAATCATTTGTTTTTCTTTAGAATAAAATCCAGGGATACACAAAGAAATAACTTTATAAGTTTCTTTAACATTATTATCTATATAGTAAAATAACCATTTTAATGAGTTACCTTTTTGTGTTTTTATAGCTTCATATTTTGCTATTATCTTTTTAGTTTCAGAACAAATAACTGCTATTTTAGTTGTTGTTCCACCTATATCAATTGATAGTATTTTCATATTATTTCCTTATTATTAATTTATTCATTTTCAGCTTCAATGATTAAGTCTCTTAAATATGCTGCTCTTTCATATTCTTGATTTTTTGCAGCACTTTTCATTTGAATTTTTAAATTGTTGATTAGTTGTTTTTTGGCAGCAGGAGTTTTCTTTCTATCTTTAGATCTTCTTGAAAAATCAATTATTAAGTTATCATCTTTTGAAATGTTCTCAATTGATCTAATAATAGTTTTAGGTGTAATATTGTGTTTTTTATTAAACGCTTCTTGGATTGCTCTTCTTCTGTTTGTTTCTTCAATAGCTTCTTTCATTGCGGGAGTTGTTTTATCTGCAAACATATAAACTATTCCATTTTCATTTCTAGAAGCTCTACCAATTGTTTGAACTAATGATTTTGTATTTCTAAAAAGCCCTTGTTTGTCTGCATCAATAATTATTACAGTTGAAACTTCAGGTAAATCTAAACCTTCTCTTAAAAGGTTAATTCCAATTACAACATCAAAAATGCCCTTTCTTAATTGATTAAGAATAGTAAGTCTTTCCATTGTTTTAATTTCGTTATGAAGAAATTGACACTTAACATTATTATCTTTTAAGTATGCAGTTAATTCTTCTGCCATTCTTATAGTTAAAACAGTAATTAAAACTCTTTCATTTTTTGTTCTAGTTGTTTTAATCAACTCTAAAACTTTTATGATTTGGTTCTCACTAGGTAAAATTTTAATAATAGGATCTAATAAACCAGTTGGTCTAACTATTTGCTCCACAATGTCTGAACTATCTTCTTTTTCTCATTCACTAGGTGTTGCAGAAACATAAATAACTTTATCTAAATTTTCATAAAACTCTTCAAACTTTAATGGTCTATTATCAGCAGAAGAGGGTAATCTAAAACCATACTCAATCAAATTCATTTTTCTTGATCTATCAGTGTTGTGCATTCCATGAACTTGAGGAATCATCAAATGAGATTCATCAACCACAAGTATTCAATCATCTCCAAAATAATTAAAAAGTGTGAAAGGTGTTTCGCCTTCTTTTCTTGATTCTAAGTGTCTTGAATAATTTTCAATTCCTGAACAATATCCCAACTCATCTAAAGCATCCATATCATGATTTGTTCTTTCTTCTATTCTTTGTGCTTCAACTAGTTTATTATTATCTTTAAAATATGCAACTCTTTCTTTAAGTTCCATTCTAATTGCTGATAATCATTCTTTTGATTTGTTTGCATCAGAAATATATTCTTTTGCTGCAGGCAAGACAAAAAAATCATATTTTTTTAATACTTTTTTAGTAATAGGTTCAATTTCAGCTATTTCTTCTATATCTTCTCCAAAAAAAGAAAGTCTATAAATAAATTCATTTGAAAATGGTGGTGAAACTTCTAAAACATCTCCGGTAATTTTAAATGTTCCTGGTTTTTGATCAATATCATTTCTTTCATAATTCAATCTCACAAGCTCTCTTTTAAGATCAGTATACTTTGTTTTGTCTTTAATACTTATAATAATTCTATTTTGTCTAAATTGTTCAGGTGAAGATGAAGCATATATTGCAGCAACAGATGCAACAACAATTACATCTTCTCTTTCTACAAGTGAGTTAAATGTTGAAACTCTTAATAATTCTATTTCTGAATTTGTTACAGAAGTCTTTTCAATATAGGTGTCACTTTTTACTACATAAGCTTCAGGTTGGTAGAAATCGAAATAAGATACAAAATATTCAACTCTGTTTTCAGGAAATAAATCTTTTAATTCCATATAAAGTTGAGCAGCTAAAGTTTTGTTAGGAGCTAATACTAATGCTTTTTTATTTAATTGACTTATAACATTTGCAACAGTGAAAGTTTTTCCTGTTCCTGTAGCACCTAATAAAACTTGTTTTTTAATTCCTTTATTTACAAAGTTATCAACTAGTTTTTTAACAGCATTTGGTTGATCGCCTTTTAAGGTTTTATCTGTTTTTATTGTTATTATTTTTTCCATATTAAAACCTTTAGTAAAATAATTATAAATAAAAATAAATAAAAAAACACTTAATTAAAGTTAAGTGTTTTTTTTATTTAAAATGGCGGATACTATGAGATTCGAACTCATGCGCCGGAGACCGACCTAACACCTTAGCAGGGTGCCCTCTTAACCACTTGAGTAAGTATCCATTTTTATTATTTCTTATTAAATATATCATAAATAAATACAATATTTTTTTGTTTTTGAGAAATAATAATTTTTTTAAGTAATCAATTTATTGAACTAATGCAAATATAATTCCAGAACCTAATAAAAATAAAATCGAAATTGTAATAGTGTCTATTATTGTTGTTAATAATGGTGAAGCCATTGAAGCTGGGTCTATTTTAACTTTAATTGCTATAATTGGAAGGATTGAACCAACAAATTTAGAAAGTAAAACTGCTATGAATAATGCAGCTGAAATACCTAAAGAAATAATTGCTGCAAACTCTGCGCCATTTCATTTTATTCCTGGATTGTTTGTAAGATCAATTGGAAATATTTGATAATAAATCATTAATCTTAAAAAGTTAACAATTGCTAATGTAGCACCAATAGTTAAAGCAACTAAAAATTCTTTATAAACTACTTTTTTATATTCTTTAATTCCAATATCACCAATGGATAAACCACGAATAATGGAAGCAGCAGATTGCGAGCCAGCATTACCTGATGTTCCAGATATAACTGGAATAATTGGAACTAATATTAATGTTGAAAGTGCACCACCTGTTCAATTGTTTGACAACTCTTGTAATTGCTCTAATGCAATTGAAGTGAATGTTGAAGCAATCATTAAAAGTATTAGTCATAAAATTCTTGATTTAACAATATCAATAACTCTTGTTCTTGAATATGGTTTATCTAATTCATTAATACCGTACATTTTATAGATGTCTTCTGTTGTTTCTTCTTTTAAGGCACTAATAACGTCACTGTCATCAATGAAACCAAGCAATACATCTTCAGAGTTAACAACTGGTATTTCTTTTAAATCATATTTTTGAAACATTACTAATAAGTTATCAATCTTTTCATGGTTGTTAATTGAAACAAATGCTTTGTTCATTATTTTTTTAATTTGTAGATTTCTTTCTTTCCTTAAAAGAATGTCATAAATATAAATTTTACCTACTAATTTCTTATCGCTATCAATAACATAAATGAAACCATTTAATTCAAGATCTTCTTTATTGTCTTCAATTACTTTTACAGCTTTAGAAATAGTTAGATCACAATGTAACTCAACAAAAGAAGAGTTCATAATGCTACCAACTTCTCCTTCTTCATATCTTGAAAGTTTAATAAATTCTTTTCTAACTTCAGATGAAATTATAAATAAGGTTTTTTTGAATTCTTTTTTAGGAAGATTGTTTAGAATTTCATATAAATCATCGGCTTCTAAATCATCAAATATCTCTTTAATTAATTTGCTTGAACCATTCCTAATAACTTCCATTTTATTATCATATGATAATGAAATAAAAATTTCACCAAGTCTGATTTTAATTGCACAAAATAAAAAGAAGTTTAGTGTTTCAAAATCATTTATGTTTTCAATTGATTCGATTAAAATATTAATCGGCTTATTTCTGATTACTTTTTTAAGATTACGAGTATTTTTTTGAGTATAATTTTGGGAAATAATTTTTGACAAAAAAAGTATTTCTTTTTTTTCTTGTTTCATAAATCCCCCTTTAAATTATCTAAGTATTATATCTAATTCTTCATTTCTTTCTTTATTATTATTAGGTAAAACATTTAAAAGACCATTAAGCGCATAGCTTATGTTTCCGTTTGTTTCACTAACTACAAAAACAAGTGCATCGGTTTTTTCACTTAAACCTATTGCAGCTCTATGTCTTGCACCATATTTAACATCAATTGTATTTTTAGTCATTGGTAAATAACTTGAAATAGCAATTATTTTTCTATCTCTAATTATTATTGCACCATCATGTAATGCAGATTTTTTGTTTGAAAAAATTGCCATAACAAATTCTGGTGAGAATGTTCCATTAATTTGGTAACCACTTTGTTCATAAAATGATAAATCATCATTGTTTTCAACAGCAATTAAAGCACCAATTTTATGTTCACTCATTCTTCCAAGAGCATTTAATAATGATTCTCTAAATAAAATGTTTTTTCTTTCTGTTTCTTCATCTTCGTCTTTTGATTTTCTTCCTAATTTTCTGTTAATCTCGCTTTCAGAATTTTTATAAGTTCTGATTGTAAAATATAAAAGAACAAAAGTAACAATAATCAAAATCGCAAAGAAAATATAATATAATGCATTCATTATTTCGCTAGTCATGTTAACCTACAATTTATAGTATTTTTTGGGTATCGAAAAACAAGAATTGCACTTGCTTAAAACACTAGTTTCGATATTTGGTGGAGATGATGGGAATTGAACCCATTTCCATAATTAAACTTATAATAAAGTCTACAGTTTAGTTTCATTAGTTTTTCACAATATATACAATGAAACAATTATATAAGGTGATTTCTTTCTATAGAATTTTCACTTTATTTCTAGAAAGGAAAAATAAAGCTATCTATGTTTTAAGATTATAAATTTATAGAAGATTTATAAAATTTTCAAAAATGTATATTAAGCAGTATATGCGAAATTTAATTGTTGGTTTTGGATAGCGTTTATTTCAAAAGCTGAAAGTTCAACGTTATCATTTGATTTGTTAGCATTTATTAAATACCTAGAGCTATAAGGGGCTTACCCCACTGCATTTAAGACTCGCTTAATCATGTCGAAGCCTTGACATCCCCAAAATGTATAGTTAATTTGAAAACAACTATACATTTAAATAATAATACAAAATCTTATATATAATATATAATTTTAATATTAAAATATTTTTGATAAGGAATTTTTATGAAAACAAAATTAATAATTGATAGTTCAACGATTGTATCTCGAGATAAACTACCTTCTTTTGTGGAAGTTTTACCACTAGTTGTTATTGTTAATGAAGAAGGAAATGAAAAAGCCTTATTAGATATAGATGAAATAAATATTGATCAAATAAGAGAAGAAATTGATGGAAATAAAATATTTAAAACTTCACAACCAAATATTGCATCTATGTATGAATTAATTGAGAAAGACTATGATAAATATGACAGAATAATAATTCATACAATATCAAGTGGCATCTCGAGCACTATTGATACAATGAGAATGGTAATCAAAGAAGTAGATAAAGATAATAAAGTTTTTTTATTAGATGCTAAATTGGTTTCTTATGGTGGTTGAAGATTAAACCTAGAATTATTTGATTTAATTAAAAAAGATGTAAGCACTGAAGATATTCTAAAACATGTAGAAAATTTTACGAAAAAACATGGCAATTTCTTTTTCTTAACAAATATTGATTTCTTAGTTAAGGGTGGAAGGTTATCAAGTTTTAAAGGTTTTGTTGCTAAAAAAATTAAATTGGTAATTTCAATTTTCTGAAGATATGATACTCTAAAGCCATTAGAAAAAGATAAGTCGATTGTATCTTTATTTAAAAAATCAATTAATACAGAATTAAAATTTCATAATAAAAAAGTTGAAGATATTAAAGAAGTTGTTTATAACTACAATAAAAAAGATCATGAAAAATTTAAAGGCTTCATAGAAGAAATTAAAAAAGAAAATGATAAAATAAATTTCGTTTGAGATGACTATAAAGTTCCAGGTGCAATTTATGTGCATGTTGGTTCTGGCGGAATGTTCTTCGATGTATTCTTTAAATAGTAATAAAAAAATATCTTGTTTCTAAGATATTTTTTTATTCTAAATTTTAATCATTGAGTAAAATTCGCCTTCTAATATTTCTTTATAATCAATATTTAATATTGACATTAAATATGCATGACCAGCAATAATAGAATTTGATTTTTTAATAAGCTTTTCCATTGCTTTAGATGTTCCACCAGTAGCAATAACATCATCAACAATTACAACTCTTTTGCCTTCTCCAATTGAATCTTTTTGAATTTGAATTGTAGCTTTTCCGTATTCTAATTCATAGTCTTCAGAATATAACTCACCTGGTAGTTTACCTTTTTTTCTTATCATTACAAAAGGTAAGTTAAGCTCAAGAGCAATTGGTAAACCAAAGATAAACCCTCTAGCATCTGGAGCAACAATTAAGTCCGGATTCATAAGTTTAATAGTCTTTGCCATTTCTTTAATAATGAACTTAATTTTGTTCGGATCTTTTAGAATTGGAGAAATGTCTTTAAAAACTGTTCCTTTCGTTGGAAAGTCATTAAAATCTTTAATGGACTCAATTATATTTTCTATTTTCATGCTAACCTCTATGATTTATTCCATTAATTAATTGTTCATCAATTGAATCATATTTATATGCAGTATTTGAAATGTTATCAATTACAATATTTTTAATATATTTTTGTCTAAATAATAATATTACATAGTAAATATATGCTGTAAATAATAATGTGAATGGGAAGCTAAATATTACTGCAATTAAAATTGATAAGAATGATCAGAATAAAGTTGTTGAAATAAATATCATTGATATTGAAATACTAAATACTACTATTAATAAAAGTGATATTCATAAATGTCTTAAGTTTAAAATATTTCTTTCTAAGAATAATTTAATTTTATCTTTATCAAATATTTCTCTATTACTAAATCTTGATTTAGTTGTAGAAATAAAGATGACTGATAATATGTTATTCAACAGGAATATAAATGTCATTGAGTAAATGAAGTAATTATCAATTGGTACAAATAAGATATATTGGATAGCACCTGAGAACAACGTTACAAGAAGTGTCGAAACAAAGATTGGTAACACAGCAAACACTCCCAATCTAATTGTAGAGTAAACCGCAATAAATCCAGCCGCTGCTAAAAGAGATAATGTGTTAATGGTAGAAACTTGATTAATTACATTTGTCGAAGATCTAGCAACAAAGATATTATCAGCATTTAAACCTAATGAAGAAATTTTACTTAAAATATCAGCTTCAGAAAAAATTTCAGAAGATTGTAGGAATATAAAATTATCATCAATCTTAACATCTCAATTTCCACCGATTAAACTAATAATTTTTGAAACATCTACTTGTTGGAAAATATATATTGAAGTTCCAGTTTTGAATGTTACAGAATTTTGAATACCAATAGTAAATATTAAAGATATAACAATTACTAAGATCGCTACAAAAACAGCTAATGATGAAAGGAATATTTGTTTTGAAAATCTAAATGGTTTTTCAATTTTTTGAATTGTATTATTTTCTGAAATATAATTTTCTTTAATTTTTTTATTTATTGAATAAAAATAAAGATTATTTTTTCAAAACATTTTTGTCTTTGAAAAATTCATTTGAATAAAAATGAATATTAAGAAAATTGAAACTAAAGAAACTAATGATGTTAATACTAGCTCGAAACCAAAATCTACCATTTCAAGAACACCCATCATTGCAGTTGCAAGACCAACTATAATTGAAATCACATGAATATCTAAAATTGTTGTAATAGATTTATTAATTGAAATTATGTTTGAGTCAAATATGGATTTCCTATCAATCACATTCTTCCTAATTCTCTCGAGAAAAACTATTGATGAACATAATGTTAACAACATTCCCAAAATTATTGCAAGGAAACTTCCAAATGAGAATACTAAACCTAATAAATTTGAAAAAGCAAATGTGATAACACCAGTAAATATAACTGCTAATGAAGCAATCAAGCCAGGTATACGATAAATAATTGAAACAATAACTGCAATAGTAAGAATAATTATTCCACTAGCTAAGAAAATTGAGTTATACGCACTCATTCCAGTAATAGAATCTGCAATTAAAGGAACTGTAACAGAACCATTACCAAAAAATTGAATTTTTTGAGATGTATCAGGGATTATTGAAGAGTTAACAAAAGGTGTGATTGGACTTAATGATCCAAAGTCTCTAAAGAACTCCATTAATGAGTCAACATTCTTGTTTGCTGAATTAGCAAATAAGAAGTCTGGTAAAGTACTTTCTTCTTCTAAAGGAATTTTAATAGTATTAACATCTTCTGGACCTGATAATTGACCAGCAGTTGGTAGTCTTGTTGAATTGCTTGTTGTTTCTTCTTGAACAGCACTTAATTCATGTGATTGTGGGAATCATTTATGATAATTTAAATAATTTATTTCAGCAACAATATTTTTTTGAACTAGCACTTGGATTGAAGAGTCAAAATTTCCAGTAGTTTTATCTGTGGCACCAGCTGCAGCTCTACTATCAAATTGATTATAAAAATCTAAAATATTAGATTTATTAACAGCAACAGTATTATCAGAATTATCACCACTTGCTATATCTCCTCAAGTTTTTTCTTCTGCAGTAAGTGATTCATATAGAAATTCAATATGATTTAAGTTTTCAACACCATTAGGGACACCTGTTTCACTAACGTTAATACTAGGATCATATAGAGTTAGAGGAAGAAGTCCAGCTTCTCCTAATTCTAGATATTTGCTAGTATTGTTGTTTTGTCTTCAATAAGAAACAGATTTAACATAATTTAATCTTTGAACTAAACCATCTAAATCATTAAAAACAAATCATTTATAGTTTTCAGGCAAACTTGAAACATCAGCATTTGTTCCTGATTTAAATTCCATAAATTTTTTAATACTAACACTTGTAGGAAAATTAAACTCAACACCTGGAGTTTCTAATGATGAGTTATTATCAATTGAACCATTTGTTGGAGATTTTTTTGGATTTGTTGCATTCATCCCAATTGAATTAACTAAAACTGAATTGTTAGCAGGAATTTGATTTGGATTTCTTGTTTTATCATAAGGGATTACTTCTATAAAGTTATTAGTAACATTTTTTGAAATAACGCTCATTGGGTCTTGATTAACTTTTTCAAATTTAAAATCTACTTTTTCAATATTGTATAGATTTGTAAATACTCAACCTGAGTAATTACCATCAGGTTTTTGCTTAATTGCATATTGAACACCATCATTATAAATTTTCTTAGAAAATAATCACTCTTCAAATGATTCTGCTGTTGTTCTTAATCTATTTTCTGAGTTTTCTAATGTATTAAGTTGATTATTAGAAAGATTTTTATTTCCTTCTTCAACAGCTAAGTCAACTTCATATCTCACATTGTAAGTATTACCGAATTCACCAGTACTGTTATTACTTTTCGATATATAAAAAGCACTAAAAACAATTGACGCCATTGAGCCAATTAATACACCTATAACTAAAAAGAATTTTAGGAATATAAATAAATAATGTTTTGATTTGATTCATGAAGAACCATTAAAATTATTTTTTGCCTTATTTTTGACTTTCATAACATAACTATTATACTATAATTGATTAAATTGGGAGATAAAAAATATATGGAAATCTTAGAAAATAGGCTTAATGAATTCTACAAATCTTTAAAGATAAATAAGATATCTAAGAGGGATATTGAGAGAATAAAAAAATCTTGAGAATTTGCAAAATTAAAGCATGGAAATCAAATGAGAAAAAGTGGAGAGCCATACATAATTCATCCACTAGAAGCTGCTATTTTTCTTTGTGAATGAAAAATGGATGCAAACACTATAATTGCAGGATTATTACATGATGTTTTAGAAGATACTCAAACAACAGAAAAAGAGATTGGAGATAGATTTGGTAATGATGTGTTAGCAATGGTTATTGGTGTCACAAAAGTATCTACAGTTACCAATGAAAATAGATCAAAGGAAAATAAGAAAAAAGTTTATACAAATGAATCTTTAATGAAAGTATTATTATCTATTTCTACAGATCTGAGAATTATCATTATCAAGCTTGCTGATAGACTTCATAACATGAATACTATTAGTCATTTAAATGCTGAAAAACAAAAAAGAATTGCTAAGGAAACTTTTGATGTTTTTGCAAATATTGCAGGAAGAATTGGTATGTATGATTTAAAGACAACATTACTAGATTTATCTTTTGCAGTTTTATATCCCAAAGAATACGAAAAAACTAAAATTGAAACTGAAGAATATATTCAAAAAAATCAAGATAAAGTAGATGAATTTAATCAAACAATAATAAAACTATTAAGAAATGATAACATTAAAGTTGAACTAAAAACAAGAGTTAAGGGTGTTTACTCTACAAACAAAAAATTAATTTTTGAAAAAATTAGAGTTAAAGATGTGTATGATATTTTTGCTTCAAGAATTATCATAAGTGGAACACAATTAGACTGTTATAAAATACTTGGAATGGCCCATTTAAACTTTACTTTTTTATCTAAAAGATTTAAAGATTATATTTCAAGACCAAAATTAAATTTATACCAATCTTTACATACTATTATTGTTTACAAAGGTATTTATATTGAATTACAAATTAGAAATCAAGAAATGGATGAAATTTCATCTTTTGGTTTAGCTGCTCATTGAAGGTATAAGGAAAGAAAAAGTAATAGTAGTGAAGTTATTAATAAAATTGTTAATCAAGTTGCAAATATTTCAGAAAATGATGGAGAAGAAAATATAAATAAGATTTCAAAAAAGAAATTTTTTGAAGTATTATTTTTAAACAATAATCAGTGGTTTATTGTTGATGAAACTCAAACTGTTTTGGATGTGGCATTCAAAGCAAATCCTCTAGATTTTTTAAAGATATCATCGGTGATGATGGATCATAAAAAAACAGAATTATATAGAAATTTAAAACCTGGTAGTGTTGTCGAGGGAAACTACTCTACAAAAATCAAGTGTACACATGATTGATTAGAATGATGTACTATGGATGAAGCAAAAAATAAAATTAGTAATTACTTCTTAGATATAGAAAATGAAAATGAAAAAGTTGTGAGCGATTTCTTCAAACAAATAAAAGATAGAATTGGAAAAGATTGTGCAACAGAAGATGAAATAAGGGCAAGAGTAATTACTATTGGTTTTAAATCATTTTCAGATTTTATTACATTTTTGAATAATAAAAAAATAGATATAATGAATCCCAATGTTTTAAACATGTGTCTAGATTCAAAACAAAAAAGAAAAATATTATTTGCTACAAATAAAATAAAAGATTATTATCTTGATGGCATGAAGAAGTCTGACTTTTATTTTAAAGATTTAAGCGGAATTTTTTATAAAAAAATTATTTATCCAAAATGTTGTTCTAAAATACCTGGAATTGAATGTATTGGAACATTAGATAAATGACAACTCTCTGTACATAACTATAGTTGTCAAGCATATCAGAAAAGTAAAAAAGAAATAGTATTACATTGAGATTATGAAAGAATTGAAAATTCAAATAAATTATTTAATTGTCGTATCACAATGGAAATTCATAAAGATATATCAAACAAAGTAATTAACTCAATAATTGATCTTGGTTTTAAAATAATTGAAATCAAGACAACAAAAATTACTGAAAATAAATCAAAACTTGATATTACTATAAATGTAAGAAACTTAGATCAAGCCCAATTTGCAATGGATGAAATTAAAATTAAGTATTCAGCATTAAAAATAGAAATAGTATAATCTATTTCTATTTTTTTATTTTTTGTTTAAATATTTCTAAACAAACATTTGGATTGGCTTGTCCATTTGTTTCTTTCATAACCATACCAATAAAGAATTTTTCAACTCTTTCACTTCTATCTTCATATTGTGAAATCATGTTTTGATTATCTTTTATGTATTTATCTAGTATGTCACTAATTATTTTTGGATCATTAATTTGTACAAAATTTAATTCTTTTATTAACTCAGAGATTTTTTTATTTGTTTCAATAAAATGTTTAACTAACTCTTTAGCTTGTTTTGCATTAATTTCTTCAGTTTTTATTTTTTTAATTAGTTCAATAATGTTTTCAATTCAAATAGTAGGTATATTTTCTACTTTTGTTTCTTTCTTAGAAATTTGTCCAAGTAATTCTATACATAATCATTTATATACTTCTTTTGAATCATTACAATTTGAATTTATTTCATTAAATATTTTAAATAAACTATATTCATTCATAAGGTGAGAAATCATTACTTCATCTAAACCATCTTTTTTTAAATTGTTTTCTATTTTCTTAAAATCTATTGAATACATTTCAAGAGATTCTTTAATAAAGTCATCATCGATAATTATATTTAAAATATTTGGTTCAGTCATGTATCTATAGTCAACATTTGATACTTTTTCTCTCATGAATTCTGTTTCATTATTTACGTCATTAAATCTTCTTGTTTCATTTCCAAATTTGTTATTAGAAATAATTAATTTATATTGTCTATTCGCTTCAAATTCAATTGCTTTTTCAACATTGTTAATTGAGTTAATATTTTTTATTTCAACTCTTGTTCCAAGTTCTCGGCTTCCAATAGGAGCAATTGAAATATTAATATCAGCACGCATTGAACCATCTTCCATTTTTCCATCAGATATTGAATTAAATTGTAATGCTTGTCTTAATGCTTTTAAAAAAGCAGAAGCTTCTTCAATTGAATGAATTGTTGGTTTCGTAACTATTTCTATTAATGGTAATCCTGCCCTATTGTAATCAAGAAATATATTGTCATTAATTTTGTTTTGTTTTGCAGTATCTTCTTCAAGATGAATTCTTTCAATTTCAACTCTTTGAACTTTCTTTCCAATATTAATATCAATATATCCATTCTTTCCTATTGGAAAAAATTGTTGTGTGATTTGAAAGCCCTTTGGTAAGTCTTGATAAAAATAATTTTTTCTATCAAATTTAATGTTTTTATCAATTTCCATATTAAAAAACTTTGCTAACACAATAGCCTTTCTAATAACTTCTTCATTAACAGAAGGCATAGTTCCAGGCAACCCTAAGTCTATTTCATTTATTTCTGTATTGGGTTCTGGATTTTTTGAATTTGCTGATGAAGAAAACATTTTTGATTTTGAAGAAACAACAGTATGAACTTCAATACCTATTGTAATAAAATAATTAATCATTTTTATCCCTCACATTTAATTCCTTCATTATTTTTTTTGCAAAAAATAATAATTCTGCATCTGAATTTAATTTGCCCATAATATTCATTCCTATTGGCATTTCATTTATATAACCCATTGGAATAGTTATTGAAGGATAACCACCAAAGTTTGCTACTTGTAAATAATAGTCTGCAAGCTTATCTTTTACATTATTCTCTTTTATGTCTTTATTAAGTGGAGCAATATCACTAGATCCTAATGAAATAATAAAATCTGATTTTTCAAAGATTTTATTTGTCTCATTAATTACTAAAGTTCTAATTTTTTTTGATTTTAAAAATAAATCATTGTAGTTATCTTCTGATGTACAAAATGAACCAATAATAAACCTTCTCTTTAACTCGTTACCAAAGTTTTTAGTTCTATTGTTTGTTGCAGTTTCCTCAAAGTTTTTTCCGCCCATATTTTCACCAAAAGTTATTCCGGTCATATTTTGATAACAACTAACTGCTTCTGAATAAGAAATTATTTTATAAACTAAAGGAATCATTTTTAAAATTTTTTCTTCAAAGTCTTTTTGTTCAATATTTACATTTTGAATTTTATTTAAAGAGTTATTAAAAAGATCAACAACTTCTTTTCTAACATCCTTAAATGTTTGCTTTAAAACTGCAATAGTATATTTTTTGTTTTCGTTTTCTTCTAGAAAATCTATTTCTATATTTTGTGATGTAAAGTCCTTATCATCATGTTTAGCAATAACTGACATTACTGATTGAATTATTGAAATATCTTTTGAAAATAAACCAACATGATCAAAAGAAGGAGAATAAGGTAATACTCCATATCTACTTATTAAACCATATGTTGGTTTATATCCAATTACACCCAAATAACTACCTGGTCTTCTAATTGAGTCTCCAGTATCTGTTCCTAGTGAAAAATCACATGCATTAATTGCAACAGCAACAGCAGAACCTGAAGATGATCCTCCCGTGATTCTTTTTTCATCATATGGATTTATCACATCTCCATTGTATGAAAAAGTTCCTGTACCACCAAGACCAAATTCATCCATATTTGATTTAGCAATTGGGATAGCACCTTCATTGCTAAGCAACTCAATTAATGTTGCACTATAAGGTGAAATATAATTTTTTAAAAATGAAGAACCCCCAGTTGTTAAATGGTCTTCTAATGAAATATTGTCTTTTATAATGTAGCAAAATTTAGAAAGTTTTCCTTCCCTAATTTTTATGTTTTGATAATTTACATTTGAAATAATAAAATTTAATTTTTCATTTTTATCAATAATTTTTTTAAAATTTTCAATCCTGTTTTTCATATTAAACCTTAATGTATTTTCCATCAAATGTTTTTGAACATTTAAGAATTTTATCTTTCTTATTACTAGTTATAGGAATATCTTTTCTCAAAACTTTTATATTAGAAAAAATGTAGTTTGTGGGTTCTAAATTTTTATCATCAATATTATTAAAACTTAATAAATCTTCAAAAACTTCATCTAATTCTTTTATAAGAATTTCAACTTCTGCATCTGTAAGTTTTATTAATAAGTTTTTAGAATATTTTTCTATTTTTTCTTTTGAATTATATTTATTTTTTATGATCATACTTTTTCTTTTTGATTAATTAATGGTATATGAATGTCCTCAATGACATCTTGTTCGTATTTATATCCTACAAGTGGATAAATAATTTTATATATTGGTCAAATGACTATTATGTTTCCTAATACTAAAGGTATAAATAATAAACTTCTGATTGTTATTCAGTGAGAATAACTAAGTGTTGAAATATCAGCATCAAATACAGGTAACATAAATAAGTTAACAATAACTTCTGAAATAAAAACTAATGAGATAACAGGACAAAATGTCATAAATTGGTTTTTAATTCATTTCTTTTTAGACTTTTTTGATACAAAGTAAAAAAACATAATTGCAAGAATTCCTACTGAATTCATTACAGAAATTAATAATATTATATGTAATATTTTAAAACTTAAATCTTTCCCAAGAACAGAAATTGATAAAGGTAATTCAACATCTCAATTAGCAACAGTTCCTAATAAAAATAGACAAATACCAACACAAGTAAGAATTAGTGAAATTGATGAATATAAAGCAAACTTTCACTCTTTTCTTTTTGAAAAAACAACCAGTGTTCTTATAAAACCGCCTAATAGGCCATATGTTAATGCTGCAATAAAATATCCATAATGAAAAACACCAGCTGTTAAAGCAATTGTTAACATATCAGTTGCTCCACCAATAAACATACCAATAAATGGTCCAAATAATAATCCGCCAATTTTAATCAATATTCCTTCTAAGGTAATTCTCGTACCTGGGAAAGATCTAAAAAGGACAGCAAGGGAGTTATATGTAATAATGGTTAATAAAATAATTATGGCAACAGATAATGCAACAACCATTGCAATATATGAAATTCCTTTAATGTTAGTTCTTGGTAAGATATAATATCTTTTTTTATATCTATAACGATAAATAATTTTTTTAATAAACATAACGGCCATTATTATTACTAAAAAACCCAGAAATATGTATACCATTTGATTAGAAGTTAATGCACCATTTGCTACAGAAGTTAATGAAGAGCTTTTTAATAATGGCATATTAATTCCTTTAAGATTTATCAATTTATTTTTTGCATTTTATTTTTTTCTAATAGGTCATTTATTTGAGAGAATAATCTAGATCCAAAGAATCCTCTATTTGCACTCAAACCTGATGGATGAACTGTTGCTACTATATTTCCTTTATTAGAAATGTAAGTTTTCTTTTTCTTTGCATTGTTTCCCATTAGAACAAAAATAGTATCTGGAAAGCAAAAATTTATATAACTTATTATATCATTTATTAATGTTTCTCAACCTAATTTACTATGTGATAATGGTTTGTTTTCTTCAACTGTTAAGCAAGTATTTAGAAACAATATTCCTTGTTTTGCTCAATCAGACAAATCGGGACATGTTCGATTAATATTTAAGTCATTTTTTAATTCCTTAAAAATGTTTCTTAATGATGATGGTGTTTTGATGTTTTCATTGACTGAAAAAGCTAAGCCATTAGCTTGTCCAAAACCATGATAAGGATCTTGCCCAAATACTACTACTTTCAATTCATTTTTATTAAAATAGTTAAAGCAATTAAAAATCAATTTTTCTTCTGGAAAAATTGTTTTTTGTTTATATTCATTTTCTATTAATTCTAAAAAATCATTATGCTTAATACATAGTTCATTAATGAATTCTTTTCAATCAGTATTAATTAAATATTTCATTTATTTTTAAGATATGCTTGTAATTAAATTTGTATATATTGTCTTTATATTTTTTGGATTTGTCATTCAATCCTTAAATAAAACAATATCATCACTAATAACTATTTTATTTGATTCAGCAGTACCAGCAAGTGAAGAAATATAATAGTCATTTGTTACTTTAACTTTCATAGTTGCAGGATCAAATTTAGTATTGGCTCCAGGAACAACTGGTGTATCATCCTTTTGATTTAAAACTTCATATTTAGTTCTACTAGACAAATTTAAATCAACTTTGTATTCGGGTTTAAAATTAACTTTTGGAAAAAGTTTTTCCAATTGTAAAATTGCAGTAGCATTATCAAATTTTGATCCATCAACAATATTGAAATAAGAAAAATTAATTGATAGATTTGTCATTGTAACTGATGATGTTACATTGCTTGCTGTTAATGGTGTTTCTTTTTCAATTTTAGGTATTTCGCCTGTCATTGTCATATTCATGTTGAAAGGCATTAATTTAAATCTATATGCATCATTAACATAAATATCTGAACCTGAAACTCATGAATTAGAGACAGCATAATTAAAACTTGGATCTCTGATTGTTGCTCCTTGTGATAAAAATTTAGAAGTTGATGTTGATGAATCTAGAATTATTGAAGACGCACTTAAAGCATATGTGGGAGCAATAATATTTGCTCAGTAATCAAAAAATAAAGAGTCTGTCTTATTATCTAGATTAGCGCCATTTTTTTTGAAAACTGGTTGGGGCCCAGGAGTAAATGTAAAGTTACTAGCTAAAAAAGTATTACCTGTAGCACTTATTTTAACTGGTGCATTAATCTGAGTTGTTGATGCAGCAGAACAAGATGCCATAAAAATTGTCGGAACAAATGTTGATGCAATTAAAACACTTGATAATAAAATTTTATTCAAACTAAATTTTTTCATAATAATTCCTATTATCTGTAACTGATAGGTATGTATTTACCTATTGATTTTTTAAAAAGTAAATCAACAGAATCAGTAGCACCATTTCTATGTTTTGCTATAATATATTCTACCACAACATCATTATTTTTTTTGTCTGATTTGTTATAAGCATCTTCTTCATCTTTATAGTTTAAAAATGAAACAATATCAGCATCTTGTTCGATGGCTCCAGATTCTCTTAGGTCAGAAAGAATTGGTCTTCTATGTTCACCTTTTCTTTCTTCTATTTTTCTTGATAATTGAGAAATTGCTATAATAGGAACATTGTATTGTCTAGCAATACTTTTTAATGTTCTTGAAATGCTTGCAACTTCTTGTTGTCTATTTACTTGCTGGCTTTTTGTATTTGGGCCTTTTAATAATTGTAGATAATCGATTACAATTAATTTAACTTCTTTATTTATTGATAATTGTTTTAGTTTAGACTGAATATCAATGATAGATAAATTACTACTATCATCAACATAGATTGGATATGTACTTAAACTTGATATAGCATCAATAGTTGAAAGTCATTGAATCTCATTTCAATTACCTCTTTTATTAACAGAAATATCAACTCCAGATTGAATTGAAACTAATCTTTCAGAAATTTGATTATTACCCATTTCCATCGAAAACATTAAAACCATTTTTTCTTTTTCAGTATGATCTTTTTTTAAATTTCATTCGGCAAATTCTTTCGCTGCATTTAATAAAAAGTTTAATGCAATTGCTGTCTTACCGATACCGGGTCTTGCAGCTAAAATAATTAGATCTTCAGGTTGAAAGCCATTTGTTATTTTATCTAGCTCATGATAACCAGAAGTTGTACCAGTAAGAGCTTCTATTCTACCTTTCATTGATTCTAATTTTTTGTGATATTCAATCATTATTTCTGATAGTGTTTCAACATCTTTAGTCTTCTTACTGTTAGTTATGTCAAGAAATCTTTTTTCTAAATCTCAAAGTATTTCACCATTATTAGTAACATCCATATTTATTTCAGATAAGGAATTACCAAAACTTTTTAATTGTCTTATGATTGAATTGTTTTTAACTATTTCAATATATGCTTTTACATTAGGATCATAGTTGTATTTAGTAGATAATAATTTGATGTAGTTATTATAATCATTAAATTGAAATGAAGAATTTGAATCAATATAGCTAATAAGTGTTACAGCATCAGTAATTTTTGATTCTTTTCTAAGTTCATTTGCAGCCGCAAAAACAACACGGTTATTCTCTGAACCAAAATCTGATGGTAAAAGTAATAAAAATATATCTTCTGAATTTTTATGTTTGTTTAATAAACAAGATATTAAAATAGATTCTAATTCTTCATTTGTTTTATCTTTAATTTCTTGATCTACTTCTTGAAACATACAATAACCTTTTTTTACAATAGTTTTATTATATTAAAAATATAAAATAATAATATAATTATCTCATATTATTTTTAAGGAATAAACTTATGTCAAATGGATGATCATCAAAATACTATTTAATGGATATAATAGAAGCTCAAAAATGAGATATTAATGAATTAGCAATAGAAGCGGGAATTCAATTAGATGTTCTGGAGAGTTTTTTAGACACAAGTATTGAATCATTTGTAGATGAAGAGATGGATAGAAAACTTTGCAAAGCAACAAATCAACCAATTGGATACTTTCTTAATCTAGATAAAAAATACAAAGAATAAAATAAATAGAGTTATAATTAAATAATAATTTAAAAGGTGTCAAAATGAAAAAAGATAAAAAGATTATAAATAAATTAATCAATCTATATAATTTAGAATTAGATGCTCATAACCACTATATGTATTATGCTTCAATTCTTGATAAAATTGGAGTTGATAATATTGCAAAATTTGTAAAAAAATTAGCAAGCGATAAAACAGAAGCACACATTACAAGAATTTATGATTATCTTGTTTTCTTTAGAGAACCACTAGAAATAAATTTATCTAATGTAAAAAAAAATATATTGGAAACTGTTAATAAAGAAAAGTCTATTAGAAAGAATGTTTTCTTAATACTTTCAGAAGTTTTAAAAAATGAACTTAAAAATAGAGAACATGTTAATGAATTGGCTGATTTTGCTTTAAATTCAAAGGACTATGAAACATTTGAATTTATTCAATGGTTCATAAAAGATTATGTAAAAGACATAAGAGAACTTGAAAGACTTATCGAATTAATTGATGATCAAGAAATAAGTGTACATGAGGCAAAAATATAATAATTAAAATTATTATATTTTTTTTTATAAATTGTGGTTCTTAAACTCTTTATATAAAGAGGTTCAAGATATTAAATAGAATATTATTCAAAAACCTGTAATTGTAAAAATAGCATTAAAAAGAAATAGTCCACATCCCAATTTACTTACATCATAGTTATTTTGAGCTTTCTTGTATATTATCATCGCGCTAATGACACCATACAAGTAAGCTACTATAGCAATAAATGCTGATGTGAAAAAACCAACATTAAAAGAAGTGTCTAGTATGAAGTTTGCATTATTAAAATTTGGTTCTCAGAAAAATTTAAAGACATAATCCTGAGGAAGATTAAATAATCTAATTACTTGGAGAGTGTAATACTTAATTGATAGAATGTAAATAACTGTAAAAATAAGGAAAATTAAATAAATTCAAAATGCGATTGAATTTCTCATTATTTTTTTATAAATTTTTTTTAATTCTTTTTCATTCATACAATACCTTAGAATAATTATATTACATTAATTTATTGTTTCAATTTAAAAAACTTATGAGATCTAGTATTCCTGGAAAAATTATTTTTATATTAAAGAAATTTTTATAGCAATAGTCTAGATTAATTTTTTTTATTTTTTGATCACTTAACTTAATAATATCTTTGTAATTCAATGCAAAAAAATGATCTTGTTCACTTATAAAGCCTACTATTAAAAAAGATATACCATTAAGTTTATTAATTAAAAAGAGATGTTCTTTTTGATGTTTTTTGAGTATATCTAAATTAAAATAATCTTTGTTTGTTTCCTTTACTTCAAAATCTATATATAAGCCATTATACATCCCATTATAATCAACAGTAGATTTGTTCAATAAAATTCCTTTAACCTTATTTTCTTTTTTTTCTAAAATTTGGATTGGTAAGAATCTTTTTGAAATGAATGCAATTTCATTAACTAAATAATACTCACATGTTTTATTCACAAGATCTTCAGAATACATTCCCTTGTTTTTATAGTTATTCATATATTGATAATATGTATAAAAAAAATAAAAATGTTTAACCATTTCTATCTCTAATTATTATAATTTTTATTGGAACATTTAAGGTCAGTTTGTTTTCTTCAAATTTTGATAATAATCTTTTTTCTAAAATACTTATTTTGTCATTATTAATTATTTTTGCATCAATAATAACTTTTACTACTCTACCTGATTTAATAACATAAGCATTGTTTACACCTTTGAAGGACTTACAAATTTTTTCAATTGATTCTACTCTTTCAAAATGTTCTTTTGTATCACTCTTTCTTATCCCTGGTCTTGATGCTGATATTGTATCAGCAATCTTTGCAATAACTGCATAAGTATTATCAGCTTTAATATCTCCATGATGAGAATGAATAGTATTAATTACATAATTTGGTAAATCAAATTTTTCTGCTAATTTTAAACCTGATTCTACATGATTTCTATCTTCTTCATAGTCTACTGATTTTCCTATGTCATGCAAGAAACCACATAACTTAGCTTTTGTTGAATCTAGTCCAAGTTTTTCGGCTATTGAAGAAGAAACTATGGCACATTCAATAGAATGAGTAAGAGCAGATTGACTAAACGAAGTTCTATAATACAATCTACCGATGTAATAGTATAGACCTTCAGGAATGTCATTTTTTAATTTAAGTGTTTCTTCAACTGTTTTTTTACCTATTTGTATCATTTCACTATTGATTTTTTTGCATTCACTTTTATAAACTTTATATACATTGTCTTGATTAATTCAACTTTGTAATAGAAGTCCTTTTAATGTTCTTATAGCTATTTCCCTTTTAAGAGGATTGAAACAAGATATGACAACATCAGTATCTTTTTCTACTCTAATGTTTGCACCAGTTACTTTTTCAAATAAATTAATCATACTTCCATTTTTACCAACTAATTTTCCCTTCATCTCTTCGTCAACATGAATATTTGATGAAGTTTTGGCAATAACATTTTGCAATATCTTTTCCATTGAGTCGATTAAAATATTTGAAGATATTTCATTTATCTTCTCGTGATTTTGCTCTTTTAAATATCTTATTTTTTTTGATAATTCTTGTTCATATAGTTCTTCTATATCTTCTATTAAAATTTCTTTAGCATCTTGCACAGATAATTCTGCAATGTTAGATACTTTGTCCAAGTATTTTTCTATTTCATTTTTAAGATTTTCATTTAAATTTTTGTATTTGTTAATTGTTTGTTCTAAATTGTCTTTTTGAAAAATTAATTCATTTTTTAGTTCAATAGTATTTTTTATATATTTTTTTTTCTTTGTTTTGTTATATAAAAATAAAATAAAGAAAACTATTGTTAAAATAAAAAATAATAAACATACAGAAATCAAAATAAAATCTACATTACTTAGTGAGTAATTTTCTATCATATTTTTTTCCGTTTTTATTATGTTAAATTTTTTGATAATAATAAACTATTTAATTATAGTAAAAAAAATAATTAAATGTAAAATATTAATATGGAACAAAAAAAAATAAAATCAACTAATTTTTTTCAAGATGGAATACAAAAATTTGGTAATGCAAAAAAAAGTGAAGAAAAATATGAAACGAGAGACATATTTTTCTTTTTTGCTTTTTATATTTTCATTCAAATTGTTTGAAATATTATCAGAACAATTATATATCCTAATTGAATAAAAACTGTTGATGACTTTTTTTTGAATCAAATAACAGATGACAAAGTTAAACTGCTAATTTTTTATTATTTTGATATTGTGTTCATAAATGTTTTTTGTCCAATGATTGCAGTCATTTGATTATTAAAGAAAAATTCAAAACATTTTATGAAAAATAAATTTTGAATATTATTATATTTCTTTCCAGGAAGATTCATTATTGCGCAAATATTGTCTTATGCAAATATTGACAATAATTCTTTTCAATTAATTACTAGTGTAATTATTCCGTTAATTGTACTATCTATATATTTTATTAAAAATTATGATTTTGTTGAGCAAGTGAAACTTTTTTTTAATAGAAATAGTTTAAAATTTTTCATATCGGTATCAGTAATAGGGGTAATTTCATTTATATTACTATTATCAATTTTGGGAGGAATTACACTTGGGATTGGTGGAGGTAATCCAGTCAATGAATCAAATATTCAAAACTTTTTAAAAAATCCCTATTCAATTACTGTGGTTTTTTTTACTGTTGTTATTATTGCACCATTTATAGAGGAGTTTGTTTTTAGAGAATCGCTTGCTGAAGTTGCTTGCAACAAATGATGAGCATGACCGATATCAACTATATTCTTTGCATTTGCACATATATCAAGGTCTGGTGATTGAATTAATATATTAGTTTATGTTCCCTTGGGATTAGTTAATGGTTTTTTCTACTATAAACTTAGAAATATCACATTTCCAATACTACTTCATTTTGGAAATAATTTAATTGCCTTTATTCGTTACTTTGTTTAAAAAAAAGTAGATTAATCTACTTTTTTTTATTTGTATTTTTTGCTGCTGGTTTTGTTTGTTTTTTAGTAGCAGTTTTTTTAGCTTTTTTTGCTGCTGCCTTTGTTTGTTTTTTAGTAGCAGTTTTTTTAGGAGG
>CAMREV010000006.1 GCA_947041945.1 uncultured Mycoplasmataceae bacterium | reverse complement strand
GGACTTACTTTTTTATCTTTAATTTCAGGACTTACTTTTTTATCTTTAATTTCAGCACTTACTTTTAATTTCTTTGATTCAACTTTAGTTTTTTTATTTTTTGCCATCTTTTGCCTCCGCATTATTTTCTTTTAAATTACTTTTTTTATGAGTAAATTTATTTCAAGCTGCTTTGTATTCAATTTTAACTAATTCTTCATTATTTCTTTTTGCTTTATTGTTTGCGAAAATAACAAATGGAGTATAGATTAAACAAGCTATTGAAAAATTTAATAATGAAAGAACAATACCTGTCGGACTAGTAGTTGCTAAGAACCCACCTATACCAACTGGAGAAGTAAATGGTATCTTAACAATAACCCCTGGAACTCATCCAAATTGCTCAATTGCTAATCAAGTAATAACATATAAAATTGGTTGAATTATAATAAATGGTATTGCATAAGTTACATTTAGAATTAAAGGAACACCGAATATTAAAGGTTCATTAATATTAAATAATGCTGAAGGACCACCAAATTTTATTATCTCTCTTGTTTCTTTTCTTTTAGAAACAATTAAACCAACTAAAACAAATGCTAATGTAGCACCAACACCACCAAAGAATACAAATGCATCTAAAGTACCATCAGCCATTGCACTTGGATTACCAGTTATTCCACTCCCAGGTTCAAGTAACTGCTGGTTTCTTTCTAGTAAAGCAATTGATAACGGACTAAATACTGCTAAAAGAATATTTGTACCATGAATACCAAAGAATCATAAGAATGCAACAAAGAATGTATAAACTAATCCAATTGTTAGTGATGAAGTAGTATCACTAGCAAGTTCAATGAAAGGAGCCTGAATTGCAGATGAAATTGCATGTCCAAATCCAAATGCATCACCAACACCATTAGCAGTTCCAATACCTCAAGCTAATATGAATGGTGCTTGTAAACCTACCATACATAATAATGTGAATACAGTAGGAAACAATTTAGAGAATGACCTAGAAACTGCTGGAGGAACACCGGCAGGCATTTTTATTTCTAATTTTTTATTTTTTTCAAATAATGTGAATAACTCTACAGATAATAATGAAGCAATAATTGAAATTAACATTCCATCTGCTCCAAATAATGAATTAGAACCATATGATAAAATCATAAATGAACCAAGAGCTACTAAAGAAGTTAGGAATGGATCTTTAACCTGTTTAATTCTAGAGAAAGAATATGCAATAGTTAATGTTGCAAATATAGATAAGAAACTAAATATACCTTTTCAAATTGTATAAAATATAAAAGTTCCAATTGTACTAATTTGAAGAGCTACTGAATTAGGAGCAAACACTCAAATATTACTTGAATTTTTAATCATTTGGCCTGGTATACCTCATGATATTCAACCTAAGATTGATGTAGAAGCTGTATCTCATCATCCGAAAACAAATGTCATACAAATAACACCAAAAGATGCTGCAATAATAAGCGGCACTAATAAAGCAAAACCATCTCTAAGAGAAGACATATGTTTTTGCTCGGCAATTTTACCCATGCTATTTAGAAAGACATTTCATCCATTTTGAAATGTGCTTTTAAAATTTTGATTATTCTGTTTCATTTTTAATCCCATTTTTTAAAAAACTTAATTTTTTCTTAAAATAATACTTATAATATATCATATTTAAAAAAATAATAAAATATTACTTGACTATATTTTATTAAATTGATGTATATACAGGAAAAAAATGTTATTAAGTGAAATAGCTTCAAAAATGGAGCAACCAAATATGAGCAACCTTTGAATATTAATACCAGTAATAGTTATGGTGGTATCGATTTTTTTACCTTCTCTTATTTGGTTTGCAAGAAACTTTTTAAGAATTGTTTTAAATAAAAATATTGAGTTGCTAAATAGATCTTTAAAATGATTTTTCTTAATAGGTTTTTTAATTTTTATAATTTCAGTAATTATATTAGGCTTAGTTGCTAGCGGGGTAATAAAAACATAATATGAAAACAAACTCAAATAAATTTGGAACATATGTAAATATTGGAAACAATTATAATTCGATGATTGATGAATATAGAAGAAATAAAATATTATATTCTTCAAAAAAATTTAAAATTGATTCTGATGAATTATTTTTAATTCTAGAAAATGTAATTAAAAAAACTTTTAAGATTAAAAGAGATTTAGAAGAAGGTTTAAGATTTAAATTTAAACAAGAAAATATCACATTAGATTATGAATTTGAAAAATGTGACAGTGTTGAAAAAGAAATAATAATTACATGAAAAATAAATAATGATCAGTATTGATTACATTTTAAAATTAAAAATGGTAGATCAAAATCTAAAATAAACTATAAGCAAATAATTTTTAGAGACAAAACTTTTTTTGGTTTTCAAGATACCGTTGGATTGTTTTACTACAAAATGAGTTTTAATAAAAATGTTAAGCAGTTTAATAAATCGATTGTACATTTAAAAAATAATCCTGAATAGGATTATTTTTTAATAGTAAAGCCAAACTTAGATCAAGGAGGAATTAAGTCTAATAAAAAGATTTCTTCATCAGAAACTTTTGCAACTACATTCTTTCTCTTCTTGTCATTTGAATGATCTTTCTTTGCTAGGTGAAGTTCACCTTTATATTGACCAAAATCATTATTACCAATTGTAATATAACCTTTTTTTATTAAGTCAGGAGTAAAAGAAGGCTCAAAATTACTTTCTTTGTATGTTATTCTTGGTTGTGTAGATCTAATTAAATAATCTGAAATATCACCTCTATTGAAGTGCTCTTCATCAAGAACTATTTTCTTTTCTAATTCTGTTGCTTCTTTATTAAAAACTATTTTTAATTCAAGAAAGTTTTTTAATTCTGAAATTGATTTCAATTCATCTTCTGATGCAAATGAATTTGCAATTATAATGTCATCTAAATCATCAATCATCATTAAGTGCTTAACTTGTGAAGAAATTGGTAAATCTCTATGCATTTCAAGAGAACATAAACCATCCATAATTGGTCATGGACCATCTAATGCTACATTTGATGATACAAAGGCCGCAGTTCTTAAACCATAATCCTTAAATTGTTTGCAACATTTCAAAAAGTGTTCTAGTGATAAACCAGAGTATCTCATAGGATAGAAATTGTGAGAACCAATTAACTTTGCTTTATTAGGTTTATATGACATTATATTGTCAACATATTTAGTTCCGCTAGACATATTTATTTCTATTTCTAGACCAAATTTATTAAATGTTAATTGGGACTCTTTTAAACCATCAAATCCAATATCAAGTCTTATTCCGGTTGCACCTAACTCATTAAAAAAAGAAAGATCATCATATGAAATCTTTAAATCATCAAAAACATTTGGTGCGATATCTAAAATAACTTCCATGTTATTTTTTCTTGCAGCATTAATTATCTCTTTAAAATCTTCAGCAATTTTTTCTTTTGAATCTTTTACAGAAAGCAAACATGTAAAAACTCTTTTGAAGCCATATTTACTTGCTAAATTAATGTAATTAATTATTTCTTGTTTCTGTGATTTTTCAGGATATACTGATATGCCTAACATTTTAATTCCTATTTTTCTTTTGATATTTTTTTATGAAGGTCAATTATTTCTTCTGCCATTAATAATAACGTTTGTGTAGAAAGTAACTGATCTTCAGCATGAATAAGTAATAATGGAACATTAATACTTTTCATTTCTTTAGCTTCATGTTGAACTAAATCAGCATGAAATTTCTCTGCTTCTATCATTGTTTTTTCAGCATCGATCATGTCTTTTTTTGCTTTTTCAAAATTGTTTTCTTTTGCTGCATAAATAGCTTCCATTGCATGAGATTTTGACATTCCTGCATATGTAATTATTTGAAATGCTTTTTCAGCAAGAACTGTGTATCCAAATTTTTCTTCCATATTTTACCTATTTATTTAAATGTTCTAAAGCAAGTTTAAAACATTCCTCTCCCTTTGCCATTGCATATATTTGTGGAGGAATAACAACTACTGGTTTTCCTTTTGCAATTTGTTTAAAATTTGCTTCCATAAATTTAACTTGTGGTCCTAACAATATAATATCATATTGATCAATAATTTCCTTTGCTTCTCCTGAAGCTTTAGCAATTATATCAACCTCTTCATTTATTGATGCTGCATATTTTTTCATTGATTCTTCAAGTAATGAAGTTGACATTCCTGCCGAACATGCTAATAAAATTTTGTACATAAAAAAAATCCTTATATCTATATATAAGAATTATACTTTATTTTTTGATTTATAACACCCCATAAAAAACATCAATAAAATATCTTTTGAATTTTTCTTTTGATGTGTAAAATTCATTTAAATCTTCTTTACTAAAAAACTTAGAATTACTAATGTCTAATTGAAAGTTATTTGATATTTGAGAATTTATGTTATTTGATTTTACAATTATTGCTGTTTCAAAATTAATAAATAGTGATCTCATGTCTAAATTATTACTTCCTAATATAGTAACATCATCATCAATTATTATTGCTTTTGAATGGATGAACCCATCGTATTCATAAATTTCAATATTTGCATCAAGTAATTTTTCGTATAAAAATCTATTTATAGATAAAATAATTTTTTTATTGTCTGGTCTTCCAGGCAATATTATTTTTACATCAACACCTGACGTTGAAGCTAATATTAAAGATTCAATATATTCAGGATTAGATGCAAAATATGGAGTATAAATTCATATTCTTTTTTTAGCAATTAAATTATATTTTGTAATTACATTTTTAAATATTTTAAATTCAGAATATGGTTCAGATTGTAATATTTGTATTATTTCATTTGTATTCTTTTTTTCATATTTTTTTAATTTATTAATTTCTTCCATTAAATTAGAGTTTGAAGTTTTTCTTTTATTAGTTTCTTTATGTCAGTCATAGTAAAATTGTAAACTCAATGAATGAACACTTTCACCTTCAATAATAAAATTGATATCACTTCAATAGAAATAACCTTTTCTTAAATTAATATATTCATCTCCAATATTAGAACCACCAGTTAAACAATACTTATTGTCTACAATAATTCCTTTTCTATGGTTTCTAAAATTTGTATTAGAAACAAATTTCATTAACTTTGTTGAATTAAATACTGCATATTCAATTTTATTCTTTTTAAGTGTAGAAATAAATTTATTACTATATCTATTTCTAGAACCAATATAGTCAAACATTACTTTTATTACAACGCCTTCTTTAGCTTTTTTAACTAATTCATTTGTAATAACTTTCAATCAAATAGAATCTGATAAAATATAAAATCCAATATTAATTGTTTCCTTTGCTTTTCTAATTAATTTAACTGATTCTTCCACTAAGTCTTTTTGTGGTACAAACTTTAAGTCATTGTTTTTATAAATTGCAGAGTTAGATATATTCAGAGCACTTACCATTGGGTCAGATATATTGTTTTTTGAATATTCATTTGAAAATGAATAATCTTCTTTTAAGTGAATAACTTCTTTTAGTTTTTTCATTTTATTAATCGATTTTATTTCAAATGGTAATAAACCCATTAGTAAAAAAGAAACAATCCCTATTAATGGAATATTCATCATAAATAATCAAGCAGTTTTAACTTCATATCTTCTTTTGGAAAAAAATATTACAAATGAAAGGACTATTTGAATTAAATAAATAAATGGTAAAATTCAGTAAATTGCATTAATACTGATGCCTCTTTCAAGGAAAATAAAAAGGGCTGTTAGCATAACAAAAAATATCAGCAGAGAAAATATAGTTAGTAATAATTTAACTGATCTTTTCATTGTATTATTGCCTAATTTCTTTTACATATTTTTTTAATACTTCAATAACTTTAGGATAATCTTTATCTGAGTCTAGAGAAAAACCAGCAGCAAATTTATGACCACCACCATTAAACATTTCTGCAACATTATTTATAGGAATGTCATTACTTCTAATTGAACCTTTTCATCCTTGAGCATTTTCATCATAGTATAAAGCAGATCATATTTGAACTCCTTTAATATCATTTAAAATATGTACCATTGAAAATTGAACATGAATTCCAAATTTCTTATGAGCACCTCTTGGTATTAAGGCATATGCAACCATATCTTCAATTTTTGCTTTCTTTATTACATAAGAAGTAAACATAATTTCTTTTTTATCTCTTGTATAAATTGAGTTATGTATATTCGCCCTACTGAAACCAGTTGAAACTAATTTAGAAGTAACATGGTAAGTAGAAGGTAGTGTGTTGTAATGTAAAAATCTACCAGTGTCTGTAATTATTCCTGCATATAAATATGAAGCAGTTGTAGCAGAGAATATTAGTTTTGAAGCTAAAAATAATTCAGCTCACATTTGACAAGCTGCTGGGTATGTTGGATCTATCCATTCAGTTGAAGCAAAATTTTCCACTTCTGGGTGATGATCAACTCTAATCAATTCTTTACATTTCACATGCTTTCCTGAGTAAACTCTAGCTGAATTTGAAGTATCAGAAATTATTCCAAGAGATTCATCTAGGAATGATTCAGAAATAGGTTCAAATTCTGGTGAAAATATTATTCCTAAATATTCAGGATCAAGTGTATCTAATCCTATAACTTTTACATCTTTACCAGAAAAGTTGTCATCAATAAATTGTTTTAAAGCATAACAAGATCCTAGAGCATCAAAGTCTGGTCTTTCATGGAAAAATAATGAAATCTTATTATAAGATTTTATTTTCTTTAGTATTATTTTCTGTACATCTGTTAATTCAAAATTCATATTATATCCTTATAACTTCTTTTATAGCAACTTCAATTAGTGCATCTAAGTAATCTAATTCCTTTTCTAATTCAATTACCTTTTCAATTTTTGGTTTTGTTATTGGGTTTTTTGGAACAAACATACTGCATGAATCTTCATAAGGAAGAATTGATATTTCATATGTTCCAATAAATTTTGCAATACTTATTATTTCATCCTTTGAAAAAGTGATTAATGGTCTAAAAACAATTGGTTCACTTATTGAACTTGAAGTACAGTTCATACTTTCAATTGTTTGAGAAGCAACTTGCCCAAGTGAATCACCTGTCGCAAGAAAATCAGAATGAATAATTTTAGATAATTTTGAAGCAATTCTGAAAAAAGCTCTTCTCATTAAAATGATTTTATAACTTTCAAGTTTTATGTGACTAATCTCATTCATTATTTTTGTGAAGTTAATTATATATAAAGAAGAATTATTTATCTTTCCATCTAGAGTTATTTTTTTAACAAGGCTTTTAACTTTGTTCAAACTTTCTTCACTAGTATGAGGCGGTGTTATAAATGTTATGTAGTCTACTGAAATACCTTTTCTTTGTAAAAGGTAACCTGCAACTGGTGAATCAATACCACCAGAAAGTAGAACTAAAGCCCTGCCATTTAAACCAATAGGTAATCCAGAAATTCCTTTTACTTTGTTAGTATAATAAATAAAATCATTTTTATTTATTTCAACATTAATTATAAAATCTGGATTATGAACATCTACTATATAATCTTTTTTATTTTCAATAATTCATTTTCCAAGTTCTTTGTTTAATGAATATGAATCAAGATCATAGTTTTTGTCTTTTCTATTTGTCTCTATTTTAAATGTTCCTTTATCATTCAGATCATTTAAAATATCTTTTTTCAAAATTTCAAAATCTCTTTCAATTATTTTGCATGGAATTATGAAACTTATTCCAGGAATATACTTTAAAATATTAATCATCTTGTCTTTATCATTTTTATTTTCAAATTTAATAACACACTTATCAAATCCTGTGTTTAATTTTATTTGAAAATCACTCAATGCATTTTTAATATTTTTATTTAGAGAATTTATGAAATGTTTTTTATTCTTTCCTTTTAGATATAAGTCACCATATTTAATAAGGAGTTTATTATTCATATTTCATTTATTCCTAAAGCATATTATATTATTATATATGTTTATTAAAAAAAATAAAAAATCTTTTTTATTTCAATTTTAAAAAGTATAATATCATAATTATAAATATATTTTAATAGTTGAGGAATTATGAAAAAAAGAATCGTAATTGATAAAGACAAATGCATCTCATGTGGAGCATGCATTACAACTTCTCCTAATCAAGCAATAAAATATGATGAAGATTTCAAAGCTGAGGTAATAGAAGAATTATTAGGTGAAGAAGATAACATAGTTGTGGAAGTTTGTCCTACAGAAGCAATATCTATTATTGAAAAAGAAGATAAAGAATAATAATATTAATGGATTCACTAATAGAGATTTTATTTTATTAATTACTTTATTATATTGTTACAAAATTTGGTTAAAGGGTTAAAAAAAATCAGAAAAGTTTTCTGATTTTTTTAAATATTATTTTTCAACAATAGTAAGTATTTTTTTGTGAAAGTTAAATTCTTTTTTGATTTGTTCAATCATATCATCTTTGTTATTTAAAACATTACCAAGGCTTGAAACATATTTAACAATTACACCATAATATATTCCGAAGTATCTTTTTAATTTTTCATCATCAGTTATAACTATTACACTACCTGATAATCTAATGTTAGATAATGCATTAATTTTTTCTTTGTTATTTCCAAAATAAATTACTGCATCATAATCAAAATTGATATTTTCAATGTCTCTTTCAGGAGATAATTTTCTAGCAATATCAATTATTGAATTTCCATATTCTTTTTTTGAGAATTCAGTATTTGGGAAATATACATTGTATGATCTTTTGTAATCAAATAGTTCTTCTGCTTTCTTGTTAATTGTTGACATAACATTAACAGCATTAACTGGATATAAACCATTCGCAGTCTCTCCAGATAACATTGTACAATCAGCTCCTCTTTCAACAGCAAAGAATACATCAGTAACTTCTGCTCTTGTTGGTTGAATTTTAGTTTCTAATGAATCTAACATTTGAGTTGCAACAATTACTGGCTTACCTTGGAATCTACATGATTTAATCATATATTTTTCTCAATAAGGAACTTCGTAGTAAGGTATTTCAAGACCAAGATCTCCCCTTGCTATCATAATTGAATCTGATAATTCAATAATCTCATCAAGATTTCTAATAGATTGCATTGTTTCAATTTTAGAAACGATTTGGATTGATTCGCCACCAAATTTTTTAATTAAATCTCTTATCTCTCTAACATTGTCTCCAGTGTTAACAAATGAAGCAGCAATATAATCAAAGTTATTAACAATTGCAAACTTTACATCTTCAACTTCTTTGTTAGTTACAAAATCCATTGAGTATTCTGCATTTGGTAAATTAATTCTTTTATTACCTTGTAGTTTATGACTATTTTTAGCTACAGCAATAATGTAGTTTTCTGCATTGTTAACTTCTTTTGCAGTAACTTCTAATTTTCCATCATCAATATAAATTGGATCATTAACTTGAACATCTTTTTCCATAAAGTAGTTATCTGAAGAAGCAAAAACTGCAAATTCATTTTCGTTTCCTACAAGATCTCTATTATTAGTGTAAATTTTAACAATAGATCCAGATGAAATATCAACTCCACCATCAAGCATCTTAGCAACTCTGATTTCTGGTCCTTTTGTATCTAATAGTAATGAAATGTTTGTATTCATTTCATTAGCTACTTCATTTACTAATTTTATTCTTATAGATTGTTCTTCATGTGTCCCATGAGAAAAGTTAAATCTAAAAACATTTACTCCAGCTTCAATTAATTCTTTAATTGTTCTTTTTGCTATTTTTATTTTTTCAGCATTTTCAGGATTGTTAAAAGCATCTCAAGTAAATAATTTACCTGTTACTGCTGGTCCTATTGTTGCGATTATTTTTGTTCTTTTTATATGTTTCATTTTTTTTCCTTATATTTTATTCTTTTTATTAAATGCAATTACTTCATTTTTTTTGTTTTTGTTAACCATCTTATTAGCTTTTTCAATTGGAGTGCTTTTGTATTTAAAGCCTTGATTTCCAACTGATATGCCATGAACATTTTTTAATGCTAAATCAATTGCATAATTTGTTAATTCTGAAGATAATTTTAAATCAAATGCTGTTGGGATCGATGCCCTTTGAGTATAACCTAAAACATTGATTCTTATTTTTTCTTTGATGTTTTTATTTACAAATTCTGAAATCTCATTTAATGTTGGATTGCCATCAATACCATATAGTAATTCAGAAACTAATATAACTATTGATTCTTTATTTGTTTTTCTAATATTTTTTATTAATTTTAAGATCTCTTCTTTTTTAAGAATATTTGCATTTGTAATTATGTAATCAGCTTCCGTACATAATCCTGCATCTAAAGTTAAGTCTAAGCAATTTCTACCCATTATTTCTACAAATGCAATAAATCTATGAGACTCCATTGTTGTTCTAATTTTATAAATATCATCTTTGATACTATTTAATGCACTATCAAATCCAATTGTAAAATCTGAAGAAGCAATATCATTATCAATTGTTCCAGGAAGCGCAATAACCTTTACTCCCATTTTTGATAATCTTTCAGCACCAATGTAACTTCCATTACCTCCACAAACAAATAAGTAGTCAATATCAAATTTTTTTAAATTTTGAATTGCTTTTTTTCTTATTGATTCTTCTTTGAATTCTGGAAATCTTGCAGATTTTATTTTTGTTCCTGGTAGATTTCAAATATGCATTACATCTTTTGATGTTGCTTTTTTTATATCACCATCATATAAACCTTTATATCCATCATATACAAAGTATGGTTGAATATTTTCTTGTAAACATCTTTTAACAAAAGTTGAAAGAACCATATTCATTGATGAGCAGTCTCCACCAGATGTTAGTATTGCGAAATTTCTTTTTTTCATTGCTTTTCCTCTATTTTAAAAACCTATATAAAATCTATAAATTTTTTGGCCACCATCAATTAGTTTACATTTGGCACCAAGTTGTTCATTTATATATTTTTGAATTTTTGAAACTTCGTTATCATTAGTTTCAATACCATATATTAAGTAAATACAAGGTACATTCTTTTTAGCAACAAGAAGTTTGATAATATCTCTTGTAGCAAGAAGTAAATCATCAGATGCAGATTTAATTTCTTTATCAATAATTCCAATGTAATCATTTTTGTTTACAATTAATCCATTTTTAGTTTTAATTGTTTTCGTAGATATAGAAACCATTGCACTATTTGATGCTTTTAAGGCTCTTTCTAAAACTCTAGAATTTGTTTTAAAATCCTTTGAAGAATCAAATGACATTAATGATACATATGATTCAGCAATATTTCTAGATTTTATTAAACTGATATTAAATTTTGAATCATTCAATTTAATAGCTTGTTCAGCACTTAAAATAATGTTAGAGTCATCAACAATTATTATTATGTTCTTAGCTCTTACTTCATTTATTTTATTTATAAAATCAGCAATTGAAGGATTCCCATTTTTACTAGTGTTTATATATGAAGCTATTCCAAATTCAGAAGTAAAGAATTTTCCTATTTTTGAAGAAGGAACTGTACAAATAACTTGAGTAGTATTTGTTAATTTAAAATTTTTAAATACTTCTTCTTGAGATTTAGAAGAGTATTTTTCTAAAAATTGTTCTGTCATGTTCTCAATTTTAATTCTTAAAAATTCACCATATTTTTGTCCAATTTGTAACATTTTATATGGAAAGTGAGTATGCATATGAACTTTAACTAAATCTTCATCAATAACTAATACAACAGAATCTCCAATTTTTAATAAATCAGATTCAAATTTTTCTTTATTAAAATTTAGTTTTTTTCCTTGTTCAGGGAATAATTTATAGTCTAATTTACAAATAAATTCACAACAATATCCAAAACCTTCTTCTGATATTTCTTGTCTTTCTACTGTGTTAATATAAGATACTTTTTTTGTTTTAAGTAATAATGTTTTACTTTTATCATTTTTAGAACTAAAACTATCTTCTAATGGTTTTCCATCAATAGCTTCTAACATTCCTTCAAAGAAACAAAGTAAACCATAAGCTCCTGAGTCACAAACCCCAGCCTCTTTTAATGCAGGTAACAAATTAGGAGTATCTTCAACAATTAATTTTGTTTCTTCAACAATATATGAAAAAACATCATTCATTGATTTAAAGCTTTCTGATACCTTATCAATTTTTTCAGATAAAACTCTTATTACGGTTAGGATTGTACCTTCAACTGGATTTGATACAGATGAATATGATTTGTTTTTTGCATCTTTTAAATGATTAGGAATATCAGCTATTTTAATTTCTGTTTGTCCTTCTTTCAAGGATTCAAAAAAACCTCTAAAAATTTGAGAAAAAATTACACCAGAGTTTCCTCTAGCATTTAAAAGTAATTGTCTTGAAAATAGTCTACTGAAATCATAAATGTCATTAGAACTAAAAGATTTAACAGCCTCAAAAGCACCTGTTATAGAAATTTTCATATTGGTTCCAGTATCACCATCTGGCACTGGGAATACGTTTAATTCATTAATGTATTCGAAATTATCAGAGATTTTTTTCGAACCATATTGAATCATTTTTATTAAGAGTGCATTATTTATTACTTTCATTTTTTTCTCCAAAACTTAAATATATACAATTATATTTAAATTAAAATCCTTGTTTTTTATTTTATCTACTAACTTAAATCTAAGTTGATTTAATATCAATTTCGATGTTTCACCAATGTTAATATTACTCATCAATTGAACTCTAATGTTAATTTCTTTGCCATCAATTATAATATCTTTGTTTTCAGGGATTTTAACAATACCGGGCATTATACTCAAATCGCTTTTTATTATTTCTAATATTAATTTATTTGAAAACATAGATATCCTTATAAATTGATTTCTTTTAAAGATTATATTAAAATAAAAAATATAATATTAAAAAAACAAATTTAATAAAATTATATATTATTTATCTTAAATATGCTATATTTATTATGGTTGTTTTAAAAATAATTGGAGAGTACAATGTCAAGAAAAGATCAATTAACTGGAAAAGGTCCTTTAAGTGGGAACAAAAGATCTCATGCAATGAACAGTTCTAAAAGAAGATGAAATCTTAATTTACAGAATGTTAAAATTATGGATAATAACAATAAACCTATTACAGTTAAAGTTTCAGCAAGAACCTTAAAAACATTAAAAAAACAAAATAGAGTTGTGCAACACAACAAAACTATTTAGTTTTTTTTTCTATTCCTGAGTTTCACGACAATAAAATGTTATTAATTATATTTTGAAAGTAAGGTGTAACAGCTATAACAATTGAAAATAATAATACTATTTGAATTGGAGTTTTAATTGATTCTTTTATTACTCTTGGAATTACATAGAACATAGCACCATATTTAATGAAGTTGTTATTAGTTGGAAAAAAGACTTTGCTATATTCAACTGCAGATATTGTTCCTAAAAGAAAAGAAAAAATAATTGCGTTTAAAAAACCAATACTTGTTAAGTATAAAAAAAGTCGATCGACTTTTTTTTTCTTTTTATAAAGATAAATAAAAAATAACTCATAAATTATAATAAATAAAATAATAGTTCCAATTGCTACATATTTATATACATTAAAGAAATCATTTTCTTTCAAACCATTCGAACCTTGAAACTTATTGTCTGGCTGAGCATAAATGATCAATACAATTAATGTAAATAAAGTAAATGAATATAACATCACTTTTGAGAATATTATTTCTCCCATTATTTTCTCTTTATTTTTATTAATAACATATAAGGAACCTATCATTCCTGATATCATACATAAAAGTGGTTCTTGAATGGCATAAAGAAAGAATCAAGGTGAAGTTGGTTTGGCAAAATAACAAATTGTATCAGTTAGAATTCCAGTAAAGAAACCAATTACTGGACCAAAGAATCAACCTATAACAATTATTGGTGTATGTGCAATTGATAATGTTAAACCAAATTGTGGTATTGGTATAGTAAAAAATTGCATTATTACTCTCAATGCTATCAAAGAGGATAATAAACAAATTAAAACGGTTGATTTAAAAAAATTAATTGGATATAAAGGAAATAGAAATATTTTAAATTTACTTTTATTATTTGTATCCAGAAATTTATTATTTAATGATTCCTTTTTCATGGATTTCTCTTTTATACTTTTCAGTTAGCTCTTGAGTTAATTTTAAGTCTTTTTTAGGTTTTAAAACATAATTTATTATCATTGGAATTCCAAAAGAAATAAGTAGTATTGATAGCGTTAGGAATATTCATTGTCATATTTTGAATAATTCAATGTTATGAGCAGTTGTACCTGCAGCAACAAATTTCTTCACCAATTCATCCATTTGAATTAAAGGTTGAATGTTTGTTGATAGTAATAAAATTCCACCAAAAACAGATAATCCTAAAGAAAGGTTACTAAGATTGTATTTAAAGTTATCATTTTTAATAGGTATAAGATGCTTATAACCTGAAAATATTAGTAAACATACAAATAAAATTATAAACATTAATGTAAATGGGCTAGAAAAAACTAAAGAAAATTCTTTTGGAGTATTTTCTGCATCAAGTATCATTAATCTAGTAATTGATCCAATGATAATAATTGCAAGTAATAATGATGCAGCAATCAAAATCATAACACCAATAATATATCTCAATATTGGAACAGCTTTTGGTTTGCTATCATAAAAGTAATATTTTCCTGTCATCATGTCATCAGCAATTCTTTTTTGAACCATTTGATTTAAAATGTTGTTTTTATAATCTTCATAGTTACCATAATTGTATGCACTATTCGATTTGTCATTTTCATTATTTTGAACATTTTCTTGAGAAGTTTTACTTTCATTTGAATTATTAGTTTGGATATCTTCAGCAGTAAAAGATTCAAAATCTTTATGTGTTAGATTTTTTATAAAAACCTTAATAAAGTTAATGTTATCTTTTATATCAATTTCATTATCTAATTTATTTTTAGAAAATTCTACTTTCTTATTCAGTTTGTTTAATGTTCCAGTGTATTTGTCAATTAGCGAAACTTTTGGTTTAATTTTATTTTCAAGTAATCTAAAATTATTTAATAAAGTTGAAAAAGAATTAAAAAATGTTTTATCATTTAAATTTTCAGAAAGTTGATTATTTGAAAGAACTAAATCTACTACTTTTGAAATGTCATTATATAAATTAGTTTCAACATTAGTATTTTTTTTTACTTTTACATCTTTTTTATTTTGTTTTTTTTCTGCCATTTAAACCTCTAAAAAGAATCTTTTTAATTCTATGTACGAATCGAAATTCTTCTTTTTTATATTTAGATCAATTTCTAATAAAGACAATAAAATTGAATTTATTTTAAAAGAGCTGTTCGAGATTATTATATTATAAAATTTCTTTATTTTAAATTGTTCTATATTTAATTTTTCATGTATTGCTTCAAGTCTATTAGTTTTTTCAAAAATTTCTATGTAGTTTTTTAAGCTAAAAAGTTGATCTGATATAACAGGAATAATTGTCTCTATTTTATTACCTGAGAACAATAAATTATCTAAGCACTTGAATAAATCAATATAGTTTTTATTAAGCAAAAATATTATTAAATCAAAGACATTTTCTTTTGAATAATCATATACAACATTCTTAATGGCTTTATCATCAATAATATTCATATTTAATAATGACAGTTTTATTATCTCATTATCAATAATACTTGAGTCAGGAGGGAGAATTGAATAAAGTAATTCATAGTTTGAAATCTTCATGTTTCTTTGATTAATTGCTTGATTAATATAATTCTTCATAGTGAACATATTTAATTCAGGAATAAAATCAATATTCACATTTTTAATTTTTGAAAGATTTTTTGAATCAATTTTTTTAGAAACATTAGTCAATATAATGTTGTCTCCATTAATGCTATTTAAAAAATTTATTTTTTCTTCATCTAATTTTTCTAAGAATTTACAATTAAATATTACATAATTATTATTAGAAAAAAATAGATTACTAGTATTTATTATTTTTTCTATTTCATCATAATTATCTTCAAAAAATAAATGTTTAGTTTCAGAGTCATTGCTAAAATTAATTTTCTTAAAGATAAAATTTTTATCAGGTGAGTATATTATTTTCATATTTGAATTATATAAAATATTTCAGGAATTATTCATTTAGTTTTTTAGAAACAAATACAAAGAAGAGCATATAAAAAATAATTAAGATAATAATATTCCAATCAATAACTTCTATTTTAAAATTAAAACTTAAAAAAGTATTTAATAAAAAATACAAGACATCATATAATGCAATAAATATAAAATCAAAACCGATGAATCAAAAACAGAATGTTGAAAATAAAAATAAATAGCAAAATACACTTGAGTAGAAAAATGAAAATAAAATACCAGTTATGGAAATATGTTTTGAAAATTGACTAATAATTGGTAGCAATAAAATATTAATAAAAATGGGTGATGCAAATTGAATAATTTTATTTTCTTTTTTATAAGAAACCACTACCAAAAAATATGTAGCAATATAGCTCATTAAAAATGAAAAACTCACTAGTGCTAATGGACAAAAAAATAAAATTATTATCCCTGAAAGAGATAACATCTGAATAGGATCATTTTTTTTATTTGGGTTTGACATTAACAATAAAAAGATTGATGACCTTAAAATACCAAAGTTAAAGTCCAAATTATAATTTACTATTATTAAAAATAATATTAGTACTGCTATTCTTAAGTAATAGTTTTTAATTATTTTTTTTATAAATTTTGAAAGAAAAGATAAATGGTAACCACTAACAACAATTAAATGTGATATTGATAGTGTTATGAATATATGATATATATCTGAATATTCACTTTGCTTTATTCCAAATCCCATTAATAATATAATAGTTTCACTTTTTTCACTATAATTGCTTCTTATAAAATCAATTGTTCAGTCTCTTATTGAAAAAGAAAAAATTGAATCAATTAGATCTCCAAAGTATATTTTCATATGTTTGTTAAACAATAAGGAAAAATATATTAAAAAAGCAATTGTTATTGCCAATACTTTGTTTTTTAAATCTATTTTGTAAAAGAACATATAACCTAAAACAAAAAGCAACATTATTGGTGTTGCTTCTGGAAATATGTAAAACATTAATATTGTTTTTACAAAAAATAAAATTCAAAAATAATTAATTTTAGAACTTTCAGTAAACATAGATACCTTCTATATTTACTTATGTTAGATCAATTTATTTTTTATATTGAAATTCTAATTCAGTTAGTTTTTTCTTATTTGTATCTAATTTATTTTTTTCAATATCTACAAGTTTTTTAGGAGCTTTTAAAACATAATTTTTATTGCCTAAAATTTTTTCTGATCTTTCTATTTCAAACTTAACTTTTGAAATCTCTTTTAATATATTTTCTTTATCATCATTTAAAGAAATATCTTTTTCATATAAATACTCAATTGTAAAATTATCAAATACAAAAAAATCATTTTTTAAGACAAGTTTTTTATCTTTAACTTTAATTTCATCTATAAAAATATTTTCTATTTTTAGGAAATTAGATAAATATTTTCTATTTTTTGTAAATTTATTATAAATTTCCTTATCCATAAAAAGATTAATTTTAATTTCATCTTTTTTATTCAATTTATTTTCTCATTTATATTTTCTTACTTGTTCTATTATTACTAATAAATTGTCAATTATGCTTTCATTGCCGGCAACATATTTAACTGGGTATTTTTCTGTAAGAATAGATTTCTTAGAGTAAATAGAATTGTAAATTTTTTCTGATACAAATGGACAAATAGGATGAATAAGAATTAGTATATTCTTAAATATATCTAAAACTAAGTAATTGAAATAATTATTATTTGTATCTAATTTTCATTTATTTAATTCTATATATATTCCTGAAAAATCGTTCTTAATAAACTTTAATAATTTAGAAGTTGCAACAACAAAATTATATTTCTCAAAGTCATTTTGATATTCTTTTATAAACATATTGAATTTTTTAATAATTCATTTATCAAAAAAATCAGGTGCAACTTTCTTGTCAATTTTTGAATTGATAATTTTCATATCAATAAAATTGGCGATGTTTCATAATTTATTTAAAAATTTAGACATAGAAATTATTTTATCTTCTGAATAAATTAAGTCTTCTCCAATTGTTGAAGAGCTTATTAAAAACAATCTTAGAGAATCTGCTCCGTGTTTTTCAATAACTTCCATTGGGTTAATTCCATTGTTTAATGATTTTGACATTTTTCTACCTTCAGAATCTCTTACTAAACCATGTATAAATACATCATTAAATGGAACTGATTTCTTTATTAATTCTCCAAATATCATCATTCTAGCAACTCAGAAGAAAATAATATCATAGCCAGTTACTAGAAGATTACTTGGTGTGAAATCAAGTTTTGTTAGTGAATTATTTGTTGCTAATATTGGTCACATCCCTGATGAAAATCAAGTATCAAAAACATCATTATCTCTAACTCATTCCTTGCCTTTTGGCGCTTCTGTTCCAACATATATTTTATTATTGTTTTTGTTAAATCAAGCTGGTATTTGATGTCCTCAAATTAATTGTCTAGAAATACATCAATCTTCAATTCTATCTAATCAATAAGAAAGATTATCATCAAATCTTTTTGGATAGAATGTTATTTTGTTTTTTGATTTTTGATTTGCTTTTATTTTTTTAGCAATCTTTTCCATTTTCATAAATCATTGTAAAGAAAGCAATGGTTCAATAATTTCATTGCTTCTTTCCGAATAATTAATATTTGATTTTTGAGTTTCAACTTTTTTAATGAAACCATTTTCAGTTAATTTTTTAATTAATAGTTTTCTACATTCAAATCTATCTTTACCTTCAAATTCTAAAGCATTACTATTCATTGTTCCATCATAGTTAATACATGTAAGAAATTTTTGCTTATATTTTTTACCAATTTCATAATCATTAAAATCATGTGCTGGAGTACATTTCATTACACCAGTTCCATATTCTAAATCAACATAACTATCTGCAATAATTTCTATTTTTTGATTATTTGCAGGATTAATAGCAAACTTACCAATTAGGTTTGTATATCTTTTGTCTTTAGGATTTACAACTAAACATGTATCAGTAAACATTGTTTCAGGTCTTGTTGTTGCTATTACTAATTTTTTAGTAGAGTTTTCAACTTTATAAAATATATAATAAAGCTCATTTTCAACTTCCTTATTAACTAATTCTATATTTGAAACTGCAGTTTGTAATTTAACATCTCAGTTGACTAATTTATAATCTCTATATATTAAACCTTGGTTATAAAGATCAACAAATACTTTATTAACAAATTTTGAATTGTCATTACTTAAAGTAAATTTTTCATTTTTATAATCAAGAGCAAATCCCATTTTTTTTCATTGACTTCTAATATTATTTGCATTATTATCTGCTCATTTTGAAAGCTCAGAAATAAATTCTTTTCTTGTAAATTTATCTTTTGAAATTTTGTTTTCTGCCAAATAACTTTCAAACTTTGTTTGCGTTGCAATTCCAGCATGATCCATTCCAGCAATTCATAAAGTATTAAAACCCTTAAGTCTTTTGTATCTTATCATTACATCCTGAATTGTTCCATCTCAAGCATGACCTAAGTGTAAAACTCCTGTTATATTAGGGGGAGGCAAAATAATAGAATACTTTATTTTATCATTATTCTTTTTATCAAATAATTTTGATTCAATTCAAAATTTAAATATATCATCTTCAAATTTACTTGGGTCGAAAATTTTATCCATTATTTTTACCTATTTTTTAAAATTTCATCTATCTTTTTTTCTAATAGATTTACTTGCAAACTTTTCTTTGCACTTAAAGGAATAAAAAGATCCTTTGAAGTATTAAAATACTTTGCAATTTTATTTATATTATTGTCATAAAAGCTTTTACTTTGCTTATCTATTTTGTTTAAAATAATATAGTGATTATTAAACTTAGATTTTAAAAATCTTGCCATGCTTTGATCTCTATCAGTTAAAACATTACAATCACAAATTTGGAAGACAGCATAAAGATTTTTTCTATTTACTAAGTATTCTTCAATCATTATGTTAAGTTCTTCTTTTTTGTCTTTATTGACTTTCGCATAACCATATCCTGGAAGATCGATTAAACGATACTTTCCAAAATCAAAAAAGTTTACTAATTGTGTTCTTCCGGGTGTATTTGATGTTCTAGAAATTTTTTGTTTTGCTAAAGCATTAATTAAAGTAGATTTACCAACATTAGATCTACCAATAAAACAAATTTCAATCTTATCATCATTAATTCATTCTGATTCTTTCGAAGCAGATTTTATAAAAGTAACCATAAAATTATTTAGCTTGCTTTTTGAAAGATTCCATTATTTGTTTAATTTGTTTTTCAGTGGGTTTTCTACCCATTTGTTGATAAAGCATTCTTATTTGTTTTTCATTTATTGGTGGTTTTTCTTTTAATTGTTTTTTGAAGTGTTTCATTGCAAAATAATAACCTAAGAAGGCTCCTAATGCTAATGCTATAGGAATGCCCAAACCTAATCCTAAACCTAATGCTAATTCCATTTAAAACTCCATACTAAAAATAATTATATATTAAAAACCATAATATATATAAACTCTTAAAAAACAAAAACTAAAATTGTAGAAACTATTATTAAAACAAAATGAATTATTAAGGAAACTCAGAATAAATTTTTGGTATTTGTTTTTCTTTCTAGAAGAAAAACTTTGTAATCTTCTGAATTATGAATATTATTTTTAATATCGATCGAAGAGAAGTAAACTTTTTCCTTGATTTTTCAACCAAAAGATTTTTTTCACATAGAAAAAGCATTGTATCTTGCATCTTGGAAAAATTCTTGTCTTCCAACTAATCAAAGAATATTTAAACTAAAAGTAACATAAGAAGCGATTACAAATGCATCAGTTCATTTTATTTTTTCATTTGGTACAAAAATACCTATAAGTAATATTGATATGAATAATATTATATTAAGAACTAATGGAACTATACCTGAAGGTAATTTTCCATAATAATCTTTAATATCACTTTCTTCAATTCTGTTAATAGTAGAAATTTCTCTAGTTATGTGTCTTCCGGTTTTCATTATACTCACTTATCAAATTGTTCTTTAGTTGCTAGAACTTCATGATCATTTTCAACTTTCATAAAATGTGGTTTATTAGAAATTGAATATGATTCACTATAATTTGAATTATCTCCAAATAGAGATAAATCCACGTCCATTTTTCATAATTCAGGAACAGCCTTTAGTAATGACTGTGTATATGGATGAATTGGATTCTTAAATATTTTATTTGTAGAACCCTTTTCAACAATTTTTCCATTGTGCATTATTATTACTTTATTACAAATATAATGAACCATTGAAATATCGTGTGCAATAAATAAGAAAGTTACATCTCTTTTATCACAAAGCTCTTTCATCATGTTAACAACTTGTGCTTGAATTGAAACATCAAGCGCAGAAATTGCTTCATCTGCAATTATTATTTTTGGATCATTTATTAATGCTCTTGCAATAACTATTCTTTGTCTTTGACCACCAGAAAACTCATGTGGATATCTATAAGCATGTTCTTTTTTTAGTCCTACAGATTCTAATAATTCAAAAACCTTTTCCAAAATCATTATTTTCAAGAAATCATTTCTATAGAAAAATAATTTATTTCTATTTGAAGAACAAATTCTTTCTTCAATAAAATAATATTCAAGAATTTTAGTAAATTCAAAATCAATTAATTTAAAAGAAGACATTTTATTTTTTAATTGTTCTTTCATAGATTTTGTATTTTTCTTAATTACTTGAGAAGCATCTTTTTTAGAAAAGTTTGCAAGATCAGTTGGTCTTATAGCTATAAGTTCTTTAATTAGAATATTTAGCCTTTTGCTTAAAAAGTTTTTTCTATTTTTAACTTCATTAGATTCAATTTTTATTTTTTCTTTAATATCAGCTAAACTTTTATGAATAAAATCATTATGCTTTTTATGTTTTTCTTTTCTAATTGAATTTAATTCTTCCTTTATTTTTTTGAAATCATTATTTTTTTGAATATAAGCTTCACTAGAATAAAAAGTTTTTTCTTGTTCTTTCTTTTTCAATTTTAATTTTGAAATTTCTTCAGCTATCATTGTTTTTTCAGATAAAAGAACATTTATAATAATTTTATTTTTTTCATCAACCATTTGTAGTTTATTTTTGAAATCAATTAAGCTTTTTGATAAATTATTTTCAATTTCTTTTTTAATTAAATCATAATCAATAGAAGTCATTTTTTCTTCATAATTTTCAGAAATATTTTCATCAAAAATTCTAATGAATTGATTTTTAAAAAATTCATCAATAATATCTCTAATGTTTCTGTATTCATTAATTAAGTTTTCCTCATCGACATTTTCAAAATTTAAAAAGTCATCTAGAATTTCTAATTTAAGTCTATCTCTCATTAATAAAATCTTTTTAAAATTATAGTCTCTTTTAGTTTTGGCAATTTTCATCCCATTACTATTTAACTTAATATGAATTTTTAAATCTTTTATTTCACTTCTTACTAATCTGTTGCTTTTGAAGAAAGCAATATCTTTTTTAATTTTATTAAATTTCTTTTTCAGATTATTTATACTATTTTCTTTATTACCAAAATCTGCTTTCGCTTCATCTAAATTATTAGCATATTCAATATACTTAGAATAAATTGGATCTAAGTCATTTGCTTTTACTTTTTTATCATAAACTTTTATAATTTTTTTTGCATTTTCATACATTTTATTTAGTATTTCAATAACAGGTTTTTGTGACATAATGTAATGATCAAAAATAGTTTCTAAGTCAGAAAATGATTCAGTTCAGCTATCGTTATTTGTAAATTTAAAATCATCAATCTTTGTGATTGTTTCATTAATTATTTTTTTATATTCAACATAATATTCATAAAGTTTTTCATATTTATTTTTAGCTAAACCTGATAGTATTTCATATTCAAATAAAAAATTTGCTTTGTGTCTTGAGTCAATTATTTTTATGTTTTCTTTTTTTAATGACTTATTTATTACAATTGGTTCAGAAATGATTTTTAATATGTTCATTTTTGGATTTAGAGAAGAAAGAGGATCTTGGAAAATCATTTGCATTGATCTACAAATAGTTAGATTTTCTTGTTTACTAATTTTCTTATTTGAAATATTCTTATCAAATAACTTTATTTTTCCACTTGTAGCATCATTAAGTCTGATAATAGTTCTTCCAAGAGTAGTTTTACCGCTTCCTGATTCACCAATGATACCTAAAAAATCACCTTCTGTAACATCAAAAGATATATTGTCTAATGCAATTTTATAATTGTTTCTGTTAACAAAGAATTTATTTAGATTTTCTATTTTTAGTATTTTCTTTTTTTCCATTTTCGTCCTCCTTTTTCTTATTACTTATTGCACCAATAGCACTATTAATTTTTTTAACAACTTCACTTGGTACTGCAATGTTAGGACTTTGAGGGTGAAGTAGTCAAGTTGCTGCTTTATGTGTTTCTGAAATTTTAAACATTGGTGGTTGCTTCTCAAAATCTAATTTGATTGCATACTTGTTTCTAGGAGCAAATGCATCACCTTTTATTGGACTAATCATATTTGGAGGAGATCCAGGAATAAGTGTTAGTTTTGAATTTGTGTGTGCATCTGGAATTGAAGAAATTAAAGCTCAGGTATATGGATGTCTTGGATTCGAAAATAATTCTCAAGTTTTTGCTTGTTCAACAATTTTTCCAGCATACATAACATAAATGTAATCACAAAGATTTGCAACTAAACCAATGTTGTGTGAAATGAAAATAATTGCAACATTAAATTCTTTTGACATCTTTTTAATTAAGTCAATAACTTTAGCTTGCACAGTAACATCTAATGCAGTTGTTGGCTCATCAGCAATTATTAATTTTGGTCTAGCAATTATCGCAATGGCAATAACAATTCTTTGTCTCATACCACCAGAAAACTCATGTGGATAAAGATTTCATTTTTTCTCAACTTCATCTATTCCAATATATTCTAAAATCTCTTTACTTTGTCTGTGAACTTCTTCTCTTCTGATTCTGTTTTTATATGCATCTGTTAATTTCTTAACTTCTTTTTTAAATAAACCCTTTTCAGAAGCATATCTTACATTTTTTCTATCAATGTCTTTAATAATTTCTTCATGCTTGTTCTTAAGTAAAAAAACTTCTCATTGATATTTTCTTTTTTGAGAAACTAAATAAGCTTCAAAAATTTGATGCTTAATCTTTTGTGTTGGGTTTAAAGACATTAAAGGATCTTGTGGAATATATCCAATTTGAGTTCCTCTAATAAAGTTAAAATCATTTTTATGTAATTTTGATAAATCAATGTTTTCAAATTGCATTTTTTTTGATTCAGTAATACTAAATTCATTAAAACCAACTAATGATTTTAATGTAACTGATTTACCAGATCCAGATTCTCCAACTAAACCAACAATTTCACCTTCATTAATTGAAAATGAAATATCTCTAACTGCTCTTATTAGACCTAATTTGTTTTTAAAATATACAGAAAGGTTTCTCACATCTAAAAGTTTTGTTGGCTCATTATTTTTGTTTTCTACAAATATATTATTCTTAATCATACTATTTACCAATTACCCTTGGATCTAATGAATCATTGAATGCATTTGCAATTATTTGTGCACATAAAGTAATAATTACTATTATTAATGTTGGTGCTAATAATAAATGAACATATCCAGTTTGTCTAGCAGTTTCAATCATTGTACCTAAACTAGCATCTGTAGGAGCTTTTAATCCTAAAAACACTAATGAAGTTTCAAAGAAAATTATTTTTGGAATTTGGTTAACAAATCTAACCATTAATTTTCCTGAAATATTAGGTAGTAAATGAGTGAATATTAATCTAGTTTTATTTGCACCTAAAGTTTTAGAAGCATTTATAAAATCTGAGTCTTTATATTTTAAAACAAAAATTCTTGCAGTTGTAGCTGGTCAAATTCAACTTGTGAATATTAAAGCACCTGCAATTGTTCCCATAGATAATCCACCACCAGAGAATGCAAAAGTAATTACTAGAATTCAAACAATTGTAGGAACACCTGAAATAAGTTCAACTACTCTCATCATAAATGTGTCAACTGGTTTACCAGCATTAAAACCTGCAATTGCTCCATATATTGAACCAATTATTGTAGAAACTAATGAAACTAATAAAGCAATGAATAAAGAGTTTGATGTACTAATTCATAATACATTCATTCAGTCTCTACCTTGTGGACCAGTTCCAAAGAATGGATAAAAGTTTGCTAAAGCAGGAAGCTTATAAGGATTAAATGTTACTTCAAATAGACCATTACCTAGTGGAACATGTACTAATTCTCCATTCAGTGCTGCACTTCATGAATCAAATTTTTCTTGTGACATTATTTGAGTTACAGTTCCATCAATTCCTAATCATGGAATTCTTGGAGGTAAGAAACTAATAATATCTTTTAGATCAGAAGTTAGAGGAGCATTAATTGCTGGTCCAAAAATTGGAATAAATATTGAAAGTAAAATTATTAATGTGATTATTATAGAACAGAACACTGCAAATTTATTTGTGATAAATCTTTTATAAATGTCAGTTAATTGACTATGTGGCTTACCTAAAATTTCATTATTGTTTAATGAATTTGAGTCTATTCTTTTAAATAATTTTTTATCAAATTCTTGGATGCCATCATATTTTACTTCTGGTCTTGCAAAGTTTAATTTATATTTAGCTTCTTTTTGAGAAATTTTCGCACTTTTTAATACTTTATTCTCAGATATAGTTTGAACTTTTGGACTATATGAAACATCTTTTTTTCTTGCAATATAAGATTTAATTTGTTCAAAATATGAAGTACCTGATTTTTCAGCTAATTTTATTCTTGGATCTATTATTGTACTCAATGCATCAAAAACTATTTGCATTAAGAAATAAATAGATGAATAGAACAATGCAGAGAAAAGAACAATATAGTATTCATTTGTTTGTACAGCAGTTATTACTAATGAAGCCGTACCAGGAACATTAAAGAATCTTTCAATAATAATTGAACCTGAAATAATTAAAAGTAATGAAGGCAATAATGAGTATAAAACTGGAATTGATGCATTTTTGAATGCATGTTTAAATACAACAACTCTAAAACTCATACCTTTTGATAAAGCAGTTTTAATATATTCTTGTTTGAAAATTTCTACTAATTCATTTCTAGTAAAATAAACTGTAGTAGAAACAGAAGTTAATACCATTGAAGTAATTGGAATAATTAAAGATAATAACATTTTACCAACAGTAAATCCACTACTTCCTGGTACAACAACATTGGTTGGTAAACCTAATGCTCCTGCAAATTGTATTAAGTATAGTGCTAAAACAAACGATGGAATAGATATAAATAAAACAGAAAATGCATTTATAACTGTATCTTGTCATTTACCTCTATTATATGCAGCAATTGTTCCAAATATAACACCTAGAATAGATGAAATAACAAATGCTGGCAAGGCAATTAATAATGTATATTTTACTGGTTCAATAAATTCATTTATAACATTTCCTGAGTTTCTGAAAATTATTCCAAATTCACCTCTAGTGAATAATCTATTTCAAAAGTTAAAATACTGGACCAAGGGACTGTCTAATAGTCCTAATGCTCTAAGTCTGCTTTGAAATGCTTCTTCTGTTTCATTTAAAGCTTTTTCAATTGGAAAACCAGGTATTAATTGCATAAGAAAAAATAATATTGTCATCAATACAATAAGTGTAATTAATGCATAAAAAATTCTTTTCATTACATACTTAAACATTTTTTCCTCCTAATTTTTAAATCAAATTTATTTCTATTTATTTTTAAATTGTTTTTCTCAATTTGTTTTATACTGTTCAAGAGTTCTTCTTAAATAACCGATTTGTTTATTTGAAGCTGCTATTTCCCAATATGTATCACTATTAATGAAATCAGTAGGAACGCCATTTAATAATGGTTGATCATCACTTGATCTAAAGTTTCCGAATGGAACTAAAGATTGTTGGAATGAAGCACTGCCATCTGGTAAAGCTAATGAAGATAATGAATATCAATCAATAGATTGGTTAATAGCATTTCTAATTTTTCAACTATTACCTTCTTTACCTAAATCAAAATCTCTTACAATTGCTTTTTCATATTGTGGAGATACTAAACTCTTAATAATTTTATTACCTTTAGAATCTAAAACTGGTTCCATAAAACTATCTGTCACATAAATATTTGTGTTGTAAGGTATTAAGTCAGATCTTGAGTTAATTGAAACACCTTCAGTTCTAAATGATTTTTTGAAATTTTTGTATGCATCTGAAATTAATGCAGAAGGTATTTCAGATTTATCTATTTCACCAGTTTTAAATTGTTCATATGTTACTTGTGGTGAATATGCACCAGCATATTTCATAACAACACTTTTAATTTTTTTATCAATACCAAAAGTATTTATTAAATCTAGATTACCTTTTTGTGTAATGGCATTGAAATAATTTGGGTTAATTTTAAATTGAATATCTTGTTCAGAAACACGACTAACATAGTAAGGTCCTGTTGATCATCAAGATGTAAAATTACTTATTTTTTCACCAGCACCATATAAAGTATTAAAATCTAAATTATTTGGCATGAATTCACCTTTATCATTAAATAAAGAATCATTTGATGGAATATCAAAAATTTTTCTAACCTTATCATTCTCAATTGGAATTGGTTGGAAATATTGTTTTGATAAAATATCTAAGAAGTTAATATTTGGTTTTGATAAAACATATGTAATAGTATCTTCATTATTTTCTTTAGGAATATAATTTCCTTTTGGATCCTTTTTTCAAAATGCAGGGTTAGCATCAATTGTTTTTTGAATATCTAAACTCATTAAGTCTAAATAATAACCATTAGTATTAATACCAATATCAGTAGAAAGTAAGTATCCCATTAAACCTCAAAAGTAATCCTGAGCTTTTAATGTACCAACTTGTTTACCAGTATAATCTAATCAAGGAAAAGCATTAGTTTTTGAATCTATTGTAAATTTAATTTTATTCGAAGTTGTTAATGCTTGCTTATATTGTTCATTTAAAACAATTTCATTGTTTGGTAACTTTGTTCTTTCAATATTATATGCATTTAAAATATCATTATTATAAAATTCTATTTTAGAAGCTCCACTCATGAATAATGAACTCTCAGGCGGATTTCATTTACTTAGAATTTCATCATATGTTCAATCACCAACAATTTTTCAGTCAATCAAACCATTAAATGTTGATTGGAAAAACATATTATTACTATCAGCATTAAATGAAGGATTATATGGAGTCCTATTTGTTGCAAATGGATCTTCAGGTTTTCATCATCTAAATAAATCACCATTATTTGATACTTCACTTTCAATATAAAATCAGTCTCTAAAATTTAAACCTGAGTATTCATTTGTTGGCGTTTTATAACCTTCTCTTGTTAAATTTCTAATTGTTGTACTTGGACCATTAGCAATTCATGGAAGAGCAGAACTCTGATGATCCATTCAATTTACTAATCCAGCAGCTAATGGTGCTTTTGTATCAACACTATTTAAATCTGCTCATAAATTAATTTCATTTGATAAGGCAGATCTTGCACCAGTTTTTGAAACCTTATTGTTTGCATTAAAAACTTTTTTATCTAATTCTAATAATTTATCATAGCTTTGATATAAGCTTTCTGGTGTAATTCCCGGAACAGGAATAATTGGATATTTTGATTCTTGTAAATGTTTTTTTAAAGATGCAGCTCATTGGCTTGGCATGAAAACTGAATTTAAAGGACCATATTCAAAATCACTATCTGCAGGAAGTGTATTACCTGGTCCAGAATTTAAATAATTTCATAATGAAGGTCAAAGATTTGGAGATTGATAAGTTGGAGAAAAATGTAATCCTATTCATGTTCCAATATTATGATAATCTGGAGATCAAAATAAACTAATCATTTCTCCGTTTTTATTTCTGAAACCAGAATCAACAGTTTGGTTAGTTCTTGGAACTAGTTCAAATCCTAATCTGCTGTCTAAAGCATTCAATGCTTTATTAAATTCTACAAATCATGAAAGCATCGATGGAGTATATTGACTATTTTGTGTTAGAGTGTAAAACTTGAAAATTAGTTTTTCATCTTGAATCGTTTCATCCAAAGCTATCTTTAATATTTCTTTTTGTTTTGTTGTTTCGGCATCATTGAATATGTATCTAGTATCAACACTATTAGGTTTAGGAAATATATTTAAAAAAGTTAAAGCTATAAATGGAGATGAAACAAGAGTTAAAACTAATGAGCTTATCATTATTTTTTTCAATCTCATAATATACCATTTTATTAAAATATAAAAATATTATACCAATTTAAAATGATTTAGAATGATAAATATATTATTATATTTCTGTTTACATCACATAAAAATATAGTAAAATAATATATATTATATGTTTTTCGAAACAAATGGAGATACAAATGAATAGAAAAGGAAAAAAAGAGCTTCTAAACAATTGACAAAATATGTCAATTGAAGAAAGAGAAAATAAAGTTGCTGAACTTGAATCTAGTTTACCAGAGAAAAAATTTAAAAAAATATTAAACTCTATTCAAAAAATTGAAAATAGTTTAAAAGATGATTCTGTTAATCATGAAATAAATGAATCTGAAGCACAAGAATCAACTAATGAAAACTTTGCGAATGAAAGTAATGATACAGCGCCATTAAATGAAGAACATGTTTCCGAAGATAACTATGCAAATGAATCAAATACTGAGAATTTAGAAAAAGATCCATTAATTGAAGAAGTAATCTTGAGTAATGATGCTAATAACTTAAATGAAGAAGAATTAAATCAAAATTGAGTTGTTGATGAAAATGAACTAAACGTTGAAAGTAATTCAGATCAAGATTTAGGATTAGATAACCAAATGTTTGAATCAGAAGTTAATGAAGAATATATCCCAGTAGGTTTCAGTACATTAAAAATGAGTTCTAGTAAAGAACAAATTGGAAGTGATGAAAGAGCTTGAAATAAAAATAAAGATATAATTTATAGTCAAGAAGAATTAATTTACAGATTATCAAATTCAGCAAACATTAATGATGATGAATATAGAATGTTATTAATTAGTGCTCAAAAGAAAATTGAATTTATTCAATTATTAATTGAGAAATCAAGAGTTAAAAATGCTGCTTATAGTTACGACTTCTTAAACTCAATGTGTTGAAGAGTTGACAAAGCTTTAAAAACTTTCTTAGCTAATAATAAAAGATAAATTTTATAAGTAAAAAAAGACAATATATTGTCTTTTTTTTTTATTATGTTATTATAAAAAGAATAATATTTTAAGGATAAATATGAAAAAAATTGCATTTGTTGTAGATGGAAGTTCTACTTTGACAGAAGAAGAAATCAAAAAAAATAATATAACAAGAATAACTTTTAAAATAACAGAAAATGATTCTAAAAGTTTTAATGATTTACCAGAAGAAATTAATTATGAAAAAATTAATGGAAATCATGAATCTGGTAACTTTTTAAAAACTTCATGTAGTGCTCTTGGTGAAGTAATGAATGTTCTTGATGAACTTCTTTTAAAAAATGATTTTGTTTTTGTTTTTACAATTAATAAAGCTTTATCTTCACAATATGACTCAATTAAAAATCTTGAAAAAGAAGATGAATATAAAGGCAAAATATACGTAATAGATACTCATACTCAATGTTATGGTCTTGAATACATCTTATTAGAAAGTAAAAAGATGATTGAAAGTGGAAAGAGTATCGAAGAAGTAATTAAATTTGCTGAAGAAGAAAATGAATATATTCGTACTTCTTTTGCTTATGAATCATCTAAACCAATAACAGCTAGTGGAAGAATATCAAAAATAATTATTGGTAAAGTTTTAGATAAAGCTAAATTAGTTCCGGTATTAAGCATGAATCAAAAAATTGGTTTAAACACAATTGCTAAAAGCTATAATAAAGCATTAGAAAAAATGGTTGAAAAGATGTTAGCAAGTGTAAATGAATCGAATGGTAAGATAAAATTTATTTCAGTTTATTTTTCTTTATGTTCTGAAGATAAAAAAGAATTTCTATTAAGTGAAATTGTAAAGCAATTTAAAATTAGTAAAAAAGAAATAATAATGAAGAAAACTCCATTAATTATCTTCTGTAATACAGGAAAAAATTCATTTGGTCTTACAGTTGGTATAGATAAAAAATTTAAGAATACAAATTCTTAAATTTTTTTTATATCAATGTATAGTTCTTTAAAACTATATTGTTACTGTTTGAGAAATCAACAAAACCATTAATACCAATAATAACTCCTAGGCTTATTTCTTTGAATAAATCACTATTTTCTTCATTAATAATTACCTTTGCAATCTTTGGCGATTGATTAGATGAGTTGATTTCCATTTTTATATACTTCTGATTTTTAACATTCTCGATATGAGTTATCAATCCAATTAGTGCTACAAAATTCATATATACTCCTTATTTTTTCATACATAAATAAATATAACAATGTGAAAAAAATAATACTTATGAATTAAGTATTATTTTTTACTCAAGATTATTTTAATAATAAAGCAACTGCTATGCAATGTACTTCAGTGTGAGATATGCTTAGAATTATTTTATTGTGATTACTGCAATATGGTTTGCCATTTTCATCATTCAAAATTTCAATATTGATAAAAAGTATATCTTTATTGTTTAAGGCTTTATATATTGCTTCTTTTGCTGCTCATCTAGAAGAAATAAATGAAATCTTTGCTTCATCATTAATTAGTGAATCAAATATCTTTTTTTCATCAATAGAAAATATTTTTTTTATAAACAATTGATTATTCAAATCTATTCTATTTTTAGAAATCATATCGATCCCTACATTAATAATATTATTTGTCTTTGTCATTTTTTGAATTTGCATATGTTGTTTTTCACAAAGATAAATCTTTAATTATTTTTTGATTTTTATATCCATCTTCTTTTAATTCAGAAAGCTCATGTTCTGCAACAAATCTTTTGTTTTCAATTTCTTCTAATTGTTTTTTAAGAACAACATTTTCAGTTTTTAAATTATTACTAATATTATCAGTATTCTCAATTTCATTTTCAAGATATCTTATATATGATAAGACAGTATCAAAGAAAACATCAACCTGATAAGCATCGTAACCAGCTCTTAAATCTTTTCTAAATTTTTTGTTAAGAATTTCTTCTCTAATATTTTTTATTTTATAATTCATAATTTTAAACCGACATATAATTATTATATATTAATCGAGGTCTTATGAGTAATTCATTTTCTAAAAAAATAGATAAAAAACAAATTGATCTTATTCTTAAGTACATGAGTTCTCATTTAAAAGAAAATAACAACGAAAATATCTTATATTTTTTTTCTACAAAGAAATATAAGATGACAATTTATAAAACTCATACACTTTTAATCCAAGGAAGTGATTATGATAATATCTTAAAAATGTTGAAAATCAAAAATGAGAATACAAATGAAAATATTGAAATAAGAAAAGACATTACTATTGGTACTGATGAATCTGGTAATGGAGATTTATTTGGTGGAGTTTCTTTTGCAGCTGTTAAGATACCAAAAGAAAATAGAGAAGCATTAGTTAATCTTGGTGTAGATGATTCTAAAAAGCTTAAAGATAACTTCATGAAAAAAGTTTATGATAAAGTTCTTAAATTAACTATCCATGAAATTTATAATCTTGAACCAGAAGAATATAATCAATTATATGAAAAATATAAAAATGTAAATACTTTAAAAACGTATGGACACAATAAAGTAATAAAAAAAATATATAAAGAAAATGATTTAGTGGTAATTGATCAGTATACAAATATAAATAGATTTAATGATCAAATGATATGTATTGGCGAAAAAAAAGATTATGAAATGCACTTGGAAACAAAAGCAGAATCAAAGTACCTAGAAGTAGCTTGTGCTTCAATCTTAGCAAGAGTTAATTTTTTAAAACAGATTGAAAAAATTGAAAAAGAACTAATGATGAGAATTCCTTTAGGATGTGTAACATCAATTGTTAAACCATATTTGTTATCTTTGAAAAAAAATAATGTAGAACTAAATAAGTATATTAAAGAGCACTTTAAGACAAATAAGGATTAGTTATGGATAAATGTTTATTTTGTAAAATTATAAAAAAAGAAATAAATGCAAAAATTATTTATGAGGATGATATGACAATGTGTATATTGGATATAAACCCTGTCTCTGATGCTCATTGTATTGTAATGCCAAAAAAACACTTTGAGTATTTTAGTAATTGCGATGATGATTATTTATCTGCAGTTGCTAAAACAACAAAGAAAATAGCTAATGTTATTAATAGCTCTTCTCTTGGAAATGATGGAATAAACTATTTAGTCAATGAAAAGGCAAATGCAAACCAAGAAATTATGCATTTACATATGCATATAATTCCTAAATTTAAAAAAGAAGAAGGTTTTCATGTTTCTGTTAAAAGAAATAATAAAAAAACAATTGATGAGACCTATGAGGTTCTTGTTCATCAATTATTTTCTAATTAGGATCATGTAATTTTTTTGTGTAAGGAACAAATTTCCTTCTTTCTTGTGGAACATAATCATGATAAGAAGATTCATATGATACTGGATTTTCAACTAAATTTTGTTGGTTATAATCTGTTCAATAATCATCATGTGGCACTTCATTTTGACTATTAATGATATATTCTTTAATTTGCTTTTTATCTTTTACTCTTAATCTAATGTAATTAATTAAGAATATAAGAAAAAGAAATATAGAACCAAATAATACTGATAATACACCAATTCATCAATCAACTGATGGTATATTAAGTATTCCTCTTTGTCTTATTGCTATTGAAGCAGCTTTGTTCATTAAAGAATTAAAATCATATTTTAAAATAGCATGAATGGCAAAATAAAAAGATATTATTAAAGACAACAAGAAAAAAATTAAAATCAAAATTTTAAAGATAAAATTCTTATGTCTATTCATAATATCCTCATTTATATAATTATAAGAAATTAAAAAATAAAAGTCAATTAATTAACTATTTATTTCTATCTTAACACCAGGACCCATTGTAGATGAAATTGAAACATTTTGAATGTAAATTCCTTTTACAGTTGAAGGTCTCTTAGATTTTAAGAAAGCTAGTAAGAACTCAACATTCTCATGAACTTTCTTCATATCACCAGAAGATTTACCAACTAGCATATGAATATTTCCATATGAATCTGTTCTATATTGAGAAACACCTTTTTGGAATTCTGCAATAGTTTTCTTTAAATCAGTTGTAACGTTTCCAATTTTAGGGTTTGGCATTAGTCCTCTTGGACCTAATAACTTACCTAATCTACTTAATTGGGGCATCATTTTAGGTGTAGTAATAATTAAGTCAAAATCCATTCATCCTGAAGAGATTTTATCTATTGTATCTTTTCCACCAGTGAAATCAACATTATATGCCTTTGCATCTTTTTCAGTTAATCCATCATCTAAAACTAAGATTCTATCTTTTCTACCAAAAAAGTTTGGTAAAGTAATTGTTCCTCTTAATTGTTGCTCAGCTTTTGAAGTATCTAAATTTAATTTAACTGCAATATCAATTGAAGAATCAAATTTAGTTTTAGAGTTATCTTTAACTATTTTTAAAGCTTCATCAATTTTGTAAGTTTTTGTTTTATCAAAGTTGTATTTTTTAGCAGCCATTAGTGTTGTACTCCTTTATTTCTTTTAGGAGTTAAATCAACACCAGTGATTTGAATACCCATTTGTTTTGCAGTACCAGCAATCATTCTTAATGCAGCTTCTTCAGTATTAGCATTTAAGTCAGGAAGTTTATATCTAGCAATTTCTAAAGCTTGTTCTTTAGTGATTGTAGCTACATGATCAGTTAACTGATTTTTTCCTGCTTTTTGTATTTTAGCTGCTTTCTTTAAAAGAATAGAAGCTGGAGTTGTTTTAGTTTCAAATTTGAAACTTTTATCTTTATATGCATAAATGACACATGGAATTATTTCTCCATTTTTGTCTTTTGTTTGATCATTAAATTGTCTTGTAAAGTCAGCCATGTTGATTCCAACTGAAGCTAATCCAGGACCAGGTTTTGCTTGTCCGCCGATTAATTCAATTTTTGCAACTCTAACTACTTTGGGATCTTTTATTGCCATAAATAAAATATTACCTTTCTTGTAATTATGTTTTTAGGGTGGTAATCGCGAAACGTTTGTTTCTTCCACATTTTTTTGTATACATATTAAAAATATACCTATTAAGTATATTATATTAAGTAATATTTTGCTATATTTTTTTAAAAGAAAAGAACTTTTTTGTAGACATTAAAAACATTAAATTTACAGCTCATCTGCCATAGAAAGGAATTCATTTAAAATGAAACTTTCTGTTAACAACTAATTCTCTTTTATTTTCTAAAAATGCTTTTCTAATTGGGGGATAAAATAAGAATCTTAATGCTACTATTTCTTGAGCATCATTATCAATTAGATTCAATAAACATTGATACTCTTGATTGACTCTTTTTTCATCTCATGTTGAAGTAACTGTATTGCCTTCTCTTGCAATAAAATAGTAGCAAGTAATCTTTTTAGTATGTTTAACACTCTTAGCATTCATAATTATTTGAGAAGTGTAATTACCATCTTGAAATGGAATGCCTTCAACTAAGTTTTTTAATTTATAAAATACTTCTTTTTTTGCATATCAAGAAATAGGAATACTTATTGGAGATTGCTTTTGGTATTTATCAGTAATTACTTTTTTAAATAAATATGGATAAGAATAAAATCTTCCTTTTTTCTTATTACCATATCATCTTGCATATGCACTTGATACAACATCATGATCATCACAAATTTCATCAATAGTTTTTAATGCATTCATATCTAAAAAATCATCAGCATCTAAAATTGATACATAATCATTTTTTGCTAATTTATTTTCTAAAACATAATTAATTACTGAACCTCAATGGTTGTTTTTCTTTGCATGATATTCAATGTTTTCGTATTTTTCTTGATACTCATTAACTATATTTTTTAATTCAGGATTTGTTGAACCATCATCAACTACTAAAATTTGTAATAAATTAATATCATAGTTTTGATTAACCAAAGAATCTAAACATGTAGAAATAAATTTTTCCATATTAAAACATGGAATTACTATTGAAAAACTTTTACTCATTTTTATCTCTTTTTATATTATTTATTTTAAAGAATTTATAGTTTCCTGTTATGTGAAAATAAATTTTGTAAATGAAATTTAAACCAAATGGTAATCATTTAAAATTGAATTTTCTATTTACTTCAAAAATAATATTTCTTTCCTTGCAACAAGTTTTAAAACCCTTAACATTTAATCTAAATGCAATTAATTCTTGAACGTCATTTTCAATAAATTTTTTACAAGAATTATATTCAGCATCAAATCTTTTTTGATCTCATGCTTGATTCATTGAGTTTCCTTCTCTTAAAGAAAAATAATAACCTATTACTTTATAAGTAAAAATTAATGTATTTGAATTCTTTAAAATTTGAGCAGTATAATCTCCATCTTGATGAGCAATTTTTTCTGTTAAATATTTTGTTTTATAAAAAATTTCTTTTTTATAAAAAAATAACATTGGTAAACATATTGGCGTTTGTTTTTGTAAAGGCTTTTTAATAACTCTTTTAAATGGAAAATAATAAGCAGAAAAGTATCCAAATGATTTATTACCATTTCATTCTTTGCAAGAACCTGAAAATACATCATTATCTTTAACTTTTTTATTTATAAATTTAAAACAATTTTTATCTAAAAAATCATCAGCATCTAAAATTGATACATAATCATTTTTAGCTAATTTATTTTTCAAAACATAATTTATAACTGATCCTCAATGATTATTTTCTTTTGCATAGTATTCAATATTTTTATATTTTTCTTGATACTGATTAACTATTTTTTTCAATTCATCATTTGTTGAACCATCATCTATTACTAGTATTTGTAAAAGATTTATATCATAGTCTTGATTAATCAAAGAATTTAAACATTTTGATATATATTTTTCAACATTGAAACAAGGTATTATTACTGTAAAACTTTTATTCATTTTTATCCTCTATAAATAAAAAATCATTTTCTAAATTTGTATTTGATATCTTCTTAAGTGTGACTTTTTTTATTGTGATTGATAAACTTATATTTGGACTAATTTTTGAAAAAGAATTTACAAAACTTGAAATCATTTTTTCATCAAAGTCTCTTAGATTAAAATCAATAAATAAAGCATTAGGAAATAAATTAAAAAAATTAGTCATATCAATGAATGGCTCAAGCGAGAATCCTAAAATTACTATATTATGTTCTTTTAAAAAAAGTGATATTTCCTCTAAGTTATCATTGGGACTTATTTTTAATAAAAAGAATATATTTCTTTTCATAATCAATTTACTTTTATGTTTTTTTACAAAATCATAATCAAATATAAACATACTTTCTTTTCTATATGAAGCCGAAGAACCTAAGAAGTTCTTTACTTTATGGCAATTGTAAAAAAAGCTGTTTTCTCTTTCTATTTTTTTAACATAACAAACTTTCTTTAATTTGTTTAAAATAACATAACTCTTGAAGTTATTTAAGATGTAAAAATATAAAAATGATTTTCATCATGTTTTTGAAAAAGAAATTTCATAATTATAATAGTAAATTAATGAAATAATTTTGTTTCTCAAAATAGATCTTAAAACTAAATTAGTTGTTAAGCTTTTTATTAATAAATCATAACCTGTTAATATTGGGAATAGTGAACCATTTATTGATCTTATTATTTTTTTATCATTATTAAATTTTTCTTTCTCAAATGAATCTAATAAATTTTTTAAAGCGAAGTAAAAATCATTCATTTTACGAGTATCTCTTGTTTGAAAATGCGAAAGATTATCGCTATGGTAACTTCCTCTATTGTAGTTGTATATAATTTTTGAAATCTGTTTAAAGCTTTCTGACTTTAAAAAAATTAATGTTGCAATTGATATATCTTCAAAATATTTTAATTTTTCATTGAATTTTATATTCAATGAAAGAAAAAAATCTTTTCTAATTAAATAACCTCAAAGAAGGCACATATTAGATTTTACGAAGTCATACTTATCCATGTTCTTATTGTAAATTCATGTAGGTATAAATGGGAATGATAAAACATTTCCATTTGAATAATTATAAAATTGTTTTGCTCTTCCAACAATAATATCCGTTTTCCCATCATTTGAATTGGAAATTAAATTTTCTATTGCTTTTAAAGGAATTGAGTCATCAGCATCTAAAAAGAAAATATAATGGCCATTAGCTAATGAAATCAATTTATTTCTTGTAAAACTTACACCCTTATTTTCTTGATGGTGAACAATTATCCTTGAATCTTTTTCTTTGATTTCTTCTAAGAAATCAAATGTTGAATCTGTTGATCCATCATTTATGATGATTATCTCAATATTATTGTATGATTGATATATACAACTTCTAATAGTTCTTTTTAAAAATTTGACAGCGTTATACGATGGAATCAATATAGATACTAAGATATCTTTTGGCATAACTGACCTTTAAAATTTTTTTAATTTATTAATTATATTATATTAAAATATTATTAAATAAGGTATTTAATAGAATTATTATATTAGGAGTAATTTTGAAACAAATTAATAATGATAGAGTAGAAGAATTTGATTTAATTGCAGATGGAAAAAAATTCCCTTTTACTAAGATAAGTCCGCTAAAAGAAAGTGATACTTTAGTATTATTTTCTTTAGGTCTAAATTCTAATTCAAATTTTATAAAATATTTAGATTATCCATGTTTTGATGATGTTTATTTAATTGGTTATGATGCAAGAGCACAATCAAAAAGTGAATTAAAACCATCAATTAGATTTGAAACTTATGTTGATGATATGAATTCTATTCTTACAGAATATTTAAAACAAAATCCAAACATCAAAAAAGTTTATATAATAGGTGAATCATGAGGTTCAGCATTAGCTTTTTTATACAAAAAGAAATATCCTGAAAAAATCTATGGAGTAATGGGTTGAAATATGCCTTATGAAATTATAGATACTTCAAAAGCTAAGAATAAAAATGTAATGTTAAAACTAAAGGTATTAGTAACTCTTCTTACAACTATTGATACAAATGGTATGTCTATTTTATCAGAAGATACAACAAACAATAAAGCAATAAAAAAATTAATTACTAATTCAAGAAAATTAATGTTGAGTAATAAGGTTGTTATTGCTTCTTGAAAATCTTTTAAAAGAGCTTGAAGATATTTTTTAAGTAATCCAAATGAAAATTTTTTATATGTTCAATCTGGAGAAGATAACATGGGAACAAGAATTTTATTTAAAAATGGTAAAACTTATAAGAATGTAATTAATATGGAAAAAGGAACTCACTTATTAAGTTTCGATATTAATGTTGCTGATCAATTATTTGATATAGTAAAAGATTTTTTAAACAAATAATTATTATTTATAATTAAATCATAGAGGTTAGATATGGCTTACAAAACAAATACAGAAAGAATATGACAGCAAGCTCCCAAATGTGATTGTGGTAAACAAGATTGTAACGAGAGAAACCATAGGATGTGTATTCGTTGTAACAAGAAAATGTTATATGGTTCTCACTTCAGTATTGAAAAATTGAACAATAGTGAATTTGCATGAAATGTTGATTTAATTGTTCCTAAGTCAGAAGGTGGAAATACTAAACTAAATAACCTTGTTGCAGTTCATATTAAATGCAATAATTCTAGAAATAGAAAAGATGGTTCAAATGAATATTAAATAAATAATGATTAACATTATTTATTTTTTTATATATTTATTTTATAATTAAAAATATAATATGTGAAAGGAAAAATATGAAACCATTAAAACTATTATCATTAATATTAATGCTATTACCTTTCATTGCCATAATTGGATTTATTCTTTATTTTTTAAGTGAAAAACCATCTGGTAGAGAATTGGTTGTATGTATACTTACAATTCCATTTGGGTTTTTTGCTGGTATATTCTTATGATTAAATGCTCTTGGAGTAATTAAACTTTAATTAATATGAGTAAAGAAATTATAATTATTGGAGCTGGATTAGCTGGCTGTACAATAGCAAGATTATTAGCTGACAATAATCATAAAATTAAAATCTTTGAAGAAAAAAATCATATAGGTGGAAACTTATATGATTTTCATAATATTAAAGGGATTTTAGTACATAAATATGGTCCTCATATTTTACACACATCATATGAAGATGTTTGAAAATTTGTTAACAGATTCTCAAAATTTAACAACTACAAAAATCAAGTCCTTGTAAAACTTAATAAGAAATCAATAAAGCTTCCAATTAACCTTGATGGAATAAAAGAATTATTTCCAAAAGAATTTGAAGTATTTAACAAAGAAATAAAAGACAAAAAATTAAAAGGTGAAGCTGTTTCTATTTTAAATTTATTAAATAGTTTAGAAACAAAAGAATCTAGAAAAATAGTTAATTATGTTTATGAAAATGTTTATGCAAAATATACTGCAAAAATGTGAGGTAAAACTATTGATCAATTACCTAAGTTTATTTTAGAGAGAGTTAAAATAAACTTAAATAAGGAATGAAATTACTTTCCATTAGATAAATATCAAGGATTACCAGTTGATGGCTATACTAAGATGCTTGAAAAGATGGTGGACAATAAAAATATTACTATTGAATTCAATAAAAATATTGTTGATGAGTTAGTTATTAAAAAAAATAAAATTTACTTTGAAGGAAGAGAAGTTACTCTTTTCTATACAGGAATGATTGATAAATTCTTTGACTTCAAACATGGAGAATTAGAATATAGATCTTTAAATATTAAATTTGAAAATCATGATGTAACTTCATTTCAAGATACTGCAGTTGTAAATTATCCTTTACACAAAACAATGACAAGAATAACTGAATATAAAAAAATGACTTTACAAAATAAAAAGGGTGTAACTACTATTTCAAAAGAGTATCCTGGTAGATATGATAAAGATGATAAAGTATTTCACACACCATTTTATCCAATCAATGATGATAAGAACCAAAAGATGCTTGATAAGTATTTAAAACAAGCTAATAAAATTGAAAACTTTTATTTGGCCGGTAGGTTAGCAGAGTACAAATATTATGACATGGATGATATCATATTTGAATGTATAAAAAATTACAAAGAATTTTAAATTTCTTTGTAATTTTTTATAAATTTATCACTTTTTTTAGAAAACTTTTTATCAGTTATTTCATGATGGTTTCTACATCTAACTGTATAAGATTCAATGTTTCCTATTAAAAATATGGGTGAATTGAATGAAGCTGGTTCTCCATCAATTATTCTTTGTGTACATGTTCCTGGTGCACCACACTCAGTACATATTGCTGAAAGCTTAGTAATATGTTCTGCCATTGAAGCTAGTGAGCTTGTAATAGGAAATGGATTATTTCTAAAATCATTATCTAAACCAGCTGCATAAACAATTATTCCTTTTTTTGCTAATACTTCTACTACTTCTATAATCTTTGGGTCAGCAAATTGAATTTCATCAATTGCAACTACTTGTGGATGATTAACATTTTTTGAAAGTACATCATAAATTTCAAATGGATCATCAAATTCAATTGCAAGCATTTTTTTACCATTTCTTGATTTAATAAGTGATTTATTTCTTGTATCAATTTTTGGTTTAAAAAGAAGACAATCAACATCTGCATATTCTAGTCTTTTTATTTTTCTTAGTAGTTCTTCTGACTTACCTGCAAACATTGGACCACAGATTAGCTCTATTCAACCATACTCCCTATTAAAAACATTAAACTTTGCCATAATGATATCTCCCTTATTATTTCTAGCTATTTATTTATTTTAAAATGACAAATGTCACCATCTTCTATTTGGTATGTTTTACCAACTATTTTAGCTTTACCTAATTCTCTTATTTTATTCTCATCTTTGTAAGTTATCATATCATCATATTTGATAATTTCTGCTCTAATAAACAGCTTTTCAAAGTCTGTATGTATAACACTTGAACACTTAGGTGCAAAATCAGATATATAAAAAGGTCAACCTCTTACTTCAATTTTTCCAACTGTAAAAAATGTTCCTAAATTTAAAATACTATAAGCACTTCTAACTATTTCATTTAATCCTGAATCTTTCAAATTAAACTCTTCTAAGAAAGTTTTTTTCTCTTCTTCTGGAAGTAATGAAATTTCATGTTCCATTTTAGAACAAATTGGAATTATAGTTTTATTCTTTAAATGACTTTTTAAATTTTGATAATTAAGATTACTTTCTGGATTGCTAATATCATCTTCATCGATATTAGCAATATAAATAACTGGTTTAATTGTTAATAAGTTTAAAGTTTTAACTAATGGTAAATCTTCTTCATTTATTTCCATGTCACAAAGTAATTTATCTTGTGATAAAAAATCAAATAAAGATTCATATAAAGCAAGTTCTTTCATAGAGTTTTTATCTCCAGACTTTGCTCTATTTCTTATTTTATCAATTCTATTTTTCATTAATTCTAGGTCAGAATATATTAATTCTAAATTAATGATTTCTAAATCAGTTATAGGATCAACAACATTATTTACATGTGTAATGTCTTTATTTGAAAAACATCTAACAACATGACAAATAGCATCTACTTCTCTAATGTTTTGCAAAAATTTATTTCCTAAACCTTCACCTTTTGAAGCGCCTTTAACTAATCCAGCAATATCAACAAATTTAAAATTAGTATAAATAGTTTTTTCTGGTTTGACTATTTCTGCTAAATTATCTAATCTTCTATCAACAACATTTACTAAAGCAATGTTTGGTTCTATTGTTGCGAAAGGATAATTTGCAGCTTCAACTTTTGAATTTGTAATAGCATTAAATAATGTTGATTTCCCAACATTAGGTAAGCCTATAATTCCAGCTGATAGAAGCATATTTTAATTAAGCCTTATCTTTTGAACCAAATAATATAATTTTTTCAGTAACTGTTTGTCTTATGGCATCAGTACCTGGTTTTAATAATTTTCTTGGATCAAAACCTTTTTTAGCAGTATCTAAATCTTTTTTCTCTTCAATGTATTTTCTTGTAGCTTCTGCAAATGCAATTTGACATTCAGTGTTTACATTTATTTTAGAAACACCTAATGAGATAGCTTTTTTAATTTGGTCTTCTGGAATACCAGTTCCACCATGTAAAACTAATGGAGTTCCAGCTAATAATGCATTAATTTCAGTTAGTACATCAAATTTTAGACCTTTTCAATCTTTGTGGTATAAACCATGAACGTTACCAATTCCTGCAGCTAAGATTGAAACACCTAAGTCTGCAATCATTTTACATTCTTTTGGATCGGCAACATCACCATTACCAACAACACCATCTTCTTCACCACCAATAGCACCAACTTCAGCTTCAACTGAGGCATTATGCTTTTTAGCTAATTTTAAGATTTCTTTTGTTTTTTCAATATTTTCTTCAATTGAATAATGAGAACCATCAAACATTACAGAAGGGAATCCTGCTTCTAATGCATTGATAGCACCCTCATAAGAACCATGGTCTAAATGTAAAGATACAGGAACAGTTATGTTTTTGTATTCCATTACATTGTTAACCATATCAACTAAGTTTTTAAAACCAAATTGGTATTTTGCAGCACCTTCAGATACACCAATAATAATTGGTGATTTATTTGCTTGAGCAGAATCTAAGATTGCTCCTATTCATTCTAAATTATTTGTATTAATATGAGGGATAGCATACTTGTTTGCATGTGCATCCTTAGTCATTTTTGTTAGATTAACTAATCTAGTTTTATTTTTATTAAACATATTTTATTTTTCCTTTTCTGTTTCTTTATCTATATCTTCTATTTCATCGACTATTTCACCGATTACTTCATTTTCAATTTCAGGTAATACATCTTCTTCTTTTAATTCAATAACTTCATCGTCTGAATTAAAGTCAACTTCTAATATACCATCTTCATCAATTATAACTTTGGGTTTTTCAATTGCCATTTCTTCTAAAAGTTCTGGATCAATATCAATTTTATCTAAACCAAACATAGCTGATGCAATTTTTTCAAATTCATCATAGCTATAATATTCTTGTAATGCTCAATCGTCATTACCTAATGATAAGAATCTTATATCATTTATTAATTCAATATAGAGGTCTCCGCCTACATCTTTTAACTTAGAATCACTTTTAATAACTTCAGCTAGTAAGTCTCTATATTTAAACTTACCTTTTTTATATTTCTTTTTAGCAATTTCATATGCTAAATCAATTATGTCCTTTTTCATTTTTAGGCTCCCTTATTTATTTTAATCAATAAAATTATTATTTAACAATACAATTTTAGAAATATTCACTTGTTTTTCTAAATTATCAAATAATTTAGTTTTTTTAAACTCAATTAAATTGTTTTCACTATCATAAAAAACAATATGTTTGTCTGCTTCTTTAGAAAAAATAGCTTTATGTTTAATTGTTTTTTCTGAGTAAATGTAGTCTTTATGAACTTCTTTATTAGTTATTTTAGCTTTTTTTGCAAAGTCTTCTGGTTTTGTATATGAGAAATTCTTAAGTGTTTTGAAACCCTCAATAATAAATATAAGTAATTCATCATTAGTCACATTAGCAACTTCATTTATAAATGTGATTAGTGATGAATCATCTAATTCTAAATATAAATCTAAACTAACTTCTTTTTTCTTATAAATTCAGTCATACTTTTTTGAAATTGAAATATTTTTTTCATAAATAGGTCATTCATCTTTAAGTTCTGCTAATCTTTTAAATATAAGTTCTAATGTTCACTCATAAACCATTAGATTCTTATTTTCATAAATATCAATGTTCATATAGATTCTTCCTAATAAGAAGCTTTCAATCATATTAAAGTTTTTTATTGAAAAAACTAATGTATCATTTATTATTTCAAATCTTCTTAAAAGAATATCTAAATCAATTGTTCCATAATGAGTTCCAATGAAATATGAATCTCTTAATAAGTAATCAATTCTGTCAACATCTAAATCTGATGAAATGATTTGATTTAATCATTTGATTGGATGTTTGTTTTGATAAATTAAAATTAATTCATCTATATCAATATTGTATTTTTTTAAAACTTTATTAATTGATGATTTCTTAGAAACAATAATATCTAATGTTCATTGTTCATGACTTCCACCAAATCTTTCAAATACATGTGAAAGTGGTCCATGACCTAAGTCATGAAGTAGTGCAGCCACTTGAACAAGTCTTTTATGTTTCTTACTACACTTACCACCAATAACATCTAAAAATCTAGAAGCTACTTCGTAAGCTCCTAGAGAATGAATGTATCTACTATGCATTGCTGTTGGAAATAATTTATAACAAATTCCTAATTGCATTATGTTTTGCAATCTTTGAAATTCCTTACATGAAATTAATTCACCAATAATAGGATCTCTATTTAAATCTATTTCCTTAAAAATTGGATCTTTAATAAACTTGTTTGTCATTATTTTGCTGCTTTACTAACATTTGTTATTTTAGCTTTTTTAACTTCAGCTGTATCTAGGAAATGTTTTAAATGTTTTAAAGTACTTTCTTTACCAAATAAGAAAATAACTTTAAATAACTCAGGACCACTTGTCTTAGTTGTAACTACACTTCTAACACATGTGTAAAAGTTCTTACCTTTAATTAAAGATTCTTTACAGAAGTCACTAATAATATATTTGATTACATCAACATTTCAGTCATCAATTTTTTTAATATTTGTTCTAAAATCAGTAATTGTTTTAACTGTATGTTCTCCGAATTCATCAACTATTGCATCAACATCTTTTTTAGTTAATTTTTTAATATCAAATAAATCACCTACTAAAGTATTTAATTCACTTGCATAAGATATTTGATCTTTAAACATTAAAAGACAGAAGTTATGATTTTTTTTGAATAAGCTATTTTCAATATGTACAAAAGGTGTAACAAAATCAATATATTCTATTTCTCCCATTGCTTGAAAATAGTTTTTAGAAATTCATTCCATTTTTTTAAAATCAAATGTAGATGGAGAAGAACTTATTGCATTGAAGTCAAAAGCTTCAATTGCTTGAGCAAGTGAAAATACTTCTACATTATCAGCAGGACTTCATCCTAATAGACACATGTAATTAATAATTGCCCTAGAAGGGAATCCCATTGTTTTATAATCTTCAATAAATTGCTTTAATTCAAGATTTCTTTTTGAAAGCTTTTTACCATTAGTATCAATGATAATTGGTAGATGTCCATATTGGATATCACTTTCTAATTCAAGTGCTTCTTTAATAGCAATTTGATATGGAGTATTAGAAATGTGTTCTTCACCTCTTAGTACATGAGTGATTCGCATATCATAGTCATCAACTACAACTGCAAAGTTGTAAGTTGGGAAACCATTTGATTTAAAGATAACTATATCAGATAATGCAGAGCTTGGAATTGAAATTATGCCTTTAATTAAATCAGTTCAAATATAATCTTTATCTTCACATCTTAGTCTTGTAACAAATTCTTTTTTATCTAAAATTCTTTTTTGAATTTCAGTTACATCTAAGTTTCTACATTTACCAGAATATTTAGGAGTTTGACCATTATTTAAACTTTCTTCTCTTTGTTTTTGTAAATCAGAAGATTTACAAAAACATCTATATGCTTTGTCTTCAAGTAAAAGCTTATTAGCTAGTTCTTTATATCTAGATAATTTTTCACTTTGAATGTAAGGTCCATATGAACCTGGATTATTTAATGATTCATCTGGGAATAATTTTAATCATGCTAAGTTTTTTAATTGAGAATTAATTCCATCTTTAACATTTCTTTCAATATCAGTGTCTTCAATTCTTACAATAAAAGATCCACCATATGCTTTTGCAAAGATGTAATTAAATAGTGCAGTTCTTGCTCCACCAATATGAAACAAACCTGTTGGTGATGGTGCATATCTTGTTCTTACTAAGTTATTTTTCATATAATTTCCCGTTTTGTATAAATATAATCAATTTTTATAAAAAAATAAATTCTATATTTATCTTAAAAATATTTATTAAATACTTCTTAATTATAATATGTAAGATAATATATTCAATATTTATATTAAAAATTTTATTTGCTTCAAAAATGTTAAAAATATAATAAATATTGGTTTTGTTTATATGAAAACATTTTTAAAAAATTTCTGTTTCATTAAGAATAATATATAAGTAAATTTATTATGTAAATGTTAATAAGAAAAATATCAATATATTAAATAATTATTTCTTTTTATTATTTGATATTTCTTTATTTGATATTTCTTTATTTGATATTTTTTTATTTATAAATCAGTATAAAGCCATAATAACAGCAAATAAAAAAGTGAATCCTATTATATATGCTAATGAACCTAATGAACCATTACTTACAAGTGGATTTGTTGAAGTAAATGAACCATATGTACTATATGCAATTACTCATGGACAAATTGATGAGAATCCTAAATATATTACTGGATAGATCATTCCTAACATTATTGTTTTAAATGCACATGAGTTTTTTTCATAAAATCTATTACAGATAATATAGAATCCATAAATTACAAATAAAAGAGGATAAAGCATATGTTGTAAAACTGTTTCAAATCATTGATATGGAGAAAGTGGATTTGATGATGTTTCAAATTCCGCAGGTAGTAGAACTATATTGTATCCTACGAATGTAATTGTAATATATGTCATAATTCAAATTAATAAAGTATTATTTTTAAAAATTTTAGAATCCATTTTTGCATAAAAAGAAGTAGTGAAAATTAAAAGTAATAAATTACTTTGAATTGTAAATTTAGATCAACTACCAAAGAAAATTCCTTGTAATGATGCTTGTAAAGTAATTTGATCAAAAACTATATTTGAATAATCTGTCATAAAAACACTTAGAAATAAAGTAGGAATCATTAGTATAGAAAATCCTAAAGAGATATTCTTAAGTTTTTTTTCTTTTTTATCATTATGAATAAATGTATCATCTTTTCCAAATCAATCGTTTAGTAATTCTTTTCAATCTGATGATTTAAATTTTCTAATATTTAAGGCAAGACTATAAATAGCTGGAATTAAAAAAATTGAAGTGAATGCAATTAAAGCATTTTCTTTTTCTTGGGATTTGAAAAAATATATTCCATAATAAATGTTGATTCCATAAAACAAAATAGAAACTAAAGAAATTACAATTAAAAGAGCTCTAACAACTTGCAAGTGAAATGTTCCCTCAGTTATAATTGTAAAATCAAATGGGTTCATTAGGGTATAAGATAATAAAACTATTCATACAATCAAAATGATTGAAAGAAGTAAGTTATTAAGAATCATTTTGATTGGTTTCAAACTATCTTGTTTGTTATTTTTTTTACTTATCATATTAAGATGTATTATATCATTTTAAGAATTTATCTTAAGAATATTTACTAAATCTATATTAATTAGAATATGCAAGATAATACATTCAATATTTATATTTAAAAAAAAAAATTATAATTAATATATATACATAGAATATTTTTTAAGAAGGAAATGATGAAAAATAATAAATGAAATCAAATAGATTCACATAAAATAAAAATAAGCATTAATGATCCTTTAGAAGAAAAAATTAAAGATTTTATTAAATTAATTGAAATTGATTATAAAGATTTCAAAAAAGATCTAAAGAAAGAAGATGAAATATGAGAAAATATTCTAAAAGGTAATCTTGTAACTAAAAATGAACAAAAAAATGATTCTGTTAAGAAGTCAAAATCAGTAAAAGAAAAAAATAAAAAAAGAGCACATTTTACACCTGAAAAGGTTTTAATAAGATCGCCAATAACTATTATTGACGCTCCATGAGGAACTGGTAAAACATACTTTATAGAAGAGATGGGAAAAATGTTTCTTAAAGGGAAAGAAGAATCTTTCTTTTTTAAGAAATTTGTAATTATTGATACTTGAAAATTTTGTAACTCGGAAGATGTTATTTATGAAATAATTGATGAATTGGCAAAAATATTTTTAGATGATGAAGAAAGAAAAGAAGAAAACAAAGTAATAGCTTTTATATCTTGAATAATTGAGAAGATAAAATTGAATGTAAAATCTCTTTCTGGAACAATTGAATTTAGTTCTAACCTTATGAACCAATTATCAGTTTCATATAATTATAGTAAATTTAGAGGCAATAAAAGAGAAAATATAGAAATTGATAAAATTGAAAGAGAGAAAGAAAAAATTAGTCTTGTTATGGAAAATCCTCCATTAACAATGATTTTTTTTGATAACATAGAAAGGTTAGGTTCTTATTCATGAATGATAATAAAAATAATTCAAAAATTATCAATGATAAATAATTTAATTTTAATTTTTCCAATAAACAAAAATAAATTACATTCTTTAGATTATGATGGTGAAAATGAAAATTATGAAATGAATATTGAAAAATATATTCAATTACCTTTCTATATATTAGAACAGGATTATTTGGGAGTATTAGAAAAAATTAAAATAAATAAAGACTATATTAATATAGTAAATGATATTTTAATAGAGTCTATTGACGGATTTAATATGTCTGTTAGAAAGGTTTTAAAAACATTTAAACATTTAAATATCAAAGAAAAATTTGATGAAGGCAAGCATAAGGGTTTAATCTCATTAAAAGAAATATGGGATCCTATTGTAGAAATAAACAAAAATAAAATAGATGAATTAATAATAGAAGATATACGTGGATTTTCAAAATATGCCTCTTTTTTAAATGATTGATCTCTAAATTTAAAAAATATAATATTTAAAGATAGTTTTTTAGTTGCTATTTTAAGAAATGAAGAATATAGAAATAATCTTAATAAAAAATGAAGTGAAATAATGGTGAAAATAAATGAATTTTATTATGTTGATGGCATGTATAAATGAAATAATTTAAATCGAAATTGAGAAAAAGAAATGAAAGATATTGTGTCTTTTTTAAAAGAAATATATTTATATAATAAAAACAAGATAGAAAAAATAAATGAGCAAATTATAAATCTTAACAAGGATAGAAAAGAAAAAGAAGAAAAGAAAGTTGAAACAGAATCTGGAATTGAAGAATCTAATCAAATTATAAATAAATTAAAAAATTCCAAAATAAAAAAAGAAATTGAAAAATTATCTGTGCAAGAACATGTTGTGCAAAAATTAGAAAATGTGTTAGAAGAATATAAAGAAGATTTAAAAAAAATGGATTTTGATATAAAATTATTAAATGATGAAAGAGAGGGAATTAAATCATTAAATTCTTTGAAAGAAAAAACACTATCAATTGAAATTAATAAATGTATTTCAATTTTTCTTACAGAAAATAAAAAATTTATGTCAGAAAATGAAATGAAAAATATATGGAATTTTTACCAAGAAATATATGATAAAAAAGAATATAGTGGGGATCTTATTATAAATAATGAAGAATTTATAATTATAGTATTTGAAAAAATAAAAAATAACCATAATTAATATATTTCAAATATTTTTATTAATTCTTCATATCTTTTATTTTTAAAGAAATGAGATCAATTATTTTTATTTGTATCATATGCATTAATTTCATTTATAAATTGATTGGTTCTTTTGGATTTTCTTCTTTAAATTTTAAAATTTCTTCTATATGCTTTTGCAAAGATACATCTAAATAGTGTGGTTATTGATTCGTCAATATGAAACAAGCCTGTTGGTGATGGTGCATATCTCGTTCTTACTAAAGAATTATTCATATATTTATATTCTAAAAATTATCTAACCATTATTAAATTATGTATGGGTATTTATTCAAGATTATTTGTTTAAAAGTTATTCATATAAATTTTTTTCAAGAAACTGAATAAATGAATTAAATTCTTGATGAAAAATGTGCCTAATTTTTGATTTAATTCACTCTTCTTCGCTTTGACTATGGTTATCAATTTTAAAAAATAATTCAAGACCCAAAGAATTAATGTATTCTAAAATATCATCAGATTCAAATATTTCACTACCAAAATTTTTTAATATAGGTTCTGCCTTAGATGAAAAATCTTTAAAAATAGGAAGTGTTTTATCAATTTTATTTTGAATTTCATTCAATTCATCCAATAGTATATTAATTGAATTAATTTTTTTTTCAATGCTGGGTTTTTTATTTTTTTTAAATACTTTTTCAATAGATTCTTTAAGCAATTCTAAGGATTTTTTTCTTTTTAAAATTTCTTCATTATTTTCATTTACAAAACTATTGATATCTTTGAGATTTTTTTTAATTTCTTTTGATGAATAAAATTTTTTTATATTATTATTTGAGAAATTCATAAAAATATTTTCTACATTATTTTTTATATCTGAGTTTGGTTCTTTTTTTTCAATTTCATATACTCTATTTATTAAATTTTTAAAATTATTTCAGAAATAAGAAAATGATCCATTATCAAATAATAATGTATATTTGTCCCTAAAACTTTTATAAATATTAAAAGAATTAGAAAAAAAATCATTAATTATTTCAATTTCTTTTTCATTAAGTCATTTAAAAAAATAATCACCGCTTTTTAAAAAATTATTTCTCAAAAAAATTAGTGTTCTCAACCCGCCTATTTCTTTAGATTTTTCATGAATTTTATGTTTTTCAAAAATTTTTTTTAATTCTCTTGTTGAAAAAGTTTTTTTAGTGATACTAAGATTAAACATATGACTTATCTTTTTGGCAATTTCTTTTTCTATTCCCAAATTTACTAAAAGAGATGAATAGTTTGGCTTCAATATATATGTTGGCATATCAATAAATTTTTCAATACGATTTTCAAAATTATCACTATTATCACTATTATCATTTATTTTATCTGCATCCATTGTAAGAATAAAAACAAAATTTTTTATTCTTGAAAGTTTTTGGATTAATTTTATAACTTCCCATTTACTTTCACCAATTCTTTCAAGATTATCAAAAACTATAATAGTATTATCAAATTTAATTTTTTTAAAACTATCATAATTTTTATTTTGTATTTTAATATCTATGCTATAACGATTATTTATTTTTGGTATAAGAACATCATTTTTAAATTTTCTTGCTAAACTTTTTGATTTATTTTTAAATTTATCATTTAAAGATGCTAAAACAGCAAATAAAAAATTGCATACTTCATGTACAATATTATCTGATTCAAAATAGTTTCACAAATCAATTATTATAAAATTTTTAAAAAAAGAATCTTCTTTGTTTTCCGATATATTTTTTCCTAAGTTCTCTATAAAATAAGTCTTGCCATTACCTCAACTAGAATTTATTAATGTTAAGGGAGATTTTTTATTATAAAACTCAGGGGTGAAAGAAACTTTGTCATGTTTTTTTTCAATAAATTTATTTCAATGTTTTAAATTTAAATCATATTTATTTATATATTCTTTATAATCATTTTCCAAATTTTGAAGAAAAAAATTTGATGCATTCTTTAAATTAACATCATCTTCTGAAATTTCTATTTTATGTGTACATTCAGAAATATATGACATTAATTACCTCTTTGAAAATTAATAAAATTATATATTAAATAGTTAATTAATATTTATAAAAATTAAGTTATAGTGAATCTTTCAATGTGTTTTTCGATATCTTTTTTAATTTTATTTTTAATAGTTTCTTTTTCATTTCCTTTTTCAGGATTAAATCTACTTGTGGGTGGCATTATTCTATCAATTTCTGAATATTTAATTTCACCTCTTTCATATATGTCTTCTGAAAGTCTTATTGTTTCTTCAAAATCTAATTTATAATCTTCAATAAGTTTCATTAATTCTTCTTTTCTTTTAGTTTCAAAAAAGTTTTTTCAACCATCTTTATTTACTAATTTTTCTTTAAATGCATTTATAAATTGATCTATTAAATCTTTTTTATTTCTAAGCATTGTACTTGAATCAACAATTCTATGAATCTTTTCATTGAATCCTTTTTCATTTATTTCAGAAGAATTAGAAATCAAATGAAAAATGTAATCAAAGTTAATTTCTATTTGTTTAATTAATTCAAGTTCAAATTCAATATCATCATTAATAACTTCTTTAGGGTTTTCATCTTTGTATTTTTGAATTTCTTCTCTAATAGTATGATATTCACTTCTGTAGTCTTGACCTTCTGCTTCTGTAATTAATTTTAGTTTATTAAATTCATCAAATGAATTAAGAATGTTTTCCATTTTTAATATTTTATTAAATAATACAATAAATTCTTTTTTAGCAGTTTCACTAGATATAGCCAATGGTAATTTAAATTTCTTTTTAAATTCTTCTACCAAATCTTTGTAACCAGTTTGAAATTCTCCATTATCATCTTCATATCCATCATAATAATCTTTAAAAGATTTTAAGAATACTACACCACTAGCATCTTTATCTCCATAAAGTTTCATAGTTTCATCTACTTCTTTTCTAAGATCTCTAAAAGAATAAATATATCCAAATGTTTTGACACTATTAAAGATTCTATTTGTTCTTGAAAAGGCTTGCATTAAACCATGAAGTTTTAAGTTTTTATCTACTCATAAAGTATTTAATGTTTTTGCATCAAATCCTGTTAAAAACATATTTACCACAATTAGTAAATCTACTTCTTTATTTTTTGTTCTCATTGCAAGATCTTTATAATAATTTTGAAATTTATCACTTGATGTATCAAAGCTTGTTCCAAAAGTTTTATTGTAATCTTGAATTGCTTTTTCTAAAAAGTCTTTTGAAGATTCATCTAGTTTATTGTTATCAAAATCTTCATCATTAAAATCACCATTTGATAAATCCTCATTCTGAGAAAAACTATAGATTAAAGCAATGTTAATTTTCTTTTCCTTTGCTTCATTTAATTCTTTAAGTTTTGCATAGTAAAGTTTTGCAGCAAGAATTGATGATGTTGCAAAAAGTGAATTAAATCCTTTTTTACGATTGGTGCTAATATCTGAAATTAAATCTCTTTTAGTTTTGTAATCAAAGTGATCTAAAATATATTCACTAATCATTGCAATTCTCTTTGGATCATTGTATGCTTTTTCTTGATCAATACTTAAAACTTTTTTGTCATCAATTTCATCTTTTGTCTTCATTGTTTTATAGTAATCAATTCTGAAAGGTAATACATTATCATCTCTAATTGCATCTTGGATATTATATGTGTGTAATTTAACACCAAAAACTTGTTCAGTTGTTCTAATTTGATCGTTGCCCTTAATATTGCTTTCAGCAAATATTGGTGTTCCAGTAAAACCAAAGATAGAGAACATTTTGAATTTTTTTCTAATTTCAATATGCATTGTTCCGAATTGAGAACGATGACACTCATCAAAAATCATTACAGTTTTCTTATTATATATTTCGTTAGATTTTAATTTTTTAACAAGGTTACTTAATTTTTGAATTGTTGTAACGATTATTTTGTCATTTCTTTCTTTACTAATAAGTTTTTTTAATAATTCATTTGATGAATCATTTGAACTCACACAATCTTTTTCATAATTATTATATTCTTTGATTGTTTGATAATCTAAATCTCGTCTATCAACAACAAATAAAATTTTTTCTATTTCAGGATCATCATTTAATAATTGAGCAGTTTTGAATGATGTTAAAGTTTTTCCACTACCTGTTGTATGTCAAATGTAACCGCCAGAATTTTCTTTTCCTCAAATTTTGTTTAAATATACTGATTTAACTTTATTTATAATTTTTTCTGTTCCAACAATTTGATAAGGTCTCATTACTAATAATTTATTTTCAACAGTAAAAACACAATATTTTGTAAGGACATTTAAGATTGTGTGTCTTGCAAAAAATGTTTTAGTAAAGTCTACTAAGTCTTTAATTGGTTTGTTAAAAGAATCTGATCAATATGATGTAAATTCAAAGGTATTAATATCATTACTATTATTATTTTTATTGCTATTAATAACTTTTTCATTAATACTATCTTCTCTAGTCGTGTTTGTGTAGTATTTCGTTTTTGTTCCATTTGAAATTACATATAGTTGCACATATTCAAATAAACCACTATCAGCTCAAAAACTTTCTCTTTTATATCTTTCTATTTGATTAAAAGCTTCTTTAAGATTAACTCCTCTTCTTTTAAGTTCTACATGGATTAGTGGAAGACCATTTACAAGAATAGTTACATCATATCTATTATTGTAAGTGCCCCTCTTAGTTTCATATTGATTAATTACCTGTAATATATTATTTTGAGGATTCTTTTTATCAATTAATTTAATATTAAATGTTTTGTTTTGATCAGTAGAAAAATTAATTATCTCATCATTTTGAATTCTAGTAGTCTTATCTATTAATGAAAAGTTTTTATTTGCTATTTCTTGAGTAAAAAACCTATCTCACTCATCATCATTAAATTTAAAGTTGTTAAGTTTTTCAATTTGTTTTCTTAAATTTATTTTTAATTCTTTTTCTTGATGAATATTTAAAAACTCATAACCTTGACTTTTAAGGTTATTAATAAATTCATCTTCTAATTCTTTTTCACTTTGATAAGTTGTTTTTCTTCTTTTTGTTGGTTCAAATTCAAAAACAACTGTACCTTCTTCTTTTGATAAAAGAACATCATATTTTTTAGTCATATCTTATTCCTTATTAAATGTTAGCAATTTATTCCTATAGTATTCGTATTGTTTTATGCTTGCTTCAATTTCTTTTGGCAAACCTTCACTTAAATTATTAACTAAAGTTTCAAATTTGTCTAATATTTCTACAATTTCTTTTTGTTTTTCTATTGATGGTATTGGAATATTTATTTTAGATAACTTTTTAATTTCTACTGAGGGAAAACTAGATGTTTTTGTATTATTTTTGCATCATTCAGAAATAATAAAAAAAAAGTAATATAGATATTTTATGCTAATAGTATTAATAAATTCTTCTTTTAATGTAAAAATTGTAAACTGCTGATTACAAATGAATTCTTTTGTAATTAATGCATGCTCACCAATTGTTGCAGTAGTTGCTAATATTATTGAATTTTCTTTAAAGGGTTTGCCCCTTATTCCAGCTTCATTAACTAATTGAATAGCATTTCCTAAAATTCTTCCATTTTTTCTAATATCTTCCATTCTAAATCAAGGTACAGTTCCTTCTTTTCAAAAATTAATTTCTTTTTTTGAAGGAGTGTAGCCACCACGGATGTTGAAAAGTGACTGTATTTCTTTTGATTCAATATCATCACTAAAACTTAACAATTTATTTCTATAATATTCATATTGTTTTTTTCTATTAGTTAGTTCATTAGTTAGTTCATTAGTTAGTTCATTAGTTAGTTCATTAAAATTATCTAAAATACTTGCAATTTCTATCTGTATATCAATTGGGATAATTGGGATTAATATTTTTGAAAATTTTTTCTTAGAAATATTATATCTTGTTACTCCTGATGAACACTTTATTATTTGTTTTCTAAAAATTTCAGACCTAAATAAATGTTTTAAAAAATTAGGATCAAAAACATTTTTAGAATTAAATCTTAACCCAAATGAAAAACTATTTAAATAATAATCATTTTTAAGTTCTTTTGTTACCACAGAACTAAAACCTATCTCATTTAAACTTTCTGATGAAGCAGTAAAAAGAACATCACCATATTGAATTTTATTTTGTTTTTCATCTTTATATATTTTAACTTTGTTTTTATTACTAAAATTTAACTCTATATTTGAAAAAATGTCCATATAACTTATGTAAAAAAAATTTGATTCTAAATCATTAAAATCTTTTTTTGTTTTTCCTGAAAGGCCGGGAAATAAATAACCAAGATTACCTATTTCCTCTCATTTATTATTTTTGGTAAATAAATTATTAAAGAGACAATTAATATTTGACATATTAACCTTCTATTTCTTTTATTATTTTTTTTATATCTTTTCTTAATGAATCACATTTTTTTGTAATCTCATCTATTTCTTTATTTAAAACTTTTATATCAATAATTTCTTTTTTATCTTCTATTTCAACATATGTGTTAACGCTTAATGAGTAATCTTGCTCTGCTATTTCATTTATCTTAACTCTTTTTGAAAAATGCTTTTTTTCTTTTCTGTCTTTAAAAGTATTTAATATTGTTTCAATGTTAGTTTCAGATAATTTATTACTATTTGTAACTTTATTACATTCTTTTGAAGCATCAATAAATAAAATATCATTAACATTTTCTTTATTCTTTTTTAAAACCATAATACATGTTGCAATGCTTGTACCAAAAAATAAATTAGATGGTAACTGTATAATGCAATCAATAAAATTATTATCTACTAAGTATTTTCTAATTTTTTGTTCAGCTCCTGATCTATATAAAATTCCTGGAAAACAAACAATAGCTGCAACTCCATTTGGAGCTAAATGAGAAAGAGAATGCATAATAAAGGCAAAATCAGCCTTTGATTCTGGAGCTAGTATTCCTGCTGGAGAGAATCTTGGATCATTAATTAATGTAGCATTTTTTTTACCTTCTCAATTTATTGAATAGGGAGGATTTGAAACTATAGCTTCAAATGGTATTTCATTTAAATGTAATGGTTCAAGCAAAGTATCCCCATGCTTTATATTGAAATCTTCATAACTTATGTCATGTAAAAACATATTTATTCTACACAAATTGTATGTAGTTAGATTTTTTTCTTGGCCATAAAAACCTTGAATATTCTTTTTTCCTAAAATTTTTGCAAACTTTAGAAGTAAAGAGCCAGAGCCAACGGTTGGATCATAAACTTTACCTATCTTTTTTTTGCCAACTATAGTTATTCTTGCAAGTAATTCAGAAACTTCTTGTGGTGTAAAATATTCACCACCACTTTTTCCAGCCTCTGATGCATACATTCCCATTAAGAATTCATAAGCATCGCCAAATGCATCAATAGTATTATCTTGATAATTTCCAAGTTTCATTTCATTGACACCTTCAAGTAAAGCTAATAGTTTCTTATTTCTTTCTTTAACAGTTGAACCTAGCTTTTTGTTATTAACATCAATGTCTTCAAAAAGTCCTCTAAAGTCTTCATCACTTTTTGTTCCATTTGCTGAAGCTTCTATATTTTTAAATATGTTTTCTAAAGTAGTATTCAGATTTTCATCATGTTCTGCTTTTTTAAATACATTTTCAAATAGTTCACTAGGTAAAATAAAAAAACCTTTTGATTTAATTATGTCTTCTTTAATTTTTTGAGATTCTTTATCAGTTAATTTTATATAATCGAAATTTTTATTGCCGCTTTTATGTTCGCCTTCATTAATATAGTTAAGCAAGTTTTCTGATATGTAACGATAGAAAATAATTCCAAGGACATATTGTTTGAAATCTCAACCATCAATAGAACCTCTTAATTTATTTGCAATACCTCAAATAGTACTATAAAGTTGTTGTCTTTCTTGTTCTCTTTTGCTCATTATTGCCCTATAAATAATTTTATTAGAAATATTATTATTGATATAATATTATCATATAAAATATTTATAAAATTTAAAAAATAAAATATAAATTCTATAATCATATGAAAAAAAATATTAAAATATGTAAATATAAGTTTATTTTAAAAATATTGCTTTTTTAAAAAAAGAAAGATATTATATTAATGTCGTTGGGTTTCCATAGACAATACTGAGATTTTTAAATCTCGCTTGAAAGAATTGAATATTCAATAATGAATAAAAAAAATGAAAATCTAAAAAAATGAAAATCTAGAAAATGAAATGTTATTTTAGTACCAGAAAAGAAATATAATCCATATGAAAATGTTTCAGATAGTAAATTAAGACCTGTAATGGTATGAAATAATAGTCGTTCATTGAAGGGTTGAAATATATGTTTTTATTGTTCTACTAAACCTCCAATTAAAGCACATAAAGGTTTTTGTTTTGAAGCAAAAATAAAAAATCAAGAGAAAAATACTTGAATTTATATGAACAAGATAATATGAGTGCATTACAAAGATATTGGAATAAAAATAGGTACCGTAACAGATTCTAAAATAAAAGAAAGTATAGTAATGTTTATTTCAGAATTTTTTAGTAATGACATAAAAATAAAAATGGAAGCAAAAAAAGCAAGTAAATATAAGAATAAATAGTTTAAAACCTAAAAAGAAGCATTATATGTATTTTTAAAATACATATAATGCTTCTTTTTATTGAAATTAAATCATATTAAAATAAATTTAAAAGCAGTTCCATAAGTAGCAGTTCCCCATTTAGATTTTAAAAAAATCTTATAGAAACAATTGCATAAGAACCTATTAACTTTGCTTATTAAATTAACTTACACTTAATTTTATTGATTTCTGTTCTTGCAAATATAATTCATGTTCTATTGAGAAATATAGGGGAAATTATTTATCTAAAAATTCAATTAATTTTTCTTTTTCGTCTATATTATTTTTTGTATTTGAAATAACTGACAAAACATTTGGGATTTTTTCATAAGAGGGGATTTTTTTATTTTTTCCTAAAAAAATATCAAAATCTTCCTCCATTTTATAGATATTATATTTTTCATCATCATTTATTAAATTAAAAACATAATTGCAATACTTCTTTTTGTCATTATCAATAATGAATTTTATTTTTTTAGAATATTTAGTATTTCTCATTAATTCATCTAAAATATACTTCATTAGAGGAAATTGATGGAAACCACCTGTCTGAATAACATTATAGTTTTTGTCTAGATTATTAAAATAAATTTCTTCTACCATCCCTTCGACAAAAACCAAATTATTATCAAAGAAAATTCTACAAATATTACTTAATAAAAAAGAAGTAATGTAATTTACTATATATAAATCACTAAAGTTTTCTTCAGTTAATTCAAAATATTTAGGTTTAGTATTTAATTCATTTTTTACATTTGTAATTATTTCTTCTCAGTTTAATGATAATATTTTAGCATTATTAGGATTTTCTCCCATTTCAATAAAAGATATTAATTTAAAATATTTTTTAATTAATTTAGAGAGAAATAGAGGGTTATGAGTAATTAAAATAAATTTTGAATTTTCTGATTTAGTAATTTCAAAAATTAATTTACAAATTAAATCAATTCATTGTGGATGCAAAAATGCATCTATTTCATCAAATAAATATATAATTTTATCAGTATTTTTAGTGTCATTTATTTCATTTATTAAAAAGCATATTAATATTTTTACACCTGTAGAAGCTTCATCAATTTCATATCATCTATCATTAAGTTTTATTTTTAATTTTAAATCAAGATTAAAATTTATCTCATAACTATATTCAATATCTATTCCACTTCCATATATATCTATTTTATTTTCTTTTTTCAAAAAATTTTTTATTTCTTCATGCTCTTTTTCCAATAAAGGATTTAGCTTTTCTTTGGAAAGATTTTCTTTTTATATTAATTCAATTTTATTTTTTAAAATTTTTGAATTTGTAGATTTTAATCCATCAAAATTATCCTTTTGGAATGTTTCTGATGTTATTTTTTTAACTATATATTCTTCCTTTTTTTTATTAATTTCTATTTTTACTTTTTTATTTTTAGAAATTCTGTTCAAAATAGTAGATTTTCCTGTTGAATTAGGACCAACTAATATTGCCCCTTTATCCATTTTAAAATCTATAAAATCATTTTCATTTAAAACTATTTTCATATAAACCTAACTATTTTAGTTTATGATAAAATATTAATTTCTTGCTATTTTTAATAATATACTTATCTATTTTATTTAATAAAAATTTCTATTAAATTTATTTTAATTTCTTCTAAAATTTTTAAAATCTTATTATTATTTTTTATTAAATCAAAAAAAATATTCAAAACATTTTTTTCGTTTATAGAAGCACTTAAGAATTCATAATCCTTGAATTTTTTTCATTTTATTATTGGCATTTTTGTTCCTTCAGAAATTTGAATTAAAAAATTTTGAAAATCGTTTGATGATAGACAATATAAAATAAATCCTCTATCTATTTGATTTATAGGACGAAAATTAAATAATGTTCCCAATATATTTTTATTTTCTGTAGTTATTCCATATTTTTTTAAATTCGGTCTAATAGATGAAATAAAAATATCATTTTCCCTAGTAGAAAAAATATTTGAAGAAAAATTATTTGTTTTTTTAAAATTAAAAAAAGTAACTGAATCACCATTAATTGATGATAAATCTATAACTTCATTACAATTTTCTATTTTTGCATCTTTGGTAGGAATAATAATATCGCTTAGAAATAATTTTTTATTTTCATTCGCAAAAAAAGAATTTTTTATAAATTTTAAATATAAATTGTTTTTTTTAATCCTAATAGACATCTCTAAATCAAAAGGTTCAATAATGTCAATTA
>CAMREV010000005.1 GCA_947041945.1 uncultured Mycoplasmataceae bacterium | reverse complement strand
AACCTAAAAGAGAGTTCCAACCTAAACCAGTTGTTGAGCAACCTAAAAGAGAGTTCCAACCTAAACCAGTTGTTGAGCAACCTAAAAGAGAGTTTGAACCAAGAAAAGTTGAAGGAAATGATTCAGAGAAAACTTTTGTTAAAAAAGATTTCAAAAAAGGAAACTTCAAGAAAAATGGTCCAAAAGGAAATCTTAAAAATAACCAAAAACAAAGTTTCACTGGTTACAATGAAAAGGTTGTTAGAATTAAAAGAATATCTAAAACAACTAAAGGTGGTAGAAACATGAGATTCTCTGCTTTAGTTATTATTGGTGATAAAAATGGAATGGTTGGTTACGGAACAGGAAAATCTATTGAAGTTCCAATCGCAATAAGAAAAGCATTGAAAGATGCTAAAAACAACTTAGTGAAAGTTAAAATGAATAAAAATGGTAGTTTATTCCATGAAGTTATTGGTAAAAAAGGTGCAGGTAAGGTTTTATTAAAACCAGCTCCTGAAGGTACTGGTATTATTGCTGGTGGTCCAATCCGTGTTCTTTTAGAAATGGCTGGATATAAAGATGCTTATTCAAAGAACTTAGGAAAAAATACAAGTCTAAATATGGTACTTGCTACTTTAAATGGTCTTCAAATACAAAAAACTCCTAGAGAAGTAGCTGCTCTAAGAGACAAAGATATTAAAAATCTATAGTTAATATTAATTAAGGAATAAAAATGAAATTAGAAAAAATGGAATATGTAGAAGGTTCTAGAAATCATAAACCAAAAAGAGTTGGTAGAGGTATAGGATCTGGTATGGGTAAAACTTCTACTAGAGGTACAAAAGGTCAAAAAGCTAGAAAATCTGGTATGGTAAGAATCGGATTTGAAGGTGGACAAACTCCTTTATATAGAAGAATTCCTAAAGTAGGTTTTAATAATTATGATTTTGCAAACAACTACAATGTTATTTCATTAAAACAAATAATTGATCTAAAGATGAAGACAGTTTCAAAGGAAATATTAGTTGAAAAAAGAATCATTCCAAATAACAATTTACCATTAAAAATTATTGGGAATACTGATTTAAAAGATTCAATCAAAATTGAAGCTAATAAATTTTCAAAAGGAGCAATTCTTTCTTTAGAAAAAAGTAAAAGTACTTTCAAGGTTATATAATGAATAGCAATTTTTTTAGGGAATCAAAAAAAGTATTTACAAGTAAAAAAGTTTTAGCAGGATTAGTTGCAACATTGTCGCTATTAATCTTTTTTAGAATTGGTGCTCTAATTGCAATGCCAGGAGTAAAAATTCTTGAAGATGTTCAAACTGAAGGAAATACTTTATTGGATATTATGAATTTATTAGGTGGTGGTGGAGCTTCTCAACTATCAATATTTTCTGTTGGTATCTCCCCCTATATTACTGCTCAAATTATTGTTCAATTATTATCATCAGATATAATAAAACCCTTAGCCAGACTTGCCAAAAGTGGTGAGAAGGGAAGAAGAAAAATTGAAATTATAAACAGAATTTTAACTGTCTTCTTTGCATTGGCTCAAGGGTATGCAATTCTAAGTTTAAGTATTTCTACAGGAAAATTTGAAATTGATGGTCAAACTACATTGGCTTCATTACAATGATATACAGTATTTAAAGTCTTAATTGGTTTTGTTGCTGGTTCATTAATATCATTATTTATTGCTGATATCATAACTAAAAAAGGTATTGGTAATGGTATATCTTTATTAATAATGTCAGGTATACTTTCATCATTAGTTACGAACTTTCAAAATGTATTCTTTGTATTAGTTCAAACTGATGGTGTTTCACCAAATCAAGTATTACTTGGTTACTTATCATTTATTGGATATTTACTATTATTTATTATTTTATTAGTTGGTGTAATTTTTATTTATAACTCTATTAGAAAAATACCAATACAACAAATTGGTCAAGCATTAACTACATCTTCAGAAGATTTAGCTTACTTACCAATAAAAGTAAATGCTGCTGGTGTTATACCTGTCATCTTTGCATCTTCAATAATGTCTATTCCATCAACAATTGCTCAATTTGTTTCTCAAGATGTCTCACAAGTTATAAATAACTTTTTTAGTTTAACTTCTTGATCTGGTTTATCTTTATATGTAATTCTTATTATATTATTCTCATTTTTCTATTCATATATTCAGCTGAATCCAGAACAGATATCTGAGAACTTTAAAAAGAGTGGTAAATATATACCAGGTGTCAAAGCGGGTTTAACTACTGAAAAATATATTTCAAGAGTTCTTATTAGAATAAATTGTATTGGAGCACCATTTCTTGCATTAATAGCATCAGTGCCATATATTCTTTCAATAACGACAGGATTACCAAGTGGACTTGCAATTGGTGGTACAGGTATTATTATTATTGTTTCTGGTTCATTAGATTTCTGACAAGCATTATGTAGTGCTGAAACTAATTACTCATATTCAAAAAGTAAAAAAAGTATTGAGCAAAAATACATTGATTCTCAAAATGAAGATGATTCAAGTATTTCACATTTATGATAAGGAAAAAATATGAGTAAAAATTTAAAAATAATTTTTTTAGGAGCACCTGGTTCTGGTAAGGGAACTGTTGCTGAAAAGCTAATCAAAGATTATGATATTGTACATTTATCTACAGGGGCAATCTTTAGAGAAGAATTAACAAATAATGGCCCGCTTTCTGAAAAAATAAATTCATACCTTGAAAAAGGTGAGTTAGTTCCAGATGATATAACTAATGAATTAGTTAAGAATAAAATAAATAACATTCATGATAATAGAAGTATTATTTTAGATGGATATCCTAGAAATGTTGATCAAGCAAAATTCTTGGATACTTTCTTTAAAGTAGACTATGCAATTTATTTAAAAATTTCTGATGAAGTTGTTATTAAAAGAATATCTGGAAGAATGACATGTCCTACTTGTAATAAAATTTACAATGAACATTTTAAAGCTCCTAAAGAGCCTGGTATTTGTGACATTGATAAATCTTTATTAGTTAAAAGATCCGATGATAATCCAGAAACAATTAAAAATAGATTAAAAACCTATTATGATTCAACATTTCCTTTAATAGACTTTTACAAAAACAAAAATTGTTTAGTTGAAATGGATTCTGGAATTGAATCAGATGAAGTAATAAAAAATATTAAGGAATTAATTTCTTTTTAAGAAGGTTAAATGATTTATATAAAATCAGAATTTGATATTACTAATATCAAAAAAGCATGTGATATTTGAAAGTTTACTAAAAATGAACTTATCAAATATATTAAAGAAGGAATTTCTTTAAATCAAATTGATGAATTTGCTAGAAATATAATTGAATCAAAAGGTGCTATTTGCACCTTCAAAGATTATTCTGGTTTCAAAGGCAACATATGCTTATCAGTGAATGACGTAGTCATTCATGGAGTCCCATCTGAATATATTCTCAAAAACAAGGACATGCTTTCTTTAGACATTGGAGTAACATATAACAATTATGTTTGTGATTCAGCATTCACTGTAATTATCGGTGAAAATGAAGAAGCAGAAAAAATAAATAAAGTATGTTACCAATCATTATTAGAAGGTATAAATCAAATTAAACCAGGAAATAAAATTGGAGACATATCTAATGCAATTCAAACTTATGTAGAAAAAGAAGGATATCATATTTTGCCAGACTTTGGCGGACATGGTTGCGGAATTAAACTACATGAAGATCCAATTATTTTAAATTATGGGACTAGAGATTCTGGTCCCACATTAAGAGAAGGAATGATTGTTTGTCTAGAACCAATGATATTGACTGGATCAAGTGATTACTACATTGATAAAAAAGATAAGTGATCAGTAAAGTCAAAAAACAAAAAACTGACATGTCATTGAGAACACATGATCTTAGTTACGAAAAATGGTTATGAAATACTAACCTTAGATGAAGAAAAGGAATAACAATAGTGAATATTGAAAAAGAACAAAAAATAAAAATGAAAGGTGCTATAACTGATGTTTTACAAGGTGGACAATTTAATGTCCTACTAGAAAATGGTATCAGTGTTATGGCTAACGTATCTGGTAAAATTCGTATTCACAGAATTCAAATTTTAAAAGGTGATACTGTAGAAGTTGAGTTGAGTCCTTATGACTTAACACGTGGCCGAATAGTATATAGAATTTCTTAGGAGATAAAATGAAAGTAAGAGCATCTGTTAAACCAATTTGCAAAGATTGCAAATTAATAAAAAGAAAAGGTAGAATACAAGTTATTTGTAAGACTCCTAAACATAAACAAAGACAAGGATAAGGAGAAAATATGGCACGTATATTAGGGGTAGACATACCTAATAATAAAAGAGTTGTAATATCATTAACATATATATATGGTATTGGAAAATCTTTAAGCACTAAAATTTTAAATGAATGTAAAATTGATTTAAATAAAAGAGTATCTGATTTATCAGACGATGAATTAAGTTTAATAAGAAAAAGCATTAGTGCTTTTGTTATTGAAGGTGATTTAAGAAGAAACAAAGCAATGGACATTAAGAGATTAATGGAAATTGGTTCTTATAGAGGAATTAGACATAGAAAAGGTTTACCTGTAAGGGGTCAAAGAACTAAAACTAATGCTAGAACTAGAAAAGGTCCAAGAAAAACAGTTGCTAATAAGAAAATAGAAAGTAAATAGGAGAAATATTTATGGCAAAAAAGAAAAAAAAATTAGCTTCGCATTTAGGTATTGGTCACATACACTCTACTTCAAATAATACAATTATAACTTTGACTGATTTACAAGGAAATGCTATTTCTTGATCAAGTTCAGGTTCAATTGGTTACAAGAATAGTAAAAAATCAACACCTTATGCTGCAGGTATTGCAGCAGAAGCCGCTGCTAAAAATGCAATATCATTAGGATTAAAATCAATAATAGTAAAAGTTAATGGAACTGGAAGTGGTAAAGATACTGCTATTAGAAGTTTAAATACTGCGGGATTAGACATATCTGAAATTTGAGATATCACTCCAATACCTCACAATGGTTGTAGACCACCAAAGAAACCAAGATAATATCTTAGGAAAAGGAAACAAATATGAATAAATTTTTAAAATACAACATTGATTTTGATACATTATTAGAAAATGATAATTATGGAAAATTCACAATTAAACCATTAGAAAAAGGTTTTGGAAATACAATAGGTAATGGTTTAAGAAGAGCATTAATTGGTAATATTATTGGAGCAAGTCTTTTTGCAATTAAAATTCCAAATGCTCCTCATGAATTCCAAGCTATTAAAGGTGTAAAAGAAGATGTTACTGATTTAACTTTAAATTTAAAAAAATTAGTTATTAAATTCCAAGAAGATGTTTCATCTATGGATTCATTAGAAGATACTAAAATTGAAAAATGACCAGTAATGCAAATAAAATCTACAGGTGGTATTGTTACTGCTAAAGATATAATTTGTCCGGCTGAATTTAAAATTTTAAATCCAGACTTATATATTTGTTCTGTTACAGAAGGAACAAAATTTGGCATGGATTTATATGCAACTGTTGGTAGAGGTTTTAAATCTTTTCAAGAAAATAAAGAACTAATTAATTCAATTGGTATAATTGCTGTTGATTCAAACTTTTCTCCAATAATTAGAACTAGCTATTCAATAGAAGAAATTAAAACTTCTAAAAGTGATACTAATGATGCATTAACTCTTGAAGTAGTTACAAATGGATCTATTTCACCTTCTGATGCAGTAGCATTAGCAAGTAAAATATTAATAGATCATTATTCTCCATTAGTTGAGATCAATAAAAAAATATCTGAATTCAATACAATGAGAGATGATTCTGAACAAACTAGCAATAATTTCTTATCAATTCCAATTGAAGAGTTAGATCTATCTGTTAGATCTTTCAACTGTTTAAAAAGAGCTGGTATTCAAACAATTCATCAAATCACTAACATGACTAGACTTGAAATTGAGAAAATTAGAAATCTTGGTAAAAAATCTTTAAAAGAAATTGTTAAGAAAATAGAAGATAGAAATTTAACATTTAAAGACGAAAGGTAATTAGACATGTCTTATATAAATAAAAAAGGTAAAACTACCGCTTGAAGACAAATGGTAATTAGACAGCAAGTTTCTGATGTAATAGCATATGGTGAAATAATTACTACTTTAACTAAGGCTAAAGAAACTAGAAAACATGTAGATAGAATAATTACTTTAGCTAAAAAAAATACTCTTGCATCTAGAAGACAAGCTGCTGCAATATTATTAGATACTAAAAATCTTTCTAGCGACGAATTATTAAAAAAACTATTTAATGATTTAGGAAAAAAATACAAAGATAGAAATGGTGGATACACTAGAGTATTAAAACTTGGTAAAAGACAAGGTGACAATACAGAAAAAGCTATCATTTCATTAGTTTAAAAAAAAGCAATTAATAAATTGCTTTTTTTTATTGAATTAAATTATTTTTATGCTAAAATATGCAAAAAATATATTATTATTAGTGTATATAGTGTAAATTTTAGATAAAAAATTTAGTGATAAAAAGGGTTATTAGTGGCTAAGAAAAGACAAAATAATAGTAATTACTCCACTTTTTCAGACGAACTTGATTTAATTTTTAATAAAATCACAGAAGTAAGTAATAGTGGAAATCAGCAACTTTATGATCTTATTACAGATGTAGAAGGTAAAATTTCTAACCAACTAATGGATATAAGAAATAACATCTTTCACTCTGGAAATGCTTCAAGTTCTTCTTGAAGTTCTTTGCCTTCGCAACCAACATATATACCTGCAACAGTAGCTCAGCCAGTTATCCAACAAGATAATGCTTTATTGAATTCTCAATTAAATAACATTTTAAATCAAATTTCAAGTTTAAAAAGTGAAATTAGTGTAAATAAGAGCACAATTGACAGTATTGCTAATAATAATGTTGATAGCTATCAAATAGGTACAATTATTGATACTAATAATAAAAATTCTGAGCAATTATATAGTGCTCTTAACTATTTAGAAAACAACATATCAAACTGTATTAATGAACAAAGGGATTTAAGCTATAACTTCTTTGATTCTTTAAGTTCTCTAAGAGAAGAAATTTATGCAAGTCAAAATTCATTATATGAAGCTATAAACATGAGTTCAGGTGGTAACAATACCGAATATCTATATAATGAGCTAACAAAAGTTAATGATGAAAATACTCAAAATTTATTTAACTACATTCAAACAATTGAAGAGGGTTTAAAAAACAATACAATCAATACTACAAATTTCTTAAGTTCTGCTGTTCATAATAAAATAAGTAATTTAGAAAATAAAATTGATAATACAAATCAAGACTTAATATCAATGGATTATAGTATCTTAGATAGAGTTGAAGAAAATTCTATGAGACAAGATGATTCACTTAATACATTAAGAAATGAATTATTATATAGCAATGATAACATTCTAGAAAACACAGAATACAAAACAGCTGAATTACACAATAAACTTGATGATTCATTTAATACATTAAGAAATGAACTATTATATAGCAATGATAACATTCTAGAAAACACAGAATACAAAACAGCTGAATTGCATAATAAACTTGATGATTCATTTCATACACTTAGAGATGAACTATTATATAGCAATGATAACATTCTAGAAAACACAGAATACAAAACAACTGAATTGCATAATAAACTTGATGATTCATTTCATACATTGAGAGATGAATTACTATATAGCAATGATAACATTCTAGAAAACACAGAATACAAAACAGCTGAATTGCATAATAGACTTGATGATTTAGAGAATAGAATGCACTTTACTAGTGAAGATTCAATTAATATGGATTACACTATATTAGACAAAGTCGATGAAAGTTCAATAATATACAATGACCTACTAGTTAACCTTAGAGAAGAATTACTATATAGCAATAATGAAAATTTAAATGAGATAATGAATGTTGCTACTCAACTTAGAGAAGAACTACTTGATAATGATTATCAAAACACAAGTCATATATTAAATGAAACATATAACCTTAACGCTGAATCTCAAGATCAACTATCTTATATTAATGAGCAAATAAGCCATATAAAAGAAATGCTATTTAATTTAAATGATATTGTCGGTGTCAATAATAATCAATTCAAAAATGAACTTGATTTAATAAATAAAAATTCAGATAATTCTTATTTAAATGAAATCAATTCCTTAAAGGAACTGATCAAACAAAAAAATAATAATGGTAATGACAATAACAATGACAAGTATCATGATGAAATTGAAAGATTAAAAGAATTAATAATTAATAATAGCAATAATCAAAATGCAAATGTTGAAACAAAAAAAACACTAAATAATAATCAAAATTATATAGAGGAAGTTCCTTGGGATGAATGGGAAGAAGTAGAAGGTGATGAAATGGAAAATTATAAAAATAATAAAAGGGTTGTAAGAATAGATGAATCTAAATTAGATATGATCTACGAAAGAGTAGAACAAATCAACTATGAAATCAACGCCAAATTATATGATCTTGAAAACAATATCTTGAATATTATTCATGATAGAGATAATGAAATAGATTATAAAATTGCTGAGTCTTCTGCTAGAAGTGAAAGACTTATTTTGTCTTCTATTGAAGAATCTCATTCTGAAAATGAAACTAAATATGCGAACCTTAGAAAAGAATTTCTAGATAAAGTTACTGAACTAAAAGATGATTTCTATGAAAAAAATAAAGAATCAATTAGTGAATGAAATACAAACCTTTCTAAATCAATGGAAGAAATGAATAAAATTACTTCTGATATAATAGATGAAATGATCCAATCTCAAAGAAGATTTGAAGATCTATTTATGTCTGTTGAATCTAGATTCGATTCTTTTGATGAACAAATGGGAAGACTTTCTAGTGATCAATTTGCTATTTATGATGAAAATGCCCATAATATAGAAAATATTTTTGACTCTATAGAAAAACATAAAAAAGATATTAAAAAAACTCATTTAATGTGAGATGAAAATAATGAAAAAATTGAATCATTAAAAGAAAAAATCCTAAGCAATACTAAAGAGATTAGTAAAATGAACTTAAGTAGTGAACATAGGGACATTAATGCTTCATTAAAACAAATTGATGATTTAAAATCTACAAGTGAAGAATTCAAAGTTGAATTAAACACTATTAGAGAAAATAATGAAAAAATTGAAAAATCATTAGAAACAGAAAAAGAAGCTATTGATGAAAAAATCAATATTCTTTATACTGACTTCCATTCATTAATTGACTCATTTGATCAAAAAATTCAATATGATTTAGATAACTTAACTGGTGAATCTATTGCTCATATGGAAAAAACTTCTGGTGAAATAACTGAAAAAATAATCACACTTGAAACTCAATTAGATTCTAATTCTTCAATCTTAGAAAATAAAATTGAAGTTGTTAACCATGAAATTAATGATATTTTAAGTAACTTAGATAACTTAGATAATAAAATTCAACAAGAAACTGATGAAAAACTTCAGGCTTTATATAATGAAACTTTAGAATTAGTTTCAAGTATTCAATTTGAAAACGAAAATACAAGAGCTGAAATTGAAGAAACAAACAAATATCTTTCAAAAAAATTAAATGAATCAAATACAAAAATTGAAGAACTACAAGTTTTAATTGAGAATACTGTAATTGATCCAAGTAGAGATGAAAGAGTTGATGATCTAATTGATAGAGTAAATGAAATGAAAAGTTTCAATACTGAAGCAATTTCTAAAATTGAAGACATCTACAATTCATGATATGAAAATAATAAGAAATTAGAAATTCTTGAAGATGTTTTAGGTAACCAAGCAAATGAAATTCAAAACCTTAGATCATTAACTGGTGAGGCTTTTGATGATTCATTTGATAAAATAAATGTTCTATATGAAAATGAAAATAAAATAAAAGATCAAATTAAACAAATTCTTAAAAGCAACAGCTTACTAGAAAGCAAATTACAAGAAGAAAAAACTAATCTAGAAAGTAAAATTGAAGATGTTTCTACAAACATCGACACTATGATTGTTGATTTAGATAATAAAGTTACAGAAAAAACTGATAACAAAATGATCAAGCTTTATGAAGAAACAATTAATATGATAGATGAATTGAAGAAAGAAAACCAAACTTCTTTTGAGGAAATATCAATTGTTAATGAAGGTGTTTCATTAAACTTATTTGAAGTTAATTCAAAAATTGCTGAATTAGAACACTTCACTCATTTAGATCCTGAACATGATGAAAAATTTGCTAGACTTTTTGAAACTATTAGAGAAATCAAAACTTCAACAATCCAAACTACAAATGAAGTAAGAGATTGTATTGATGCTTGAAAAACTAATAATGAAAAAATTAGTAGTTTAGAAAAAATATTAGAAAATAAATCTCAGGAAATATTATCATTAGTAAATAATTCTGAAATGAATTTCAGTGATTTATTCAATAGAACTGAAGAACTTTATAAAAGTGAGAGTTCAATCAAAAATGAAATACTTTCAATTAATTCAATCAACAGCAAATTAGAGAAAAAATTATCAGAAGAAAAACAAAATTTAGAAAACAAAATTAGAATCTTAAATGAAGAATTAGAAAACAAAATTTCTTCAACTGAATCTGAAATGCTTTCATATACCGATTCAAAAATTGATGAAATCAATACAAACATCGATTCTAAATTAATTACACTTCATAATGAAGTTATGAATTTAATTAATGAATTAAATGAAAATAACCAAGATTTAAATCAACAAATTTCAATTATTGAAAATGATACTTTAAAAACTTTTGATTATTTACAAATTGAAATAGAAGACTTAAAAAGCAGAGGTGGAATTTCTAGAGATAACCCTATCTACCTTGAAGTTACTGAAGCTATTGCAAGATTAAGTGATGAAAATAAAGAACAGTCTGACCACATTATGCATTTACATGATGAATTGAATAAGAATATAGAAAGAAGTAAATCTTTAAAGAAAATATTAGTTGCTCAATCAGAAGAAATTCAATTCATTGCTTCAAGTAGTGAAGGTGCTATTTCAACTTCATTTGATAGAATTCATGAATTATTTAATTCTGAAAAAACTATAAAAGAAGAAATTGAAAAAATTCACACTGAAAATAAAGGTTTCAAAGATGAAATCGAAGCTAGCAAAGAAAAACTAAGTGAAAAATTAGTTGCACTAACTTCTGATATAGATAAGAAGATTGCTGATCAAGAAAGTGTTATTGATTCTAAAATCGTTTCATCTGAAGAAAAAATTGATGATAAATTAATGCAAATGAATTATGACTTAATTGAACAAATTTCAAGCATTCATTATGAAAATATTTCAACATTAGAAAAAATTTCTGATGTAGAAATAGCTTTTGCTAACAAAATTGAAAGCAACAAAGATGAAATGTTAGTATTAGAAAATTTAATCAAGTCAATTCCTGACCATAATGAAAAATTCACTGCAATATCTGAAGACATTCAAAAATTATTTGAAAACTCAGAAGTATCATTTGATCAAATGCAAGAAAATTTTGAGTCAATTAAACAAAACAATAAAAAAATAGACTTATTAAAAGTAAAACTGGATAAGCAAGGTCAACAGATTCTTACATTAGGTGAATACACTGAAGGAAATTTAGCTGGTGCTTACGATTTAATTCATGAACTTCATATTTCTGAAAATAAAATAAAAGAAGAAATTGAAAAAATTTACACCGAAAATAAAGGTTTCAAAGATGAAATCGAAGCTAACAAAGAAAAATTAAATGAAAAGTTAGTTGCATTAACTTCTGAGCTAGATAAGAAGATTGCTGATCAAGAAAGTGTTATTGATTCTAAAATTGTTTTATCTGAAGAAAAAATTGATGATAAATTAATGCAAATGAATTATGACTTAATTGAACAAATTTCAAGCATTCATTATGAAAATATTTCAACATTAGAAAAAATTTCTGATGTAGAAATAGCTTTTGCTAACAAAATTCAAAGTAATAAAGATGAAATGTTAGTATTAGAAAATTTAATTAAATCAATTCCTGACCATAATGAAAAATTCACTGCAATATCTGAAGACATTAAAAAATTATTTGAATACTCAGAAGTATCAGTTGATCAAATGCAAGAAAATTTTGAATTAATTAAACAAAACAATAAAAAGATAGATTCATTAAAAGTAAAACTAGATAAACAAGGTCAAGATATTCTTGAATTAGGTGATTACACTGAAGGAAATTTAGCTGATGCTTATGATTTCATTCATGAACTTCATACTTCTGAAAATAAAATAAAAGAAGAAATTGAGAAAATCTATACAGAAAACAAAACAATTAAAAACCAAATAATTATTGAATCTTCTAAAAACAAAAAAGCTCTTAATGAAAAAGCAAGTGAATTAAAAGAAATTTTAGCTTCATCTGAAATTAAAATTTTACAAAAAACTGATGAAGATAAAAATGAAATCCAAAATATTATTAGTGATTTAGAAAGCAATGTTTTAGCTGAAACTGATAAGAAAATTGAAGATGTTAAAAATGACACTGCAATGAAAATCGATTTAATTTACCAAGAGATGCTTTCTATTATTAATGAATTAAGTGATGGACAAAATGAATTGGTAGAAGAAATTGCTAATTTAGATAGTTTCACAAGACTAAGCTTAATGACAGTAGATTCTAAAATTTCTGAAATTGATTTCTTAGTTAATAAATTACCAGAAGAAGATCCAAGATTCCAAAAAATGATTAGTGAAATCGATGATTTAAAAGTATTCTCTGAAGTCACAAATAAAGAAATTTTAAAGATTACAAATGTTTGAAAAAATAATAATAAAAAATTAACTTCTCTAGAAGAACTATTAATTTCACAATCTGAAGAATTAAGATTATTAAGTAGAAGTAGTGAAGAAGTTTGAAATATTTCACTTGATAGAATTCAAGAACTTTTTGAATCTGAAAAAATTATAAAAGAAGAAATTGAAAATATTTATACTGAAAATAAAGATATTAAAAATAAATTAACTGAAGAAAAAGATAAAATTCACAATAAGATAGATTTAATTAACAATGATCTATTAAAAGGAATCAATGCTTCTGAAGAAAAAGTATTAGCTGAAATTATTAGCTCTGAGGAAAAATTATTAGCTGAAATAAATGCTTCTGAAGAAAAAGTAATGAATGATATTGATACTAAAGTTGCTAAGATATCTTCTGAAATTGAAGAAAAAATTACAGCTTTATATTCTGAAATTTCAGAAATCATTCATGATATAAATGCATTCACAGAAAACAATGCAGAGGAAATTAACAAATTAAAAGAAGAAGTTAATACTTTTGTAGTTGATGTGAATAATAATTTATTTGAAATTAATGAGGAAATTAATTTACTTCCAGAGGAAAATCCTAAATTTAAACCATTAGTTGAAAAAGTTGAACAATTAAGATTAGACAACGATACTTCAATGTATGAAATTAAAAAAATCTATGATTCATGAATAACTAATAATAAGAAATTAACTTCTCTAGAAGAAATATTATTATCTCAATCTGAAGAATTAAGATCATTAAGTAGAAGTAGTGAAGAAGTTTGAAATTTATCATTTGATAGAATTCAAGAGCTTTTTGAATCTGAAAAAACTATAAAAGAAGAAATTGAATCATTCTATGTTGAAACTAACGCTATTCATACAAAATTAACAACTGAAAAAGAAAAAGTTCTTGAAAGAATTGAAGAAATACAAAATGATTTATCTAAAGAAATTTCTGCTTCAAAAGAAATCCTTTCAAGTGAAATTGATGAAAAGGTTTCAAAAGTTTCTACAGATATCAACGAAAAAATTTCTTCTCTATATTCTGAAATGACAGAAATCATCAACCAAGTTCATTCATTCGCTGAAAATAACTCAGAAGAAATTAACAAATTAAAAGAAGAAGTTAATAGCTTCGTTCTAGAAGTAAATAATAATTTATTTGAAATTAATGAGCAAATTAATTTACTTCCAGAAGAAGATCCTAAATTTAAACCATTAGTTGAAAAAGTTGAACAATTAAGATCAGACAATGATACTTCAATGTATGAAATTAAAAAAATCTATGATTCATGAATAACTAATAATAAGAAATTAACTTCTCTAGAAGAAATATTATTATCTCAATCTGAAGAATTAAGATCATTAAGTAGAAGTAGTGAAGAAGTTTGAAATTTATCATTTGATAGAATTCAAGAGCTTTTTGAATCTGAAAAAAATATAAAAGAAGAAATTGAATCTATATATTCTGAAACTGATTCAATCAAAAGTAAACTATTATCTGAAAAATCTAAAATTAAAGACAGAATCAAAACAATGGAATCTGATGTAAATGAAAAAATGTTCTCTATTGAAAGAGAAATTGGTGATAAAATAGATACAGAAATTAAAAACTTATCTGATTCTTTAACTGATGATTTCTCTGAAAAAATAGATTGCTTATTAAAAGAAACATTGGAATTAGTTGATAGTTTAAGAGTAGCTAGCGAAGAATCTGCATCTAAATTTGAAGATATGAATAAATTCTTAAGTGAAGACTTAAATAATTGCAATAACAACATTGTATTATTAGAAGAAAAATTATCTTCTGATATTCAAGTTTCTGGTGTTGATTTAGATCATAAAATTGCTGACTTAAAAGAACTTAATGTTTCAGTAAATAATGAAATTGAAAAAAATAAAAAATTATGATTATTAAATAATTTCAAATTAACTTCTTTCATAGATTTATTAGAAAACCAATCAAGTGAATTAACTAACATGAATAGTGATTATGAACCATCTCCAGACTTAAAAAGAAAAATGGATGAGTTAATTAAAGTTGATGAAAATTTAAAATTTGAAATCATGGAAATCATGAAGGATAATTCTAAAATTGAAAAAAACCTTAAAAATCAAAAAACTATTCTTGTAAATAAAATGGATGATTTAGTTTCTGATGTTAAAAAAGAAATTGGTGAAGACTTTAATTCTAAAGTTGATTTAGTATATAAAAATTCAATGGAATTTTTAGAAAATGCTACAGTTAACATAAGCGAAAATAGAGAATCAATTGATATAATTCATAGCTTAGTTAATAACAACTATGAATTAGCAAATGAAAGAATTCAAAAATTAGTAGAAGATGTTAATCAAAAATTTGATAAAAAAGAAGGTTTAGAAAAAATAAATGAACTTGCTCATATCAATGATAGTATCTCAGAAGAGATATCAAGAATTCAAAAAGACTGATTATTAAATAATGAAAAATTAAAATCATTAGATAATATGTTAAAAGATGAATTAGAAAAACAAAGATATGATATCGATAGCTTAGATTACAAAAACAATTCTTTACAAGAAAATTTATTAGATATTCTTGAAATGGACGGATCTATTAATAATGAAATTGAATCTTTAAAAAATAAAAATTTAATTTTAGAAGATAATCTATTTAATTTCAAAAAAGATTTTGAAAATAACATTAAAGAAATTATTAATGAAATTGATAATAAAATTGATGCTATTTCTATAAATCTTGATCCAAGAAAAATTATTAAAGAAACAGACATTATTAAATCTATTGAAGAAATAGTTTATAGTATTGTTACAAAAGAAATTAATAATCTACCATTCAAAAAAGAACTTTTAATTTTATCAGAAGAAGATAGAAAAATAAAAGAAGAAGTTAAAAATATTATTCATAAACTAAATAATAAGAATGTGAAAATTAATCAATTAATATTTGATGAAATTTGAAATTGTAATTTAAAAATTGAATCTTTAATTGATGAAGTAATGAATATTTCTGCATTCAACAATAATAACATTATTGATCTTAAAAAATATGCTGATACTTCTTCAAATGAAATTAAAAAAGTTTACAATTTATGAGTTATTAATAATAAAAAAATATCAGAATTAGAACAACAAATTGAAAAACAAACACATTTACTATCTAATATTGGTGAAAATAGTGATATTTCAAAAATTAATGAAAACATTTCAAAATTAGAAAGTGAAATAAGTTCAATTGAAAGTGAAAATACTTTTATTTCAAATCAAATAAATGAAATTACTAAAAAACAAGAAATTTCAGCAGAAAATCTTTACAAAGAAATACTTCAAATAACTAATGAAATTGATGTAAATCTTCACAAAAGAATTGATGAGACTTTAAAAAATATTGATTTCAAAATTGATGATAATTTAAAAGATAAAGAAGAAATTAAAAAATTAATTTTAAAATATTCAGAAGAAATTATTGCTGCAGAATTAAGAACATTTGTGAAAATTTTTGAAGAAAACAATTCTGAATTAAATAAATCACATAGAGCTTGATTAAAAAATGTTCAAAGAATATCTTTACTAGAAGATATCATTATTGAACATGAAAAAGGTTTCAAAGAAGCTAATCAAATTAATACAAGTCAAAAAGATGCAAATCTTAATCAAAAAGAAAAAGAAGCAATCGAAAAATTAATAGCAAATCATAAGAAAAGATTGCTATAATCAATATAATATAGTGCTTAAGAAAATTTAAGGAAAAAAAATGAGATACAGAAGTCAATATATTTCTAACTTATTGAACAAAGAAAAATTTGATATTCATTTATCTGGTGATAATCAAATTGACTCTAAAAATTTTTCTGATAACGAACTAGATAATTTCATGACAAATTTGGATAGCAATATTAACAATATTTATGAAAAACTAATAATCAATCTAGATTACTTATCGAATAAAATTGATAGAAATTTTATGGAAAATAAAGAGTCATTTTCTTCAATAGAAAATAGATTAATTCAATTAGAAAATCCTAACTCAAATGGTTTAGAAGATTCTAGTAATAGAATTCAAGAAAAGTCAAAATTATTATTTAAAGATAATTTGAAAAAAGTTAATATGAATATTGACTCTTTTCTTGAAGAAGAATTAAACTTTGTTAATAGAAATGAATTAACTAATGATTCTAAAGATTTCTTAAAAAATAATAAACCATTGCATTATAATTTAAATTGAGAAGAAGAATTCCAAAAAAAAAATCTTTCATTAGAGGATGATGGAATTTACGAATATAAAAACGGAGATGAAGATATGAAATACGACTACTTTAATGGTGAGCTACCAAAAACAAAAATTGTGAAAATAAGAGCTGCAGATGGGATACAAACTTATACAAAAGATGATATAAGTTCATTCATCGAAAATGAAAGTAAAAAACTTGCTTTAGATGAAGTATCTAAATTAAACAGCCAATCTGAAGTTACTCAAAAAGCTTGATTAGCAAATAATCAAAGATTAGTTGAGTTAACTAACATAATTGAAGCTCAAGAAAAAGAAATTAGAAGATTATCTCAAAATGTTATTAATAAATCTCATGTAAATGAAAATGATATTTCTGATATTATCAACAACAAAGCTTTAAAATTATTAAGAGATGAATATGAAACAAGAATTTCTTCTTTAGAAAAAGGACTTGAACCATTAGGAATTAGAATGTCTACTCCAGTTGATAATGTTGCGAATGAATTAAAATTAAGAGAAGAAGAAAATAGAAGATTAAGAGAATTATTAAACAATAATTTAAATGTATCTGAAACTAAAGTAGCAGCAGCTCCATTAGTTAAAAATCCTTCTCCATTCCCACCAAGAACTGAATCAGTTAAAAAATTTGATAATGGAAGAAAAAGAAAACAATCTCATTTCTTTGAAATTGTAGAACATAAATCACCAAAAATAACAAAAGCAGATTTAGATAAATAATTACAATAGTAATTATTTATTTTTTATTTTATAATATGAATAGCATATCTACAAGGAAAAAAAATGGCACAAATAATACATGCAAAAGATCTAAGACCTGGACATACTTTTTTATATAAAAACAATATCTATTTAGTAATAGAAAATTCTTTTAATAAAACTGCAATGAGAGAAGGAATAGTAAAGTGTAAAGTTAAAAATCTTAGAAATCAATCAATTACAGTTGAAGTATTAACTGGTGAAAAATTAGAGCAAGCAAATGTATTAAAAAAGAAATGTTCTTTTTCTTATGTAGATGGTTCTAACTATATTTTCATGGATTTAGAAAATTTTGAACAATATGAAATTCCTAGTAACAAACTTGAATGAGAAAAGAATTTTATAGTTGAAGGTTTAGAATTTAACATAATGATATATGAATCTGAAATTTTAGGAATATACTTACCTGATCAAGTTACATTAAAAATTGAGTTTGCTGAAGAAGCAGTTCAAGGTAACACTGCACAAGCTGCACTAAAAAAAGCTGTTCTTGAAACTGGCTATGAAATAAATGTTCCTCAATTCATTAAAACTGGTGAAAATGTAATAATAAACACAAGCAATGGTGAATATATTGGAAGAAGTAAAAATGTATAAAATATTTAATAAAAATAATGACTCAATATATATTGAAGTTGATTCAATTACTAAGTATATTTTAGAATATATTGAAAGTTCAAATTATAAATATAAAAATATTAGTATTGATTCATTTCTAAATAAAGATGATAATAATGAAATGTACATTTATATTAATGAAAATTTAAATAAAGACATTATTGGTGAGATTGACTCTCTAAAAAAAGAAATTTTATTTATCTTAAGCTCAGAACTTAAAATAAATGATTTCTATGTTAATATTATTCTTAGGTAATTATGCTTAAACAATGAGAAAAAAGAATAATTGTATTCCAATATATTTATTCTTGCCTAATGAAAAATGATTTTGATTTTAATAATATTCCTGATGAAATAAAAAATGATCAAGATATATATAATGTAGTTGAATATGCTATTAACAATTTTTCAGAAATTAAAAAAATTATAGTATCAAACTTAAATGATAATTGAAATTGAGATAGAGTTTCTGAAATTGATTTATCAATAATCATTTCTGCTTATTCAGAATATGAAGTTACTAAAATAGACAGAAAAATCATAATTGATCAAGCAGTTGTTACATCAAAAAATTATAGTGATGAAAAGTCATATAAATTTATTAATTTTATTTTAGATAGGATGTTAAATGCCGAAGTTTAAAATTTCAAAAATTTTAAATAATGAAATATTCTTATCTGAAGAAGATGAATTGCACATTAAAAAATCATTGAGAAAAAAAATAGGTGATAAACTTTCTTGTTTTGATGATTTAAATGAATATGAGACAATTATTAAATCAACAGATAAATTAAAATTAGAAATAGTAAGCAAGCACGTTCTAAGTAATGATGTTTTAAATATTAATATTTTTTTGGGTGTAATAGATAAAAGTAATTTTGAACTAGCTTTAAGAAAATTAAATGAAATAAATTGTAAATCAATCACACCAGTTTTTTTTGAGAGAAGCCAAAAAAACATCAAACTTAATTTTGAAAGATTAAATAAAATAATTTCTGAATCATCAAAACAATGTTATAGACATATTGATTTAAAAATAAACAATTCAATTAATTTTAATGAGTTAATTAAAGAAATAGAAAATAACAAATTTAATATACTTGCATATCAAGATGCAAGTGAGAAAAATTTATTTGATGATATAAAATATAATGATAAAATTAATTTAATTGTCGGGCCAGAAGGTGGATTTTCTGAAAGAGAATTAGAAATTCTAAGGAAAAACTGTTCATTTTTAAAATTGACAAACACAATTTTGAAAAGCGAAACTGCTGCTATTTACTTAGCTTCAATTTTGACTTTTAATATAGGAAATAAAAATGAAAAATAATAACATTACAAAAGTATTATTAGATGTATTATATAAGGCTTCATCTCTTTCTATAGTATTAGGTGTAATGATATCGATAATTTTTGTTGCAAATAAATCAAATAATATTTTAGGTCAAATACTACCTATTATTGTTTTTTCATCTATATCTGCTATTACTTCAACTATCTATATGATTCTTTTAACAAGAGAATATTCTTTGATAAGAATGCACATGTCTAAGAACTGAATATTTTATGATTGAATTTCAATCTATATCAACTTAACTAATATGATTTTTTCTCTTTCATTTATCACTTTTTTTTCTATGTATCAAAAATGAGGTACTAATTCTTCACTTGCAATAATTCTTATTTGTATTGTTTTGGCAATTTCTTTAATTGGTGTTGGATTTCATCAATACTTTATTTTCAAAGTAAATGTTGACACTGAAAAAAGAAAAAATGGTGAAAATACAAAAAAAGATGAAAAAGTTGAAGAACCAAAATCTAATAGTGAGAAAATAGAAAATGCAAAGTAATACATTTGCTATTTATACACTAGGTTGCAAAGTTAATATCTTTGAATCCAATTCAATGCGAAATCAATTATTAATTAATGGTTACATAGAGAAACCATTTGATAGTTTTTCTGATATTTATATTATTAATACTTGCACTGTTACAGAAAAGGCAGATAAGAAATCAATTAATATAATAAAAAGAGCTAGAAAGTACAACCCCAATTCAATTGTGATCGCTTCAGGTTGTTACACACAAATGAATAGTGATATTGGAGAAAAGTACAACATTGATATTTTAATTGGAAATAAATATAAGAATGATGTTTATGAACTAATTACAGAATTTGAAAAGAAAAGAGAGAGAATTAATAAAATTGAAAATCTATTCTTGAATAATAAATTTGAAAAAAATGAAGATATAAATTTCACAAATCAAACAAGAGCATTTATTAAAATACAAGATGGATGTAATTTTATGTGTTCATATTGTATTATTCCTTTTTCAAGAGGCAAACAAAGATCTAAAGATTTAAATATTTTAATAAAGGAAATAAAAGAACTTAAGAAAAATTATAGGGAAATTGTTATTACTGGAGTTAACACTGCTGGCTATGATGATGGAAAACATAATTTTGAAAATCTGCTTAATGAAATAAATAAAATTGAAGGTAATTTTAGAATAAGAATTTCATCAGTTGAACCATTTCAAATCACTGATGAAATAGTTAATATAGTTACAAGTAATCCAGAAAGATTTTGTCAACAATGACACATATGTTTACAGTCAGGTTCAAATAAAGTTTTAAAAGAAATGAATAGAAAATATAGTAGTGAGAAATTTTATGAACTTGTTTGTAAAATTAGAGAAAAATCTCCAAACTCAACTTTTACTACAGACTACATTGTTGGCTTCCCTACTGAAACTGAAGAAGATCATTTAGACTCAATTGAGTGATTAAAAAAAATTAGATTTTTAGATATGCATATTTTTCCATATTCAAAAAGAAAAATGACAGCTGCATCAAGGTTAAAATGCCTAAATTCAAATACACAAAAAAGAAGAATAAAGGAAATAACTCAATTTAAAAATGATATTAGAAAAGAAATAGTCAAATCTTTTATAGGCAAAGAAACTAATGTTGTTTTTGAAAAATCTTGTTCAACTTCCTTTCAAGAAGGTTTCTCTTCTGAGTATATTAAGGTATTAGTTAAAACAAAAGAAGATTTAACTGGTCAATTAAAAAGAGTTAAAATTAAGAAAGTAACTCTTGATGGCGTTGTGGCCGAAATAATATAATTAATTGTATATATAAGAAATTTTTTAAAAAATTTGAAATATTGGACATATACTATATAATTATTTTGCTTTTGTATTTTTGAAAATGTAAAATTATCATAAATATGAGAGCAATTTTGTTATGTTATTTTGTAAAAAATAGCATAGAAAGTTCTTTGAAAACTAAATAGAATCTGTCAATTTTTGAGAGTTTGATCCTGGCTCAGGATTAACGCTAGCGGGATGCCTAATACATGCAAGTCGAACGAAGTATTTATACTTAGTGGCGAACGGGTGAGTAACACGTATCCAACATACCCATAAGAGGGGGATAACTAGTTGAAAAACTAGCTAATACCCCATAGCATATTTTTACATAAGTATTGATATTTAAAGTTGCGTTTGCAACACTTTTGGATTGGGGTGCGACGTATTAGATTGTTGGTGAGGTAATGGCTCACCAAGTCGATGATGCGTAGCTGTGCTGAGAGGCAGAACAGCCACAATGGGACTGAGACACGGCCCATACTTCTACGGAAGGCAGCAGTAGGGAATTTTCCACAATGGACGAAAGTCTGATGGAGCAATCCCGCGTGAATGATGAAGGTCCTACAAGATTGTAAAGTTCTTTTATTGGGGAAGAAATGTAAGAAAAGGAAATGTTTCTTATTTGACGGTACCCTTTGAATAAGTATCGGCTAACTATGTGCCAGCAGCCGCGGTAATACATAGGATGCAAGCGTTATCCGGATTTACTGGGCGTAAAGCGAGCGCAGGCGGATTTACAAGTCTGATGTTAAAGACAACTGCTTAACGGTTGTTTGCATTGGAAACTGTAAGTCTAGAGTATAGTAGAGAGTTTTGGAACTCCATGTGGAGCGGTGGAATGCGTAGATATATGGAAGAACACCAGAGGCGAAGGCGAAAACTTAGGCTATAACTGACGCTTAGGCTCGAAAGTGTGGGGAGCAAATAGGATTAGATACCCTAGTAGTCCACACCGTAAACGATGGTAATTAAATGTCGGCACGGCAATGTGTCGGTATTACAGCTAACGCATTAAATTACCCGCCTGGGTAGTACATTCGCAAGAATGAAACTCAAACGGAATTGACGGGGACCCGCACAAGTGGTGGAGCATGTTGTTTAATTCGACAATACACGTAGAACCTTACCTAGGTTTGACATCTCTGGCAAAGCTATAGAAATATAGTGGAGGTTAACCGGATGACAGGTGGTGCATGGTTGTCGTCAGCTCGTGTCGTGAGATGTTGGGTTAAGTCCCGCAACGAGCGCAACCCTTATTATTAGTTACTTTATCTAATGAGACTGCCAGCGTAAGCTGGAGGAAGGTGGGGATGACGTCAAATCATCATGCCCCTTATATCTAGGGCTACAAACGTGCTACAATGGCAAGTACAAACTGTTGCGAACCAGTAATGGGGAGCTAATCATAAAAAGCTTGTCTCAGTTCGGACTGAGGGCTGCAATTCGCCCTCATGAAGTTGGAATCACTAGTAATCGCGAATCAGACATGTCGCGGTGAATACGTTCCCGGGTCTTGTACACACCGCCCGTCAAACTACGAGAGCTGGTAATGCCTAAAACCGTTAAGATAACCTTCGGGAGTCTTGCGTCTAGGGTAGGACTGGTGATTGGAGTTAAGTCGTAACAAGGTACCCCTACGGGAATGTGGGGGTGGATCACCTCCTTTCTAATGGAGTTAATTTACAAAATTAACACTTTAATTAGTGTACATTATTAAAATCCATAAAATATTGCTTGTATAAGTATAAGAAATTTTATGGTCAGATTCTATTTAGTTTTGAGAGTATTTTCTCTCAAGATAGTTCTTTGAAAACTGAATATTATTAACAATCTTTTTAGTCTAATTTAAAAATAAAGACTATAAGGAATTTTTGATTGTAAAATCAAGAATATTTTTATAGCAAAAAACACTCTAACAAAAAACAAATGTTAAAAAATTTAACAAATATTAATTGAAGATATCATAATAAGTTACTAAGAGCTTATGGTGGATGCCTAGGGACTAGAAGGCGATGAAGGACGTGCAAATCTGCGAAAAGATACGGTGAGTTGATTAGAAACTGTGACCCGTATATCTCCGAATGAGGAAACTCAGCTAGTAGTAATGCTAGTTATCTTTAACTGAATACATAGGTTATTGAAGCAATACCTTGTGAAGTGAAACATCTCAGTAGCAAGAGGAAAAGAAAACGAAGTGATTCCGTAAGTAGTGGCGAGCGAAAGCGGAACAGGCCAAACCGATATTTATATCGGGGTTGTAGGACTACAATGTGGACTTAAGATGGATAGTAGAAATAGTTGGGAAGCTATGTCATAGAAGGTGAAAACCCTGTATACGAAATTCATTTTATACCTAGTAGGATCCTGAGTACGGCGGGACACGAGAAATCCTGTCGGAATCTGCCCAGACCATTGGGTAAGCCTAAATACTAACTAGTCACCGATAGCGTATAGTACCGTGAGGGAAAGGTGAAAAGAACCCAGAGATGGGAGTGAAATAGAATCTGAAACCATAAGCTTACAACGTGTCAGAGCACATTAATGTGTGATGGCGTGCGTTTTGAAGAATGAGCCGGCGAGTTATTTTAGCATGCAAGGTTAAGCTGTAGAAGTGGAGCCGTAGGGAAACCGAGTCTTAATAGGGCGATATAGTATGTTGAGATAGACCCGAAACGAGATGATCTAGCCATGGGCAGGTTGAAGTCTGGGTAACACCATATGGAGGACCGAACCGACGTTCGTTGAAACGACCGCGGATGACCTGTGGTTAGTGGTGAAATTCCAATCGAATCTCGTGATAGCTGGTTCTCACCGAAATAATTTTAGGATTAGCGTTAGATAATTGATATATGAAGGTAAAGCACTGAATACCTGATGGCGCCACCTAGGTGTACTGAATGTAATCAAACTCTGAATGTCATATATTTTATTCTAGCAGTTAGACTATGGGGGATAAGCTTCATAGTCGCGAGGGAAACAGCCCAGATCGTTAGCTAAGGTCCCAAATATATACTAAGTGGAAAAGGATGTTGAAATACTTAAACAGCTAGGATGTTGGCTTAGAAGCAGCCATCGTTTAAAGAGTGCGTAATAGCTCACTAGTCGAGTGTTTCTGCGCCGAAGATTTAACGGGGCTAAGTATATAACCGAAGCTACGAACTACATTTATGTAGTGGTAGGTGAGCGTTCTATGCAGGATGAAGGTAGATCGTGAGAACTACTGGACAGCATAGAAGTGAGAATGCCGGCGTGAGTAACGTATGAAAGTGAGAATCTTTCAAGCCGTATTGACTAAGGTTTCCAGGAGTAGGTTCGTCCATCCTGGGTTAGTCGGTCCTAAGGCCAGGCCGAGAGGCGTAGTCGATGGGAAACAGGTTAATATTCCTGTACCAATAATATGAGTGATGGAGTGACGGAGAAGGTTAATATGGGCCCATTATCGGATTTGGGTTTAAATATCGAGTCTTGCAAGTTGGCAAATCCGCTTGCTTTAAGGACGAGGTATGAGTACAAGGGATCTCTTCGGAGTGAACAAAGCCATATATATCACGCTTCCAAGAAAAGCTTCTAACTTTATCATATTATTGTCCGTACCGAGAACGAACACACGTGGTCAAGGAGAGTATCCTAAGGCTAGCGAGTTAACTATTGTTAAGGAACTCTGCAAATTAATCCCGTACGTTCGCAATAAGGGATGCTTATTTTATATAAGCCGCAGTGAAGAGCGAGAGGGGACTGTTTAACAAAAACACAGCTTTATGCTAAACCGTAAGGTGATGTATATGAGGTGACACCTGCCCAGTGCTGGAAGGTTAAGGATGGATGTTAGGTATTTATACCGAAGCTTCTTACCGAAGCCCTAGTGAACGGCGGCCGTAACTATAACGGTCCTAAGGTAGCGAAATTCCTTGTCGGGTAAATTCCGTCCCGCTTGAATGGTGTAACCATCTCTTGACTGTCTCGACAATAGACTCGGTGAAATCCCGGTTAGGGTGAAGACGCCCTATAGGCGCGATTGGACAAAAAGACCCCATGAAGCTTTACTGTAGCTTAATATTGGGAAAGTTTAATTCATTTAGAGTATAGGTAGGAGACTTTGAAGCGCATTCGCTAGGATGTGTGGAGTCACCATTGGAATACTACCATTGAATTAAGTTTTCTCTAACTTACCTCCATGAATCTGGAGGTAGAACAGTGTTAGGTGGGCAGTTTGACTGGGGCGGTCGCCTCCCAAAATGTAACGGAGGCGCGCAACGGTACCCTCAATATGGTTGGAAATCATATGCAGAGTGTAATGGTATAAGGGTGCTTGACTGCGAGACTTACAAGTCGAGCAGGTAGGAAACTAGGTCATAGTGATCCGGTGGTTCCGTATGGAAGGGCCATCGCTCAACGGATAAAAGCTACTCTGGGGATAACAGGTTAATAGTGCCCAAGAGTTCATATCGACGGCACTGTTTGACACCTCGATGTCGACTCATCTCATCCTGGAGCTGAAGCAGGTTCCAAGGGTTCGGCTGTTCGCCGATTAAAGAGATACGTGAGTTGGGTTCAAACCGTCGTGAGACAGGTTGGTTTTTATCTGTCGTGCCCGTTAGAAAATTGAGAAGATCTGCTCCTAGTACGAGAGGACCAGAGTGGAGATACCTCTAGTGTTCCAGTTGTCATGCCAATGGCATAGCTGGGTAGCTACGTATCGAATAGATAAACGCTGAAAGCATCTAAGTGTGAAGCTAACTTCAAGATTAATTTTCTTTAAGAATCGTTGAAGACTACGACGTTGATAGGTTGGAGGTGTACGCATGGTGACATGTTTAGCTGACCAATACTAATTATTCGAAAACTTATATGAAATTTATAAGTTAGATTGATTGTAAAATAATATTCAGTTTTCAGAGAACTATCTTTTTTGTGTAGTGTCAATATCGTAATGGAAACACCTGTTCCCATATCGAACACAGAAGTTAAGCATTATGGAGCCGAAGGTAGCCCAAAAGTGAGAATAGGTAAATGCTACTCAAAATAAAAAATACAACTAGATTATTCTAGTTGTATTTTTTATTTTCATCCAAATTAATATATTTAGACAAAGCATCTTTTGCTGCTTCTTGTTCTGCACTCTTTTTAGTTTTTCCATTACCTTCGCCATACACAACATTTTTAACAATCAGTGTTACTTTAAAGTTATTGCTTTCTTCTATTGATTTATAAAATATATAATTACTTTTATTATTTTTATTAGATTCTTTTGATTGGATCAATTCTTGAAATTTAGATTTGAAATCAATAGAAGAATTCAAATCATCTTTTAAGAAATAATCAATGATAGTCATTATAACTATTTCCTTACATTTCTCTTCTCCACATTCAAGATAAACTGCTCCAATTAAAGATTCGAATAAATCAGATTTTATATTATCTGTACCCTTCTCATGATCAACACCATTTCCTAAAAAAGCATAATCAATAAGTTCTAATTGATTAGTTGCCCTTTTCATTGTTTCTGATTGAACTATTAGTTTTCTATCATCTGTGATGTCAGCTTCATTTTTTTCAGGATAGTTTTCAAATAAATATTCGGTTACAATTTTTTGAACAATTGAATCTCCTAATATTTCTAGCCTATCGTAATCTTTTTTAACATTTATGTTTTCATTTCTATAGCTCTTATGAGTTAGAGCCTCAATGAAAGTATCAATTTTTACATTGCAATCTATTTTAAGTAAACTTAAAAGTAATTTTATTTCTTTTCTATTTTTTTTCATTTATAAATTTTTTAATTTCTTCAACAATATTATATTTTGCAGAATTTCTTGCTAATTCTAAAGCACTCATAAATTCTTTTTCATCTGCACTACCATGTGCTTTGATTGCAATTTTATTTAAACCTAAAACTAATGCTCCTGCATAGTTTTTGTAATCAAAAGTATTCTTTACTTTTCTAAATGCATTATAAGAAAAAATTGCTCCCAAAATATTATATGGTTTTAATAAATTTCTTTTTATTTCATTAGATAAAATTTTTAAAGAACCTTCCATTGCTTTCAAACAAATGTTTCCAGTAAAACCATCAGTACAAATTACATCAGTCTCTCCAAGAAGAAGTTTTCCTGATTCAATAAATCCTTGATAGTTAATTCTTTTCTCATCTTTTAAGATCTTGTGAGCATTTTGAATAATGTCTAATCCTTTATAATCTTCTGTACCAATGTTTAGTAATTTAATTGAAGGATTTTCTATTTGTCTAACTAATTTCGCATAAACATGTCCCATTAGTGCAAAGTTAACTAAATCATATTCATCACAAATTTTATTTGCTCCAACATCAAGCATATTAAAACCTTTTAAATTTGCAGATGGGAAAGTAGGATTAAAAGCAGGCTTAGAAATATTTTCAATCATACCAAAATTAGAATAACTTATAGATACAAAACAAGGTGTTGAACCAGGTGAAACAACAGCATCAGCTAGGTTGTCCTTAACCATCTTAATTGCTTTCAACATTGATGAATCTTTTTTTCTTATTGCTAATAGTGGATTGTCTGTTTGACTAATAACTTCTGAAGCATTAATAACTTCAAATTTATCATTTTGATTAATCACTTTTTCAATTTCTTCTTGATTTCCAACAAGAATAATTTGTGTATCTGAATATTTCTTAACAAACTTTCTAGCAGCATTTATTGCTTCGGTAATATCATTTTCAAATCCCATTATATCAAATGCTATTTTTATCATATTATTTCCTTTGCGATTTTTTAAAATAAATTCTACTCATTTTTTTATGAGCAGAATTTAAATTTTTTAATGGTGGCTTCTGACAGAATCGAACTGTCGACACACAGATTTTCAATCTGTTGCTCTACCGACTGAGCTAAGAAGCCAATAATGGCGGTCCTGACGGGACTCAAACCCGCGATCTCCTCTGTGACAGAGAGGCATGTTAATCACTACACCACAGGACCAAATTGGTTGCGGGAGGTGGACTCGAACCACCGACCTTCAGATTATGAGCCTGATGAGCTACCGTCTGCTCTATCCCGCGATATAAATGGCGGAGGATGAGGGATTCGAACCCCCGCGCGACTCACGCCGCCTTTCAGTTTTCAAGACTGACCCCTTCAACCGGACTTGGGTAATCCTCCATTTTGAAATTAATATTAACAATAAATATTAATTTTCTTTGTTTTTTTTAAATTGGTGGAGCTAACAGGACTCGAACCTGTAACCTACCGATTATGAGTCGGGGGCTCTAACCATTGAGCTATAGCTCCAAATATTGGTAGCAGGAGTGGGACTTGAACCCACGACACCCCGGGTATGAGCCGAGTTCTCTAACCAACTGAGATACCCTGCCATAAAAATGGTCGGGAAGACAGGATTTGAACCTGCGACCCCTTGGTCCCAAACCAAGTGCTCTACCAAGCTAAGCTACTTCCCGAATGTTTATTTGTATTTAAAAAAACAAAATAATTATATATGAAATTAATTCATTATTATAACTTAATTATTATATCAAATTATATAAATAAAAAAATCGATAATATATAATTAATAGTATTGTTTATTATAAATGGCGCACCTTACAGGACTTGAACCTATAACCTTTTGTTTCGTAGACAAATGCTCTATCCAATTGAGCTAAAGATGCATATATGGAGGTACCTATCAGATTTGAACTGATGATGAAGAGGTTGCAGCTCTTTGCCTTACCACTTGGCTAAGGTACCATATATAATATTATATCAATAAATGCCTAATATAGATATTATTAAAAATTTTTATGATAGAATATAAATGCAATATGCCAAAGACAATAACGAAGTATTAATTTACTTTTAAAAATGTTATCGAGGTTTTATATTTTTTTAATATAAAAACTATCACTTTAATTATTGATAGTTTTTATTTGGATATTGTAGAAAAAAGAAAGGAAAAGTTTTGAAAAAAATAATTCAATTTAAAGAATCTGAAGTTAGCAAAATTGCTGATTTAATGAAAACATCTTCTTCTTTTTTAATTTTTGAATATCAAGGCATTGATGCTCCTGATATGACAGCCGTTAGAAAAGAAATGCTAAAAAGTGATGCAAATTTACATGTAATTAAAAACAACATTTTAAATAGATCACTAAAAAAAGCTGGAATAGATGGGTTTGGAGAATTAGTAGGACCAAACGCAATTGCTTTTGGTAACTCAGATGAAATAGCTCCTTTAAAAATAATTCATAATTTGTCTAAGACAAATAATTGTATTAAATTCAAAGGTAGTGTAATTGAAAACAAATTTATTGATGCTGAGAAAACAATCTCAATATCTAAATTACCTAATAGAGAAGGTTTATACTCGATGTTACTATCTTGTTTAACTTCACCAATTAGAGGTTTTCTATATGCATTAAAAGCTATTGAAGAAACAAAATAAAAATAAAAGAGGAGATTAAAAATGAGTAAAATGAAAAAAGAAGATATAGTAGCTGCATTAAAAGAAATGAGCTTACTAGAAATTAAAGAATTAATAGAAAGTATTGAAACTGAATTTGGTGTTTCAGCAGCAGCTCCTGCAGCTGCAGCTGCAGCTGTTTCAGCTGAAGCTCCATCTGAAGTAAGTTTAATTTTAGCTAGTGCTGGTGCAAACAAAGTAGCTGTTATTAAAATAGTAAGAGAAATTACAGGATTAGGATTAATGGAAGCTAAAGGATTAGTTGACGGAGCTCCTAAACCAGTAAAAGAAGGTATTAAACCTGAAGAAGCTGAAGAACTTAAAAAGAAATTTGATGGTTCTGGTGCAACAATCGAAATAAAATAATTATTTTATTTTAATTTTAGAAAAACATAATCATTTTTTGATTATGTTTTTTTCATATATTTCAATATAATTATTATGAAAAAAGGTAAAAATATGAAGAAAAAATATTCGCAAGATGAGATAGTCAACCATTTAAAAGCTACTGGTTATTTTTTTCAAAATTCTGAAATATATGGTGGTTTATCAAATTCTTGAGATTTTGGTCCATTAGGTTCATTAATTAAAAAAAATATAAGAGATCTTTGATGAGAATATTTTGTGACAAAAAGAACTAACATTGTACCTTTAGATTCTAGTATAATTTGCAATCCAAGTGTTTGAAAAGCATCTGGTCATTTAGATAATTTTTCAGATCCATTAATTGATTGCAAAAAATGTAAAAATAGATTTAGAGTTGATAAACTTATTAATGATTTTTTAAATGATTCAATAGTAAATGAAAATAATACTTTTGATGATATGAAAAAAATTATTGCTGAAAATAAAATAAACTGTCCAAACTGTAACAACAACGACTGAACAGAAATCAGAAATTTTAATTTAATGTTTGAAACTTATATTGGAACCACTGAGGGTAAAAAATCAACTGTTTATTTAAGACCGGAAACAGCTCAAGGTATTTTTGTTAATTTTAAAAATATTCAAAGAACAATGAGAAAGAAAATTCCTTTTGGTGTTGCTCAAATAGGAAAATCATTTAGAAATGAAATTACTCCTTCTAATTTTATTTATAGATCAAGAGAATTTGAACAAATGGAATTAGAATATTTTACTAATTTGGAAAATGAAGATAAAGATTTCGATAGTCTTTTACAGGATATGGAAAATTTCATAATCAAGGAATTAGGAATATCAAAAGATAAAATTAAACAAAATGAATATAGCAAAGATGAAATTGCACACTATTCAAAAAAGACAGTAGATTTATTTTTTGATTTTCCACATGGATGAAGCGAATTATGCGGAATATCAAACAGGGGAAATTTTGATTTAAAAAATCATTCTGAACATTCAAAGAAAGATCTTGAATATTTTGATGAATTAAATAACAAAAAATACTTTCCATCAGTTATAGAACCTTCAATGGGATTAGACAGATTAGTTTATGCTGCTTTAATTGATGCATATGAAGTTCAAGAAATAGAAGACGATTCAAGAATTTTTTTATCATTAGATAAAAAAATTGCACCTTACAGATTCTGCGTTTTACCTCTAACAAACAAATTAAAAAATGAAGCAAAAGAACTTTATGAGAAAATAGTTTCTTATGGTTATTCATGTTCATATGATGAAGCTGGTTCAATTGGTAAAAGATATAGAAGACAAGATGCTATTGGAACATATGAATGTATTACATTTGATTTTGATTCAATTGAAAATGACAAAAAAACTATAACAATAAGAAATAGAGACACAATGAACCAAGAAACAATTAAAATAGATAAATTTTTAGAAGAATTAAGAATTAAAGATGTACATAGATAAAAACGTAATTGATGAATTAAAAAGATCATCTGATATTGTAAACATAATTAGTGAATATATAAATCTTACAAAAAAAGGTGCAAACTATCTTGGACTTTGCCCCTTTCATCAAGATACTAAACCTTCACTATATGTATCTCCAGAAAAAAGAATGTATAAATGTTTTTCATGTAATAAAGGTGGAGACGTTATTTCTTTTGTTCAGCAAATAAAGAAAATTGATTATTTAAGTGCAATAAAATTTGTTGCAGAAAAATCTAATTTTAAAAATATAAATATTAGTAATTTAAATATTGTTAGAAATGAAAAAAAAGAAAACTATTTAAAACTAAATAAAGAAGCATCTTTTTTCTTTAATAGAATGCTTTACAATGAAGAAAATAAAGAAGCACTTGATTACTTATATTCAAGAGGAATAGATAATAATCAAATAAGATATTTTAATATTGGTTTTGCTCCTTTTTCAAAAGATAGTCTTTTCAAGTATTTAACTAGAAAAGACAAAAATGGCAATCAAACATGAAAAGAGAATGATTTATTGCAAAGCGGTCTTGTTTATTTAGACCCACAAAATGAATATAGAGATTTCTTTTTTAATAGAATTATCTTTCCAATTAGTGATGAGTTTAACAACATTGTTGGTTTTTCTGGAAGAACGCTTTCAGAAAATGAAAATGTTAAATATTTGAATTCAAAATCAAATGAATTTTTTAAAAAAGATAGTTTATTCTACAACATGCATAATGTAATAAATAATGAATTAGAAAAAATTTATTTAGTAGAAGGATTTTTTGATGTAATTTCAATGTATAAAATGGGTTATAAAAATGTAATTGGCCTAATGGGTACTAGTTTTACAAATAACCATTTAAATATTTTAAGTAAAGAGCCTTGTAAAACATTAGTTTTGGCATTAGATAATGATGAACCTGGTTTCAAAGCTACAATGAACATATCAAAAATTTTAAAACCAACGGAAAAGGTTTTAATGACTTTTGATAATTATCTTGAAAAATATAAAGATATAGATTCTTTAATACAAGGCAATAAAAGATATTTTCATGAAATAGAAGTAAACAATATTACTGTTTCTGAATTTTTAATCAACAAACACTTTCCAAATGGAATCAAAGTTAATATAAATGAAAAGCTTTCTTTAATAAATGAATTAGAAGACTTTATTGCTGAAAATGGAGACTTAAATTTAATCTCATATTATTCAAAAATTTTAGCAGATAAAACGGGTTTAGTTTTTGGAGATATTAAGACAAAAATAGAAAGCAAAATTGGAAAAATAGACTCTAATAAGAGTAATAATATTCATATAGATAATTTAAAGAAAGAGCAATATCTTGAAATCCCAAAAGCAATAACAAATCCTCTTAATAAAAATAATTATGCTAGAGAAAATTATCATACACTTACTCAAACGAAAAAAACAGAAAATAACTATATTGCTTTTGAAAAGATAAATGAAGATAAGATGATAAATTTGGAAAAAACATTATTAGTTTTAATGGCTATAAATCCAAAAACAACTTTTCTATTTAAAACAAAATTAAATTATATGAACCTTGAAAAACATCATAAGGAATATAAAAAAATAAAAAATATTTTAAACATGCTTTATGAAATAGATAATAACTATTCATACAAAGATGTTTTAAAAACTATTGAGAATTCAACAGTCATAGAAAATGTTAAAAAGAATTATGAAAATGAAGTTATGAAAAATATTTCAAACATTGAAAACAAAAAGATTTGCACAATATCGGAAATATATGACCAGTCTTTTGACATTATTAATGAATTAAGAAATTACATAAAACTTAAAATATCTTAACTTTTGTTATTCAAAAGATCGTTTCTTTCAATCATATTTTTTAAAATTATAAATGCAATTCCACCAATTAAGAATTTAAACAAATTAAATGAAACATATAAAGAAAATGTTCCCAATCAATAATTTGGAATAAACATAAAATAAATTTTCAACTTTTCGAATCAAAGCCCGCTATTATAGTTATTTGAAATTTCTATGAAGTTGATTGTTTTTACATCTGTGAAAACATAAAGAAATAATGGAGTGAAAAAAATTCCATTAAGAAAAGCAAGAAATATAGAATTGGCTATTATTGCATTGAATAAATTTAATATTTGAAATTTTTGTCCTCTAATCAATTTTGAAAAAAGAAAATATATTGTAATAAAAGCTAAATTAGAAATAATTAATATTGCAGGGCCAATAACACCAGTTGTAGACCATCCAATACTAAATAAACCTATTGCAAAACAAATAAAAAATGAATTTCAATAACCAATTAAGTGAAAAGAAAGCAAAACAAAAGCGATAGACAAATCTACATTTAGAAAAGCAAATGCAAAAAAAGGAATAAAAGTTGAAATGTAATTAAAGATTACTGCCAGTGATAAAAGCATTGCTGAAATAGATATTTTTTTTACTGATATTTTCATATGTATATTTATTATATTTTTTTATTATAAAAAAACTAATTTTTAATAAAAAAAAGTGTTATAAATAAGCATACTTATTTTAATAGGAATTAATATGAAATATCATTGAGCAGCAATAGATTTAGACCATACTTTACTAGACTATAATGGGAAAATCAGTTTAAAATCTTTAGTATCTATTAAAAACTATCAAGATCTTGGTGGCAAAGTTTTTATTTGTACTGGAAGATGATTAGTTTCGGCTCTAGTTTATAACAAAATTATAGAGAATTATACAAAGACAGATAATGATTTTATAGTTTCTTTAAATGGAGCTTTAATTTATGATTTAAAAGAAAAAGAAATTGTATTTTCTCAATGCATGTCAGATGAAATTTTCAAAAGAATAATTGAAATACAAAAAAAAGTTAATATTGCAATATGAATATATTCAATTGATGGAATAAAAAATAAATATATATACACTAAAAAATTGCCAGCAAGAAAAATCGTTGCTAAATTCAATTATGGAAAAATAATGGAGCTGAATGAAGAAAAATATTGTTTCAAAAATGATACTCTTAAAATATTATTTTTATCTTTTAATAAAAACAAAATAAAAAAAGCTTGAAAAGCACTAGGAGAAGAATTTTCTGGTGAAATTGATTATGTTCAAACTTCTAAAAGGGCAATAGAAATAACCAATAAAGATTGCAACAAAGGTGAAGCAATCAAATTCATAGCAAAGAAATATAATATAAACAAAGAAAATATAGTTGCATTTGGAGATTCAAATAATGATGTTACAATGTTTGAACAAGTTGGTTATAAAATTGGAATAAAACCATCATCAGAAAAACTTATTGAATTAGCAGATGAAGTAACTACTAAGAGAAACTCATTTGCATATTCAATGAACAATTTTGTAATAAATAAAAAATAATTTTTAATAGGAGAGTAAAAGTATTGAAAAAAATATTACTTCAAATAAAAAATATATCAAAAAAATATAATGAAAATTATGTAATTAAAAATTTTGATTTGGAAATTGAAAAAGGTGAATTTGTTACCCTGTTAGGACCTTCAGGATGTGGTAAAACTACATTATTAAAATTATTGGCTGGTTTTGAAAATCCAGACTCAGGAAAAATATTAACAAATAATATAGATATTAAAGATTTAAAAATCCAAAGAAGATCAAGTGTAACAGTTTTTCAAGACTATGCATTATTTCCTAATATGAATGTTGAAGAAAACATTTCATATGGTTTAAAAATCATGAGAAAACCAATTGAAAATCTTTCTAAAGATGTATATAAGGAAGTTGATAAAAAAGTAAAAGAATACTTGAAAAAATCACAATCTAAAATTAAATCTCTTGAAAAAAGTCAGTTACATTTAAGAAAAGAAATAGAAAAAATAAATATAAAAATTAATAATGATCAAACTCTACTTTCATTGAGTAAAATTTCTCATGAAGAATTTGACAAAAAAATTGAAAAAATTGAAAGCGATTTTAAAAAAATTTTTAACAAAGATATTTATTCATATATTCCAACGAAAATAAAATTTTATGAAGCAATAAATGGTGCTTTATTTAAATTAGGAATAAACAAATTTATAAAATATTCTTCTAAAGAAATTGATACTAATAAAGATGAACTAGTATTAATTATAGATTTTCTTAAAAACAAAAAGAAGTTTAGATTAGCTGAAGAACTAAGAATAAAAATTGAAGTTTTAGAAAATAAATATAATGACTTAGATTACTGAATTTCATATTGACAAAATTATCCAGACGAAGAAGCTGAGTGATTAGAGAAAAAAATATTAACTAGAAAAATTACAAAAGATGAAATAAAAATTGAAGTTGAAAAAGTAATTAAGCTTGTTGGTCTTGAAGGTAAAAATAAATTATTACCTCAAAACCTATCTGGTGGAATGAAACAAAGAGTTGCTTTTGCAAGAGCAATAGTAATTGAACCAGAGATTTTACTTTTAGATGAACCATTAAGTGCGCTTGATGCAAAAGTAAGAAAGCAAATGCAATTTGAAATAAAAAGACTGCATAAAGAACTTGGTATTACTTTTATATTAGTAACTCATGATCAAGAAGAAGCATTGGTTTTATCTGACAAAATTGTTGTAATGGATTCTGGAGAAATTAAGCAAATTGGAACTCCTCAGGAAATATATGATAGACCATCTAATGTATGAGTTTCTAAGTTCATTGGACAAGCAAATATTTTAAGTGGAAAAATTAATAAAAATCTTACAGTAGACATAAATGGAACAAACTTTAAATATTCAAGTGAATATAAAAATTTCAAAATAAAATCAGATGTAAAAATAATGATTAGACCAGAAGATTTTGATATTGTTGAAAAAAACAAAGCATTAATATCAGCAAAAGTTGAATCTATTACATACAAAGGCTTACTATGAGAAGCAAAATGTATTTGAAACAATATTCAACTTAATGTTGAATCGATAAATAAAATAGAAGTAGGAAAAAATATTTATCTAAGTTGAGACATCGAAGATATGCATTTAATGGGTGAAGAAAATGAATAAGAAAAAGTTTACATGAAATAAAAATTTCAATAAGTTAATTCCGTTTTCAATTTTATTATTATTTTTTCTAATAATTCCTTCAATTATTTTGATTGTAATTTCTTTAACACCAAATGTAAATACTGATGGAACAAATATTCCTGTAGAAGATAACTGAAATTGATTAGGTTCAGCTGTTTGAGAAAAAATATTGATATCAATTGGAATAGCAATAACAGTTACAATTTTGTGCATGTTAATAGGAATGCCTTTTGGTTTATTTCTGTCTCAAATAAATTCAAGTATTTTTAAAACGTTGGTTGTAATAGTGTTGACTGCTCCAATGTGATTAAGTATGCTAATAAAAATAATTGGTATTAAAACATTTTTTGATACAGCAAATGGAATGCCAAATAGTACATTTGGACAGATATACACAATTATTACATTGGTGTATTTAAATTTGCCAATATTTATTCTATCAATATTAAATATTGCTGAAACTATGCCTAAAAATTTATTACTTGCTAGTAAAGATTTGGGAAGAAATTCATTTCAAACTTTAATTTTTGTTGTCATACCATATATTCTTCCGGGTTTACTAATGGGTACTTTTTTGGTATTCTTACCTTCACTAACTGCAACGGGAATTACATCATTTGTAAATAATTCAAATGATGGTGGTTTAATTGGAGACTGAATATTTGATTTAGGTTTGGATTCAAATAGTAGTAATATTGCACTAGCAAGAATTTCATCAATTAGTATTGTAATGAGTTTACTAATAATGGGAATATATTTATTGTGCTACTTTATACCTAAAAAAATAGTTAACTTTGTGGGAGGAAAAAAATAATGTTTAGTAGAATAAGTTTTGATAAAACAAGCATGATAAATTTTTGAAAAAAATGATACATTTATATAATTATTTTTTTAATTTATACTCCTTTAATTTTTATAGTATTGCTTAGTTTTGCTGGTCAAAGTTCAAGAGGAAATATTCTTGATAACTTTAATCAAATGACAGGTGAAAATTATATAGAAATATTTAAAAATAATGAATTTTTAAATGCTTTTATGAATTCGATTTTAGTTTCAATTGTTGTTGTTCCAGTTTCATTAATAATTGCCTTAGTAACTTCATTAGGAATATGAGGGAGCAATACAAGAATTAAAAATACATTTTTGAACTTTACTAAATTTGATATTGCAATACCTGATATTATTTCTGGGGTTACCCTTTCTGTTTTATTTTCATTAGTTTGACTATCACTTGGACAGAACTTTGGCTACTTTACAGTAGTTGTAGCTCATATTTCTTTTTGTACTCCATATGCAATAATGGCAATCTATCCAAGAATGTCAAAGTTTAAAGCATCTTTAATTTTTGCAAGCATGGATCTTGGATGATCAAAATTTAAAACATATATTAATATTGTTATTCCATTTTTAAGATCTTCAATAATTACAGCCTTTGTATTGGTTACAACATTAAGTTTTGATGATTTCATTATCACTTCATTGGTTAATGGAAACTTTTCGACAATTGGCACAACAATTTTTGAATCAAATAAAGGTATAAAAGCATGAATAGTAACTTTTGGTGCAATAATAGTAATTATTTCATTAACCTTCACAATTATAATGATGGTAAGAAAAATTCATATTGAAAAAAAGGGTAGAAAAAATGAGAAAATTTAAAAAGACCTTATTGGGAATTTCAACATTAGTTATTTCAGCATTATCTATACCATTGCTTGCTTCTTGCAGTCTTAGTGGTAATAAAATTTATTTTGGTAATTTTCAAAGTTATATGAGTCCTGATGTAATTAATGAAGTTTCAAGACAACATAATGCTGAATTTAAATCATATAAAAACAATGAAGCTTTATTGAGAGAATTTAAAAATAATTATGATATTGCAGTTTCTTCTTCTTATGCTGTGATCGAACTAATCAAAAGAAATGAATTAGAAAAAATTAGATGATCAGATTTAAATATAATATTTAGTGGTGTGCAAATTAAGAATTCAACAGAAGCTTTAAATTTATTTATTCCTGAAATTCATCCAATATTATTGGGATATGATTTTGATGGAGATGGAGCAAATGACAATCTTTTGGACTATGCAATCCCATACTTTTTACAAGATTTTATTTTAGGTTATAAAAGCGAAAAATTAAAATTTACAAATCTAAATAATTTTAATAATTGAAAAGAAGTGCTAGTTGAACTACAAAAACTAATAAATGATCCAAATTCAACAAATGTTTCAAGAGGTATTTCTATTGATGATCCTAGAACAATATATAGTTTAGGAAAATTAGTTCAAGATTCAAATAATAATGTAAATCCATTATTAAATGAAAATAGTATTAAAGATTTTCAAAAGGTTTTCTCATTCTTGACCAGTTTTTTCAAGAATAATCAAATGATATTTAATTCTGATTCAGGAAATGTTCTTAATGATTTGGCTCATCCTAATGGTTCAAGTTTTGGGTTTATGTATAATGGTGATGTAATTTACTCTATGTTTGGTGGAGATGATCCAAAAAATGTTAAAGTGGATTTTGTAAGACCAACAACTGGATCAAATTTAGCATTAGACATGATTGTTATTAATAAAAATAGTGTTGCCAATAGAACAAATATTTATAAAATGATAGGCGATATAGCTTTAAACGGAATTACTGAAAAAGTAATAGATGAAAAAAGCCTTGCATTTTCAAATTTCAAGTTTGTTATGTATACTTCTCCCGTTAAGGCATTGTATGATTATGCATCAGATCCAACAGGTTATTTTTCTTCTTTAACAAAAGATCCTTCTTTACTTGAAAGAGCAATTGCTGCATTCAAAATACCTACAACTAATCCACTAAATAAAATAGAAGACACAATAACAAATTTGCAAAAATCAAATATGTTAATTGCATATTTATTTACAAAGAATAGTCTCTAATGAATTATTATATAATTGGAATTGAAACAAGTTGTGATGATACAAGTTTATCACTATTAAAAAATGATCAAGTAATATCTTGCATAACTATTTCATCAGAAAAAAAACTTGCTGAATTTGGAGGAATTATTCCTGAAATTGCAAGCAGAGAACATGTTAAAAATATAATGATTTCATTTAATAAAATGCTAGATGAATCAAAGATAAATATAAGTGATGTTAATTTAATTTCATACACATCAAATCCTGGTTTACCAACTTGTTTACATATAGGCAAAATATTCGCGAAAACACTTTCATGATATTTAAATGTAGAGTTAATGGAAATTGATCACATTCATGCTCATATATTTAGTCCATTTATAAACAATTCAGAAAAAATAGAATATCCATTTATTTCATTGATTGTTTCTGGCGGAACAACATCATTGTTTAAAGTTTCAAGTCCCACAAAAATAGAAGTTTTGAATTCAACTAGCGATGATGCATTGGGAGAAGCTTATGATAAGATAGGAAGATATTTAAATCTTCCATATCCTGGTGGACCTTCTATTGATGAAGTATTTAATGAAAATTCAATTACAGAAAAATATAGAATACCTCTTGCAACAGAACCCTTTTCTTTTTCAGGAATAAAAAGCAAAATAAAAAAAATAATAGAGCAATCCGAAAAAGTTAATCAAATTGAATTAGCATCTAATTTTCAATATTGAGCAATTACATATTTAATTTCAAAAATAGAGCACTATTCAAGAGAAACTAAAAGTAAAATAATATCTATTGGTGGTGGAGTTTCTGCAAATAAATATTTTAGAAATAAAATAAGTACTTCTAATAATATATACATTTTTCCAGAAAAAAAATACTCATGTGATAATGCAGCAATGATTGCTTTTCTAAGTTTTTTGCAAAAAAACTACTAAAATGATAAAATAAAAAATTAAAATTTACAATTTTAATTTTTTTTATTTTGTACCCTTTTTTACCATTGATTTTTAAAGTTTTTTAAATTAAATTATATATATAAAAATTATTATACATTTTATATAAAGGGGGAAGAAATGACAAATAATATAATAAAAGAGGTAAGAGAGGTTTTCTATTTATACAGAAGAAATAAGCTAATGATAGAAAATTACGATTACATAAATAAAAAAGGAGATAAAATCACAATAAAAGAATTAGAGGAATATAACAAATACATTTCTTTTATAGATAAAATCTTAAAACAACTAGATAAAGAAGATAGATGAATATTAAAAAATATTTTCATTGACAATAAAGAAAAAGAAGAGTTAAATTATTCAATTTCAACTTATTACTGAAAACTTAGAAGAGCTTCAAATAATTTTATGGATTTTTGAAAATGATAAACAATCAAATCTATATAAATGAAATAGCAAATGATTATTATCTAGAAAAACTTGATTCTAAAAATGAGCACAATTGATTGAAAAAATTCTTTGATGTTACATATGTTAAATCGAAAATAAACTATAATGATACAAAGTTATTTTTTGAGTTTGAAATTAATGCTATATCTAAAAGTAAACTACCAATTGGCACATTACTAATGAATCTTAGTTTTCCTGGTCAAGAAGTAGGAAATATTATTATTTATGAAGTTGATACAGAAATTACAGAAAACATATCAAATTATCCAAAAGAACTTGCAAAAAAATACAAAGCCACATTAGAAATAGATATTTCTGAAAATTCATATTTTAATAGAAGCATTTTAAAAGAAAACATAAAAATAAATTTTGATTTTGATATTGATGTAAAAATATTGAATGAATATGGATTTGTTTCAACAAATGAAGATTTAAATCAATTTTTCTATGAAGTTAGATCAAAAAATATTGAAGCATTCTTTGAATATTCAAATACATTAATTGTTGAACAATCAGGAAGATATAATGTTCCTATATCAAGCTGTTTTGATTCAAATGGTTTTAGAAAAAGTGAAACAATACCTATAGATTTTTCTTTGCCAAATTATTATGATGATGAAAGATTTTATAAACTTTTTTCAATTAAAACAAAAAACATAAATATTTCAATAAATAAATTTGAAATTGAATTTAATTATGAAAAAAATGGAACAAAAAAAATCTCAATTAAACAATTTGAGTCTGCTGTTATTAATAATGTTTACAACATGTTTTTAAACTATGGATATTTATATAACTTTGAATTAAAAGAATTTGAAAAAGTTGAAAATAATTTAGGATTAATTTTTCCATTTAAAACATTTGGATATTACACTGTAAACTTTAATTTAAATGTTCTTGGAAAAAATTATTTTATATCACTAAAAAATGATTTTAACATTAATGATTCTTCATGAGTAAATTATGAAGAAGAAAGTAATGAGATAAATGATTATGAAAAAATTTAATAAAAGAAAAGCCATAATTTTATCATTAAGTTCAATAATTTTTGTTACATCTCTTTCTGTTTTTTTATCATTTGTAATAAATCCAAATCCAAATAAAAACTTACTAGAAAACAATGATCTTGAAATAAAAAACATTTCATTTGAAGAGGAAGTTTTGGAAAATGACAATATTAATTCATTAATAAAAATTGAAAATTCAGTAAATGGTTATTTGAAATATTTTGATTCTTACTTAATTAAAAAAAATCTACCTTTAGTAGTAGAAGAAATAGTTAATCATTCAAAAAGCATAAAGTATTCATTTAATGAACTATATTCAAATATATTTTTCAAGGTATTATCAAATGATGAAATAAGCATTAAAATTGAATTAACACCTCGAACAAATAAATATGTTAAATATTTATCAAAATTTAAATTAATAATTAAATAATTTTGTTTATTTTAAATTATAATTTCCTTATTAGATAGAGGTTTATAAAATGAAAATAGTCAAAGTAAATAACAATGAAAAAGAAATTTCTTTTTTAATTGATATAGAAAATCCTGAATGAAGTAAAATGCAAGAAAAGGCATTTAAAAATTTAGCAAAAAATTTAAAAATTCCTGGAGGCTTTAGACCAGGAACTCCAGCACATACTGAAAAAGCTAAAGGCTTTGTTTCTCAAGGGGAAATAATTGAAAGAGCTGTAAACATGCAAGTTCACAATATCAATAGATTTTTAATTGCAGAAAAACAATTTCTTGAATTAGAAGATTCTTTATTAAATGAAAAACCTACATTAAATGTGGATAGTGTAGATGAAAAAAAACTTTCACTATCATTTGTATTCAAAAAAATACCAACTGTTAAAATCGGTGATTATAAGAAAATATCTTTTAAAGCAGATAAAGAAATAACAGAAAAAGAAATTAATGATGAAAAACAAAAATATTTAAACAGAAACTCTGAATTAGTTCCAAAAGAAAACAAAAAAATTGAAAAAGGTGATTTTGTAATTTTTGATTTTGAAGGATTAATTGATAATGAAAAAATGGAAAAAGGTTCTAGTAAAAATTATGAATTAGAAATAGGATCTAATCAGTTTATTCCGGGATTTGAAGAAAAAATGATTGGTATTAAATTAGGTGAAGAAAAAAAATTAGATTTAAAATTTCCTAAAGATTATCATGAAAAAAAAGTTGCAGGAAAAGATGTTGTTTTTAATGTAAAAATAAATGACATAAAGCATAAGAAATCTGCAAAATATGATGATGATTTTGTAAAATCTTTAAAAATAGATAATGTTTCTACAACAAAAGAATTTGACACATTTTTAAAAACAAAAATGGAAAAAGAAAAAAAAGATAGAGTAGAAAAAGATTTAAAAGTTAAGCTTTTCAAAGAAATTGCGGATATGAGTGAATTGAGTCATGAAGATAATTTTTCTGTAGAACAAGAAGCAAGAACAATTGAATCCGAATACAAAAATATGCTTTCAGCTTCAAAGATTGATATTGATACTTTTCTAAAATTTTCAAATCAAGACAAAGACACTTTCTATAATGACATTAAAAAACAAGCAGTTGATAATGTAAAAATAAAATATGCAATTATTGAGATTTCAGAAAAAGAAAACATTGCTGTTTCAGATAAAGAATTTGATTCATATTTAGAAGATATTTCTAAAAGTGAAGGAATGAAGTTAGAAGATTTAAAGAAATTACCTGAAGAAACTTTAGAAATTTTAAGAGAAAAATTAGTTTTTAGTAAAACAATAAATTTTCTAATTGAAAATGCAACTAAATAAAAAAGAAAGTATAGATTAATATTATGAGTAAAAAAAATATAAAAAGTCCAACAAAAAAGGATGATAAAAAAGAAATAACAACAAAAAAAACTACTCCTGATAAAAGAGTACTACCACTTTTAGTAACTAGAGGAATTATTTTATTTCCTGGAGTTGTTGAAAAAATTGAGGTAGGAAGATCAAAATCTGTAAAAGCTGTAAAAAAAGCTATTGCTAATTATGATGGAATGATTGTTATTTTATCTCAAAAGGATCCAAGTTTAGATACACCTAAAAATTCTGATATTTATTCAATAGGAACTCTATGTAAGGTAACAATTGATAAAATGGAAGACAAAGATAATTTAAAAATATCTTTATCAAGTATTTCTAGAATTCAAATGAAGAAAATTGAATCAAAAGATGGATACGATATGATTCAATATGTTCCATTTGAAACAAGAATAAAATTAACAGAAGAAAATAAAAAAATTGCATTAAATTTATTTGAAGATTTAAAGGAAGATTTATTAAAAGATAAAAATATTAATTTTAAAGAAGTAGAAAAGAAATTTAAAAAAGATTCAATTTCGACTGATTCAATTGATTTTATTTGTTCATTACTTTCTAGTACTTTTAGTGAAAAACAAGAGTTATTAGAGTTATTAAATCCAAATGAAAGATTGAATAAGTTTTTAGCACAATCAATCCCAGAATCTGATTCTCAAAAAATTGAAGCTGATATTTCTAAAAAAATAAATAAAAACCTTTCTAAACAACAAAAAGAATTTTATTTAAGAGAAAGAATAAGAACTATTAAAGAAGAATTGGGTGATATAACTTCAAAAGAAGATGATGCTGATAAACTAAGAGAAAAAATTAAAAATAACCCATATCCAGAACATATAAAGAGTAGACTTCTTTCTGAAATAAGTAGAATGGAAGTTTCATCAAACTCAAATGAAACATCATTAATAAAAACATATATTGATTGAATTGTTGATCTACCTTGATGACAAAAGACAGAAGATGTAAAAGATATTCTTAAAGTTGAAAAAGTTCTTGAAAAAAATCATTATGGACTTGAAAAAGTAAAAGAAAGAGTTATAGAATATCTTGCAATTAGAATGAACTCAGCAAAATCAAAAGGTTCAATAATTTGTTTAGTTGGTCCTCCAGGGGTTGGTAAAACTTCACTAGCAAGATCAATTGCAGAATCTTTGAATAAAAAGTTTGTAAAAGTTTCACTTGGTGGAATGAGAGATGAAGCTGAAATAAAAGGGCATAGAAAAACATATATTGGTTCAATGCCTGGTAGAATAATAAAAGAAATGAAAAAAGCTGGTGTTATTAACCCATTATTTTTACTTGATGAAATTGATAAATTAAGTAGTGATCAAAGAGGAGATCCATCTTCGACATTACTTGATATATTAGATATTGAACAAAACTCAAGATTTAGTGATAACTATATTGAAGAGGATTATGATTTATCAAATGTTTTATTTATTGCAACTGCAAACTATGAAGAAAATATTCCTGAACCACTAAGAGATAGATTAGAAATAATTAGATTAGATTCTTATACTGACAATGAAAAATTATCAATTTGTGAGAAACATTTAATACCTAAAATATTGGAAGAATCAGAGATTACTGATGGTAATTTAAGCTTTAGCAAAGAAGGTATAAATTATATTCTAAAAAGATATACTAGAGAAGCTGGTGTTAGAGAAATTGAAAGAAAAATAAGAGAAATTTCAAGAAAATTCTTAGTTAGTAAATTAAAAAGTAAAATTAGTAAAGATTGTATAACAGAAGATAGAGTTAAGTACTATTTAAAAAAGGAAATTTTTGACTATACTGCAAAAGATGATAATGTAATAGCTGGAATCGTTAATGGTATGGCTTATACAAGTTATGGTGGAGATTTATTACCAATAGAAGTTACTTTCTATAAAGGTAAAGGAAAAATTCAAGTGACTGGTAATTTAAAAGAAACCATGAAAGAATCTGCCGGAGTAGCATTAGCTTTTGTAAGGGCAAATGCTGAAAAATATGGAATAGATCCAATAGTTTTTGAAAAAAATGATATTCACATACACGTTCCAACTGGTGGAGTTCCAAAAGATGGTCCTTCTGCAGGTGTTACACTAACTACTGCAATTATTTCTTCATTAACAAATAGACCTGTTCCAACAAACATTTCTATGACAGGTGAAATTACTTTAAGAGGTAAAGTTTTAATCATTGGTGGAGTTAAAGAAAAAACTATCTCTGCTGTAAGAGGTGGAGTAGTAAAAATATTTATTCCTAAGGATGATGAAAGATATATTGATGATATTCCAAAAGAAGTATTGAAAAAAGTAGATATAAGATTAGTAAGCGAATATGATGAAATATATAATGAAATTTTCATAAATAAAAAAGATAAACCAATTGCAAAAAAAATTCATTCATAAAATGATTTTTTTTATTAATAAAAATATATAATAAAAATATTTAGAAAGACAAATTTATGAAAACTAAGATAATTGTTGTTACTGGTGGGGTTTATTCTTCACTTGGTAAAGGTATCATTGCTTCATCAATTGGTAGAATTCTAACTGAGTTCAACTACAATGTGAGCATGCAAAAATTTGATCCATATTTAAATGTGGATCCAGGCACAATGTCTCCTTATCAACATGGAGAAGTTTTTGTAACCAGTGATGGAGCAGAGACTGATCTTGACTTAGGTAATTACGAAAGATTCATAGATAGAGATTTATCTAAATTTTCTTCAGTTACATCTGGTTCAATATATTATGAAGTTATCACGGATGAAAGAAATGGAAAATATGATGGAAAAACTGTTCAAGTTGTCCCACATATTGTTCTAAAAATTCAAGAAAGAATAACAAACTTAATTAAAAAAAATAAGCCAGAATTTTTAATAATTGAAATTGGTGGAACAATTGGTGATATTGAATCAATACCATTCATTGAAGCGCTAAGAATTTTTTCAGGAAATTATGGTAGAAAAAATATTTTATTTTTACACTGTTCACCAATATTAAAAGTTAATGCAAATGATGAATTAAAAACAAAGCCAACTCAACATTCAATGAAGTCATTAAGAAATTTAGGAATAACTCCAAATATTTTAATAATGAGATCAGATAAAGATTTAGATGATAGCACCATTCAAAAATTATCTTGAACATGTGATATTGATAAAGATAATATTTTTGTTTCGAAAGATTGTAAATCAATATATTCAATTCCAAAAATGTTATATGACCAAGGTATAATAAAATCTATCTCAAAATATTTTCAAATAAAAAACTTTAAAAAAGGTTCTTTAACAAAATGAAATAAATTTTTGGAAACTGTTCAAAATGAAAAGAAATATAAAGCTAAAATTGCGATAACTGGTAAATATTCAGGACTAGCAGACTCTTACATGTCTGTAATTGAATCACTTAAACTTGCTTCTTATAAAGTTGGAGTTGAGATTGAAATTGATTTAATTGATATTACAAAAATAACAAAAGATAATATAGAGAAAAAGCTTTCTATGTATAATGCTATTTTAATACCTGGTGGTTTTGGTGAAAGAGGAATTAAAGAAAAAATTCTTGTTTCAAAATATTGTAGAGAAAAAAAAGTTCCTACTCTTGCAATATGTTTAGGTATGCAAGCAACATGTTTGGATATTGCCATTAATGTTATGGGAAAAAAAGATGCTAATTCAGAAGAATTTAACAAAAAATCTGATTACATTGTATTCAATGAAAAAACATATAAAAATAAAAGTTTTGGCGGAGAACTAAGACTTGGTAATAAAGAAATAGAAATTGTTGACAATACTTTGGCTAGCAAAATATATAACAAAAAAAATATTGAGGAAAGACATAGACATAGATACATTTTTAATAATGAAAAAATATCTGATTTTGAAAAAAATGGATTAATTTTTTCAGGTTTTTCAAAAAAAGATAGTGTTGTTGAAATAGTTGAATATGAAAATCACCCATTTTATATTGGGGTTCAGTTTCATCCAGAATTTATTTCTAGACCAAACAAAATTCATCCTATTTTTGAAAAATTTATTGAATCAATGAAACAAAAAAAGTAAGAGGTTGCAATGTTTAAAAAACCAAGAGGAACAATTGATATACATGGGGATTTTTCAGAATTCTTTTTTAATTTTTCTAGATTCTTAGAAGATATTTCTTGAAGTTATGGATACACAAGAGTAGAAACACCGATCTTTGAAAGCAAAGATCTTTTTTGCAGAAATGAAGATGATACTTCAGACATGATTGCTAATGAAATGTATACTTTCACTGATAAAGGTAATAGAGAAATAACACTGAGACCAGAAGGTACTGCTTCAATTGCAAGATTTGTAGTAGAAGAAAAAATTCTTCATAAGGAAAAGCATCCATTAAAATATTTTTATGTTGGTCCTATGTTCAGATATGAAAGACCACAAAGTGGAAGACAAAGACAATTCTATCAATATGGAATTGAATGTATTTCTCTTAATAGTATTTATGATGAAGTTGAAATAATTTTATTAGCAAATAATATTGTTGAAAAACTTCAAATTAAAGATACAGTTTTAAAATTAAATTACATTGGTAACAAAGAAACAAGAAAAAAATGAAATATTGAATTAAAGAAATATTTCAAAGACAATATTGATCTATTGACTGATGACTCTAAAAATAGAATAGATAAGAATCCATTAAGAATATTAGATGATAAAGTAGATTCAAAAAAAGATATTGTTAAGAATGCTCCAATTATTGATTCTTTCTTAACAAAAGAAGAAAAAGAATATATCGAATTATTTAAAAGTATTATGGAAAAAAACAATATTAAATTTGAATGGGACAAATCTCTTGTTAGGGGTTTGGACTATTATACAGGAATTGTTTTTGAGATAGTTTCAAATGAAAAAAACAATACCATTATTGGTGGTGGAAAATATGAAAAAATATTTTCTGAATTAGGAGAAGATGACTATCCATGTTTTGGTTTTGCTCTTGGTATGGAAAGAACAATAAATATTGCTGAATTAAATTCTTTAGATGACTATAAAAGAAAAAATTTAGTTTATTTCGCAAATCTAACAAATAATAATTTTGATTCATTTAATATAATAAATGACATGAGAATTAATGGTATTAAAGTTGTTACATCATATGACGTAGATAAACTAAAACAACATTTTAAAATTTCAGAAAAATACAACCCATCAATTATTTTAATTTATGGAGATAAAGAAAAAGAAAATTCTGAAATTATAATAAAAAATCAAATTACACAAAAAGAAGAAAAAGTTAAATTAAATTTACTAATTGAAAAATTGAAGAGTGAATAGGAGAAAAAATGAAATCTATTATTGAAACATGTACAAATAATGAAAATCTTAATATGCCAATAATGATTTTTGGTTGAATAAAAAAAACTAGAAAATTAGGTTCTATTATATTTTTAGATGTATATGATATTTCTGGATTTGTTCAAGTCTTTGTTGATGAAAAAAATAAGTTTTATAATGAAATATATTCTACTCCTAAAGAAACACTAGTTTCAATAAAGGGAACTTTGAAAAATAGAAAGTCAATTAATAATGAAGTTCCATCAGGACATGTTGAAATAATTTTAGAAAGTTTCAATATTATATCATTATCAAAAAATACACCATTTTTGATTCAAGATGAAACTGATGGTCTAGAAGAAATAAGACTAAAATATAGATACTTAGATTTAAGAAGATCTAGTATGCAAAAAAATATTATTTTAAGATCAAATCTTATTCAAAATATTAGGGAATATTTACATAGAAAGGAAATGATTGAAATCGAAACACCTATTTTAACAAAACCAACAGTTGAAGGGGCAAATGGATATATGGTCCCTTTAAAAGATAATTTATTTTTTTCATTAGCACAGTCTCCACAAATTTACAAACAGTTATTAATGGTTTCTGGATTTATGAAATATTTTCAAATTGCTAAATGTTTTAGAGATGAAAATTTAAGACTAGATAGACAACCAGAATTTACTCAACTAGATATTGAATTATCTTTAGTAAATGAAGAATATATTTTTAATTTTGTAGAAGGTTTACTTAAAAATGTATTTTTAAAAACAATAGGTGTTGATCTAAAAACTCCATTTAGAAGAATGAATTTTGATGATGCAATGGAGTTATATGGAAACGATAAACCAAATCTAGGTTATGGGTATGAAATTTTTAATTGCACTAGACATTTTGAAAATAACACCATTTTTAGCGATTTGATTTCAAAGGGTAAAGTTTTTAAAGCTATTCTCGTTAATGATTTTCTAATAAATAATACGGATCTAAAAAAAATAGAAAAATTTGCAAAGGACAATGGTGCAAAAAGTTTGATATCATGTGTTTTTGATAAAAAAATTGTTGATGGTTCTTTAGAAGGTAAAGTAGATGATCAAATAATAAAAAATATATTTGATGAAAATAAGTTTAAATCAGGAACATTATTTATTGATTTCAATGATGGTTTTACATCAAACAAAATACTTGGAGCAATAAGAAATGCTACAATTGATATTTTAAAAATTGAGCCAGAAGCGAGATTCAATTTTGTTTGAATTGTTAATTGACCATTATTTGAATTTTCAAAAGAGGAAAATAGATATGTATCTGTTCACCACCCATTTACATCACCAGTCGAAGAAGACTCGGGTAAATCTACAAAAGATTTTCATGAAGCAAGAGCAAGGTCATATGATATTGTATTAAATGGCTTTGAAATTGGTGGTGGTTCAATCAGAATTACTAATAATGAAATTCAAAAAAAAGTATTTGAAGTTTTAAAAATAAACGAAGACACATATAAAAAAGAATTTGGTTTCTTATTGGAAGCTTTTGAATATGGAGTTCCTCCACATGGTGGAATTGCAATTGGACTAGATAGACTGCTAATGCTTATTACAAATTCTAATTCAATTAGAGATGTGATAGCTTTTCCAAAAAGTTCTTCAGGAACTGATTTAATGATGAACTCTCCAAGCAAAGTAACTAAATAATATATGAGCAATAAATTACACATACCAGTTTTATTAGATGAATCAATTGATTCATTAAATTTAAAAGATGATGGAATATATATTGATTGTACTTTTGGTAGAGGTGGTCATACATTTAAGATTGCTAGTATGATTTCTTCAAAAGGAAAAGTAATTGCCTTTGATCGTGACAAAGAGGCAATAGATTTTTTTAACGAAAATAATAAATTCAAAAACTGTTCAATAATAAAATCTAATTTTTCTGAGATTGTAAAAAAATTAAATGAAATAGGAATTGAAAAAGTTGATGGAATAATATATGACTTAGGTATTTCAAGTCCCCAAATTGATAATAAGGAAAGAGGATTTAGTTATTTAAGTGATAATATTGTAGACATGAGAATGGACCAACAACAAGAGAAAACAGCAAATTTTATTTTAAAAAATTATAAATATGATGAACTTTTTCAAATGTTTAGAAATTATGCAAATGATAAAAATCCTATTAGACTTTGTAATCGTATTATTCAATTTAGGGAAAATAATTCAAATAATGATTTTTTTACAAATGATTTAGTTAAAATAATAAGAGAAAGCATTGATAGAAAAATTCTCTATAGCAAAAAATATCCAGAAAAAAAATATTTTCAAGCAATAAGAATGGAAGTTAATAATGAAGTTAATGAAATAATAATGTCATTAAATTCTGCTACATCTATATTGAATAAAAATGGAAGGATAGTTGTAATAACTTTCAATTCACTAGAAGATAAAATTGTTAAAGATATTTTTGCTGAAAAATCAAAAAACTTATTTCCAAAAGAAGTTCCAATTAAAGATAATTTAAAAAATTTCAATGTTATAAATAAAAAGAAAATTAGAGATGATTTTGATTCAAACAGCAGATCAAAAAGTGCAAGAATTAGATGTATAGAAAGGTGTTAATTTTTTATGGATATTTATTTAATAATTGTTTGTGGTAACTATGAAACAAAAATGCTTGTTGGATCTATTGTTGATAATAACTTAAGAGTTATGTATATTGATAAGTTCCTAAGTAATGAAATGATTGTTGACTCACAATTGCATAACTCGGAAAACTTTGAGAAAACAATTGCAGAGAAAATAAAAAAAATTACTAATTATATTGGGCAACCTCCAAATAAAATTGTTCTAAATTTGCCTACAAAAAATATAGACACAATTTCATCAACATCACCAGAATATAAAATTAATAAATTTTTAACAATTAATAAATGAAAGAAAATTTCATCAAATCTAACACTTTCTTCTTTACAACTAAAGGAAAATTATTTATTAGGAAAAAAAACATATAGTTGAGAATTAGATGGAAATCATTATCAAGATATTCCATTTGATATTGAAGGTACTAGTTTAATTTTTAAAACTCAATATTATATTACTAAAAAGAAATATATTGAACCATTCATAAGAGTTTTTGACAAGCTGAAAATAAAAATAAATGAAATTGTAGTTGATTCAATGATTGTTCCAGAAGCATTTGAAAATAATTTAAGAAATAAAAAAGCATTTATTAATATCGGACATGATAAATCTAGTTTTTTCTATTATAAGAACATGTCTTTAACAAAAAGAGAAGTCATAAATTTTGGACTTAAAAATCTTACACATGAAATAGAATCAATTACAAATGTAAATGAGCAAGATGCGATTAAAATTCTTAAGATTTACAAAAATGTTTTTATTTATGATAAGAAGTCTATTCCATTCAAAATATCTATTTCTGAAAAAATTGGAAATTATAGTTCTTTTAAATATGGTGATATAAACATTCTTATTAAGGATTGATTACAAAATTTAACAAATGAAATTAATATTTTTTACAATGATTTAGCAAAAAAAGGTGAAGAAATTGATGAAATTTACATTCTTTCAGCCAGTAACATTCTTGAAGAGTGAGTTCATTATATTCAAGCAAAACTTTATCAAAAAACAGATGTTTTATATTTAAATATATCTAATGTTAAATTTAGCAATAAAAACATTAAAATAATGGTTTTTCAAGAGCCAAAATATATCACACTAATTTATTCTTTATTATATGTTCATAAACAAAATATGTTGAGTAAGTAATAATAAAAATATGTTGTTATAATTAGTTATATTATTATATAATTTAAAAATAATGGATGTAATATTGGAGTCACTCATGAGTAACAAGAATCTTGATAGAATATTAAATAATACAGAGGATTTAGAAATAATTCCAATTAAAAATGTAGTTAATAATAACACTTATGCTCGTCCTACTATGCAAAATAGTAGCTTTCAAGAAAAAAAAGTAGAAAAAAAAGAGGAAGTTCGTCATGATTACTCAATATCTGAGAACGAATTTCAAAATTCTAATGTAATTAATGTTGATAGAAATGAAGATTTTTCTAGAAGAAATAATGATGTTATAGAAGAAAACCATGTAAATCCAAAAGAAAACAACCAAAAAATCACAATAACTAAAAACATTGGAAAAATTCTTGATGTTCCTAGTGATGCTTTAATCCAAACTATGGGTGATGGTAAAATATTTAATAAAAGCTTTAAAGTTAAGATTATAGGTGTTGGTGGTGCTGGTAACAACATAATCAAGTATGTATATAATTCTAGAACTTGACCAAGCTTTGTTGAAATCAAAGCTATCAACACTGATTATATTGCTTTAAAAAACATTCCTGAATTAGCTGGATCACTTTTATTAATGGGTTCTGAAGAATTAAAAGGAAATGGTTCAGGTGGAGATCCAGAAATGGGTAAGAGAGCCGCTGAAGGTGACTCTGAATCAATAAAAGAAATACTTGAAGGTACAGATATCCTTATTCTAGTTTCAGGATTAGGTAAGGGTACTGGTACTGGTGCTACTCCCGTAATTGCTCAAATTGCTAAAGATTTAGGAATTTTAACAATTGGTTTATTTAACTTACCATCAATTGGTGCTGAAGGTAATAAAACTTATTCAAATGCATTATCTGGTTTAGACAAACTTTCATACATTTGTAGTGGTTTCTCAACTGTAAGTAATGACAGAATTATTAGTTCTGATAGAGAGAGAACATCTATTAAGAAAGCATATGAAGATGCAAATGAATACATTAGAGTAATTATTGATGAATTTATTAACATTATTACAAATGCTGCTGATGTTAATATTGACTTTGCTGATATTAAAAACTTCTTTAAAAATCAAAATGGATTCTTATTTGTTAAAGTTGAAATTTCTGATTATACAAAAGATTCAATTAAAGAAGCAATTGAAGAGAGAATTGAAAAAGGTTATACAGATATCGATATCATTGATTCTCAAAATGCAATTTTTAATTTTAAAATTAATGAAAATGTTCCAAGTAGTATTCTAGAAAATGCAAGATCTGCAACAAAAGAAATAGTTCAAACAAATGATTTAAATATAGTAAATGGAATTTCTTTCAGTGATAAATATGAAAATGCTGAAATTAATATCTTATTAGCTGGTAAGTTTGAATTGGGTAAAATAATTGATAACAGCAATGATATCAATAAAATATCTTCTAAAACACAATTGTTTAGTAAAACTGAAGAATTACTAGAAAGCGATATATTCTCAAAAGAATCTTCATTTAATGATGATGAAGATTTTGAATCAAGCATGATTCCTACAAAAAAAGAAGAATCAAGTTTTGAATCTAAATCATACGAAGCAAAAAAGCCTAAATCTAAATGAAAAATATTTTCTAAAAAACCAAGTGCTCCAACAAGCAAATTTGTAAGTTTTGATGACAAAGATTTTTAATTAATAAATTTTTCATTTAAAAAAAGGATTAAGTAAATATGCTAACAAGTATTGCATTATATGGGTTGTCGAATTCAAAAAAAATATCAAAAGAAATTTCTCAAAAATTAAAAATTAAAGAAGGTGAAATTGATACTTTTAAATTTGCAGATGGTGAAATTTTAGTAAAACCAAGAGAAACTGTAAGAGGTAAAGATGTATTTTTAATACAATCAACTTCTCATCCTGTAAATGACAATTTAATGGAATTACTTATTGCAATCGATGCAATGAAAAGAGCATCTGCAAATTCAATTACTGTAATTATCCCATATTTTGGTTATGCAAGACAAGATAGAAAGTCAAAAGGTAGAGAACCAATTACTGCTAAACTTGTTGCAAATTTAATTGAAAATGCTGGTGCTAATAAAATAATATTAATGGACATCCATTCAGAACAAATTCAAGGTTTCTTTGATATTCCAGTTGATACTTTAAAAGCATCTGGAATTATTTTAGGTAATGTTCTAAAAGATTTTTCAATGAAAGATTTATGCATTGTTTCTCCTGATTATGGTGGTGTTAAAAGAGCAAGAACCATAGCAACAAAATTAAATGTTTCATTGGCTATAATTGATAAGAGAAGACCTGAACCAAATAAAGTTGAAGTATTTGACATATTAGGTAATGTTGAAAATAAAGATTGTATATTAGTTGATGACATGATTGATACTGGAAATACTATTATTCAAGCAATTGATCTTTTATTAAGTAAAAAAGCCAAATCAGTAAGTGTTATGTGTACTCATGGTGTTTTTTCTCATGATGCAATAAGTAGATTTGAAGAATTATTAAAATCTAAAAAACTTAAAAAAATGTATATTACTGATACAATTGAGGATAATTTAAATATTAAAAATCCAAAAATTCAATTAGTTCATTTAAGTGGATTTTTTGCAGAAGTAATCAATTCACAAATTACGGGTAAATCTATTTCAAAACTTTATGACAAGTATTGAAATAAATATATTAAATAATGAACTCTATTAAAGAAGTAATATTAGTTGAAGGAAAAAATGACACTAAAAAAGTTAAAAAAATTTTTCCTAATGTAGAAACATTTGAAACTAATGGATATGATATTACAAAACAAAAAATTAATTTAATAAAAAAGATTAATGAAGCAAGAGGGATAATATGTTTTCTTGATCCAGATAGAGTTGGAAAGAGAATAAGAGATATTTTAATAAAAGAAATACCTGATTTAAAACATGCTTTTATAACTATTAATGATATTGATTCTAAAAGTTTGAAAAAAGGTATTGCTGAAGCAAGAGATGATTCAATAAGAGATGCATTGAATAATTTTTTTTCTCCATTAGAAGAAAAACCAAAAATTACATGGGATGAATATCTTTTATTAAATTTGAACACAAAAGATAAAAGATTGAAAGTTTGTAACAAATTAAACATACCTTATTACAATCATAAACAATTATTTAATATACTTAAGATAATAAACATAAGTTATAAAGATTTAAAAAATAAGGAATGTAATGAATAACTTTTATATTGTAGCTACACCAATAGGTAACATTAGCGAAATTAGCATTAGAGCAAAAGAAGTAATTGTTTCTTCTAAAATTTTCTTATGTGAAGATACAAGAGTAACAAAAAAACTTTTAAATAATTTAGACATTCCAATAACTGATAAAAAATTTATAATTTGCAATGAATTTTCAGAATCAGGCCAAATAGATAAGATATTGAAATACCTAGAAACTGATGATTGTGTATTAATGAGTGATGCAGGATATCCAATGATAAGTGATCCAGGTTATGTAATAAAAAAACATTTAAATAAAAATAATATTACTCCAATAATAATAAATGGTTCATGTTCAATAATGCATGCGCTTTTATTGTCAGATTTTCCTTGTAATAATTTTTATTTCAATGGTTTTTTAAATAAAAAGAAACAAAAAAGAATTGAAGAACTCTTCAAATTAAAAAAAATTAATTCAACATTGGTATTATTTGAATCAGTTCATAATTTATTGGAAACATTAGAAGACATAAAACATGTTTTTGGTGACATTAAAATAAATGTTTGCAAAGAGCTAACAAAGAAAAATGAAACTAAATATTCTGGCAATATATCAGATATAATTTCTCAAATTGATTTAAGAGGGGAATTTGTAATAATTTTTAAAAACGAAAATGAAAGTAATGATGATACTAATTCATTGTTATTTGAAATAGATAAATTAGTAAAAAAAGGAACTAAAACTAAAGAAGCATGTAAAATGGTAGCTTATAAATATAATGCAAAAGTAAATTCTTTATATGATTCATTTATGGAAAAAAAAAGTAAGTAATGAAAAGTTTAATTTCTTTCTTAGAGAGACCAACTAATATAAATGAAATTATTGGTCAAGATCACTTAATTGGTGAAAATAAAATTATTACTAACATGATAAAAAGCAATTTTGTTTTTTCAATTATTTTTCATGGCCAACCAGGAGTTGGTAAAACATCGCTTGCTATATCAATATGTAAAACAATGAATTTACCATATAGAGTATTTAATGCAGCTTTTGATAAAAAAAATGTTCTTGAAGAAATAATTGAAATGTCTAAAATTTCTTCAGGTAACTATGTAGTAATAATTGATGAAATTCATCGAATGAATAGAGACAAACAAGATGTTTTATTAAGTTTCCTAGAAAAAGGAAATTTAATTCTTTTTGGCACAACAACAGAGAATCCATATTTTGTAATAAATCCTGCCATTAGAAGTAGATGCAAGTTAATAGAACTTTACTCTTTAAGTGAGAAAGATATTAAAAAGGGTTTAGAAAATATTGCCAAAAAGAATTCAATAAATATTACACCAGAAGCATTGGACTTAATTGTTAATAAAAATTTAGGTGATTACAGAAGTGCAATAAATTCATTAGAAATTTTATTTAGTATTCATAAAGAAAATATTATAAATGAAAAGGAAGTGCTAGATATTCCATTTGGAAATTATTCAAGACTTTATAAAGAAGGCGATGAAATTCATGATTTAAAATCTGCATTACAAAAATCAATTAGGGGTAGTGATCCAGATGCTGCAATTTATTGACTTGCAAGATTATTAGAATCATCAGATATCCAAACAATTGGAAGAAGAATATTAATTTGTGCCTATGAAGATATTGGATTAGCAAACCCTAGCTTACTTTCTAGAGTCTATAATGCAATTTCAAGTTCAAAAGAAGTTGGAATGCCTGAAGCTAAGTATATTCTTTCCTATATTGTATTAGAGCTTGCATTATCTCCAAAATCAAATTCAGCAACAACTGCAATTTCAGAAGCAATTAATGATATTGAAAATGGAAAAAAATATGATATTCCTCCTCATATAAGAAAAAATAATAATGGAAAATATATTTATCCTCATAATTATCCAAATGGTTGAGTTAAACAAAACTATTTGCCAAAACAAATGAATAATAAAAAATATTACAATCCACCCAAGCATAGCACTATTGAAAACAAAATTTTAAAATATTGAGATAAAATTAAACAAGGAGTATAGCATGAAAAAATTTTATATAAGCACACCAATATACTATTCATCTGGCAAACCACATATTGGTCATGCATACACAACGATTTTAGCTGATGTAATTTCAAGATATAAAAAAATTATTGGATATGATACTTTCTTTATTACTGGTATGGATGAGCATGGACAAAAAATTGAAACAATTGCTAAAAGAGAAAATATTTCATGTCAAGAATTGGTTGATAAAAACTCACTAATATTTGAAAAACTTTGAAAAGATTTACAAGTTGAACCAAACTTCTTTATAAGAACAACAAATGAAAAACATAAAAAATTTGTTCAAGAAAAATTTTCAACTCTTTACTCAAAAAAATTTATATATTTAGATAACTGAGTATCTCTTTATTGCATTCAGTGTGAGGAAGATATTGTTGATAAAAAAGTTGTAATAAAAGATGATAAAAAATATTGTGAACATGGCCACGAGATAATTTCCAGATCTGAAGAATCATATTTTCTTAAAACAACTGAATTTAAAGAATGAATAATTAATGTTTTGGACAATCAAGAAATTGTTATTGATCCAACTTCAAGAGTTCTTGAGTTAAAAAATAATTTCCTAAATGATGAATTTAGAGATCTTTCTATTTCAAGAAATAATTTAAATTGAGGTGTGGAAATAAAAGAAGACAAGAATCATAAGATATATGTTTGACTTGATGCTTTACTAAACTATATTTCTGGATTATCAATATGTAATGATAGTTTTGTAGATAAATATTGAAACGATGATAAAACAGAAATAGTACACTTACTTTCAAAAGAAATTACAAGATTCCATTGCATATATTGACCTATTATTTTAAAAATGCTTAATTATAGATTACCTTCAAAAATAATTTCACATGGTTGAATTATAACTAGCCAAGGAAAAATGTCTAAATCTATTGGTAATGTTGTTGATCCATTTGAATTAATTAATAAGTTTGGATCTGATTCAATTAGATACTATCTTATGAAAGAAATATCAATGATAAATGATAGTACTTTTTCAGAAGATTTATTAGTTACAACTCATAATGCCGATTTATGTAATAATTTTGGAAACATAATAAACAGAACTTTAGGATTAATAAACAAATATAGTAACGAAACAATTCCTAAGTATTCAAGAACTGAAAATAATGATTTAGTTTCATTTGAAAATACAATTATTGATTTTACTAGTAAAATTGAAAAAACAATTAACACATTAGATGTTAATTTAATTGTTAAAGAAATTAATATTTTAGAGAACAATATTAATTCATTTATTGAGATCAATAAACCTTGAAATTTATTTAAAGAAAACAAAATAGATGATTTAATGTATTTTCTATCATTATTATCAAATAGTGTAAAAATACTTATATTCTATATAAGTCCTATACTTGTTTCTAAATCAAAAGAAGCATGAGAGCAATTTGGTTTTCCAAAAGATTTATTTACTATAATTGAAATTAATAAATTTGATAGTATTGATAACATCAAAGTAAATAATTCAAAAATTTTATTTGAAAGAATTGAAAAAAATGAAAACTAAAATATTAATGATGTATAAAGATTCAAAAACTCTTTCTTCTTTAAAAGCAGAGCTTTATGAAGAGGGTTATGAAGTTACATATAATTCAGATATTGAGAAAACAGCTCCTTTGATTAAAGTTAACTACTATGACATAATAGTTTTATCTTTAGACAAAGACTATGATTCAACTTTAAAAATGATTAAAGACATTAAGTCTGAACATTTATTTACTCATATTATTGCTTATGGTCACAAACTTACTTTAGAAAATATATTAAGAGCATATAGAAGAGGTATTAATGATTACATAAGTGCGCCATTAGAACCAAAAATTCTTAAAGCAAAAATAGACTCATTAATTAGAATGTATGAAATTCTTAATTCAAAGTACTTTTCAAATATTGAAAAATATGGTGATTTTGTTGTTGATAAGGATTCAAATATAATTTACTTGAATAATGAAATTTTAAACACTACAAAAATTGAATACAGAATAATAAGAAAATTAATGAAGGCAGATGAAAAATGTATTTCAAAATCATTCTTAATTAAGTCTATATGAGGATATGATGATTTGAATTCAAATAGTTTAGAAGTATTTATGTCCTCTATTAAGAAAAAATTAAATCAAAAATATTTATACTCAGTTAGAAATAAAGGTTATTTTTTATCAAAAAAAGAACAATAATATATATTAAATTTTCTTAATGTATATTATTTTTATTTTAATGTATTTATGTTCTTTACTTTTATAATGTAAGTATGAAAATGAAAAAAATCAAAATAATAATCTCATCTTTATTATTTGCATCAATGGCTGGTGCAATTATCTATTTATCAGTTCCTGATAATTTCCCAACTATAAATGCTGCTGGTTCTTCTGCAGTATCTCCATTAATGACTTCACTTGCAAATCAATATTATGATGCTGATGTTGTTGTACAAGCTGGAGGTTCTGGTTTAGGAATGCAAGTTGTAGTAAATGGTAAAAAAGACATTGGAATGGCTTCTAAAGATCCTAAAATTAAATTTGCATCATTAACTGAACCTACTACTCCAGAAAATGAAAAAGCACAAAAAGAAGCTAGAGATTGAGTGAATAGAAAAATAAAAACTATTACTATTGCATGAGATGGTATGGGTGTTGTTTACAAACCACCATCAGATGACATTGATTTTCAATTAAATATTACTCAAGCTACAATTGCAAAGATATATTTAGCATTTGCAGGTTTTGATAATGTGCCATTTTCTGATATTGGTTCTAAAAGTAAAACAAATATTGTACCTTACGCTAGAGATGGTGGCGGAAAACAATCTGGAACTGCTGATGCATTTTTTAAAGATTCAGGTTTTAAAAATTGAAAAGATGAAATAAGAGATCCTATAAAAGAACAACAAATTGATAATGCTTTATCTGATGGTCAGTATGGTAGAAATACATTCAAAACTGCTGAATCAAATTCACAAGCTTGAAGCTTTTTCAAAGCTCATAATAAAAATGGTTCAATGATATATTTATCTGCAGGTTTCATTAATAGTAATAAATCAGAAATTGAAGGTGCTGGGTTTAAGATAGCTACATATGGAGCAGATACCACGATTGACGCTATAAATATAACAAAAGGTTACGATTGATATAGACCTCTAAATATGATGGTTTCTTTAGCTACAGATAGACCACATATTAGATTATTTGCTGAATGAATAATTTCAAATAATTCAGTACCAAAAGATGTGATAAAAAATGCTGGATATATTGAATTAACACCACAACAAAAAGAAACTATGAGTCAAGTAAAAAACTTTTGAGTTCCTGATATTGATCTTGGTTATAATGGTGCAAAATAATGGATAGATTATCAAAAATTAAAAATAGAAAAGACTCTGTCTTTAAAAATTGTTCAATAATATTTTCTTCATTTTTAATAGTTTTATTTTTATGCTTAATTATTTTTATTTCAGTTAAGGCTGGTGAAGGTTTTCACTTATTTGGCATTGAAAACATTTTGTTTACAATAAATTTTGGTCAAGCTGTTGAGGGTGTTCCTGCTCAATTTTCATTTTGATTACCATTTACAATATCAATTCTTACATCATTAATAGCTTTAATTGTTGCGGTTCCCTTAGGTACAAAAACAGCAATATTTATAACTTTTAGAGTAAATAAGAAATATAGAAAAACTCTTAGAATAGCATTCGAAGTTCTTTCGGGGGTTCCTTCAGTTATTTTTGGTTTATTTGCAATTAATTCATTGGGTGTTTTGTTTAATAATCTTTTTGGAATTAATTCATTCTCAGTATTTACTGCATCAATAATGCTTTCATTCATGATATTACCAACAATAATCGCAATGACAATTAATACACTTGAAAGTATTGATAGAAATTTATTAACTAATCCGATTGCAATGGGAAGTACAAAGACAGCTGCAATTTATAAAGTCTATAAAAAAGAAGCTAACAAAGGTATATTGATTGCTGTGATAGTTGCATTAGGTAGATCTATTAGTGAATCAATGGCCGTTTCTATGATATTACAATCAGGTCCAAGTAATTCAATGTTTGATGATGGTTTCTTTGAATTATTTAATTCCGCAAGCCAAACAATTGGTGCTTATATTTCTCAAAATATGTTTGCTGATGCAAATCCAGAACAAACAAGACCTCTTTTATATGCATTTGGTTTATTAATGTTAATATTTGCAATGATATTAAATATAATAGTTATCATTTTTTCAAGAAAGAAAAAACAAAATAGCGGAAGAATGAAAGCATTTGAAAATAAAGTTCATAATGTGATTATGTATATTCCAAATAACATGGTTTATTTATTTGATTTAATGTTTTTTAGATCTAAATATTCTAGAAACAATATTAGTGAATGTATTGATTACACAAAAGACAGAATTAATAATCATAAGCTAAGAGATTTTTATTCTTTTTATAAAATATTTTGAGAGTGATTTTCTATAATTATTTGTTTCTCATTTCTATTTTGAATTTTTGGAGATATTTTTGTTAAGGGTGTAGGTGCATCAACATTACCAACTTCTTCAATGTTTATGTATGGACAAAATCAAATAGGTCAGTCTTTTTTAAATACATTGATAATTATCCTTGTAACACTAATAATTTCTTTTCCAATTTGTTTATTCATTGCAATTTTCTTAAGTGAATATGCAAAAGATGGAAAGTTTAAAAGAATAATTTTATTCTTCATAGATAGTTTAGGTTCAACTCCATCAATCCTATTTGGTATGTTTGGATTGCTATTCTTTATTGAAACACTAGGTTTAACAAATACAGGTTCAACAGGGAACTCAATTATTGCAGGTTGTTTGACAATGGTAATTGTAATAATTCCAAGTTTCACTAGAATTCTTAATCAATCACTATCAAATGTTTCTAAAAATGTAAGAATAAATTCTTATGCATTAGGTAGTACAAAATTTGAAACAATTAGAAAACTAATATTGCCAATTGCCTTCAATGGAATTATTACTTCAATTGTTTTAACAATAGGAAGAGTTTTATCAGAAACTGCACCATTATATTTAACTGCAGGATTATCATCTTCAAAGAAAATATCATTAAACAGACCAGGTACATCATTAACCACACAAATATATGGTCAGATATTTTCAAACACACCAGATTCAAAAAATATTCAATATGAAGCAGCATTTGTAACTATAATGTTAGTGCTTGCACTAATAGTTATAGGTTATGCTATTATACCAAATTGAAAAAATATAACTAGCGAACTAAAAGATTATTATTATAAAATATTAGTTTTTACAAAAAGGAAAAGAAATGTATAAAAAAATCAAAGAAAAATTTTCAAAAAACAATACAAAAATTGTCGAAGTAAAAAAAGATTTTGATTTTGAAAACTCTTTTGAAGTATCTGATTTTAATCTTTGATATAAAAACGGTTCCAAACAAGCATTATTTGATATTAACATCAATTTAAAAAAGAATAAAATTACATCACTAATTGGACCATCAGGATGTGGAAAATCAAGTTTTTTAAGATCTCTAAATAGAATGAATGATTTAATAGAAGGAATCAAACAAGAAGGAAGTATTTTTTTTGAATCTAAAAATATTCAAGTAAAAAATTCTGAAATAACTAGAATTAGAACAGAAATAGGAATGGTTTTTCAAAAACCTACTCCTTTTCCAATTTCAATTTTTGAAAATGTTGCTTATGGTCCTAGATCTCATGGTATTAGAGATAAAAAAACACTTACTGAATTAGTTGAAAAAGCATTGAAAGATGTTGCTCTATGAGAAGAAGTTAAGAACAATTTGGATGATTCAGGTGAAAGTTTATCTGGTGGGCAACAACAAAGATTATGTATTGCAAGAGCAATTGCATTAGAACCAAAAGTTTTACTAATGGATGAACCAACATCTGCTCTTGATCCAATAGCTACATCCAAAATTGAAGAACTTATATTAAAGTTAAAAAAGAAATATACTATTATAATAGTTACACATTCAATGGCGCAAGCACAAAGAATAAGCAATGAAACAGTTTTCTTCTATGAGGGGAAAATTGTTGAAAAAGGTAGAACTAAAAAAATATTTATGAATCCTGTTGAGAAAAAAACAAAGGATTATATTAATGGAAAGATAGGTTAAAATATGCCATCAAATTACAACACACTTCTTTCATCTGAAAAGGAGTTATCTGAATTATTTTTTGATAATTTAGAACACTTATTAAAAATGCATAAATTTTTATGAGCAAATATTTTAGAAAAGAAAAATGATAAAAGAGTAAAAGATAAGATTGCTTTTTATACTGAAGAATCAGTTAAAAAAAATAAAGACATTTTAGATGATTGCATTTGAATAATTTCAAAGGATCAACCAAGAGCAAATCACTTAAGATTTATTATAAGCATGATTCATTCTGTAAAAGATATGGAAGCTTTATCAAAATATCCAAATAAGATACTAGACATTTATTCTAATGAAATAAAAATAACAAAATCTTTAGAAAAATTAGTTAAAAATTATCTAGATATTTTTCAAGAAGTAATAAAAATGTTAAAGCAAAAACAAGCAGAAGTAAATTACAAAAAAAGTTTAAATTTAAAAGATAACTTTTTAAAAATATATGAGGATTTTTTACAAAAGGATCTAAATGTAAAATCAGACAAAATTAATAACAAAAACTATTTAGATACGTACAAAATCGTTAAATCTTTAGACAAGACAATTGATCATTTATTTAACTTATTTGATAATTTTAAATTCATAAAAAGCAAACCTAAAAAAACTATTAAAATTAATTTATAAAATAAATTATAATTTATGTTGATTGAGGTAGTTCGTGAATGTATACTTTTTAAATTCAATTGTATTAATGGCACTTAGTTTATTTTTTTTGCTAATTTCTTTTTCCATTTTTATTTGAAAAAGAAATCTTAGAATTAAAGAAATAAAATTTAAAAAAGCTTCTAATTTCTTAGAGACAATTGATTTTAAAACTAAAATTGAATCAACAAACAATGTTTCCGAATTAGATGGTTATTTTAATCCAATAATAAATATGTCTTTTGATTTTCAAACAGAGTACAATTCAAAATTAAATATTTTAAGAAATAATTTAATATACCTTACTGAATTAAATGGAGAATTTAATTTATTTGAATCACAAAAAGTTTCAAAAATAATTAATGAAGATATAAATCAAATTTTTGCTTCATTAAGAGAACATGATGAAAAAATAAAACTTAGTACAACTCTTTATGAAAACATTTCAAATGTTTTAATACAATACACTGAAATTTTAAAAGATACAATGCATTTTTTTGAGGCAAATTTGATGAGAAAATATGACAATGAATTTGTGGATATTAAATTTAAGCAGCTTCATAGAGAAATAGAAGATTTGAATGATCTAAAAAGAGAATTTGATATAAATACTTTCTTTGATACTACAACAAATATTAATGATATATTTTCAAGCATGATAAAATTATTTAAAAATTCTTATAAAGTTGATAAAATTCTTTCATTTATTGAATCAAATATTAATGAAATTGAAAAACTTTTAATAAGTGGAATTAAAACAATCAGACAAAGAGATAATGTTGTTGTTGAAAAGAATCTTTCATCACTAAAAAGCAAATATAAAAACATTAAAAATGAATTAAAGTTTTCTTCTTTTGATAATATTGGTAATGACATAAAAGATTGTTTTGAAGCAATACATAATATTGATTCAAAACTAAAATATACAATTAAAACTAATTCATTCTCTTCAGAACATACTGATCAAATCTTAGATTGACTTTCTAAAATAAAGAATGAAGAAAATAATATTTATTCGGTTCTTAATTTAATTCATGAAAATTTCAAAAATGATGAGCATATATTTTCAAGAATAAAATACATATATAATTTAACAAATAAGCTTTTAGATAAATATAAAATAATAAAATATAATAAAAATCCAAATGATCATACTGCGGAAACCTATATTTCATTTTTGAATGATACCATAAACCTAATTTACACTTGACTTATATCAATTAATTATGTAATAAAATCTTTGGAAGATAAATATTCAAACTTTTCTTCTTTTGTTAAAGAAATCTCAAATTATAAATTTTCAATTGCTAAAATAATTGGAGCAATAGATGAATATGATATTTCAGCAAATTCAATATCAAATGAAGTTGATTATATTTATGAATTTATTGAACATCTTGAAAGCGAGTTAAATAGAAATTATAAAAAAGCATTTAATGAAAAATTTTATGAAATGCTTATTGATAAAAAAGTAGAATTAATAAAAGCAAAATCTTATGTTGAAAAAGAAATTAAATTAAGATTTTATGCTGAAGAATTATTGATGTATTCAAATAAATTTTTAATAAAAAATAAATCATTTGTTAATAAAATAGATGTTGCAGAACAGTTTTATCTAAATAAAAACTATAAAAAAACTATTCTCTTTTTAATAAAGGAAATAAAAAAAGTAAATTAATTTTTCAATAAATTAATTTTTTTTATGTCCATAAAGAATATATGGAGATAAAATGGAATATATTTTAGGACAAGTAAAAGACAAACTAGAAGATTCAATTATTCTGCAAGCAAACAACATTGGTTACAGAATACATTTGAACAATACTGAAGAATATAAAATTAATAAAGAATATAAATTTTATATTTTTGTTAAACAAACTTTTTTAAACTCGACAATTCATAGCAAGTTTTTTGGTTTTGAAACAATTGAAAAAAAGAATTTATTTGAAAAAATCATTTCTATTAATGGAATTGGTCCAAAAAATGCTCTAAATATTTTGAAAATAAATTATAAAGATTTAATTGACAACATTAAGACAAATAATACAAATTTTTTTATTATAGATAATAAAATATCAAAAAGAATTGCGGATCTATTTCTTGCAAACATTAAAATAGAAAATATTTCTACCAAAAAAGAATTTTTGACTACACAAGAATTATCTATGAGAAAAGATTTGAATGAGTATTTAAAATATTTAGGCTTTGATAAATTGGAAATAAAGAAAATAATTAATGAATTAAATTTTAAGGATTCAATAGAAAACTTAATAAAAATATCAATTGAAAAAAGAAACTTATTAAAAGAAAAAAACCATGAGTAATTTTAAAAATTTTATTGGAAAAGAAGAAATTATAAATAACATTCAAATTTTCATAAGAGCCTCAAAAACAAATAAAAAAGTACTTGATCATATTTTAATAACAGGACAACCTGGAATGGGAAAAACCACTTTAGCAAAATGCATAGCTAAAGAATTAGATACTTCAATAAAAATAATTCAAGGCCCCGAAATAAAAACAAGGATTGATATATTAAATACAATATATTTTTTGAAGGAGGGAGACATATTATTTATTGATGAAATACATTCAATTAATAAAGGTTGTTTTGAAATCCTTTATAACTTAATGGATAATTTTAAAATAAATATAAATATAGGGAAAGAAGGAAATCAAAAAATTTCTTGTTTAAGTGTTCCAAGGTTCACCTTGATTGGAGCCACTACATTACTTGGAATATTACCTGACCCCTTTGAAGATAGGTTTGGAATAAATATTAATTTAAATAATTATACTAATGATGAAATAATTCGTATATTAAATAATGAAAATAAAGAAAAAATATTAAGTGATTATGAATTAAAAAAAATAGCCGAACATTCAAAATTTACACCTAGAATTGCAAAAAAAATATATAAAAGAGTATCAGACTTTAAACAAGGTACTAAATTAGATATTGATAAAATTCTATTAAAATTAAATATCTATGAAAAGGGAATAAGTGATTTAGATTTAAGATATTTGAGTTTATTAGAAGATAGATCTTCCCTTTCTCTCAAAACAATTTCTCAGACACTGAATATAGATGAAAAAACAATTTTAAATAAAATTGAACCATATTTATTTAAAATAAGATTTATAGAAAAAAGTAGCAAGGGAAGAAAACTAACAAAGATCGGCTCAGAATTTTTTAAAAAATAAATAATTATTAATATAAAATTTTATAATTACTTTATGAAAAATAAAATTAGATTAGATTTATTTCTTTTTGAAAACAAAATTGTAAATAGCAGAAACAAGGCCAAAGAACTTATATTGAATAATTCAGTTAGTGTGAACGGAAAGATTATTGATAAGGCAAGTTTTTTTGTAGATGAAAATGATAAAATAGAAATTAAAAATAATATATTATTTGTATCTAGAGCTGCAATAAAATTAGACCATGCAGTAAAATATTGAAAGATAGATTTAAAAAATAAAAATATATTAGATATTGGTTCTTCAACCGGCGGCTTTATTGAAGTTTGTCTTAATAATGGTGCAAATTTTATTTATGGAGTTGAAGTTGGTTATGGACAGTTAGACAAAAAACTTGAAAATAATCCAAAAATAAAAAACTATGAGAATTTAAATTTTAAAGATGTACAAAATAATTTATTTGATAAAAAAATTGATTATATAACTTGTGATGTTTCATTCATTTCTTGCAAGAAAATTATTGAAAAGATTGTTGAGTTATTTAAATATAGTTTTTATGCTGTGATACTTATAAAACCACAATTTGAGTTATCAAATAATGAAATAGCAAAATATAAGGGCTTTGTAAATGATAATAAAATGCATGATAAAATTATTGAATCATATAAGTTCTTTTGTAATGAAAAAAAAATTAGGGTTATAGACATTATCGAATCACCAATAAAAGGTTCAAAGTCAGGCAATAAAGAGTTTTTATCTTATCTGGAATTTAATTATGAATAATAATATTTTTTATATAGATATGGATTCTTTTTATGCTTCTGTTGAAGAATTGAATGACCAAAAAAAAGAACCATTAGTTATTTCTATGAATTATGATAAATCCATAATTTTATCTGCTAACTATCTTGCTAGAGAAAAAGGAATTACTTCTGGTATGCCTTTATTTTTGGCAAAAGAAAAATATAATAAAATTAAAATTTGTAATCCAAATTTAGAAAAATATAATTTTTATTCTCTTAAAATAGAAGAGATCTTAAGATTTTTTTCATCTACTGTTGTAAAACAATCTGTTGATGAATGATATATTGATTTTTCTAAAAGTAATTTAATTTATAATGATGAATACGAACTTGCTTCAAGAATTCAAAATAAAATTAAAAAAGATATTGGCTTATCTTCATCTATTGGAATTTCATACAATGTATTTTTTGCTAAAATGGCCTCTTCAATAAAGAAACCATTTGGAATTGAAATAATTTCTAAAGAAAACTTTAAATCAGTCATATGAGATAGTGACATAAGTAAATTACATATGATTGGAAAAAAAACAACAATTGAAATGAAAAAAATTGGTATTAATAAAATTTCAGATTTAGCAAATTTTAAAGATCTCGATCTATTAAAAGAAAAATTTGGAATAATTGGTATAAAAATGCATGAATATTCAAATGGTATTTTTAATGATTTTGTTTCAAACAAAAACACTTCTATAAGTATTTCAAAAACATTTAATCATTTACTTAATGACGAAAGAGAAGTATGAAAAAATTTCAAAAGCATTTTTGAAGAGTTATGAGAAAAAACTGCTTATAAAAATTTATTCTTCAAAAAAATTATAATTACATTTTATGAAAAGAATAAATCTGAAAGCAAATCTTTCACCTTCAATAATTATAATCTTTCGTACGAAAAATATTTTTTGCAAGCAACAGTTCTTTTTGACAAAATTTCAATAAAAAAAAACTTAAATAAAATAAGTATTAATTTTGCAACCCTAATTCATTCTTTTGAATTTAAAGATCAATTAGATTTATTCACTAATGAACCAGAAAAAGATATAGTAAGTAAAGTGAATAAAAAACTCAAAGAAAAACTTGTTACATATGCAAATAAAAAATTAATTTAGTTTTATCTTTTATATAAAAATTGTATAATTAATAGGTATATGGCGGTTATGGCGAAGTTGGTTAACGCACCTGACTGTGATTCAGGCACTCGCGGGTTCGAGTCCCGTTAATCGCCCCATATTAATAAAAAAACCCATTTAATGGGTTTTTTATTATAAATATCATTTTTGAGGCACTATATGAAGATAGGTAAAAAAATAATGATTCATGGTTATAAAAAAAATGGATGATTATATAGAACTTGAGAATTTCCAAAAATCATTGAAAAAAATGATGAGTATTTATGTGTATACTTAAAAAACACTTCAATTATAACTTCTGAGAAATTTTCTAAAAGAAATTTTCATTCAAAAAATTTAAAAGATTCATATTGATTTTTTTTAAAAGATGAGTGGTTTAACATTGTGGCAACAGTTGTCGATAATAATGTTTCATACTACATTAATTTATCATCGCCATTTATTATTGAAGAGGAAGCAATTAAATATATTGATTTTGATATTGATGTAAAAATTGATCAAAATGGTAACTTTAAAATTTTAGATAAAAAAGAATTTGATGAACATAAAAAAGAATTTGATTATGGTAATAAACTTACTAAAATAATTGAACTAGAATGCGAAAAAATAATTGATAAAAAATTCATAGATTATTTAACTAAAAAAATCAATAAAGAATTACTAGATGGTTTTGAAAAAAGGTTAAGAAATGAATAACTTAGAAAAATTTTATAATAAAATTTTTGATGATATTGAAATATTAATTAAAGAAAAAAAAATTGATTTAGCTATAGAAATTTTAGAAGATGAATTAGATGCGCCCTATATACCTATTGATTTTCAAGAAAAATTTGAAGAAAAATTATTAGAACTAAAGTTTGAAAAAAATTATTTAAATGATGAGAAAAAAATAGAAAAAATATCTAAAACATATTTCTTTGAAAAAAATGAGAAAAAAATTTCAGATTTAGATGTAATTTATTTCTTTAAAAAATTTGAAAAAAATTTATCAGAAAACGAAATCCAAATGTTGATTAAAAAAATAGAATCAAAAGATATTTCTAATTCAAAAAAAATAATAATTCTAGAAAATCTAAAAAATTTAAATATTAATGAGACTTTATATTTTTGAAATAACAATACAAAAAAAATGCACACATTAAATTTAGAAAATATTTTGTTTATTGAATCAATAGATTTTTTTATAAAAACAAATGAAATATTAAATAACATAATTAGCAAAGAACCTACAATAATTGAATTGTGCTATACAATAGTATATTCTTTTTATGAATACTTTTTTCCTGTATTTGTTTTTACTTATACACATAATGAATTTGTTTTAGGAATAATTAATGTTGTAGAAAATATGTTAAAGGGAACCGATTTAAATAATAATGAAGTTTCAAAGGACATATTAAAAGTTATAAAAAAAATGAAATAATTAAAAATTTTAAAAAAAAAGTGTTTTTTTTTTTTTTAAGTTTATAATACTAATACATTTTTAAAAGGAAAAAAAAATGAATAAAAATTTCAATCCAATAGATAAAGGACAAATCTTATCTATGAATGCATTATTCTCACTTATAAATAACCATTTTTTTAAGTCGATAATAAATCCATTCTTTGCCTTCCTATTCCCTGCTATTTTTGTAGCAATATTAGGTATGATGTTGGGCTATTCTGCTCTTTTAGGAGGGTTGATAGCTATTCCATCAATGACAATAGCTCTTTTTGTATTACCGTTTACAATTTTCGAATTTAAAAGTTCAGTATTACTTAAAAGAATCGCTGTTACAAATATAAAACCATGAATGTTTTTATTTGCAATGATTACATATTATTTTGCAATAGTAATAGTTTCAACAATCATAACTATTCTATTAAGTATGGCCTTATTCTCTCAATATTGAACAAAAGGAGAATTAATAACTCCGGAAGTTGATAAAAATACAATATTTGAACCACAAATTTATGCTCCATCATTACAAGAATATTTTATGAAAGCTTCTTGAGGCGGAATAATTTGAGGAGTTATAATGAACTCATTAATTGGGAGTGCAATAGGATTCTTAGTAGTTTCATTTGCTAAATCTTCACTAATACTACAAGGTGTATTACTTCCTATATTAATATTATCTCAATTTTTATCTGCTATGGTTTTACCAATATCTATGGTTGAAAGCATTCCTGCTATTTGAGGATTAACTTATGCATCACCATTCCGTTATTCAACTGGTTTAATAAATGAGTCATTTAATGGTAATATACTTCCAG
>CAMREV010000004.1 GCA_947041945.1 uncultured Mycoplasmataceae bacterium | reverse complement strand
TAATTGACATTATTGAACCTTTTGAGATTTTAGTTGAATCAGTTTCTAAAAAAATAAAAATCAATGAAAAAATAACTAAAATAATAATTAATAATTTTTATAAAGAAGATGGTTTGTTCAAAGAAAATGAAATTGAATTTTTCAAAGGAATAAATTTTAAAAAAGAAATGATTTCTGAAAATAATTCAGACATACTTTTCATTAATGTTTCTGCCATTAATGATAAACCAAATAAATTTATTAAATTAGATTACATTGAGATGATTAATGTAATTGAAGGTGATGTTGTTTTATCATTAGATGGAAACACAGGGCTGGTTAATAATTGTTTAAAAGGAATAAACGGTTATGGATATAAAATAGCATCTAATAAAATTAAAAATTCACAAATATATTATTCATTATTATCAAAAATTAATCAAGATATTATTGATCAAAATAGTTTTGGAACAACAATTCAACATGCATCAAAATCTAAAGATAAAATTATACTTTTGAACTTTGGAAAAAATCAAAAAATATTAGATATATTTTTTGATCTTGAAATAATTTATAAAAAGAAAGCTAAATTATTAAAAAAAATAATCAATTCTTTAATTGAACTATACACTAGATAATTAGTAAATTTGAAATAATTTATTTGATTATTGGCATTAAAAAAAAGATGAATATTAATTTTAATTAATATTCATCTTTTTGATTGATTCTTTTAATTTTGATTCTAATTCTTTTGATTCTTTGAAAAGAATTTCCAATTCCAAAATATTTTTTTTCAATTCTGATTTTATTTCACTTTCAGATCTCTTTTCATCTTCTTTAATGTCTATATAAGCACCAGGTAATAATGAAAATTCTTTTTCCGTTATTTCATCTAATGAAACGCTTTTTGCATATCCGTTTTCATTTACAGGAATATTTTTTTCAAAATCTTGATAAGTTTTAGTTATTTTTAAAATGATATCATTATCTAATTCTTTATTTTTTTTGCTACCTTCTATAAGTGTTCCTAATTCACTAGCATCAATAAATAAAACATTATTATTATTTTTATTCTTATCAAATATTCAAATACATGCTGGAATCCCTGTTGTATAAAAAAGTTTATCTGGCAACATAATTATAGAAGAAATTAAATTTTCATTCAAAAAGTTTTTTCTAATTAATATTTCGTCTTTAGTTGATGAAGTCAATGAACCATTAGCTAAAACAACAGCCGCTTTCCCGTCTTTATCTAATTTATCTACTATTAATGAAAGTCATGCATAATTACCATTATTAGGTGGTGGATTACCCCATTTTCATCTTTTATCATCTTCTAATCCTTGAAGACCTCAAGCTTTCAAATTAAATGGCGGATTAGCTAATATATAATTCACTTTTAAATCTTTATGTAAATCATTGGAAAATGTGTCAGCAGATTCATGACCTAATCTAACATTATCATTTTGAAAACCTTGAAGTAATAAATTTATACGTGATAATTTTCAAGTTTTGTTTTGATATTCTTGACCATAAATTAATAAATTATCTGAATTAATATTATTTTCTATTAAATGTTGTCTGGTTTGAACAAACATACCACCAGTACCACAACAAGGATCATATAACTTGCCATCTGTTGGATTTATGATATTAACCATTAGTGAAACAATTGATTTTGGAGTATAGAATTCTCCTCCTTTTTGTCCTTGTTTAATAAAAAATTCTCCTAGAAAATATTCATAAGTTCTTCCTATTATGTCTTCTCCATATTCACTTAAATCAGAATTTTCGAAAATAGAAACCACTTTACCTAATTTCATTTGATCTAAATATTCTCTAGAATAATTTTTATCAAATAATCCTTTTAATTCAGAATTGTATTTTTCTATTTCATGAAAAGCATTGTCTAAAATTTCTCCAATATTGTTTTTAGAAGCAAAAGAAGAAATATATTTTCATGATGCCTTTTCTGGGACTATAAAATTACAATTGTACTCAGATAAGTAATCTTTGTCTTTAATACCGTTTTCTTGACCTTTTGAGATTAATATTTTTTTAGCATTATCATATATATCAGACATTTGTTTGATAAATAAAATACCAATAATTATGTACATATATTCTTCTGATGAAATATTGCCCCTTAATTGATCGGCAGCACTTCATAATTTTGTTTCTAATTCATTTATTTTAATTTCTTTGTTTTTATTCATTCTTAATCCTCTTTAGATTTATATTGTTGTATTATTTGATTTATATAAAATTCTGGAACATGCTTAACATCTTCAGGCGGGAAATTATGCTTCTTCATTATTTCTTTTATTTCTCTTCTAATTGTTCTAATTAAAACTTTATTTTCATACCATTTATTTCTTGAATCTTTATTAATTATTGTTGCAAATATTTTATAAGCTTCTTTTGTTATTTCAATTGCTTTTTCTTTATCATTTTGCAATACTGTTTCAGTATTGCCTGGCTGAATAATTTTATAAAAAATTAATTCATCATATTCTAATTTTAATTCATCATCTTCAAATTTTCCATTCTCAGCATCTTTTACAATATTTGATAATTCCTCTATGAATTCTTCAAATGAAATACTATTACTTTCGTAATTTGCTAATAATTTTTCTAATTTTTCAGAAAGCTTTTCTGATCTTAATTTATCTATTTTAGAAATTTCAGAAATTAATAATCTTATATATAATTCTTTTTCTTTTACATCAAGAAATTTTGTTTCTTCTTCAATAATTTTTTCATTAACAATTTTTAATAAATCATTCAATTGTATTTTTTCTTCAGTTATAGTGGAAGACAAATTTGATGATCTAGAGTACTCAAATGAATCAGCAATCATTTCTTTTAATTTTTCAATTTTATTTACAAAATTATTTTTAATTTGGTTTATTTCAAAATTTATTAAATAATCGTAAACGAATTTATATAGCTGAAATTTATAAATATTTTCCTCTTCTAAAATTTGTATAATTGAATTGTACAAAATTCCTATTTTTCTAAAATCTAAAATGTATTCATTTTCAAGTTTGTTCTTATAAATTTCATTTGCAAAAAATCTAACTTTTTCTGTTTTGTTATTTTTTGTGTGAATTATGTCTTTAAAATATTTTTCTTCTATTTCAGAAAGATTTTTATCAAAAATTTCCTTAAACAATGCAATGTCGGCATTTTTTTCATCATTGATCAAATTGTTATTTGAATCATTATAAAATTCTAAAGCTTTTTTTAAATATTTATAAACTCCAAAATAATCTATTACTAAACCGTTTGTTTTTTTTATATTTTCGCCAACTTCTTTATCATTTTTCTCTTCAGAATATACTCTGTTAACTCTTGCTATTGCTTGCATTAAATTATGCATTTTAATTGGTTTGTCAATATATAGTGAATCTAAACATGGTACATCAAAACCTGTTAATCACATGTCAACTACTATTGCAATTTTGAATTCGCTATTAGGGTCTTTAAAATCTTTTGCAAGTTTTTTTTGATTCTTTTTAGGACCTATCAAATTTATCATTTCTGAAGTATCACTTGAAGTAGAAGTGGCAATAAATTCTATATTATTTTTTAATTCTGGGCAAATTGAAACAAAAAGATTATAGTATTTTAAACCAGCATTTCTATTGTATGCAACAAACATTGCCTTTCCCTTTAATATTTTCACTCTTTTTTTATAATGTTGAATAAAATCATTAGCAATTTCTTCCATTCTATCTGGGTGTAAAATAATTTTTTCAATATCTTGTATATCTTTATTTACATTTTTTCTCGCTACATTTTTGATATTTGCTTTTGAATCAATTTCTTCAATAAGTAAATCGTAATATTTATCAAGTTCTACTGATTTTTCTTTAGAAATTTTTAAGTGTTTAAATCTAATTTCATAATATATAGGAACTATAAATTTATCAATCTCGGCCATTCACATAGGATACTTACTAACAATTTCTCCAAAAATCTTTTTAGTAGAAACATCCTTAGATTCAATTGGTGTTCCAGTAAATCCTGTAAAAATAGCATTAGGAAAAGCCTCTCTTAAAACTTGTGCATATCCTTTTTTTTGAGTTAATTTTTCACCTGATTCATCTAAACTATATACAGTATCTAAATTATTATGAGATCTATGGGCCTCATCAGAAATGATTAAAATATCTTCCCTATTTGATAAAATAGAAATTTTATTTTCAGAAAATTTTTGTATTGTTGAAAAATAAATACCATTTTGTTTAAGTCCTTTTAAGTTTTCTTTTAGTTTGTCAATAGATTCTATTCTTATTGGTTCTTGAAACAAATATTTATCAGCTTTTTTAAAAGTTTGGTAAGTTTGATCATCTAAATCATTTCTATCACTAATAACCAATACAGAACATTTAGGATTTTTATTTATAAAGTTTTTTGTTAAAAAAACCATAGAATATGATTTGCCACTTCCTTGTGTGTGTCAAAAAATACCACCCTTCCCTGTTTTATTTTTGATAGCAGTTTCAATAGATTTTAATGAGTCATTAACTCCATAATATTGATGATAAGCAGAAATAATTTTTTTAGGATTTTTTTCACTTGTAAAGAAGGTGTAATTATTAAATAGATCAAGCAATGTTTTTTTATTAAATAAATATTTAAAAAAAACATCAATTTGATTAATTTCAAATTCATTAAATTTTTCTTTCATTGGTCTTCAATAATTATATCTATCAATGGTACTGAAAATACTTCCGAATTTTGATTCAGTCATATTTGAAATTACGTTAAAAAAATTAAATTTAAATAAATCTGGAATTTGATCTTTATAATTATTAATTTGTCTAAATGCATCTTCAATTGAATTTTCTTTTAAAATTTTAGATGTGTAATTGGGTGTCTTAAATTCAAAAACTATAATAGGAAATCCATTAAGATAAATAACAAGATCTAGCCTTCTTTTTTCATTATATAAATTTATTGTTTGCAATTCATCAGTAACAATAAAAGTATTATTATTTATTTTTTCAAAATCTATTATTTTATAAGTAAAAGTTTTTTTGATTTTTTCATCATGATATTTAACTCCCTCTTTTAATAATTTTGTAGCAGCTTTATTAGCTTCTAACAAATTAGAAGTTTCAAATAGTTTACTCAATTTCTTAAAAATATAATTTATGTGTTCATCTGGAATATTTTTATTTATCTTTATTAAACTTTCCCTAATTATGTTTTTTAGTAAAAATACTTGGAGATCAAAAAATCCATCATTATCAATTCTATATTGTTTCATATTTTCAGAATTAATATATGAGAACCCTTGTTTCTCTAATAGACTTATTACTTCTTTTTGAAAATTGGATTCATTGTAAACGTTTTTCATAATTTTTCTTATTTTGTATTTATTAAATTATAAATAAAAAAATACATATACATGAATAAACTTATATTATTAAAAACAGATAATATTGTTAAAAAATATTAATTCATTTAAATAAGATTAAAATATTAATAAAAAAAATAAATTTGGCTGCTGCTCCATACATAGAAGTTCCGCCATTTGGATTTGAAAGAATACTTACAAAAACAATCATATCAGCACCTATTATATTTTCTTCTTAAATTAACTTATCCTTTACTTTATAGATTTCTGCTTTTGCTTATTTTATTTCCTTATATTTTATATTTAAAACCTTTAATAATAACAAGTACCTGAATATACTACAGGTATAATTTTTAAAAATAATATAGTATGATTTTATAAATGTAAAAATAGGAATTAATTTGGATTGAATAAAAATAATATGAAAATTTATTCCATTTTTAAGTCATATAAAAAATAAGCGAATGGAAAAAAGAATAGAAAAAACTTGAAATGAAATACAAAAATGTTTTGAAAAATATAGCATTATTGTTCCAAAAAACAAATATAAAAATGTTAAAAATGATAGTGATCCAAACTTGATTTGAGAATACTTTTACATTCAAGGTATTATTCAATATTCTATAGATGAATTTTCTAAAAAATTTAAAAAAAATCAATCGCAAAATAATGAATGAGATGAAGATGAATGAAAAAAAGAAATAAGACAATTAAAGAAAAAAGAAATAAATGATATTTTGGATTTTTGAAATGAAATTTTTAAAAAAATTTCTATGATTGAAAAAAATATTAATAATATGGGCATTTTAATGCTTAATATTGAAACAAACTTATCAGAAATATCTCTCAATAAAAGAAGTAATATAAAGATTGATAATTTTTATATTAATTTACAACCGGATTTTGATAATATGGGTTTCTGATCTTTTAGATATTTTTGTGGTAAATTCGAAGAAATTCCATATAGTGATGAAAGAAAAGAAGAAAACAAAAAATTAAAAAGGAAAAATTTTTACAATTCATTAACTTCTCCATCTTGAAAATTGGAATTGAAATTTGAAAGAAAAGAAAATTTTATATATAACGAGGAAGTTTTTTCTATTAAATATTCAGATGGTCAGGTTGTTGAAATAGAATCTTTTTTGAATAGAAATACATATTTTCACAATTCTTTTTGTGATTGTTCCAAAAGGGATGAAATAAGTCAGGAAGATATGGCATATTTGGATGAATGTCTAATTTATTTTATTTATTTATCAGAATTATTGGGTTTTAGTATTATTGAATTTATTAAGTTTTTAAAAAATGAAAAATGCCATTTATCTAATTATTTAAAAACAAAATTGGAAGAATTTTATAATACGGGTGTATATAGATTTAAAAATACAATTAAACAAAATAACTGCACTATATCAATGGAGTGTTTTGCGTCAACAAAATTTCCTAAAAAAACAGATAATATTGGTAAAAAATGTTAATCCACTTAAATTCAAAATATTAATAAAAAATTACTATAAGAATTTTATAGTAATTTTTTATTTAAAGTATTTTAATTATCTTAGTTTGTAAAAATAAATTAAATAAATTTAACAGCAGTTCCATACATAGCGGTTCCACCATTTTGAGTTGAAAAAACCCTTACAGAAACAATCGCATCAGCACCTATTTGTTCTGCTTCTTCAATTAACTTATCCTTTACTTTATATATTTCTGTTTTTGCAAACGTACTGAATGTTCTATTCGCACATACGAAAGAAATTATTTCATAATTTATTCCTGGAATATTTTCATTTGTTGTAACTATCATTTTTTTACCAAACTCTCTATACTAAAAAATTTAATTTAATAAATATATTAATATGAAATTATAATATCATATATTTCATTAAGAATATATTATGCTTTATTTAGATCTTTGTGAAATGCTTCCAAGAGCAAAATTAGAAACAAATATATAAATAAAGATAATAATATTGGAAATCAAATATTAATTAATTCTAATATTCTAAGAAAGAAATAAATATTAAAAATATAAAATTACATTTAATATTACATAAAATAAGTTTAAAAAAATTGTTATACTTAATAAAGTATGATAAACAAACATATTTTTTAATATGAACACAAGGAAGATAGAATGGAACTAATTGAAGTACATTTTGATAGTGAAACAGGAATTAGAGTTAACAATTTTAACTATTGTATATGTTTTCATGTTCCAAGAAAATCAATTAAGAAATTAAGAAGTAACATTAATGATATTGAAAACTATGGTATTTACTTTCTTGTAAACAGAAGAGACAAATCATTATACATAGGTCAAAGTGATAATATATACTCTCGTCTATTACAACATAATAGAAGGTTTAAAGAAAACTTTACTGAAGCATATGGAATCACATATGAAAACAATAAATTATCAAAAACATTTATTGATTATTTAGAATATTACTACATCAACAAATTTAATGATGGTGATGGTTGAAAAATGTATAACATTCAAGAAAGACTTAAAACTCCTAATCTTGTTGATAGTGAAGAAAAAAAAGTTAATAGAATGATTGAAGCAATTAATCTTTTATTAGCATTTGTTGATTTACATTCTGAAAGAAAAAATTCATATAAATCAATGCCAATTAAAAAAGAACCAATACTAGAGAATACTGTAACTAATAACATTTCTAAAACAAGTGAACTAAACTTTAAAAATGAAGAAATAAAACCCTATAACCAAACAAGACCTATTTTTTCACAAACAAATAGAATACTAAGAACTGAACCAATTGATCTTGGACAAAAAAATAGTTCCCTAAATACAAAACAAAAAGTATTTAATTATAAAAACTGTAATATTGTTTTTGAAAATGGAGAAATCATATTATTAAATGGAAGTATCATATATGGTCCAAAGAACTTAAATAAAGAAGAAGTTCAAAATACTGAATGATTAAGTAATTTGTTTAATAAATGAGTTGATACATTAACAAAATGATTAAGTTACCAATGAGTTAAACCAATTGGTGATAATGCTTATCAATTATTAACAAATATAAAAATCAATTCACCATCTTTTTCTGGTTGTTTAGCTTCTGCTTCACATAATATGAATGGATGAAATATATTTAAAGATAATGAAAATAAAACACTTGATGAAGTTTATAGAGGATAAATTATAATAATCTATAAATTTTTATAATTTATTTTAAACTTTAAATAACTTTTGGAGAAATCACATGAATAATTACTATGAAATATTAGAAGTATCAAAAGATGCTACTCAAGATGAAATAAAAAAAGCATATAAAAAACTTGCTAAGAAATTTCATCCTGATATTAATAAAGAATCTGGCGCTGAAGAAAAATTCAAAAAAATAAATGAAGCATATGAAGTTCTTTCTGATGAAACTAAAAGAAAAGAATATGATCAAAAATTAAATAGTAGTAACAATTCTTATAGTTACACAAGTTGAGCTAATGTTGGAAACAATCAAAAAGGCAAGTGTGAATTTTGTCAAAAAGAAACATACTATGTTTACAGTATGGACCAAAAAATAATTATGATTCTATTACTTTTTTTCTTTTTTCCAATTGGTTTAATATACATTATATTGGCAGAAAAAAAGACTTGTGCTTATTGTCAAAAAATAATTGTGTAGAAAAAAAATATTAGATTAACTAATATTTTTTATTTAACTTTTTTTGGAAAGAATGAATCCGCAATTGCAGCTTCACTTGGTTCAAGACCAAGAAACTCTCTTGCTTCATTTATTGTCATTATTCCAGATTCAATTGATTTAGTTAAAAAATCAATTATTGCATTTGGATCATTATATTTAGATGCTAAATATTCATTAAGATCAATTGTATATTTTTCTTTCATACTTGTTTTTCCTTTTATATTAATTAATTAACTTTAACATATTTTTTAAGTAAAAATTAAACTAAGAGTTTATTTAGCAGTTCTAAATTAAATTCTTTGAAATCTTCAAAAGAATTTATGTCCTTTGTTGAATTAGAATCCTTGATTTCATCCTGGTAAGCACTATAAATTTCTTTGTTTCTAGAATTAATTGAATCTCATTCAATTTTTCTCTTCATAAAATCTTTTACAAATTTACTTATTAGTTCAATATATTTATCAAAGATAGTAAAATCAATTCCAGCTAAATTGCAATAAATAGAATTTAGTGAATTAAATAAAGTGTTATTAGCATAAATAGATTTTTTAATTGTTTGTAATGATTTTGTATCAGAATCAGAAATAATTCTATATTTACCAATCTTATCTAAAATTCTATTATTCTCTTTACTAAGTTTTAATTGCACTTTTTCTTCTTGAGTTTTTAGATTAGCTTCTAGTATTGCTCTTTCTTTTTTATTATCATTAATTAATTTTTCTAGATCTGTATAATTTTTACTTAAATAAGTTTTAAATGAATTAATTGATTCTATTATGTGTTTAGTATTTATTAATAGATTATCAGTGAAATGGTGTTTTAAGTCAAGAATAAGATTTCTATTAATGTTTTCAACTAAATTCATATCTAATATTTTTTGTTTTTTAAAGTATGCATTATATGAAAAATCAAACTCACATACTTTATCTCACATTTGATATAAAGGATTGTTTATTAAATCATGAATAAATAATTCATTAATGTTATAAGAAGAATTACAGAATTCTTCTAATGAATTAACTTCTTCTTGATTATAAGTAGCATCAGAAAGAGTAATTAATGGAAATATTTGTTCGAATAATTCTAATGTTTTAGTTTTTCCATTTTTCTTAAAGTAATTAACAAAATCATAAAACTCTGCATTTTCCTTAAGTACTCTAATTGTTATCTGTTCTCCAAGATCATCTCTATATCTTTTAAAGATATTATCTAAGATGTTAGACATTTCATTATTGAAACCAATATTCTTAAAGAATACTGAATAATCTTGAACTAATTTAAAGATTGGCATGTCAACATACTTAATAATCTTTTCTTCACTAATTCCAGCATTTGAAGCAGATGAATCAATTTGTTTAATATTAATAGGTAATACAAAAACTATAAAGTTTAACTTTGATAGTTTTTTAATTGCCATAATAATATCTCTAGTTCCTTCACCTAAACCTTCAATGTTATCAATAAAGATTAGTGTTCTTGGTCATGTTTTATCTTCATTAATCTTTTTAATTAATTTATCAAAGGCTTTATCAGAATTTGAATTTCCTTTAATACCTGTTTTTAAGAAACCATTAACCATTGGCAATAATATATCATTTGTAAGGAATGCTCTATATTCTTCTGCTTTTTCTCTACTATTTGAATCCTTATTATTTTTATCAAAATTAAAAATAGATAAAATATATAAAACTATATCTACATAAATGTTTTTTGAGTTTATATATTCTCATGCATCTATACAAATCATTTTTTCAAAATAAAGTTTTCCTTTATTTTTATCAATCTTTTCTATTAATAGTTTTGCTAAACATTCTACAAAATAAGATTTACCACTTCCTCTTGGGCCATAGATTAATGTTAGTGGAGATTCTTTTGAAATAGCTTCAGGAGTAAAAATAACATTTTTATTTTTAGTATATTTTTCTCATTTCTTAAAAGATTCTTGAACTTCTTTTTTAAAAAGTTTGTGTTGCTTTTCTAGTTCATCTAAAAAGTGATTACATAGGTTTTCACAACCTTTGTCATTTAATGCTAGTCTTAATTCAATTTTTGGAAAATCATTTACCATAATGTATCCTTAGTGTTTTATTTAAATTTATTATAATATATATTAATATCTTTGTTTAAATATGAATGGATTATATTAAATATTATAAAAAATATGTTTCCTAAAATATTGGAATATTTTCTATTTATAACAATCATATGCCTCATTTGTTTTAAATTAAAAATGTGTTATAATTTGTTTAAAAATTGAAATAAAAGAGAGAAAATGAAAAAGAAAATACTTTTAAATTTAGTAATGGGCATATCTTTAATAGCTACACCTGCATTACTTTTAGCATCATGTAGTGCACAAGCATCTGATGTAGAGTTAGTAATAACTGCAAAGGATGCTATTGGTGATATTTCAGATGAAGATATTAAGGATGGTTCAGTTACATTAGCAACTGCTCAAAAACTATTTAATATTGAGGCAAGTGATTTTAATAATGTAAAGGCTAAATTAAAAAGTGGTAATGTTGCAGCTGGTCAAACTAATCAAGTAGTTCTAACAGCAAAAGATGGTTTCATTTTTGAAAGTGGTGCTAATACTTTAGATTCTAAAGTATTTACTTTATCTAATGCACCAATAAAAATAACTGTAAAAGATGTTCCTAATAATGTTTTAGTTGAAGAAGTTACAGCTAGTTCAATTGGATTGGGAACTCTTCAAAAGCTATTTAATAATGTTAATGCAAGTAATTTTAATAATGTAAATGCTACTTTAAAAAATGGTAATGTTGGGGTTAACCAAAATAATCAAGTAATTCTTACTGCAAAAGAGGGTTTCATTTTTGAAAGTGGTGCTAGTTCTTTAGAATCTGTTGAATTTAATTTATTTAAGCAATTAGGAATGACTAAAAAGGATGCTACTGTTGATATTAAAGTTACAGAAGTTAATGCTGGTTCAATTAAATTGGGAACTGTTCAAAAGCTATTTAATAATGTTAATGTAAGTAATTTTATAAATGTAACTCCTTCTTTAAAAAATGGTAATGTTGCAGCTGGTCAAACTAATCAAATAGTTCTAACTGCTCAAAGAGGGTTAATTTTTGGAAATGGTGTTGATACTTTAGAATCTAATGTATTTACTTTATCTAATATAAAAATGTCAATAACTGCAAAAGATGCTCCTGCTGATATTAAAGTTTCAGAAGTTAATACTGGTTCAATTACATTAGCAACTGTTCAAAAACTATTTAATATTGGGGCAAGTGATTTTAATAATGTAACTGCTTCTTTAAAAAATGGTAATGTTGGAGCTGGTCAAACTAATCAAATAGTTCTAACTGCAAAAGAGGGTTTCATTTTTGAAAGTGGTGCTAATACTTTAGAATCTAATGTATTTACTTTAGCTATTATAAAAATAACAATAACTGCAAAAGATGTTCCTGATCATGTTTTTGTTGAAGAAGTTACAGCTAGTTCAATTGGATTGGGAACTCTTCAAAAACTATTTAATAATGTTGATGCAAGTAATTTTAATAATGTAAATGCTAAATTAAAAAATGGTAATGTTGGGGTTAACCAAACTAATCAAGTAATTCTTACTGCAAAAGAGGGTTTCATTTTTGAAAGTGGTGCTAGTTCTTTAGAATCTGTTGAATTTACTTTATTTAAGAAATTGGCAATAACTGCAAAACCTGAATCTGCTTCTGGTGCTATTTTAGTTGAAGAAATTTTAGGTATCTCAATTACATTAACAACTATTCAAAAAATATTTAATATTAGTGAAAGTGATTTTAATAATGTAACTGTATCTTTAAAAAATCCTAATGTTGTAGCTGGGGAATATAATCAAGTAGTACTAACTGCAAAGCCTGGTTTCATTTTTGAAAATAGTACTAATACTTTAGAATCTTTTCAATTTAAAGCATTTAATAAATTAACAGTGACTTTAAAAAATGGAGTTAATCCTGGTGATGTAAAAATTTGAATTAAAGAATTGCAAGGCCCATTTAAATTGGAAACTGTTCAAAAACTATTTGATATTAGTGCAAGTGATTTTAATAATGTAGAAGTTACATTAAGAGAACCTCCTGCTGCAGCTGGTAGTAATGAATTTATTTTAACTCCGAAACCTGGTTTTGTATTTGAAAATGGTACTTTTAAATTAGTATCTGTATGATTTACTGTTTGAGGTGTTAATCCTGACGCTAAATAAAAATAAACTGAATTTGTTTGTATAAAAAAGATGGTTATTTTAAAACCATCTTTTTTATTTTGTTTTTAATAATTTTAATTTATTGTTCAAGTAATTAATAAGAATCAATAATAAGGTAGTTGATCCATATAATTGACATATATCTGCTAAATTTAATAATATTTTCTTTTGCTTGAATAGGAATAAATTATATTAAATATTATAAAAAATAGGTTTCTCAAAATATTTAAACAATTTTCTTTTTATACTATTGTGTTCCTAATTTGTTTTGAATTAAAAATATGATATAATTTTTAAAAAATTGAAATATAGAGGAAAAATGAAAAAGAAAATATTTTTAAATTTAGTAATGGGTACAGCTTTAATAGCTACACCTGCATTACTATTAGCATCATGTAGTGCAGAAGCATCTGATGTGAAATTACCAATAACTGTAAAGGGAAATCCTGATGGCGTTTTAGTTGAAGAAGTTTCAGGTATTCAAATCGCATTAACAACTGTTCAAAAACTATTTAATATTGAAGCAAGTGATTTTAATAATGTAACTGCTACTTTAAAAAATACTAATATTGGGGTTGGTGAAACTAATCAAATAGTTTTAAAGGCAAATAAAGGTTTTGTTTTTGAAGATGGTACTAATACTTTAGATTCTACTGAATTTAGTTTATCTAAAAAACTACTAACAACTGTAAAAGATATTACTGATGTTATTTTATTTGAAGAAGCTTCAGCTAAACCAATTACATTAGCAACTGCTCAAAAACTATTTAATATTGAGGCAAGTGATTTTAATAATGTAACTGCTGATTTAAAAAGTCCAATTGATAGTTTAACTAATCAAGTAGTTCTAACTGCAAAGCCTGGTTTCATTTTTGAAAATAGTACTAATACTTTAGAATCTGCTGAATTTAGTTTATCTAAACAATTAGCAATAACTGTAAAAGATACTCCTGGTACTATTACAGTTAATGAAGCTAAAGTAAAACCAATTACATTAGCAACTGCTCAAAAACTATTTAATGTTGTTGAAAGTGACTTTAATAATGTAACTGCTACTTGAAAAAATAGTAATGTTGGAGATGGTCAAAAAAATCAAATGGTTTTAACTGCGAATGATAGTTTTATTTTTAAAGATGGTTCTAATATTTTAAATTCTGTTGAATTTACTTTATCTAATGAAATACTACCAATAACTCTAAAGGCTACTCCTGAAGGTATTTTGGTTGAAGAAGTTTCAGCTGATCCAATTAAATTAGCAACTGCTCAAAAACTATTTAATGTTGAGGCAAGTGATTTTAATAATGTAACTGCTACTTTCAAAAATCCAGTTGCTAGTTCAACTAATCAAATAGTTCTAACTGCAAAAGCTGGTTTTGTTTTTGAAAATGATACTAATACTTTAGAATCTGCTGAATTTGGTCTATCTAAACAATTACCAATAACTGCAAAAGCTCAAGATGATTTTAATTCTATAATTCCACATGCAGAAATTAATGCTAGTCCAATTGCATTATCAACTCTTCAAAAATTATTTAATATTGTTCAAAGTGATCTTGAAAATGTAACTGTTTCTTTAATAGAAATAATTGCTCCTAATAAGCCGAATCAAATAGTTCTAACTGCAAAAGATGGTTTCATTTTTGAAAATGGTACTAATACTTTAGAATCTGAATGATTTGTTGTAGGTGCATTACCTACTACTCCTAAATAATACAAAATAACTATAAGGGGTAATCCTTTTATTCAAATTACATAATTTAAATATGTTGTAATTAAATTATCAACTATTCAAGCAACTATTTGATATTATTTAAAGTGGTATTAAGACTTAAGAATATTGTACATTTACAATTAGTAAATTAATTTAGTTTAAAAAAGATGGGTATCTTTATAGACCATCTTTTTTATTTTGTTTTTGAGATATCATTTTCAAAATCATTTGCGATAATGTAACATTAAGTTTTTTTAAGACTTATTAGAATATATATTAATGTTTTTACTTATTAAAATAGGAATGAATTATATTAAATATTATGGTGCTCATTTTTTTAAAATTTAAAATGTGCTATAATTTATTTATTAATTAAAATAAAAGAGGAAAAATGAAAAAGAAAATATTTTTAAATTTAGTGATGGGTACAGCTTTAATAGCAACGCCTGCATTTCTTTTAGCATCATGTAGTGCACAAGCATCTGATGTAAAATTACAAATAACTGCAAAGGCTACTCCTGGTGGTATTTCGGCTGAAGAAGTTTCAGCTGGTCCAATTACATTGGTAACTATTCAAAAACTATTTAATATTGAGGCAAGTGATTTTAATAATGTTACTGCTGATTTAAAAAATCCTGTTGCTAGTTCAACTAATCAAATAGTTCTAACTGCAAAAGCTGGTTTTGTTTTTGAAAATGATACTAATACTTTAGAATCTGCTGAATTTGGTCTATCTAAACAATTACCAATAACTGCAAAAGCTCAACTTGATATTCCTTCTAATATGCCATATGTAGAAATTAGTGCTAGTCCAATCACATTAACAACTATTCAAAAGCTATTTAATAATGTTGATGCAAGTAATCTTGTAAATGTAGATGTATCTTTAAAAGAAATAATTGGTCCTAATAAGTCAAATAAAGTAGTTCTAGCTGCAAAAGCTGGTTTCATTTTTGAAAATGGTACTAATGCTTTAGAATCTGAATGATTTGTTGTAGGTGCAATACCTCCTAAATAATACAAAATAACTATTAAGTGTACTACTTTTTGAAATTAGTTAATTTGCATTCATAGTAACTAAATTTATTTAATTTAAAAAAGATGGCTATTTTTATAGACCATCTTTTTTATTTTTAGTATATTTTTTGTTTAAATGGGAATGGATTATATTTAATATAATAAAAAATATGTTTCTTAAAATATTGAAATAATTTTCTATTCAGAACTATTATGGTGCTCATTTTTTTTAAATTTAAAATGTGCTATAATTAAATAGTTAAAAAAACATAAAAGAGGAAAAATGAAAAAGAGGATATTCTTAAATTTAGTGATTGGTATATCTTTGATAGCTACACCTGCATTTCTTTTAGCATCATGTAGTGCACAAGCATCTGATGTGAAATTACAAATAACTGCAAAGGCTACACCTGGTATTATTACAGTTCATGAAGTTAAAGCTGAATCAATTACATTCACAACTGTTCAAAAACTATTTGATATTGCTGAAAGTGATTTTGTAAATGTAAAGGCTACTTTAAAAAATACTAATGTTGGGGTTAACCAAACTAATCAAGTAGTTCTAACTGCAAATGAAGGTTTTGTTTTTGAAGATGGTACTAATACTTTAGATTCTGTTGAATTTACTTTATCTAATGCAACACTACCAATAACTCTAAAGGCTATTCCTGATGGTATTTCTGCTGAAGAAGTTTTAGTTAGTCCAATTACATTCACAACTGTTCAAAAAGTATTTGATATTGCTGAAAGTGATTTTGTAAATGTAACTGCTACTTACAAAAATGCAGCTGCTAGTTCGACTAATCAAATAGTTCTAACTGCAAATGAAGGTTTTGTTTTTGAGGGTGGTGCTGGTACTTTAGATTCTGCTATATTTAATTTATCTAAACAATTAGAAATAACTGCAAAAACTCTTGAAGAAGCAGCTTCTTTTATTCCATATGTAGAAATTAGTGCTAGTCCAATTGCATTATCAACTATTCAAAAACTATTTAATATTACTCAAAGTGATTTTGAAAATGTAACTGTATCTTTAACAGAAGAAATTGTACCTGGTATGGGTAATCAAATAGTTCTAACTGCAAAAAAGGGTTTCATTTTTAAAAATGGTACTAATACTTTATTATCTGAATGATTTACTATACAAGGAAAAACATCAAAATAAATATAAAGGGTGCTCCTTTTATTGAAATTAGTAATTTGTATTAATAGTAAATAGATTTGTTTATTTTAAAAAAGATGGTTATTTTATAGACCATCTTTTTTATTTTTTTTAAATTGGTTTTTCAACATTATCTCTCATTTTTATTGTATATTCAGCTTCCGCTTCATATATAATAGAAATGATCAAAACATCATTCAAAGATAATAACAATAAAACATTAGATTAAATTTATAAAGGTAATTAAGATGGATAAATATTATGATGTATTTGGCGTTTCAAAAGAATCTACTGATGAATAAATAAAAAAAGCATTCAAAAAGAAGGCAAAAGAATTTCATCCAGATGTTAATAAATCACCTGATGCTGAAGAAAAATTCAAAGAAGTAAATAAAGCATATGAAGTTCTTTCGAATGATGAAAAAAGAAAAGAATATGATGACAAATCTAAGGATCATAATAATTTTAACTATGGTTATGGAAATATATGTCCATATTGCAAAACAGAAACTAAATTAGTATATAGTTCAGGTCAAATAGCATTAATAATTTTTTTAGTTTTAGGGGCCACACCTATTGGTTTAATATATTGAATTTTTGCAAAGAAGAAGAGTTGTGTTTTTTGTAAGAATAGAATAATATTATAAAAAATGTTTTTAAACTATTTAAATAGTTATAATTAATATGTAAATTTTAACGGAATTATTTTTACAAAGTTTAGTCATTAACCTTTATTGGAAGATGATTGAACTTTTTTTGATTAAAAAAATAAGAACTTAGAATTAAATCATAGAATATTAAATAAAGTTTGTATAAAGAAATATAAAATTTTATGTTTCTTTAATTATAATTATTAAAGTATGTCAAAGGTTTAAAAAAATATGGAAAAAATTTTATTAAATAACATTTATAATATGGATTGTTTAAAATTAATAAAAAAACTTAAAAAGAATAATTTTAAAGTAAATCTTATTTTGACTGATCCTCCCTATAATATTTCTAGAAAAAATAATTTTAAAACAATTGGCAGAGCGGGTATAGATTTTGGTGATTGAGATAAAAATTTTGATCAATTAAAATGATTAAAAAATATAACTGATATAATGGAACCTGGTGGTTCTATTATTATTTTTAATGATTGAAAAAATATGGGTGATATTTCTAAAGAATTGGAAAAACAAGGTTTGGAAATTAAGGATTTAATTCGTTGGATTAAACCGGCACCAATGCCAAGAAATACAAAAAGAAGATATGTAACTGATTTTGAATTTGCAATTTGAGCAACTAAACCAGGAGAAAAATGAACTTTTAACAAGCCAGAAGACAAACCTTATTTAAGACCAGAATATAAGGCTAGCCCAACAAATGGAAAAAATAGAATACATCCTACACAAAAAGCTGAAAATTTAATAGAAGAAATTATAAAGACACACACAAATGAAGGCGATGTTGTTTTTGATCCCTTTTCTGGTTCTGGTCAAATAAGTTATTCTGCAAATCTTTTAAATAGATTTTATATTGGTAGCGAAATAGATAAAAAATATTATGAACAATCAATAAAGAGAATAAAATCAATGTACTTCAGAGCACCATTTAATCATTTGGGTAATAAATACAGAATGATTGAAGAATTAATGCGTGAATTTCCTAAAAAAAATATAGATTGTTTTGTTGATGCTTTTGCAGGTACAGGATTGGTTGGATTAAATTACAAAACTCCAAAAAAAATATATCTTAATGACAATGACATTTGATTATCTAGAATTTTGGAACATCTATTCAACACAGAAAAGAAAATTTTACTGAATAGTATTGAAGAAATTATAAAAAAATTTAATTTGCCTAAAGAGAAAAAGAAATATGATGTCCAATATAATAAATTGCGTGATGATTTTAATAGAACAAAAGAGATACCAAAATTATTAGTTTTGATACTTTTTGGTTTTAATCAACAAATTAGATTCAATAATAAAGAAGAATTTAACATACCTGTTGGAAAATTTTGATGAAATGAATATCATAAATCAAAAATTATCAATTTTATTAATAACACTAAAGATAAAAAAATAACAATTAAATCACAAGATTTTAAAATTTTCATTGATGAAACGCTTCCTCTTTTAGAAAAAGAAAAAACTATTTTTTATTTTGATCCTCCTTATTTGCTTTCTAATGCCACTTATAACAATGTTTGAAATGAAGAAAAAGAAAAAGAATTGATATCTTGTTTAGAAGACTTAACAAATCAAGGTTATTATTGATTTCTTTCGAATGTTATCGAATCTAAAGATAAAATAAATATTTATTTAGATAAGTTTATTAAAAAAAATAAAGGTAAAATAAAAATAATCAGCATTGATAGTGTTGATTATAAAAATTCAAATTATCAAAGAAAAAATGATAAAAATAAAAAAGATAAGGAAATATTAGTTAGTAACTTTTTTTATGATTAAATATGATTTAGTGAAATTTGGTGTATCAGAAACCAAGAGAACAAATATTAAACAAAGTTATACTATTTTAGTTGATTTTGTTATTAAGAATAATGGGAAAAAATTAAGTGAAAGCGAAATTTTTCAATTTTTAAAAGAAGCAAGATTTTTTACTGGTTTTAAAATTGAAGAAAATGTTAAACGTGAAATGAGTTTAATTAATAACTTAGGGATTGGTAAAACAACATACTATAGGGAATTAGAAAAATATTTAATAGAAAAAAATCAAGTTTCAGAAAATTGAGAAAATGATGAATATGAAAATAAATTTTGGGGATTAACTTCTATTGATTATTCATTTTTTCAATTATTATTAAAACAAAAATTTAATAATGGAAATAAAGTAGAAAATTGTTTTCATCATATAGTTAATTTTTTAAATAATAAAGAAAAAATTACCGGAGATATTCTATTAACAATTGAAAATAAAGAAAGAATAAGAAACTGTATAAAAAATAAAGATATAATTTCAATCAAAAATATTTTAGTACCAAAAAGCGGGTCAAAAAATCCAGAAATAAAAAAAATGAATGATAATTTGGTCAATCTGTTTGTTGAAGGAAAAATGGAAGAAAAGAATAATATTGAAGAAATAATATCATTAATCATCAATATATATGAAAAAAACGGTAAGGTTTCGGTTGGAATTGATTCACTAATTTTTAATGAAACATTTTCTTATGCAAAAATGGAAAAACTTATAAGAGAAAAAAAATTTGAAAATTGAGTTACTGAAAAAATAAATGAAGGGTATGTAGATTTTGAAAAAAGAGTATTCGATAGAATAATCAAGGGATCTTGGGATTCTTATAAACATTTAATAAAGTCACATCTTATAGCATTAGACAAAATTTTTATTTATGAAGTTTTAGAAGAAGACAAAACAGAGAAATTTTCTATAAATCCCTTTTATAAAGATTTTATAGAAAATATTTTAATAAATGGTAGTCAAGGAAAATTAAATTTTGAAACTGAAAAATTTTATGATGTTAATGAATTATCATCAATTCTTGGTATAGATTCCTTGGTTTTTTTGCCTCAAAAAATAAGTGATATAGAGAAAAATATTTTTGATAACTATTATGAGAAAAAACAACTGATAAAATTACTTGAAGAAATAAAAGAATCTTATGAAAAGAATAAAATTTTTCCTGATCAAAGTAAAATTTATAAAATAATAAAAAATCATCCACATATGAAAGGGAAGGTGGATTATCCTACTTTTTTTGAATTTTTAGTTGGAATGATTTTTTTAACTAAAAAAAATATTGAAATTATTAAAATTGATAAAGAAGAGAAAGATATTATAAAAAAATCTTTCAGAACAAAACTGGACTCGAATCTTTGCCCTGTAAGATTTGCCCCCGGAGGAAAAGCAGATATCATGATAAAGAATCAAGTTAATTTCATAAATATAGAACCAACAACTCAAATAAAAAATCAAGTTAAAATGGAATTTGATTCATCTTTACAACATCTAATTAATGATCTTTTGGTTGAAAGTAAATTAAATAATAAAATTAAAAATGCGATTTCTATTATTGTGGCTCCAAAAATAGAAGACAGATTAGTTTTTGCATTTGAGGGTATAAATAAGCAATTTGAATCCAAAATGAAAATTATAATTTTCGATTGTGATTCTCTTATTGAAATGTTAAAATCAAATGAAAATATATATGATTTTTGTCGTAAACATGAAATAGAGCCGAGTAGATTAGTAAAAACTATATAATAAGAATAATGAAATTTTTGATGATGAAATGTATTTATTAATTAGAGATATTAAAATTAATTCTCCTAGTATGGCTGGAAAAATTGCAAAGGGAACGAATGCTGAAAATGGATGAGATATATTTAAAAATAAAAAGGGCGAGACATTAGACCAAGTTTATGGAAAAAATAAATAAATCTAAAAATAACCATATTTGTTTTGTAGGCATATAAAAACCTTAATCACGTGGATTAAGGCGAATGCGACATAAAGTCTTGTCTTGACACAGTATCATTTATATGTAATCTTGTATCTCAATTGATACAATTAGATTATATGCTTTTTTTATAAATGAATATAATTTATTTTTCTAAACCATCTTTTTCAATTCTAGCTTTAATTAATTCAACTTTATCTTCTACATCTATTGATGCATCTATAACCATATAGTTAATTCCATAAACTTGACAAACATCTACTAAGTAATTTAAATATACATTTCAAATAGATTTGAAATATGCTTCATTCTTAGCAAAGTTATCTACTTCAGATTTTCTTCCTCTTTCAAAGATTCTTTTTTTGAATTCATCTCATTTTATATCTAAAATGATATAAAGCTTAGGAACACCTACTGAATATATTAATTCTTTTACTTTATCATGTCACATACTATCATAGAATCCAAACATAACTGGATCTGAAGTCATGTTTTGATGAGCAAATAATCTATCTTCAAAAATTGTTCTATCAAAAATGGTTAAGTTATTATTTTTGATTCCATTTCTATAGTTTTCAAATCTTGAACAGAAGAAGTAAACTTGAAATGCAATTGCAGAATTCTTATCACCTTCATATAGTTTTTTAAGTAGAATGTTCTGTAATTCATCTTTTTCATTTAATTCAAAAACAATGTCTGCATTAATTGCTTTAGCTAAAGCTCTAGTAAGAGTTGACTTTCCAGCTCCTATCATTCCACCAACAGCATAACTGTTGGATATTTTTATTTTTTGAAATTCATTTTTCAGCATTTGTTTCTCATTTTTTAGTTAATATAATATTTAGAAAAATATTATAATTGAAAAAAATAATAAAGTTAAAGTATTTTTGCTTTTTCTATAATGAATAGTAATTTGATTTCAAAATTATTAATTAAATGATATTTCTTTTTTATCTTAAACATTTACATTATAGTATCTAATTTGATTGATTCCTGTATTTTCTAATTGCTTAGGCTATTTCCATTTAGTTAAAAAAGTTATTTTAGGATTATTGTTATATATATAATAATATTATGGTTTAATAAAAATGTAAAAAAGGAGATATTTTGATAAATATAACAAAAGATAATAGTCAACTAGAAACAATGGGGCATTTTTTAAAAAAAGAAACACTAAAACAAAATCCTCAAACTGATTCATACTCTACAATAAATATTCCTTTGTATCAAAGAGACTACTCTTGAAATTCAGAATCTATTAGCAACTTTTTAGAAATGTTTGATAAAATTCTTGATTCAAAATTCAGTTCAAAAGCAATATATTTTGGAAATATTTTTTATTACTTTGATAGTAAAAATTCTAAGACAATAGACATCGTGGATGGCCAACAAAGAATAACAACAATTCATATATTGCTATTCGCAATGAGAAATATTATTAAGTCTAATAATTGAAATATTGAAGATGATAAGTTTGAAAAAATAAATAAGGAAATAAATTATATGTTGTTCACTGGAAATGATAAATTCAGAATTTATCATTCTAATAAACGAGAGAGACGTTCATTTACTGAAATGGTTGAATATTCCGAAAAAGAATGCAATGCTAAAAATATTTTAAAAAATCAAAATATTTTTCTAAAAAATTATGGTTTTATACATCAATGACTGGTTAATAAGGAAGAGACGAAAGAAATAAGTGAAGTTAAGCAAAAAATTATTGACATTCTTGCCATTCTTGATAAATATATAAATATAGGTCTTTTTTGCTTAGACAATATTGATGAAGCTATTACAACTTTCTCTACAATAAATTCCACAGGTCAAAATTTAACAATTTTAGATTTGCTAAAAAGCGAAATATTTTCATTAGCAAAGGAAAATAAAAAAGAGAGAGAATTTGATGATGAATGACAAATTTTCTTGTCTGTTTTGAATTGTGAAGGTTCAATTTATAAAAATGATTATGACAAATTTTTACAACATTTCTTATTTTCTAGATACAAGCATACTAAAAAAACAGAATTAAAAGACAGTAAAAATGAATGAATGAAAAATAAAAAAGATAGTATTGAAATAGTCAAAGATATGACAAAATATATGAATTCTTTTTTGGATCTATTTAAAAATCATGATATATTAAGCTCTGAAATAAAACTATTAAGATTTTATCAACATATACCAATTGCCATAAATATCTATGAGAATTTTAGAAATGATAATCCGCATTTGATAATTCAAAAAATTCATGAATTGCTTATTTCTATAGTGGTAATAAATAATGAACAAGCTAATTTTTTTGAATCTATAATGGTAGATCTTTCTAAAGAAACAAAAGAAGCAAAAGAAATAAGTAAAGTTAAACAAAAAATAAATGGATATATAGCAAATGCATTAGGGGATTATGAAAGAAAAGTTTTTATTGATAGACTTATAGATATTAATTTTAAAAAAACAGATTATATAAAATTTTTCTTTTCCAAAACTTCATTGAAAAATGAAAAAAAAATTAATTGAAAAACATCAACCTTGGAGCACATTTGCCCAATTATTTCAAAAAAATGAGAAAAAGATTGTTCTGAAGATAATTTTAAAAATATGATTTATAAAATTGGTAATGCAACTATATTAGAGAGCAAATTAAATACAGCTATTTCAAATGAAAAATTCTCCAAAAAGAAAGAAATGATTTTGGAAGTTTTCAATTATGATGGAAAATCAAATTCAATTATTAAGGGTAAAAAAACAAATAATATTTATCATAAAATTATAGAAGAAGAATTTTTCAAGGAAGAAAGTTTTTTAAATCAAGATAATTGAACTGAAAAAAATGTAAAAAATAGAACTAAAATTATATGCGATTGTCTTTTTGAATATGATTTTATGAAAGAAATTTAACTATATTTTCAGATAATAAATATTAATGTTGTTATTTTAAAAATACTAAATGTTCAGATTAGCAAAAATAGTTGATTCACAATATTTTGGAAAAAGTCATTAATAACTAACAATATTAATCAAAAAATATACTATAAATATCTTCACATAGAAAGCAAACTTTTTTGAATAGGCCTATATAATTTTTTTATTCAAAATATAGAATTATAAAATATTAATTTTTATTTAAAAAAATAAATTTGAATAAAATAAAAGATAATTTCGTGTAGCATAAATAAGAAAAAATATTGAAATAATTATAAGAATAATAAAGACAACAATATAGTAAAAAATAATAGCTATTATCAATTTTTCAATAGAATATTAATCATTTTATTAAAAAATACTTAATATATTGTAATATTAAATTAGTTAAATAATAGGATGGTTTTTTTCTATGAAAAAAGTACTTATAATTAGTGGAAATAATCATATGTGTACTTCTGGTGTAGATATGTACAGTAAAAGATTAATTTCTATTCTAAAAAAACAAAATTGTCATATAGATGAATATAGCTTTGAAATTAATATGCAAAAAGAAGATTTTGAAAAAAAATCTGATATTAAAATAATATCTCCAAATAAATCTAAAAATTTTTATAATAAAATAAAAATTAAATGATGAATAAAAAACATATACAATGTCGTTTATAGATCGAGAAAACAATTAAATAATTTAATCGATAATTATGACTTAGTTATTGATTCTACATTAATGTTAGTCAGATCAAAAAAAGTAATGAATAGTGAAAAGTATCTATATATTCAGCATCAAAATGCTGATTTTTTTGAAATGAGAAGATATGGTTTTTTTAGACTGCTTGCTCTTTTTATTCTTAAAATTACTGGATTCAAAAATAATTTTAAGGAAGCTAGAAATATTGTTTTTTTTGATGAACCAAATAAAGAATATTTCCAAAGACACTTTAAAAATAATGAAGGCAAGAAATATTTTACAATTATGAACTCATGTATTGACAGAAAAACAATTGAAGAGAATAAAATTATTAAAGATCAAATTTATAAAGAAAATAAATTCTCATATAATGTCATATATGTTGGAAGAATAACAGTAGAACAAAAAAGAATGAATGATGTTAAACGTGTTTTAAAGAAAACAAAAAATAAGCTAGATGTTTGAGGATTTGGTACATATACTAAATGTTTTAAAAAATCTCATAATGTAAGATATCATGGAACATTAGAACATAGTAAAGTAATTAATACTTTAATGCATTCAAAGATAAGCTCATTATGAAGCGATTATGAAGGCTTTTCAACTTCAATGGTAGAATCTATTTGTTCAATGACTCCTATACTAGTAAGGAACTCTCATTTGTCTGCTGTTTTCTTAACAAATGAAAATAAAAATGGAATACTTTTAGATAATAAATTTAATCTTAAAGAATATAGAAGAGTATTTGATGAAATGAATGAATTGTCAATAGAAACTTTAAAAGAGATGTCTGAAAATTGCTATAAATTTGCTATTGAAAATTTATTATATGAAACCTTTGAAAAAAAGTGAATTGATGTTTATAAGGAAATGACTGAATTGGTATAAAATTGAAAAGAAACCATACAAAATGTATGGTTTCTTTAAGATATACTTTCTTTTTCAAGTTCAAATATATTTGTTATGTAAATATTATATATCACCAATTTAAAAAAAACAAATATTTTAAAAAAAAATGAATTATTAATAGTTAATGATTTTTTTTATATTTTGAGAAAAATTTTCTTTGTGATCTGAAAATAATTTATCAAATCTATCTTTCGCTAAATTATACAAATCAGTCTTGTGCGGACAAATACAAACTACTATATTTATAATATCAAATAATTTTATTTTTGATATTTCTTTAGAGAATATTTTTATGTATAAAGAAATTATTGATTTTTCATTTTTTTCATAATTTCTATATTTCTTATGTCTGATATTGTATATTGGATGGTTATGGCAAATCATGTTTCTAACATAGTTTAGCAATTCAATCATTTTTTGGAATTCAAAATGAAAACTAGTCATATTTTTAAATTTAGCAAAGGAGGCAATTATTCTTTTTTTTGAATCTGTACTCAGATATGAAAATATTTCGCAAATTTGACCAAAGTTAAACTCAAGAAAACATTCTCATATATATTTTTTTTTGCTTTTTTCATTTTTAAATAGTCTATTTTTAAGATATTCTATTTTATCAGTTTCCTCAATAACTCTATCTTTTATTTTTGGAAAAATATTGTAAAAATCTTCTTTTTTTAAATCATAAAAGAAATTTATTTTTAAATCACTTATATTATCAGAATTGCTATCAATAATTTCCTTGCAAATTAATGTAGATAATTTTTTTTCAATGCTTAGAATATCAGACAATATTAGGGCAGATAATTTACGATCTAAATTAAATAAATCAATTATCATTTGGGATGTTGAATTTTTATTATAGAAAGCTCTTTCAATATCTTCATTTAAATAAAATGGAACACTGTATCTTTTAACCAAATTAAAAAAACTATAATTATCTATGTATCATTTGAATTTTTCTTCATTTGTAATCGATAGATTGTTTTTCTTTAATAAATCTATTCACTCTTGTGAATCTTTTCTATATTTATTCATTTTTCCTCGTTAATTATAATAATAACAAAAAATAATTTTTTTTATATGAATGATTATTTTAAACTATTTTTATTTTCAAAATCACCAATATATTTGAATTTAATTTTTCATGTATTTATGAAAAGTAATTATAATAATCAATAGAAAAAAAATAATTATAATTGCCCTCTATTGTTTTGAATCATTTTATTTTTTTCTCACAAAATTTTTTTAAATATAAACAACAAAACAAGAACCAGAACCAACAACTAATATATTTTTATTACTATTTTTCATTGAAATAAATTTATTATTTAATTCTTCATAAATATTTAAACATGGTTCTTGAAGATCATTTATTAGTAATAAATATAATTTAAATTTTAAACATAGCATTTGAAAAAAATAATTTTCAATAATGTAATTTTTATTAATTTTAATGAAATTATTATAAACATCTTTTGTAGATATTTGAATATCATTAAATATTAATTCATATTTAATATTTGGTTTTTTCTTTTCTTTAACTTTGTTTCCATATTTTGAAACATATGCACATTCAAAGCCAGATAAGAAAAAGGGGATATCAGATCCTATATTAATAAAAAAATCATAATCATTCTTATAATCTATATTATTTAAATCTAATATATATTTAGCAACATATGCTGCATTAGAAGAAGAACCACCAATACCTGAACCAATTGGGATATTTTTATTTATATTAATATCAAAATTAATATTAATATTGTATTTATCCTTAATAGCTATTAACATTCTTTTAACATTACAATTGTTGATGTTAATCTTTTTATTGTCTCTATAATAATTTATTTTTAATTCATTAGATTTATTAATATCTATTTCATCATATAAATCTTTATTTAATAAAAATAAAGATTTAATTTTATGTAAATTACTTTTCTTCTTTTTGCTAACTAATAAAAATAAATTTATTTTTGAGTATGATTTAATTTTCATTTTGTTCATAAAAATTATTTTTTCAAATATAAGTAAGCGTAACTATCAGCACCTGATGTAATAGTTGATTGATATTCATTTAAATCAAGTTCTAATTTAATAACATCTTCTTTTTTTAATTTGATTTTTAATGCTTTAACATTAGCATAGATTCTTTTTTCATTAGATGATTTAACAATAGGAACATAACCTTTTGCAACAGAGAAAGCAATTAAAATATCTGAAACATTACATTTATATTTTTTAGCCATATTTTTTAGTAATGGACATTTCATATTCTTTTCCATTAAACCAATTGGTCTTCAACCTTGCATCATTATGTGGTTATCTTTACAAAATCTTATTCTATCATTTCTGATTGAGTTAACACTTGCTTCATCTTGAACAATTTGGGGAATAACTCCTGTTTCATTGTATAAAATTCTAATCATGTCAGGTTCAAAGTTAGATACACCAATGTATTTAACTAAGCCTAGCTTTTGACATTTAATTAACTCTTTTCATGCTTTAACATTCATTGAATTTTCTACATGAGGTCTATGTAATAAACAAGCTTCTATTGATTTAAGATTACCTAATTTTTTTAAAGAAATTTTAAGTTCTGAAACTATATTCTTTTTAAAGTTATTAGGAAATATTTTAGTTTGAATTGGTAGTATTTCTTTTTTGGGAAATTCTTTTTTGAATAGTTTAATAGATTTACCTATTTGTGTTTCATTTTTATAAAAAGCAGCAGTATCTATAAAATCATATTTAGCAAGAATTGCTCATTTAATTGAATTATTAAGTTCTTTTTGATCAGTCACTTTATAAGTTCCATATCCTATTTTTGATTTTAGAAAGTTGTTCATTATTTTTCCCTTATTATTGTTTTTTATAATTATAGTTTTGTTATTTGTAATAAATTTAAATTATAATATATTTATGAAAGAAAAATTAAATAAAAATGACAAATCAAAACAAGAAGAATTAAAGAATATGGTTAATTCTATTTTTGACTTAGAAGAAATAATTTTATTAAACTCTTATGTTATTGAAGCAAATAAAATTAGAGAACAAGATCATATTAATAGGTTGTTAGAATACATAAAAAAAAATGATGTATTTTTGAAAAAAGAAGATATTGAAGACCAAGTTGAAAAAATAAAAAAACATTATTTTAGCAAAATTAGTTTAGCAATTAACAAATTGACTCCAATGATTATAATAAACTATTGTATTAACATAGAAAATTTTTTTAGGGGGATTTTAGAAATAAATGAAGATAAAAGATTAAATTGAGCTGGCTTGATTGATGCTATTGAAAATAAATATGGAAAATATTCAAAAATCAAAAATAAATTTTTTTTAAAACAAATAGAAATTTTAAGATCGATAAGTAATTTCTTAAAACATGGCAATAAAAATCATTCTAATTTTTTTTCACCTGAATGTGTGAAAAAGCTGATGAAAGTAAACATAGATTTAAGAAAAGAAATGATAAATATATTAAATGAATTAGAAAAGGGTGGAGAAATAAAAATAATTAATTTCAAAGAAACTAAAGAAGCAATATTAAAAACTATAGAATTTGAAAAAAATAATAATTGTATGAACATTATTTATCTACTTACTAATTTAAATTTTCTTCTTCTTTTAACATGAGTTAATAAAATATTTCACTTTGAACCAGATGGAATTAAAATACAATATAATAAGGAAAATTTCTATGATAACGTTTGTTTTCCTGATGAGGTGATGTCAAGAAAAAGCGATCCTGATTTTTTTTCTAATCAGGAATTATGAGAAAAAGTCAAATAAAAAGTAATTTTATAGTCAAGTGATTTTACATTTAAATAATTTAAAAAAAATTCTCTTTCAATTTTTTAAATATTATTTATCTAATCATTTATTGATTAATTATACTTAGATATTATTAATGAAGTCAAACTGAAATATATACTGCTTTAGTAGTAAGTTTTCAGGTCTTCTATTTTTATCAATTTATAATTTTAACAAAGCATTATAAATATCATCTAAATTAGAAAATCTAGTCTTTAATTGTTATGGAAAGAATAACAAGATAAATCTAATTAGATTTTTTTGCTATTATTTTGGCATTATTATAATCGAAACACTTATTTTTTAAATATTCTCTAGTCTTTTTATTTTCAGAATAAAAAACTATTTCTTGAGTAGATCTAGTTAATAAAACTCAAAATTGATTTTGATAAAAATCAACACCTTCTCCATTTTTTTTTAAAGAATAATGAAATTCCAATTTGCTTTTTTTTTCTTCTATTTCAAACTCATAAGGTAAATAAATAAAATTAGAATCAACTTCTCTTGAAATGATATCATATGGAGAAAATATATAATTCTCATATAATTTTGGTATTTCTAAAAAAAAATGTTTATATGGTAAATTTCATGGAGCTGTTTTAATAAATGGAGTTATTTTAGAATCATTTCCATGTATCAAAGAAGTAAAACATTTTGTCCTATATGTTGAGTTATAAAAATGATTTTTAAAATCTTCTATATTTTCAAAAATTTTAATTTTAAAATCAACACCATCCCTTGAGGGTGGTTTGTTTTTGTTTGTAAAAATATAATCCATTCATTGAAAATCATTTTTAGAAAATCTTCAAAAAATTTTTAACTTGAAAAATAAACTTTCTTTGGTATTTTCATTATAAAATTTTTTTATAGAAAAAGAATCATAACTAGGTCTTATCTTTTGTCTATCATCTCCTAAAATTATTAATTTTGTATTTCCCAAGTATTGAAATATTTCTTTACTCATCCTTTGAGCTTCATCAATAATTAGAAAATCTATCTTGTTTTTATTCAAAGAATTTATTATATCTTTAGTTAAACAAAAAAAATTATCCTTATTTTCAAAAGATTTAATTAATTGATCAAAAAACCTTTCATTTATTAATTGAAAAAGAACACTATGTCCTCTTTTTTCTAAGATTTCTTTTATTTGAAGTGCTACAACTGTTTTCCCTGTGCCCGCATGACCTTCAACGCAAAAATATTTATAATCATCCATATTTGCCAAAATACTATCTATTTTTTTGTGTTTTTTGCCTTTTACAGACTTTATTATTTTTTTAATACTGAATGCTTGTTTTTTATAATAATTTAATATTAATTCAATATTTTCTTCACCATAATAATCAATATAATTTTTTTCTTTTAATTTTCTCATATTTTTAAATGATAAAGTTTCTCTAATAAGTTCTGTTTTTTCTTTAGATATTTTATAATAAAAATAAAAGTCTAAACAATAATTTTCTTGATCCAGTAATAAATCAGAAAAATAATCTATAGCAGAAGACTTTTTAGACAAAAAATCTTTTTGTATATCTTTTTCATCATAATTTGATTCTAAGTAATAATCATGAAATTCAATATTACAAATTATTTTTTTATTATTTTTTAATTTCTTTTTAGGATTTTGAATAAATAATACATCAAATTCATAACTTTTATCTACAATATTATCTTCATAATTAAATAATAAACACAAATCGTCATCTAATATAAAATCGCTTTTTATTTTCTTAAAAAACATCATTTCTCTAAAAGATTTATCAGGTAGTTTAAAATTCATAATATCAGAGTCATTTAAATTTTTAAATTCTTTTCAACTTAAAATCATTATTATCCTTTGAAAAAATATAATTATATTTTATATTAAAAAAATATTATTTAAATTAAAAAATAGCAATATAATTCCTTATATTCATTCAAAGACAATGTCTCGGGTCTTCTATTTTTATCAATTTCTAATTTTAATAAAACATTAGTAACATTTTCATGATTAAAAAATTCTTTTAGATTATTAAATATTGTCTTTCTTTTTTGACCAAAGCATTTTCTTATAAACTTTTCCATTTTATCAATATCAAAATCTAAGTTATCTTTTCTAGTTAATTTAATAACAGAAGAAGTAACACTTGGTTTAGGATGAAAAACTGTATTAGGAACATCAAATAATTTTTTAGGTTCACAAACTAATTGAATAAAAACTGAAAAACCATTATAGTTCTTTGAACCTTCTTTAGCAGTAATTCTTTCTGCTACTTCTTTTTGAATCATTAAAATAGAAGATTCGATATATTTGCATTTAATAATTTTAACAATAGCTTTAGAAGATATTGAATATGGTAAATTAGAAATAATTTTATTAGTTTTATCTTTAATACAAAGATCATCTAAATTAACATCCAATATATTATTATTAATGATTTCAATATCTGTAAATGTTTCTTTTAAATGAGCATGTATTCTTTTATCTAGTTCTACTAATTTAAGATTATTAGTCTTATCAAGTATTAAAGAAGTTAAAGCACCAAATCCAGGACCAATCTCAATAATATTATCTTCTTCATTAATTTCCAAACTATCAACAATTAATTTTTTATAGTTATTACATATTAAAAAATTTTGTCCCATTTTTTTAGATGGAATAAAATTTGTTTCTTTTAAATGTTTTAATAGATCTTTGTTGTTCATTAAGTTTGAATACCTAATTCTTCAAGAATACGATTGGTTTTCTTATTCTTCTTTTTACCATTCATAATTAATTTATGTAAGAATAAAGTTTGTAAAATACTAAATATCGAACTTAGGAATCAGTATAAACCAATACCTGTTGCAGATGTTACTAAGATGAATGCCATGAATACCATCATTACTGTTTGAATAGTTTTCATTTTCTTCATTTGATCATTGCCTTTACTACTAATAGCTTTAGCACTTGAACTTCTTTTCTTAGTTAGAAATTGAGGTAACTTTTGAGAAAGTATTTGTACAGGAACTACTAATAATAAGAAGAATATATAAACTCATCCACCATTAGTTAAATTACTAAATATTTGTTCCATTGGAGTTTCTGATAAGTTTCAGATATTAAATAGGTTAGTATCTTTTAATGGTCTTAGAATTGTAATAACTCTATATACTACTAAGAAGATTGGCATAGTAATGAATATTTGTTCGAAAGCAGCAAATGGTTTAACATTATGCTTTTTATATATTGCAGAAACTTCTATTTGTTTCTTTTGTCTTGATTCATTATCTTTTTGATCTTTATATTTTGCATTAATTTCAGCTACTTTACCTTGAATCTCTTGCATCTTTTCATTTTGAATAGTTGATCTAATAGAAATTAAAAGAGTAATTACCCTAATAATTAATAGAAGTAGGAAAATAGCTAATAAAGCATTCATTCCACCTCATGCATCTCTCATTGAATACATGATAGAAAGAACTAATGAAGCTCCAGGGAAAACAAACAGTGCATAAAAGGGACCATAATTAAAACTAAACTGATTTATTGCATAGGTGTAATAATCAGTATCTAATCTACCACTTAAGTCGTATCTAATGTCTCCAGTAGTACCAAACAAGAAACCAAACTCTAAACCATCACCAAGATGAACACTTGTTTGTGTTTCACCTTCAGCCATAGTTTGAAAACAACCTCAAAGACCCATAAGTAATAAAAAAGCATATACTAAAAACTTAAATGTTTTTAGTATTATTTTGAAGACATTTTTAACGTCATTTTTAGATTTTTCTTTGCTATCAATAGCTCTATTTCAAACAGGTGAAGAGACAAAAACAGAGTTATTAACTGCAGTGGTATTACTCTTAAGTATAAACTCTCTCATTTTTATCCCTTTCTAATTTAAAATATTATTTTTTTTAATTAAAGATATTAATTCTTCTTTTTGTTTTTCAAAAGAATTAACATTGTATTCTTTTTTAGCAATAATTACTAAATCAAAATTTTTCATTTGAGTAGCAATTGGTTGAAAAATTGATCTTATTTGTCTTTTAATTCTGTTTCTCAAAACAGATCCTTTAAAAAACTTTTTCGATGTAGATATTCCAATTCTAGTTTTTTGTTCAGAATTCTTTTTAAATTTAATTATAAAATGATCAGAATGTGAAGCTTTACCAGACTTAAAAACATCATTAAACAAAACTTTATTTAATCGATATTTTTTATTCATCTGAAACAGTTAAGTTATGTCTACCTTTTTGTCTTCTTCTACTAATTACATTTTTACCAGAAGTTGACTTACTTCTAGATAAAAAACCATGTTTCTTGAATTTTCTTCTCTTGTTAGGTTGATAAGTTCTTTTCATTTTTTCCTCTACGAGCTCATTAAATATATATGGATATTATTTAAATATTAAGCATTAAATATTTTAACACATTATAGGTTATAATAAAACTAATTATTTATAATACTTACATAGGTTAATAAATGCAAAATAAAGAATTTCTAAAAAAGGTTTGAATCAACATTCAAATCAAGATGCAAAATTTCATTGAAAATCAAAATTTTTATGAGAATTTTTTTTTAAAAACCAATTTAACAAAAGTTGAAAATAACTGCATTATTATTGAAACACCAAATGAGTTTTCTAAGAAAATAATTGAAGAAGAATTTTCAAAAAAAATAGCTGATTTATTTTTGGAAGCAACAAACCAAAATATCAAAATTAAATACTTATATAAAGGTGAATCTAAAAAACAAGATGAGCAAAAAATTGAACAGATTAAAGATACAAAAGACAACCTTAATTACAAACTAACTTTTGATAACTTTATTGTAGGAAAATTTAATAAAAAACTATTTAAAGCAGCTAAACAAATTTGTAATGATGATGAAAACAAATATAATCCTTTTTTTATTTATGGAGATACTGGTTTAGGTAAAACACATATTATTAATGCAATAGGAATTGAACTAAAAAAAGAAAAAGATTTAGTTGTTAAATATATGAACATTGAAGACTTTGTTAGAGAATCATATGAGTATATGTCATATGGAAGTAAAGAGATAGAAGAATACAAAAAATCATTCGATGTATATGATGTATTAATAGTTGATGATGTTCAATTTCTATCTAACAAAGATAAGATGAATGAAATCTTTTTCAACATCTTTAATTACTACATAAAAAGTAATAAAAAAATAATCATTAGTTCAGATAGAAATCCAAATGAATTAAAGATAGATAATCGAATGATTTCAAGATTTAATTCTGGATTAACTATTAAACTAACTAAACCTGATTTAGACACAATTTATGAAATAATAAAATACAAGATTGATAAAGATGTAAATGGTATAAAATTTTCAAATAATTCTATTAAATTTATTGCAAATAGATTTAATTCAGACATAAGATCATTAGAAGGTGTTATTAACAAAATACTCTTTCAAGTAAGTGTTGAAGAAGATGAAAATTTTACAATTAATGAGGAAAAGATAAAAGAATTATTAGACATTGAATTAGATAATGGATTAATAAGTTCTGGTTACAAAATAAGTCCAAATATTGTCATAGAAAATGTAGCAATGACTTATAGTGTTAGTAAGGAATTAATTGTATCTAAAATTAGAACAAAAGAAGTGGCATTTGCAAGGCAAGTATGTATTTATGTTTTGAGAGAAAAAATGAACATGTCTTATGCAGAAATTGGAACATTTTTTTCAAACAGAGATCATTCAACAATATTGGAAGCATATAAGAAAATAAAAAAGATGATAGAATCTGATAGTGATCTAAATAAGTTTATTAATAATTTAATAAATAATATATAGTTTCCCACGAACATAACAGTTCCAACGCTGTTAATAATAATACAATATAAATAATAATAAATTAAATACATTAAAGGTGGATATATGAGAGTAGTAATTAAAAAGAGTGCAATATTAAATGGAATAAAATTTTGTAACAATATGATTGGGCAAAATATAATTTATCCTATTTTACAATCAATCTTAATTGAAATAAAAAATAATAGTATTTTCTTAACATCTTCAAATGGTATATCTTCTTCAATTTATAAAATAAGTGAAGGAATACAAATATTTGAAGAAGGAACTGTTTTAATAAAAGCAAGAACATTATTAAATATAATTTCGAAACTTGATGATGAAGATGTTTTATTAGAGAAAATGGATAATTCATTACTTAAAATAAAGTCAGGTAGATTTGATTCAAATATAAATATTATGAATGTGGAAGAATATCCAAATCTTAAATTTGACAATAGTGGATGAGATACAATTGCAATGTCTCCTAAACAATTATTTGAAATAAATAAGAAAGTTTCTCCTTCAGTTAATACAAATGTTGAAAAAGAATCTGTATTTAATGGAATTCTAATTGATTCTGAGACAGAAAACCATATGTTAAGAACTATTGCCTCAGATACATTTAAATTATCTCTAATTAAATACCATTTTAATGGAAGTAAATTTAAAATGATAATTGAACCATCAATTATTAAAAATATTTTAGAAATTGCTAATAATTCTGAAATTCATTTTTTTAAAAGAGATAGTAAAATTATTATTAAATTTAATAACGTAATAATCTCTACAAAAAACATTGAAGGCAATTTCCCATCTATTGATAAAATAATTAATCAAGACTATGTAAGTAATTTAAAAATTGACAAATATAAATTACAAAATGTTCTTAATAGAGGTTTGTCATTAATCATAAATGATAACAAACCAATTGCTAATTTTAGAATAAGTAGAAATGATATTTTAATTTCATTTAAAAGTAATGAAATTGGTTCTGCAAGTGAGACAATAGAAATTGAATCAAACAACATTGATAGAATTGATTTTGATATTAATATTTCATACTTAATTTCTTTATTAAAACCTTTTGAAAAAAATGAAATAACAATTCATATTTCTGACATAAATAAACCATTAATGTTCAAAGATGAAACTGATGTTAAATTTACACAAATTTTAGTACCTTTAAGAAAAAACTAGTTAATAAAAAACTTGTTTTTTTATATACTTAAAATGCATATAAATATGTTAAAATTATTATATTAATTATGAATGAAAAAAAAATTATTCCAATAACAACTGAATATATAAAATTAGGTCAATTTTTAAAGGTCACTGGAACCATTTCATCGGGTTCAGATGCTAAGTTTTTTTTAAGTGAAAATAAAATTTTGGTTAATGGTGAAACCGAAAATAGAAGAGGAAAAAAACTATACAAAAATTATACTGTTGAAATCAATGGAACAATTTTTGAGATAGGTTAAAAAAGGTATCAATATGAGTAATGAATATAATTCTGATAGTATAGTCCAGTTAGAAGGACTTGAACCTGTAAGATTAAGACCAGGTATGTACATTGGATCAGTTGATTCAAGAGGTTTGCATCATCTTATATGAGAGATCGTTGATAACTCTATTGATGAAGCAATGGCTGGGCATGCAAAAAAGATTACTGTAAAAATAAATAAAGATAGCTCTTTCACTGTAACTGATGATGGAAGAGGTATTCCTGTAGGTATAAATTCTAAAACTAAAAAAAGTGGTGTAGAAATGGTTTTTACTGAACTACATGCTGGTGGTAAGTTTAACAATAATTCTTATAGTGTTTCTGGTGGTTTACATGGTGTTGGTGCATCAGTTGTTAATGCTTTATCTTCTTGATTAGAAGCTGATATTTGAATCAATAGTAAAAAATACAATATCAGATTTGAAAAAGGTGGAGCAGTTGCTTCTCCTTTAAAAGAAGTTGATAATGTTGAAAAGATAGAAAAAGGAACTTCAATTACTTTCTTTCCTGATTTTACTATTATGGAAAAACATGATTGAGATGAATTAAGTATTTCTTCAAGACTTAAACAATTATCTTATTTAAACAAAGGTTTAGAAATTGTTTTTATTAATGAATTAAGTGGTTCAAAACATGAATTTAAAAATGATGGTGGTATTAAAACTTGAATTGAAGAATTAAATAGTAAAAAAGAACCTTTAACTGATAATATTATTTGTGGTGAAGTTTCTAAGAAAATTAAAATTCAAAATAAAGAAGAACACATGAACATTATGGTTGAATTAGCTTTTCAATATAACAAGACTTATAATGTGTCTATTTTTTCATTTTGTAATAACATCAACACTACTGAAGGTGGAAGCCATGAAGATGGTTTTAAATTTGCTATTCAAAAAGTTATTAACACATATGCAATTAATAATAAATATGTAAAAGATAAAGATGACAAAATTTCAAAAGAAGATGTTTGTGAAGGTTTAACTGCAATTATTTCAATTAAACATCCTAACCCTATTTATGAAGGACAAACTAAAAGAAAATTAGGTGGTAATGATATTAGACCATCTGTAAGTGATTTAACTCAAATGATATTTGAAAAATATTTATTAGAAAATCCAGATGATGCTGACATCATTATTAAAAAATGTCTTTTAGCTAAAGAAGCTAGAAAAAAATCTCAAGAAGTTAGAGAAGCTACTAGAAGAAAATCTCCATTTGAATCAAATTCATTACCTGGTAAATTAGCAGACTGTACAACTAAAGATCCTGAAATTTCAGAACTATACATTGTTGAAGGGGATTCAGCCGGTGGATCTGCTAAAATTGGTAGAGATAGATTTTTCCAAGCAATCCTTCCATTAAAAGGGAAAATAATTAATGTTGAAAAAGCACAAACTACAACTATTTTTAATAACAATGAGATTATTGATTTAATTACTGCAATTGGTGCAGGTGTTGCTAATGACTTTGATATAGAAAAACTTAGATATAACAAAATAATAATAATGACTGATGCCGATGTCGATGGTGCTCATATTAGAATATTATTATTAACTTTTATGTTTAGATATATGCTTCCATTAATTGAAAATGGTAGTGTATTTATTGCTCAACCTCCTTTATATAAATTCTCAGTTGGTAAAAATGTTAAATATGCTTATGATGAAGAAACTTTAGATAAATTTAAAAAAGAAAGTGAAAAAAATAAATTCAACATTCAAAGATATAAAGGTTTAGGTGAAATGAATCCTAACCAACTTTGAGAAACAACAATGGATCCAACAAACAGACTATTACTTAAAGTTAGTATTGAAGATGCAATACTAGCTGACACTACTTTTTCTGAATTAATGGGTGAAGATGTTAAAACAAGAAAAGAATTTATAGAAATTAATGCTAAGTATGTAAAAAACTTAGATGCATAATTTAGAAAGGTAACCTATGTCAAAAAAAGATATTAACACAATAGAAAAAATTAAAGATTCACTTATTGGTACAAAGATAAGTGATATTTCTATTGTTAGTGAATTACAAAATTCATTTTTAGATTATGCAATGTCAGTAATTACTTCAAGAGCATTACCTGATATTAGAGATGGTTTAAAACCAGTTCATAGAAGAATTTTATATGCTGCATATAATTTAGGAATGACTCATGACAAACCTTACAAAAAGTCTGCAAGATTAGTAGGGGAAGTAATAGGTAAGTTTCACCCTCATGGTGATAGTGCAGTTTATCAAGCAACTGTAAGAATGGCTCAAGACTTTAGTTTAAGATATCCACTAATTGATGGACATGGTAACTTTGGTTCAATAGATGGTGATTCAGCAGCTGCAATGAGGTATACTGAATCTAGACTTTCTAAAATTTCATCTGAACTATTAAACAATATTGAAAAAGAAACAGTAGATTTCTTAGAAAATTATGATGGTAGTGAAATTGAACCTTCAGTATTACCATGTGCTTTTCCAAACTTATTAGCAAATGGTAGTACTGGTATTGCTGTTGGTATGTCAACTGTAATTCCACCACATAACCTTTGTGAAATTATTGATGCAGCAATTTATTTAGCAAAAAATGAAGATGCATCAATTGAAGATATTAAACAATTCATTAAAGGTCCAGACTTTCCTACATATGGTGAAATAGTTGGAGATAAAGGTATTAATGATTACTTTAATACTGGTAGAGGTTCTGTAACTGTTAGATCTAAATATACAATTGAAACTTTAGATAATGGTAAATCTGCAATTATTATTAACGAATTACCTTACTTAGTAAATAAATCTAATTTAATAGAAAAAATTGTTAGATTAGTTAAAGATGAAGTTATTACTTCTATTGCTGATTTAAGAGATGAAACTTCAAGAGATGGAATAAGAATTTACATTGAAACAAAAAGAGATGTTATTCCTGAAATCTTATTAAATAAATTATTTAAAATGACAGATTTACAGACTAATGTAAGTGTTAACTTTATTGCACTAGTTAATGGTGTTCCAAAACAATTAAATATTAAAGAATCTTTAATACATTATTTAGCTCACCAGATTGAAGTTTTAATTAGAAAAACAAATTTTGAATTAAAGAAAGCTAAAGCTAGAGAACATTTACTTGAAGGTTTATTAATTGCAATTAATAATATTGAAGAAGTAATTAAAATAATTAGAAAGTCTGAAAGTAATGAAGCTTCTGAAAAAGAATTAATTACTAAGTTCAAACTATCTCAAGAACAAGCTAAAGCAATTTTAGATATGAGATTAAGAAACTTATCAAGTCTTGAAATTAATAAAATTAAGGAAGAATTATTAAACCTTAAAAAATTCATTTCAGAATTAAATGAAATTCTTGCTTCTAAAAATAAACAAGTTGAAGTTATTTCTGAAAGCATGACAAGAATTAAAGAAAAATATGGTGACAAGAGAAGAACAGAAATTCTTTATGGAGTATCATCAGACATTAATGATGAAGATCTAATACCAAAAGAAAATATTGTTATTACTATGTCTGAAAATGGATACTTGAAAAGAATTCCAATTGATACTTACAAAACTCAAAATAGAGGTGGAGTTGGTGTTAAAGGTTTATCTACTCATGATGATGATAATGTTAAATTACTTATAAATACTAATACTCATATAGATTTACTATTCTTTAGTGATAAAGGTAAGGTTTATAGAATTAGAGCTCATCAAATTCCATTAGGAAGTAGACAAAGCAAAGGTATGCCTGCTCTAAATATTATGAACATTGAAAAGAATGAAAGAATTCTAACAATTTTACCTGTTGAAAAATATGATGAAAGTTTCTTATTTTTTGTAACCCTTAATGGTGTAATCAAAAGAACCAATTTAGATGAATATTCTTCAATAAGAACAAATGGTAAAATAGCTATTACACTTAAAGAAAATGATTTATTAAAATATGTATTCAATACAAATGGTAATGAAGAAATATTTATTGGCTCAACAAGTGGACATCTAGTTAGATTTAATGAAAAAGATTCTAGAGTTATGGGTAGAACAGCTGCTGGTGTAAGAGGTATTAAATTATTACCTAAACATACAGTTACTGGTGCTTCTTCATCAAGCTTCGGTGATCTAATGCTTTCTATTGGAGAAAATGGTTTTGGTAAATTATCAAATATTGATACATATAGACTTACAAAAAGAGGTTCAAAGGGTGTTATTTCATTAAAAGTAAATGATAAAACTGGTAACATGATTTTTGCTAATGTAGTTAATGGAAAAGAAGATTTATTAATGTTAACTTCTTTAGGTAAAATAAATAGAATTTCACTATCTCAAATTAGAGTAATAGGTAGATCTACTTCTGGTGTAAAAATGATTAATATGGATGATGATCAAAAATTATTATCTGCAACAATTTTTACAGATAATAATTAATTTTCACCAATCTTATTTAGTGCTATTTCAATTAGCTTATTTATTATAAAAATCTACTGTTTCCAGTAGATTTTTTTTATCCATTCTATTTTCAAATAATTATCTTTTTTATATAGATATTTTTTTAACATCAAGATTTTCTTTTTTAAATGCATTTTTTTAGCTAAAATAAATAGAATTTCATTATCCCAAATTAGAGTAATAGGTAGATCTACTTCTCGTGTAAAGATGATTAATATGGATGATGATCAAAAATTATTATCCACAAATTTTTTTACAGATAATAATTAATTTTCACCAATCTTATTTAGTGCTATTTCAATTAGCTTATTTATTATAGAAGATCTACTATTTCCAGTAGATTTATATATCTCTTCTATTTTTAAATAATTTTCTTTTTTCAGATAGATATTTGTTTTAACATCAAGTTTTTCTTTTTCCTTAAAAAATGCATCAATTTTTACATTTTTATTTGTTATTTCTTTAGGTTTTTTAATAACTTTTTTATTTTCTAATATTTCAGGTTTTAAATCTGGAATATTTCTTATTACTTCAACAGGAATAGTTTTAGGTTCTTCTACAATTGGTTCAGGTTTTTTAATTAATTCAATCTTTGGTTCTTCTTGAAAATTTACAACTTGTGGAGATTTTTCTTCTAGTATTTTTTCATTTTCAACAAAATTTACATTGCTTACTTCTTTTTGATTTACAATTTCTTCTTCAATATAGTCATCATCTGCTAAATCAATAAATTTAAATTTTCTTTTGCTCAATTTTAATTCCTTTTATAATTTCCATTATTTCTCTTGTTATTTCCAAATATTCCAATTGAAATTTGCTTTTTTGTATACTTAGTGTAATTGGTACTCTCTCATAACCTACAGATGCAGTTGATTTTGTAGATTGGCTAACATAGTTCTTTGTAACTGGTATTCCTTGTGAATTTAACTTAGGCTTAATTGATTTTTCAATTATTTCATTATGAATAGTAACTCTTGAATTAACTTTTGTAGGTACTGCAATAACAATTAAGTCTTTGTTGCCCTTTTCAATGATCATTTTAGAAGCTTCTACGACTCTTCTAAGACCAAGTATTGCATATTGATCTGGTTCGAATGGTATTAATGTAACATTACTCACTGAAAGAACTATTGAGACAATAGTTGACATCATTGGTGGTGTATCTATTATTAGATAGTCATATTTATCTTCTAATGCATGTATTATTCTTTTTAATGCTTCTGGCTTTAATTCTCCATTAGATATAAATATATCAAAGAAGTTAAGTTCATCATTACTTGGTAATATATGTAGAAACTCTCTTTCTTTTATTATTGCATCTTCTAATTCACATTCACCTTTTAGAACTTCAACAATTGTCTTTGATAAGGTATAAGGGTTTTTTCCAAATGTAGCAGATACGTTGCCTTGCCCATCAAGATCTAGTATTATTGTTTTCTTTTTGTTTAAAGAAAATGCAGCTGCTATATTAGTTGCTAATGTAGTTTTTAAAACTCCACCTTTGTTATTAACTATACTTATAATCATTTCTTTCCTTAATTTTAATTACGTAATTAATTATATCACTTTGTTTATTATTATTTTAAACAATAATTTTTTAATTACGTAATTAATTACAAAACTATTATATTACAGAATAGTCCATCTTTTTAGTTTTTCAAATTTTAATTACGTAATTAGTTATGTAAATTATCTGAATAATACTTATTAATATTTATGTAATTAATTATGTAATTAATTATGTATTTAATTGCTTTAACTATATTCCATATTTGCTATCTAATATTTATGTAATTAATTATGTAATTAATTATGTAATAATAACAATTTATAATGAAAATTTGATTAAAAATAAGCTGGTTGATTTATGGATTCTTACTAGGCAAAAAACAATAACATTTAACTATTACATAGTAATAGTTAAAAAATTAATATATTTTTGCATAAATTAATCTAAAAAATGTTATTATCTATGTACATGGATTTAGAATGCAAAAGAAAAAAATAATAATCAAATCAATAATTAATTTTTTCACTAAAAACTTGTTGTCTGTGTTTGGGATGATAATGTTAGTTTTATTTTCATCCGCAGTATTCACAACTTTGAATAATGCAACTAACAATCTTAACTCTTCTTACAATAGAGTTACTAGCAAGGGTAATTTACATGACTTTGTAATAAACGAAAGATTCACACTTGGTAATTCGGATTATGCTCTTGTAAGTGGAAGCGAAACATATGATCCAATAGCCCAAACATATTCTTATACAATTACACCATTTACTGGCGTAGGCAATACAATCGATTGAACTAATTCATATGCAAAAATTTCAATTGATTATCAAGCTTGAAAGTCAAATGGCGAACTCCAAGATCAATTTTTTTCACAAAACAAATTTCTTTTTGAAAATAATAATTATGTTGCAAGTGGTTTTGCAACAGCCCCAACTCAATCAGTAATAGATAATTTAGTTCAAGATTCAATTTCAGAACAATTGTCACAATTGGAAATGCTAACAACGAATTATATGCCAATCAGATATATTTCTGATGTTCAAAATCAAACTCCAACATCTCTTAGAAATTTCAAATCAATAAACATCCCTACCAATAGACAAAATACTTTTTATAAAGTAATTGAAAGTAATAGGGATAACTTAATTGATAAAGTAGTTTTATTTTCAGGTAACAACCTTTCTGATACAGATGAATCTTTTTCTGGTCTTTTTTCTTTTTATTCAGATTTAACTGGTGATAAAAGTAGCAATATACCAGCTGGTAGAAAAGTTGTAGAAATGTTATCTAAAGTAGATTGAAACTCTGACACAAGAGTTAAACAATACAATGCTTTCAATAATTTTTTAAAAGAAAAACCAAATGAGAACCCTTGAACAGTTACTGCTCCTTTTGGCTTAGCAAGAAATGGACAAACAAATTTTAAAAAAATTATAAATAATAGATTTTATAAAGAAAAAGGATTTTCAATTGTATTTGATGAGAATGCATTAATACCTGTAACTGGTGTAATTGAAGATAAGAGTTCATATGAAGCTATAGTTACTCCACAATATCTTAAAATAAATAAAAAAGAAGTATTTTCATATAATGAATGAATGTCTCATAAGAATGATTCTCAGAGTGATTTTTTAAAATGATTTAGCCAAATAGATGATAGATTTAAAATAAGTATTGATAGTATTGACTACATAATAATTGGTACAGGTATATCTCCGGATTTCATATATCCAGTTCTTTCAAATCAAAGAATAATTCCCAATCTTAAAACAGAAGTATTTTTTTATGCAAATGGTGCAGGATTTACAAAAATACAAGATTCATTTAGAAATGCAGAACTTGAAACAATGATTCTTGGTAAATTTTATTCAACAGTAACAAATAAGGGAGAAGTTCTTAAAAAAATTAATAATCTATCTAGAACATTAATGGACTGACCTAGCAATATGCAAGCAGCATTTTTTGCTGATGATTTAAATAACATAATAACACCATCTGCTTTAAGAGTTATTTTTATTCCTAATGTAATGAAAATCATTACATTAGTTTCCTATTTCTTGACATCATTTATAACATTCATTTCAATAGTTATTTCAATACTATTTATTAAAAGATTCCTAGATTTAAATAAAGTTAATTTAGGAATACTTCAAGCGAATGGTTATAAGAAATCAGATATTGTCATACCAATGATTATTTGTATGGGATTATTAATTTTTATAGGAACAATAATTGGATTTAATTTAGGACTAATTCTTCAAAGTCCAGCAATGCTTATTTTTCAAAGCTTCTGAACACTTCCAGTCAGCTATACTGTTTTCAATGCTGTTTCATTTTCAATTTTTGTAATTGGTTTAGTTTCACTATATTCTTTAATAACATTCATAATAACTTTATTCTCTCTAAGAGGGGATAATGTTTACTTAATGAAAAGTGATGCTCAATATAAAGGTAATTTAATTTCTGAAGGATCTAAAAAAGTATTAAAAGGATCAAGTCCATTAAGAAAATTTAGATTTTCACTAGCGTACCATTCCCTTTCAAAATTATTATTACTTTCTGTTATGACATCACTAATAATGACATCACTAATTTTTGCTTCTTCTACTTATGGTAAATTTGAAGAAGCACAAATTGCTACTTTCACTTCAAAACAATATAAATATGATTTAAAACTATTTAGCCCAACAAGTGCTTCTGGTCAATACTTTGCTGTTCCAATTAATAATGTTGGAATGACATTAGTAGAAGGAAAATATCAAAATTCAACAAATTACACAACTGAACAATTAAATAGTTTTGATGCTTTATATCCTAACTCACTTATAACAATAGGTGATGTCACAGGTCCTTACAAAGTATTCGATAATATTACTAATAAAACTGATCCTTTAATCAAAGATCCTACATTTAGTAACATATTTGAAAATGGTAATTGACACTTACCATCTATAGCAGATGTTGACAGTCAAAATAGAATTGACTACTTAAAGTCAAAAACTCAGAATAGAGCTTTGCTAGATGTTAATATTCTGGGAAATAACCCTTGAGAAATTGCAGCTAGATTAATGCCAAGTAATCAAAAAAATTATGCAGATAGTTCATTTAAGAATTTATTATCAAGTCTTACAATTGATAATACTACTTTTCCAATTGTTGAATTGGTTGGAAAAGAAATAACTGGAGAATTTAATCCTAAACAAAAGGCTTCTGTTTCATTAGCAAAATTTGTTGAAATCTCATCAGAAAATAATCCTAATTCATTTAAAAATTTAGTAGTTGATGAGGATATAACTAATGATTATCTTGAACTTAATAAAAACAAAATTATGTCAGGTTTTACAAACCCTTTGTCACCACTAATTAATCATGAATTTGCCAGTCTACTATTTCATGCATATAGCAATATAAATTCTGCTAATAAAAACTACACATTGAATTACAATAAAGTTCCATTAATGACAGATGGCACAAACATTTTAGATGAAACATACACAAATGTTGATTTCTCTTTAAAAAAAGTAAAAGATAAAGTTATAGATATCCCAAATAATAAATTTTCAATGCAAGGTCTTAAAAGAGATACAAAATTTGTTTCTCTAGTGGGTAAGGGAAATCAAAATCTAGTTGAAAAATTAGCTGACTTTAAATTTGATCCAGTAAAAGGATTATTTCCAATTGTGGTTAATCAATTTACAGCAAGTCAATTTAATTTAAAGGAAGGCAGCACAATTGAAATTGATGTTAGCAACCATGTAAAAAGATATGAAGAAACAATCCCTAAATTGCATCAATTAGTAGTAATAGGAATTAGTGAATCATTCCAAAATAATGAATTCTTTACATTACAAGAATATGCAAATGTTTTAACAGGTATGGATACTTTAAAAAAGAATTTCACTGATGATAAAAACCCAGTTCTAAATTCTGATGAACCATTTAATGCAATTTTTAGTAATAGTGATGAAGTAGTTCAAATTGCAAATACTATTTCACTTTATTCACCAAGTGGACTTTATCCTAAAGAAGATAGAACTGATAATGATGCATTCCTTAAAATCCTTCAAAAATCAGATTCAAATTTAATTACAGCATCTCAAATTACAGGAATTCATAAAGATGTTATTCTTGCACCTAATTTTGGAACTTTACCTGCTAAAGATAAATTGATTGCTGCTCAAAAATTTCAAAGTGAACTTATTAACATTTATGGGGAACAAACTTACGTTTCGATGATAGATAATATTATATCAGTTGATGCTTTATTAAGTTTATTTGAAAATGTTTCTTGAACAGCTGGTTTTATTGAACTAGTGATATTAATGATTATTATTTTAGTTTCTACAATAATAATAGGTTTAATGATTTACATGCTAATTAGTGACTCACTTAAAATTGCTGGAATGATGAAAATTTTAGGTTTTAAAAATACTGCTAATGCATTCTCATTCATGAGTATTTACTTTGTAGCAATTTTTGTTGGTATTATAATTTCAATTCCGCTTTCATTCTTTGTTAATAGTATTTTTATTAAAATAATTTTTGATTCAACAAGCATATTATTAATTGCTCCAATAGTATTTGGAGACTATGCAATTGCATCAGTTTCAGTTTTTGCCTTTTTCTTCTTAGCATTCTTAGCTAATTGAAGAAAGATTAAAAAGTTAGACTTAACTAAAAATATCAAATAAGATAGAGTTGTTATGAATAAAAAAGAATTAATGTATAAAGAGAATACCCCAGGTTACATAATAGAATTAAATGATGTTTCAAAGATTGCGAAAACAAAATCAACTGAAACTGTACTTTTACAGAATATTTCACTTCAAATTAAAGAAGGATCTTTTACTGTGATTATAGGAAGGTCTGGATCTGGAAAAACTACCTTAATGAATTTAATGTCAGGTATGTCAAAATGTACTGGTGGTGAATTGGTTGTATCTAATGAAAATTTAAGTTATTATTCTAACTCTGATTTAATTAATTTTAGAAGAGATAATGTTTCATTCATTTTTCAAGATTATGGTTTACTTTCTACTCTTAATGTAATTGACAATATTAGAACTGGAATTTATTTAGCAAAGAATAAATTATTAAGATCAAAAGTTAAAGAAATAATTACATTTTTAGATTTACAAAATCATGTAAAAAAAATGCCAAATGAATTATCAGGTGGTCAACAACAAAGAGTTTCTATTGCTAGAGCTTTAGTTAAAAACCCGAAAATTATTTTTGGTGATGAACCAACAGGATCTTTAGATTCATATACAAGTTTTAATGTACTTCAAATTCTAAAAAGTATAAATGAAAGTGGAACTACAATTGTACTTGTAACACATGATCCAAGAGTTGCTAGAATAGCAGATCATATCATTGAAATAAATGATGGAAAAATTCTCTCAAATAAAAGCAATAAGCCTCTTGAAAACTTCAAAAAACTATTCATTTAAATAAATATTATTTTAGAAAATTTAATTACTTTATATATTATAATTAGTTTGTATTTTATAAATGAGGCATATATGCATAGAATTGGTTTATCCAATGATATTCATTCTTTAGAAAAAAAAGATTCATTCATTTATCTGGGTGGCGTAAAAATTAGCTCTAATTATGAAATAATATCACACTCAGATGGAGATATTATTTTACATGCATTAGCAGAATCTATTTATGGCGCCTTAGGATTGGGCGATATTGGTGATCATTTCAGTGATCAAGATGAGAAAAATAGAAATATTTCTTCTCAAATAATATTGGCTGATGCTTTAAAAAAAATGAATGATTTAAAATACAAAATATGTAATGCTGATATTAGTTTGATTTGTGAAAAAATAATCATGAAAGATCACAAAGAAAATATTACCCTTTCTCTTAAGAAGTTGACTGATTGTAATTATATTAATATTAAAGCTACAAGATGAGAAGAAAATAAAGACATGATTCAATGCAATTGTGTAATTTTATTGGAAAGCACAATTTCGAAATAAGGTAATAAATGAAAAAATCATATTATTCAAAGGTTTCTGAAATACTTATTTCAAAAGAAGAAATAAATGAGGGTATTTCAAAAGCATCTAAATGAATTGATAATGAATATAAAGATGTGAATGAACCAGTTCTTCTTATTGGTATTCTTAAAGGTTGCATTCCCTTTTTAGGTCAATTAACAACAAAATTAGAAATTGATGTTGAACTAGAATTTATGATTGTTTCAAGTTTCAAAGGAACACAAAGTGCTATCGGTATGCCCGAAATTATAAAAGACATAGACTCAGATGTAAAAGGAAAACATATATTATTGGTTGAAGATATTATTGATTCTGGATACACAATTAAATACGTTATAGACAAAATTAAGGAAAGACAACCTGCTTCAATAAAAATCATTACTTTTTTAAGTAAAGATGGAAACAGAAAGGTTGATTTGGAACCTAATTACACTTGCTTCTCTATTCCTGATAAATTTATTATTGGGTTTGGATTAGACTACAAAGAAAAATACAGAAACTATGAGTTTGTAGGAGTTCTTAAAAAAGAATTCTTAGATTAAGGAAAAAACATGAAAAAAACATTACAAATAAAAAGAAGATTTAATCTTGAAAGAAAAGATTCTTCTATTAATTATTTAGAAGATCCAAAAAATAATACATCTGAAAAAGATGTTAATGTTTCTAAACCAACTCCTAATCCAAGCGCTACAACGCCTCCTATTAAACCAGTTGAAAATAAAAATAAAGATAATAAAAATAAAACTAATCCATCAGTTGTTGAAAGAATGAAGAAAAGACAAAAAATTGCTTTTTGAACTGTTTTCACATTATTTCTGGTTGGTGGTATTGCTTTTTGACAAGCATTAAGTGTTCACACCCCCCCTGTTAGAAGCATATCTTCAATTACACCAGTTGGTCCAGTTGGTACTGTCGAAAACCCTTCAAATGTTAAATTCACTTTTACAAACAATAGTACTTTTGAATTAAAAAAAACTACATCAGTTCAAGTATTTTGAGGTGCAACAACTGCACAACTTTCATTACATATAGATGTTTTCTTATTTCAAGGCTTTGTAATTAATGCTAGATATATCCCAAATGTTGATGGAATTCAAATTGGTAATTATATTTTTGATGCACAAACAGGAAGTGGTACTGAAGTAAATGGTGGCCCCGGGATAAACAATACAATTTTAAATCAATTGTCTACTCAATTAGTAATTAATGCAACTGCGCAATCAGCTAAATTCAACCCATTATTTACATTAATAAGTTTCTTGCCGATGATTTTACTAATTAGTATATTATTCTGATCAATGAAAAAAATGTCTGGTGGTTCTTCATCAAATGAATCTGTATTCAGTATTGGTAAGTTCCAACAAAAAGTAGTTGAATCTGATGTTAAATTTTCTGATGTTGCTGGAATTGAAGAAGAAAAAATTGAATTAATGGAAATTGTTGATTATTTAAGAGAACCAAATAAATATGCAGCAATGGGAGCTAGAACTCCAAAAGGTGTAATGCTTTATGGCCCACCTGGAACTGGTAAAACTTTATTAGCTAAAGCAGTTGCTGGTGAGTCTAATGTTCCTTTCTTCCAAGCTTCAGGTTCTTCATTCGAAGATATGTTAGTTGGTGTTGGTGCAAAAAGAATTAGAGATTTATTCTCTAAAGCTTCAAAAGCTGCACCCTCAATCATTTTCATAGATGAGATAGATTCAGTTGCTTCAAAAAGAGGTAAGTTTGATAGTTCAGGAGGTGTTGGTGATCAAACAATTAACCAATTACTTTCTGAGATGGATGGATTCCAACCAAATAATGGTGTTGTTGTTATGGCAGCTACAAATAGATTAGATGTACTTGATCCTGCAGTTATAAGACCAGGTAGATTTGATAGACATATTGCTGTAAATTTACCAGACATTAAAGAAAGAACTGAAATCTTAAAAATTCATGCAAGAAACAAAAATATTTCTGCAAATGTTAATTTAGAAGATATAGCAAGAAGAACACCTGGTTTCTCTGGTGCTCAGTTAGAAAACGTTTTAAATGAAGCAACACTTTTAGCTGTTAGAGAAGACAAAACTGTTGTTTCTACAAAAGATATTGATGAAGCAATTGATAGAGTAATTGGTGGACCTTCTAAAAAATCTAGAATCATTACTGCTCATGAGAAGAAACAAATTGCTTACCATGAAGCTGGACATGCTTTAGTTGGTCTTCATACTCCTGGATCTGATGTAGTTCAAAAAATTACAATCATACCAAGAGGTAATGCAGCTGGTTATACATTATCAACTCCAGAAAAACAGGAATTATCAATTCAAAGGAAAAGTGATTTACTTGGAATTATCGCAAGTACACTAGGTGGTAGAGCAGCTGAAGAAGTTATTTATGGATCAATAAATGTTTCTACTGGTGCTTCAAATGATTTATATAAAGTTTCAAACATTGTAAGATCAATGGTTACACAATTAGGTATGAGTAATTTAGGTATGACTCAATTTATTCCTTCTGAAGGAACTTCTAACCCTTATCAAAATAAATTATATTCAGATGATACTGCTAAATTAATTGATAAAGAAATTGAAAAAATAATTACTACTCAATATGAATATGCAAAAAATATTATTAAGAAAAATAAAAAAGAATTAGATTTAATTGTGGATTCCCTTATAATTTTAGAAACAATAACAAAAAATCAAATTGATTATATTCATAGGGAATTAAAACTTCCAAAAGAAGCTTTAGAAAAACAAAAAGATATAATTAAAGAAAAGAAAGAAAAAAAGTAGGATAGTTATGGGACAAATTAAATGAGTTTTAATGAATATTGATAGTATTTCAAAAAATATTCAAGACAATATGGTTGAAAACGGAGAAATAAGAAGAACAATAAATTACTTAATGGATAATGATGTGAAATTCACATCAATAAGTGGATTTCATTCTAAGGTTGCTTCTGCAATGGCTTTAAATTTATATATGCCTACAAAAACATCTTTCCTTATATGTTCTTATGGTAGTGAAATTTATTCTTTTAAAAGAAAAAAAGTAATATCAAGAGTATTACTTGATAATAAAAGTATGAAAGAAGCTGATAAAGTAGTAAGAAGAATTGACTTTGACTTTTGCCAAAATATATTTGTTGAACTTTCTGAAAAATCAGGTGATGTTTATATTTGAAATAATAAATATAAAATGTTTAATAGAAAATTAGAAGAATATCAAAGAGAAAACAAAAATACTGAGTTTAAAGTAATAGATCATATTGTTGAATACACTAACATATTAAATATTTCAATTACATTTTTAGAAAATGTAAATTTAAATAGTGTAATTAAATTATTAAGAAATTTTGATAATAATCTTTCATATAAAATAGTAAGCAATAGAAAAATTATTATAACTGCAGTTGGTGCTAGTACAAGTACTGCTATGGATATAATAAATGATAAAAAATATCATTTAGAAAAAGATTCAATTATGTCATTTAGTGATTCATTAAATGATCTTGGAATCTTTAAAAAATCTTTTATAGCTATTACTGTTGATAGTGCACATGAAGAACTTAAAAAGAATGCTACAAATTTATTTGTAGGTGTTGAAAGTATTTATATTAATGAATACTTAAAAAAAGAAATAGTTAAATCAAGTTAATTAACTTGATTTTTTTTATTATCTCTTTATAATTTGGCATGATTTTTGAAACGAGTAATCAAAATTTTTTAGAATGATTATGCTCAATAGTATGGCAAAGTTCGTGGACTATAATGTAATCTATCATATTCTTATCCAAAATTATTGTTTTGGTAGAAAGGACAATATTATTTTTATTGTCACAATACCCTCATTTAGTTGTCATTCATTTAAAATTGACTGAATTATATTTTATTGATATTGCACTTGATATTTCATCAATTCTCATTTTTAAATATTCTTCTGCTTTTTTCTTAAAAATTCTTCTTAAAACAATTTCCTTATCATCTATTGATTTTAAATTCATGTAAATATTATTACCAACTATTTTTCAAGTACTTTTTGAATTTGAGATATTTGCAATAATATTGTAGTCTTCACCAATCATTCTAACAATATTTTTTTGATGATTGAAGTATGTATTATTACTCTTCTTTTCCAAAATAATTAAAAGCTTGTCAATATTTCTATAAATAAAATTATTTATCTCTGTTTTTGGTACATAAAATGGAGCAACAACCTGAATATTATCCTTTACTCTTAAAGTCATATTTTTCACATTTTTATAAGTGATAGTAAAATATATATTTTCACCATTATAAATAATGTAACTTTTTTCAGTTTTTGTTTTTGTCATTATTATTTAAATTCACTTTAAGATTTTGAAATCTTTTTTCCCTTTTTGAATAACTGTATAATGCTTATGATATGAATCTTCCTTTAGAATTTCGAAGTTAATATCATTCATATCAAAACCATTTACTTTTATTGATTTTTGTAAGACTAAGCTTCTTGCTTGAGATTTAGATTCACAAATATTTGATAAAACTATTGCTTCTAATAATTGTATTTTTTTCTCTTTTATTTCAGAAGTAATACTACTTATTGCAATCATGCTAAATTGAGATTTATTCAATTGATTAAATTGCTTATTAAAAATTAATTCATTCATTTCAATTACGCTTTCTGCAGCTTCTTTTCCATGAATGAAAGAAACTATTTCATAAGAAATTTCTTTTTGAGCAATTCTAAATTTTGAATTTTCTTTATGTTGTTCAATTATTTTTTTAATTTCTTCTAATTTCTTAAAACTAAAAAAGTTAAATATTTTTTCAATATCTTCATCACTTTGATTATAGAAAAACTGATACATTTCATATGGAGAAGAAATTTCACTATCTAAATAAATTGCACCTTTTTCAGACTTCCCAAATTTTGTGCCATCTTTTTTTGTTAATAAATTAATTGTTATTCCAAATGCATCATTATTAGTATCAAATTTTTTTATTAAATCAATTCCTGAAGTTATGTTACTTCATTGATCAGAACCACCCATTTGGAGGTTAATATTTTTGTCTTTTCATAAAGTATAAAAATCATATGCTTGTAAAATAGAATATGAAAACTCTGTATATGATATCCCTGTTTCTAATCTGTTTTTTATAATATCTTTTTCTAACATATAGTTTATATTTATGTACTTACCTACATCTCTTAAAAAATCCAGGACATTAAAATTTTTGTAAAAATCATAGTTATTAATTACTTCTGAGTTAGTATATTTTTTTAATTGTTTTCCAACACATTCAACATTCTTTTTTAGAATATCTTCTGATAAAAGATTTCTTTCTGAATTCTTACCTGATGGATCACCAACCATCCCTGTTGCACCACCTAATATTGCATAAGTTTTAAAACCAGCATCATTGAATCTTCTTAGTAAAATTATCATAATTAAATTTCCAACATGAAGAGAATGAAAAGATGGGTCAAAACCCACATAAAGGCTACCTTTTTTCTCAAAGAATTTCTTTGCTTTCTTTTCATTTGTAATATTATTTAATATTTTTCTTTTTCTTAATTCTTCTAATAAACTCACAATGACCTTCTTAATATTTAGATTTTCTAAATTATAATATTAAAATGTTTTAAATATTATTAAATATGATATTATTTAAAGACATTTAAACAATGAGGTAATAATATGGCAAGCTTTAAAGCAGAAAATTTTAAATTAATTGGTAATAAATTAAGTGTCGGAGATGATGCTCCAAATTTTGAACTTTATGATAAAAATATGGAAAAAAGAACATTGGATGATTGAAGAGGGAAAATAATGGTAATTTCTGTTATTCCTTCAATTGACACAGGAGTTTGTGATCTTCAAACTAAAACATTTAATCAAAAATACAATGATGTAGATGACGTTGTTGTATTAACAGTTTCAGTTGACTTACCATTTGCATTTTCAAGATGATGTGAATCAAATAATAAAAATGCAATAATTTTAAGTGATTACAGAGATAATAATTTTGGTAAATCATACGGTGTTTTAATGGATCCATTCATGACTCTTTTCAGATCAATCTTTGTAATTGATAGAGATAAAAAAATAGCTCTTGCTTCATATAATGAAGATGTTGGAAAACCAGTAAATTTTGAAGAAGTTTATGAAGTTGTTGACAAATTAAAATAAGGTTTAAACCTTATTTTTTTTTAAAAATTATCTCTGATTTTTTTTCTAATACTATACATTGCTCTAGCACCTTCTGCTGCTGCACAAATTATTAAATTTGGTTTAGCTTCAAAATCATTTGAATTCCCTATTGCATAAATATTTTCAACATTAGTTTTGCAATTTATGTCAATATTAATTTTATTTATTCTATTTCTTTCAATTTGCTTTAAGATATCAATGTCACCAAGTCTTTTAATTTCTTGACCATATTGAACTAATAAGAACTCATATGGAATTATTATTTCCTCTTTAGATTCAATTCCATTAATTACAATATTATTTTTTGAAATTTTTGATAAGTCAAAATTTAAATATGTTCTAGTATTATTCAAACTTAATTTATTTATTTTTTCTTGTCTTGCTCTAAATTCTTCTCTTCTATGTACTAAGACAACATCATTTGTAATATTTTTTTCATTCAAATAGTTTGCTCAATCAAGTGCAGAGTCTCCGCCACCAAGAATAACAATCTTTTTATTTTTGTATTGTTTTTCTCCCTGGAATACATAATGAATATTTGAATAATTTGCTTCCTTTAATAAATCACTTTTTACAGGTGTAAAAGATCCAGAACCAGTTGCAATTATGATGAACCTTGTTTTTACAATTTCATCATTTGAAAGTCTTGTTAAGAAATATTCTCCATCTTTTACAATGTCTAAAATAGTTGTTTTTAAGGATACTTCTATTTTATCTGGATATGATTTAATTTGTTCTTTCATTCCTTCTGTTAAAACATAAGGTTGAATAGTTAAAAAACCAGGATAATCATATATATCTTTTTCTGCATATAGTTGCATTGGTTGACCGCCAAGGTTATCATTAGATTCTACTATAAATGAAGAAACATTTATTAATGCTCCAATTATACTAGAATACATTCCACCAGGTCCGCCACCAATTATTAAAACGTCTTTTGAAATAATCATTTTCTCTCTTTTTTTTCGTATGAATTATATTTTATTAAAAATAAGTATAAAAAAACTATTTTTTATATGTATTATAAAATTATTATAAGTAAATATATTTTACATGGAGATACTATGACGCCACATATTAGTGCAAAAAAAGATGACATTGCAAAAGTTGTTATAATGCCAGGAGACCCTTTAAGAGCAAAATGAATTGCTGAAAATTTTTTAAAAGACATAGTTCAAGTAAACTCTGTTAGAGGAATGTTAGCATACACTGGAACTTACAATGGAAAAAAAATAACAGTAATGGGACATGGAATGGGAATACCATCAATAGGTATTTATTCATTTGAATTGTTTAAATTTTATGATGTAGACTTAATTATTAGAGTTGGCTCTGCTGGAACATATGTAAGAGAAATTAATTTAGGAGATGTCCTTATTGTAGAGAATGCTTATTCTGATTCAACCTATGCCGAAATAATTGGTGTTGATGTAAAAAACAAAATGATTCCTGCAAATAATGAAATGGTTAATTTAGCTTTTGAAACATCAAAACAAAATGGAATTGATGCTAAAAAAATTAATTGTCATTCAGCTGATGTTTTTTATAGTGAATTTACATGTGAAGAATGAATAAAAAGATCAAATTCAGAAGTTGTTGAAATGGAAGCATTCGGGTTATTTGCCAATGCAATTATTTTAAATAAAAAAGCTTTATGTTTACTTACATGTAGTGATTCATTAGTTACACATGAATCAATGCCTTCTGAAGAAAGACAAATTGGATTTTCAAAAATGGTTAAATTATCTTTAAAAATAGGTATTAATTTTTATGAAAAATAAAATTACTATTAACTACTTACTAAATAAAAAAATAAATAATGAAAAATTAACAAAAGAAGAAGTATTTTCTTTTGTTGATATGTCTTGCAATAAGCAAATAAAAGATTACCAAATCTCGACAATGCTTAATGCAATTTTTTTTAATGGTATGTCTTTTGATGAAACTTACTGGTTAACAATCGCAATGAAAAATTCTGGTTTCACATTGAAAACAATTCCAAGAACAATTGATAAACATTCTACTGGTGGAGTAGGTGATAAAGTTACTTTGATTCTTACTCCATTACTAGCTTGTTTTGATATCCCAGTTTTTAAAATGTCTGGAAGAGGATTAGGATTTACTGGTGGAACAATTGATAAGCTAGAATCAATTGGTGTTAATACTTCTATAAGTCTTGAAAAAGCAAGGGAAATTTTTGACAAAAATAAAATGGTAGTTATTGAACAATCTTCAAATCTTACTCCTGCAGATAAAATATTTTATGCTTTAAGAAATGATACTGAAACTGTAATGTCAATTCCATTAATAGTTTCATCTATAATGTCTAAAAAATTAGCACTTGGTTCTAAACATATTTATCTTGATATTAAAATTGGTGATGGAGCTCTATTTAAAAATAAAAAATCTGCAGAAGAATTTAGTAAAATTTGTATTCAAATAGGTAAAAAAGAAAAAGTTAGTGTTATTTGTCATTTTACAAATATGAACCAACCATTAGGTAATGCAGTAGGAAACAAAATTGAAATTATAGAATCATTAAATTTTTTAAAAGGCAATTGTGATTCAAAAAATCTAAAAGAGTTAATTTATATAATGCTATCTGATATTTTAATTGATTTTAAGAAGTCTAAATCATATTCAGAATCAAAAACAAAAATTGACAAAATGATTAAGTCATTAAAACCATACAACAAATTTATTGACTGAGCGAATGATCAGGGATCTAAACTAACAAATGAAGATTTTTCTAATTTAAAATTGAATGCAAAAAATAAAAAAGTAATCACATCTTCAAAATCGGGATACTTTAAAATTTTATCTTCTCTTATGATTGGACAAGCTGTTTTTGACCTTGGTGGCGGAAGAATAAACAAGGATTCTTCAATTGATTATGATGCTGGGATACTTTTATTAAAAGAAAATGGTGATATAGTTAAAAAAGGGACACCAATAATTGAAGTTTACTCAAATTCTGAAATAACAGATGGTATTTTAAAAAATATTAAGGAAAGTTTCATAATAACAAGTAAAAAAGTTAGAAAAGAAAAGATTGTTCTAGGAGAGGTTAGATAATGGAAATTGAAAAAATTTTTAATAATTTGAATATTTTAATAAATAATTCTTATAGTCCATATTCAAATTTTAAAGTTGCAGCTATTGTTGAGGGTGAAGATGAAAAATTTTACCAAGGTGTTAATATTGAAAATGCCTCATTTGGAGCAACAATCTGTGCTGAAAGAAGTGCAATATCTTCTTGTATTTCAAGTGGAAACAAATCTATAAAAAATGTTTACTTACTTACTAATATGGATAGATTTATTTACCCATGTGGAATTTGCTTACAATTTATTTCAGAATTTTTGGACTCAAATGGTTCAATTTATATTTTTACAAAAAGTAAAGAATATAAGCAATATAAATTATCTGAATTAATATTGGCTCCATTTATAAAAAAGGATTTAAAAAATGAATAAAAATTTTAAAAATTGATTAGATAGTGATTTAGTTTCTAAAGAATTTAAAGACGAAATGATGACACTTTCTAAAGAAGAAATAGATTTATATTTTTCTGATAAAAAACCATCATTTGGAACTGCAGGTATTAGACAAAAAATGGGTGCAGGAACAAGAAGATTTAATAGATTTACTTATGAGCAAATTGCCATTGGTTATGCAAAGCATTTATTAAAATCAAATATGAAAAGAAAAGTTTTAATTGGTCATGACAACAGACTTTTCTCAGATGAATTTACAATGGTATGTGCAAATGTTTTAACATCATTTGGTATAGAAGTTTTAATTATCAAAAATAATGTTTTAAAAGCAACACCAATAATATCATTCTTAATTTCATATCTTAAATTGGATGGTGGAATTATAATTACAGCTAGTCATAATCCAAAAGATTATAATGGTTTTAAAGTATATAAAGAAACTGGCGGACAAATACTAAATGATGATGCAGAATCTATTATTAAAAGAATGCCTGCTAATGATAAAGTATTAGAACTTAGTTATGAACCAAATCCTGATTTAATAAGTGAAGTTGATGATAGAAGCATTTTAGAATATTTTAATCAAGCAAAATCTTGTTTAATAAATACAAATACAATTGATACTAAAAATTTCCCAGTAATATTTACTTCTCATCATGGTACTGCTTCGGAAGATTTACCATATTTTCTTTATACATTAGGTTATACTAAAGTAATTAAAGTCAAAGAACAATGTTACCCTGATACTAATTTTACTAATTCACCAAATAGTAACCCAGAAGATAAAGATTCATTTGAACTTTCTTTGGAATATGCAGATAAGCATAATGCAGATATAATGTTAGGTGTTGATCCTGATGCTGATAGACTTGCTGTTGCAATAAGAACAAAAGAAGGTTCATTCAAATATATTTCAGGTAATGAAATGGGAATAATATTCACATATTATTGTTTAAAGAATAAGAACTATAAAAAAGCTCCTTTTATTGTTTCAACTTTTGTTTCAACAAACTTAATTGATAGAATAGCTGACGATTATGGTTGTAAAGTTTTTAGAACTGGAACAGGTTTTAAATGACTATCTTCGGTTGTTGAAGAAAAATATAAAGACATGGATTTTGTTGTTGCATTTGAAGAAGCTATCGGTTCACTAAACTCAACAATAAATAGAGATAAAGATTCTTACCAAGCTTCTGCATTAGCATTAGAAATATTTGATTTCTATAGAAAACAGAATATGGATTTTAAAGAATTACTAGAAAAAGAAATTTACCCTAAATATGGTTTCTGAAGAGGTGAAACTATTTCATTCATGATTAAAGATTTAAATTGAAATGAAAAATCAATTGAAATGATGGAAATTTTAAAAACAACTAAGCTTGAAGAAGTTTGTGGAGTTAAGCTTTTAGAAAGCAAATGAAATGATGAAGGTGACTGTCTAGAATGAATTTTTGAAAATGACAATAGTGTAAGATTTAGAAGATCAGGAACTGAACCAAAATTTAAAGCATATTTCAATATGTATGGAAGCACACTTGAAAAAGCTGAACTTAATTTTATCCAATTTAGAAGAGAAATAAAAGAAATAATGAAAACCCTATAAGGAATTTATTATTTCTTTTATTTTAGCAATTATGTCATCTGTCATTAGTGAGACAGTAGTTTGTTTGTAATTGTAAGTTCTCATTTTTGAACTAATCTTTAAATCACTCACATTTATATTTTCAATTTTAATATCTGTTTTTTCTTTTTTAATTCATTCAATGATATTATCATTTATTTGACTATAGATATTCTTTTTTAAAATTCTTAGGAAAATGGATATTGAAGCAAGTATATAAATAAAATTTAAAAGAATAATTGAAAGCCCAATTATTAAAAATAGCATTTTATAATTTAAGGCAATTAGCATTGAAAAAAGAATTATAAAACCAATTACAAATATTATTGAAGAAGAAATAGATACAACTCTTTTTCTGTTATTATACTTTTCATATTCTTCTGAATTCATAATAAAATTATAAATAGCTTTTCTTGTTTCCATATTAATTGAATTATAATTGAATATATATATTTTTTTTAATAAACAAGGTTTATAATTATTAAAGATTGTTTAAAAAAAGGTTGGAATACATGAATTATAAAACAACATTAAGTATGCCTTCAACTAGTTTTGAAATGAAAGCAAATCTTAATACAAAAGAACCAATTTTTCAAAAAAAATGAGCTAACTTAGAATTAGAAAAATTAATAAATATTAAGAATAAAAATAATGAAGTTTTTATTCTTCATGATGGTCCTCCTTATGCTAATGGTGACATTCATATTGGACATGGTTTAAACAAAATTTTGAAGGATTTTATTGTTCGTTATAAAAATGGAACAGGATTTTATTCACCTTTTATTGGCGGTTGAGATACTCATGGTATGCCAATTGAAATTGCATTACAAAAAAAAGATAAAATAAGCGATTTAACTATTGTTGAAAAAAGAGTTAAATGTAAAGAATTTGCCTCTTCATGAATTGAGAAACAAAAATCTCAATTCTTATCTTTAGGTCTTCTTACTAGATTTGATAAAATTTATAGAACATTTGATAAAGAATTTGAAGTAAATCAAATAAAAATATTTTTTAAAATGTTAAATGATGGATTAATTTATAAAGATTTAAAACCAATTTATTGATCTTGATCAAGTCAAACGGCACTTGCAGAAGCGGAAGTTGAATATGCTGATTCTCAATCAGATAGCATCTACCTTACTTTTAATATTACCAATTCTAAAATTTTAGAAAAGGATGATAAGCTACTTATTTGAACTACTACTCCATGAACAATTCCTTCAAATTTAGCAATTGCAATTCATCCTGACTTTGAATATGTAAAGGTTAAAACTAATATTGGAAATGTTATTTTAATTAAAAAAAACTTTGAAGAATTATTAAAAAAACTAGAAATTACTTTTGAAAAAGTTATTAAAGAATTCAAAGGTAAGGATTTAGAAAATGATGAATATTCTCATCCATTATATTCAGAAAAAATTCATAAAGTAATATTAGCTAATTATGTTTTATCAGACAATACTGGATTAGTACATAATGCACCAGGTTTTGGTAATGATGATTATCTAGCTTGTAAAAAATATGGAATAAATGTTTATTGTCCAATTGATTCTTTTGGTAAATTCACAAATGAGTGTAATGATGAAGAATTAATAGGTAAATTTTATATTGATGCAAATCCAATAATAATTGATAGATTAAAAAATACTAATTCATTAATTCAATACAGCAAAATTACTCACTCTGTAGCAAATGATTGAAGAACAAAAAAACCTGTAATATATAGGGCAACAGATCAGTGATTTGTTAACCTTTCTAAAATTAAAAGTAATTTATTAGATTCTTTAAACAAAGTTACATCAAAACAAGGAACATCTATTATTCAAAAAATAAAAGTGATGGTTGAAAACAGACAAGAATGATGTATTAGTAGACAAAGATATTGAGGTGTTCCAATTCCAATTATTTATGATGAAGAAGAACAACCAATAATGGATATTGAACTACAAAATAATATTTTAAAAATATTTGCCCTAGAAGGTACCGACTCTTGATATTCAAAAGATGTTGAATACTTTTTAACACACAAATATAAAAATAAAAAGTGCAGCAAAGAAAAAGACATAATGGATGTTTGATTTGATTCTGGTACTTCTCATACTGTGATTAGCGATTTAAAATTTCCAGCTGATTTATATTTTGAAGGTAAAGACCAATTTAGAGGTTGATTTAATTCTTCTTTAACAACAAGTGTTGCTTATAACAATAGTGCTCCATATAAAGAACTTTTATCACATGGTTTTGTTTTAGATTCACAAGGAAGAAAGATGTCTAAATCTTTAGGCAATGTTATTAAACCAGATGAAATTATAAAAAAATATGGTGCAGATGTTTTTAGAATCTGATGTGCTTCAATTGATTATTCTGATGATGTTAGAATATCGAATGACATCTTGGATCAATCAAGTGAAACATATAGAAGAATTAGAAATACCATTTTTAAATTTATTTTAGGAAACCTAAATAATTTTTCTGAAAAGGATTTTAATTTTGATTTTTCAGAAGCTGATAAATTAGTTATTTTTAAAATGAACAACATGCTTGAAGCAGTCCATTCTTATTATGAAGAATATGACTTTAAAAATATTATTAAAGTAATAAATAAAATGATTTTAGAATTATCTACATGATATTTTGAATTCATAAAAGATTCACTTTATTGTGATGAAGAAAACAATTCAGCAAGAAGAGCAATTCAAACTGTACTGTTCCAAATATTAAAATCATTTTTAACAATTCTTTCACCAATAATACCTCATACAACTGATGAGGCATACGAACATTTTAATTCAGATAAAAAAGAGAAAAGTGTTCATCTAGAAAAAATTATTAAGAAAATAGAATTCCCAAATATTGACTTAAAAATAAATCATGAGAAATGAGACTTATTTTTTGAATTCAAGGAAAAAGTTTTTGCGAATCTTGAAGAAGCAAGAAAAAATAAAATAATTAATCAAAACAATGCTGCGAAAGTAATAATTAAAAGTTTTGATAATAATTTATTTGATATTCAAACTGTTAAAAAATATTTAAATGTTTCAGAAATAATTATTGATCAAAATTTAGATAAAGATATAGTTGTGGAAAAAACAGAAAATCACAAATGCGATAGATGTTGAAATTTCTTTAGTGAATTAGTTCCAGAGAGAAATATTTGTAAGAGATGTTATACGATTTTTAAAAAATAATTATTATATAATAATAAATATTGTTATGGTAAAAAAACGCTATGAATAAAAATAAAAAAACAATAGTTGAATTTAAAAATATTACTTTTGGTTACAACCCAGAAGTAATGGTTTTAAATGATATAAATTTCTCCATATTAGAAAACGAATATATTTGCATTATTGGTCATAATGGTTCTGGTAAATCTACCATTTCAAAAGTATTAACTGGACTTTTAAAACCAATGAGCGGCGAACTATACATAAAAGATAACCTAATCGATCATACCAATATTAATTTTATAAGAAGTAATATTGGAATAGTATTCCAAAATCCTGACAATCAATTCATTGGTATAACAGCAGAAGATGATATTGCTTTTGGTTTAGAAAATAGAAGAATACCTCAAGAGAAAATGAAGGATATAATTATTCAAGCTGCAAAAAGTGTTGAAGTTGATAAATTATTATCTCTTGAATCACAAAAATTATCAGGTGGTGAAAAACAAAGAGTTGCAATTGCTTCAATACTTGCAATTAATCCTTCAATAATTATTTTTGATGAATCCACTTCAATGCTTGATCCAAAAGGGAAAAAAGAATTAAAGGAACTAATGCTTTTTTTAAGAGACAAAAAAGATAAAACAGTTATATCAATTACTCATGATATGGAAGAAGTAATTAATGCTGATAAAGTAATAGTTTTAAATAAGGGAAAAATCGCTTCTCAAGGCAAGCCGGAAGTAATTTTTACAGATGAAGATGAACTAAAAAAAATGGCTTTGGATTTTCCTTTTATTCTAAAAATAGCATGTGGATTAAATAAAAGTAATTCAAAAATTAAAAGAACACTTAATAGAAGTGAATTGGTTAAAAATATATGTCAAATGATAAAATAGTTCAAATAAAAAATCTATCATTAATTTTCGGTAAAAATACAATTAATGAATTAAAAGCGATTGATGATTTCTCTTCAAGTTTTTCTCAAGGAAATATTCACTATATTATTGGTGATTCTGGTTCGGGAAAATCTACATTAGTTCTACATTTAAATGGCTTATTAAAGTCAAGCACTGGTGATATCATAATTGATGATATTGAAATTCTTGGAAAGAATAAAAAAATAAAAAAAGTAAAACAACTAAGAAGAAAAATTAGTTTGGTTTTTCAATACCCAGAATACCAACTTTTTAAAGATACAATTTATAATGATATCTTATTTGGACCAAAAGCATTAGGTACTCCAAAAATATTCTATCAGGATATCAATTTGAAGAATATTAAAAAAAGTATTAATGAAAATATTGATATGATATTAGTCACTTTTTTTGAAAAGTTTGAAGAAAAAGTTGATAAAGAATTTTTCTTAAAAGAGTACAAAATTTTAAAATGAAAATTTAAAAATAATAATGTTACTTTGAAATTAAGAATAAAAAACTTTTCATTTAAAGTTAGTTATTTTTTAAAGGAAAATTTATTAAATGAAATCGAAAGAGAAATTGGTAAAAAATACTTGAACAAAATGGGCTTAGATGATTCATTCTTAGAAAGAAATCCTTTTGGATTATCTGGTGGTCAAAAAAGAAGAGTAGCGATTGCAGGTATATTATCTATAGACCCTGAAATCTTAGTTTTTGATGAGCCAACTGCCGGACTAGATCCTTCAGGTGAACATGAAACAATGGAAATAATTTCAGACTTAAAGAGTCAAGGAAAAACACTTTTTGTAATAACTCATTCAATGGACCAAGTTCTTTTAAATGGAGATACAGTTACTGTAATGGAAAAAGGTAAAATACTCTTAACTGGAAATCCATATGAAATATTCACTAATCCAATTTTATATTCAAAAACAAAAATGGAAAAACCTAAAGTAATAGAATTAATTGACCAATTAGTAAAAGGTAATTCTAAATTTAAAAAATTATATGAACTGAAACCCACTAATGATAAAGAATTAATAAGCTGTATAATTCAAATACTTGAAAGGAAAGTCTAATGATACAAGATAGTTATGTTTTTAGAGATTCAATAATTCATAAAATTAATCCTTCTATAAAAATGATCTCATTAATATTCTTCATAATATTAATTTTTATTCCATTTGGTTTCTTATTTCAAGTAATACTTATTGTTATAATATTTGGAATATACTTTGCTTCAAAATTACCATTTGGAAGATTATGAAAAATTTTTGTATCTATTTTATTTATGGCTTTACTTCTAACTTTGATAAATTGAGTCAGTTATAAAACTCCTGGTGCAATTTTTGATTTTAATAATGCTTTTGCAATTTTCAAAGAACCTTTCTGATTAAATGTTAAAAATCCAAATGTTGTTTTTCTTGATGGAAAATGATTTGGACATGGAGATATCTGAGGTGGAAAAATTGAAGATAACCTTAATTCTCAAATTTTAACTGCACTTGTAGGATTCAATGGAGCTACATTGAATTCATCAGGAAATGGTTTTTATGTTTTTGATATAGCTAATGATGTAAACCTTAACATATTAGAATCAAAACTTAACCTCTTAACAAGCTTAACAGGAAACGAAATAGTAAATGAGTTTGTTGTTAGAAATGGAAAATTATTCATGTTTTCTTATTCAACAGAATGATATGCAATATCATCTTTCTCATTAGGTCTAATGGGATATGTAACACTAAAAATATTTGCAATGATTTTAGTAATAACAATTTTAACTTCAACAACATCATCAATTGAAATGACTTATGCAATTGAAGATATTTTAAGTCCATTAAAATACTTGAAAGCTCCAATTAGTGAATGATCTATGACTATTTCTTTATCGATAAGATTTATTCCTTCACTATTAGATGAATCAAATAGAGTTTTAAAAGCTCAAGCTTCTAGAGGTGTTGATTTTAGAAATGGAAATGGTTTAGATAAAATGAAATCTTTAGCATCATTAGTAGTTCCATTATTTTCTATTGCTTTTAGAAAAGCTGATGAATTATCAAATGCTATGGAAGCAAGAGCATATGATCCAAGAAGTGTTAGAACAAGATATAGAGTATTCTCAATTAAATATTTAGATTTGCTTTTCTTTGGATTAGTACTTGTTTATTTTGGTTTTGTAATAACACTGATATTTATTAGAGGGAAACCAATTCTGATAACACCATTTGGTGTATTAGATGCTTTAATGATTATAAGCTAATGAGATACTTAGTAAATTTGTCATATGATGGATCTAATTATTATGGATGATCTAAACAAAAACATGAAAAAACAATTCAAGATCATCTAGAAAAAGTTTTATCAAAAATTTTTAAAGAAAAAATAATCATTCATTGTAGTGGAAGAACTGATAAGGGAGTACATGCATTGAATCAATATTTTCACTTTGATTCAGAAATGATGCTTGATCCAAACAAATTAGTCTCTATATTAAATAGATTTATAAATGAAGATATTTATATAAAAAAAATCAAATTAGTAAATCAAGAATTTCACTCAAGATATTCTATACAAAATAAAACATATTTGTATGTAATTAATACATCAAAAAAAGATCCATTTATGAGTAGTAAAGAACTAAATTACAATAAAGAAATTAACTTAATTAAACTTCAAGAAATATTAAACACTTTCTTGGGAGAACATGATTTTTTATCTTTTAGTACATCAGTTTTAAAAAATACAATTAGAAAAATAAATTGAATAAAGGTTTCTAAATCAAATAATAAAATAAAGATAAAAATAAATGGCAATGGTTTTTTAAGATACATGGTAAGAATGATAGTTGGTTATTCTCTAATAGTTGTTGAAGAAAAAAAGGATATTGATTCTATAAAAAAATTACTTGCTAACCCATCAAAAGGTTCAGCAATTCACAAGGCATATCCTTCTGGTTTATATTTATATAATGTGTATTATTAATTAAAAAATTTATTATAATCTATTTATTAACTTTAATAAGGAATTTAATTTAATATGAATTTAAAACTTTTTTTTAGAAATTTAGGTCATTTTCTTGCATTTCCATTTGTAATTTCTTCATTATGAATTTCAATAAAGATTTGTAACAAGAAAGCAAAAGATTACAAAAATAACCCAGATTTTTATTCAGTGGAAGATAGATTTCTTAGAGTATACAAACTTGTTAAGAAAGCTTTGTTTCTATTCAATGTAAAAATAAATTACACAGGATTTGAGAACGTTCCTAAAAGACCAGTACTATTTGTTCCAAATCATAAATCAAATATTGATCCACTTATTTTTATTAAAACTTTATATGAACATGAAGGTTATCCTTATTACCATTTTGTAGCTAAAAAAGAAATGTCTGAAAATAATTTAGCTTATGGTGCATCAGTTTTAATTGACTGTTTATTTTTAGATAGAAAAAATCCAAGAGAAATTATAAAAATTCTATCAAAAGAAGAAGAAATAATTAAAAAAGATTCAATGGTTGTTTTTCTAGAAGGTAAAAGAATTGAAGATGAAAATATTATTGGAGAAATTAAAAGTGCTGGTTTAGTTCCTGCAATTAATAATTTAGCTACAATAGTTCCTGTTGCTGTATATGGTACTAGTGGTACTATGAAAAAAAATGAGAAAAGAAGATTCGGCTATAAAGAATTTGATGTAACTTTTTTAAAACCAATTAAACATACTGAATATGTTGGTAAAGACAAGGACATCTTAGCTTCTAATATTAAAGATATCATTGAAAAAGAATATATGATTCTTAAAAAAACAAAAGAAGAAAAGGATAAGTAATGTCCGATTTTAAAAATTTAAGTAATTTTGATAATTTATTATTAACTATGGGTGATTTTACTGGACCAGTTGATCTTCTTTTTAGTTTAATAAAGGAAAGAAAGTTTGATATATTAAACATTGATTTATTATATGTTTCTATTTCATATGTAAAATATGTACAAAAACATTTACATGACATGAAAATAGATAATATTACTGAATATCTTTCTATGATTACTTATTTTTTTGAATTAAAGTCAAAAAAAATTCTAGGACAAACTACAAGCCAAGAAAAATTAGAAAATGAAATGGCAGATGATAAATTTATTCAAAGAATATTATTGCATAAGCAATTTAGAGAATTAGTTCCTAATCTTTCTAAAAGAATGGAAGAAAGAGAAAAGATGCATACTAAAGAAATAGACTTTTTTCAAATGGAAGATATTATTGAAGAAGAAATGCCTGAGAATATTTCTCCTAATATTTTACTTAGATCAATGAGAAATATATTTAAAAAATTAAATAAAAATGAAAATGATATAATTAGTATTGATATTTCTGAATTATCAATTGAAGATGTTACTAATGAAATAACAAGATTTTTAAAAAATTTTAATTCAAGTAAAATTTCATTATTCGAATTATTATCATCATTTCCAAGTTCAAAAATATCTAAACAATATTTAGCCGTTACTTTTCTTGCCTTACTTGTATTAGTTAGAAATGGTAATATTCTTTTAGAACAAGAAATAAATAATGATGACGATATCATAATAAATAAAATAGATTTAGGATTATAAAATGCCAAATATTAAACCGTTAATAGAAGCTATTCTTTTTATTCAAGGTAAAAAAGGAATTAGTCATACTGAATTATTAGAAATCTTAAATGTTGATGAAAGCATTTTTGAAAATGAAATGAGTGAACTTGTTTCAATTTTTAAACATGAAGACAGAGGACTAGAAATCAAAAAATTTGGAAACAAATATTTATTAGTTACAAAAACACATGTTCATGAAAAATTATTTCCTGAAAAAAATCACGTTGTAAAAAATCCTTTAAATCCTTCTTTAATAGAAACATTAGCAATTATTGCATATAATTCGCCATGTACTAGAACAAAGATTCATGATATTAAGAAAATAGATCCTACTCAACAAATAACAAAGCTTCTAGAATTAGACATGGTTGAGGAAATTGGTAGAGCTGATTCTCAAGGAAAACCATTCCTTTATAAAGTGTCTGAGAAATTCTATGATGTTTTTGGAATCAAAGATTTATCTGAGTTACCCGAGATAAAAGTTTCTTCTTCTGATGAAGAAGAAGACTTTGACTTTTTCGACTCAAATAGAGAAGAATAATTTTTTTTGCATTTTTTATTTTTAATAGTATAATATCAAAGTGTTATTTTATTTTTATGATACACTAATACAAGTTGTTAACAAAAAATTTATATAAATAAAAAGGAGTTTTTAAAATGAATGAGCTGAAAATAAAATTATTTTCTTATGATCACAGATTGTTAGATTCATCTATTAAAAAAATAATTAAGACTGTAAAAGATACAGGAGCAAATGTTAAAGGCCCAATACCTTTACCAACAAAGAAAGAAATATTTACTATATGTAGATCTCCCCATGTAAACAAACCATCTATGGAGCAATTCGAAAGAAGAACTCACAAAAGATTATTAATAATTACTAATACATCTGGTGAGTCAATTCAAAAACTTAAAACACTTTCACTAGCTACTGGTGTAGAAATTAAGATTTCTTTATAAGATTAGGAGACAAATATGAAAATGATATTAGGTAAAAAAATTGGAATGATATCTTCTTTTATGGAAGATGGAAAAATGATTCCTGTAACAGTGGTACATTCTGAACCAAATTTTGTTCTTGAAACAAAAAACTTAGAAAAACATAAATATGTTTCTACTAAAGTTGGTTTCTTAAACTGTAGTGAAAAAAATATAAATAAAAGTGAATTAGGTATTTTTAAAAAAGCAAATTGTGAACCAAAAAAACATATTAAAGAATTTAGAAATGTTGATGGTTACAATGTTGGTGATTTAATTAAGGTTGACACTTTCAATATTGGTGATCATGTAGATGTGCAAGCTATTTCAAAAGGGCATGGATTTACAGGGGCAATTAAAAGATGAAACTTTAAATGTGGTCCTAAATCTCATGGTGCTGGTTATCCACATAGATATCAAGGTTCTATCTCTTTCGGTAGAGGTGGTAGCCAAGGGCAAAGAGTAATGAAGGGTAAAAAAATGTCTGGTCATTATGGACAAGAATTAGTTACAATTCAAAACTTACCAATAGTTGATATTGATTTATCAAAAAATTTAATTTTAATTAAAGGATCAGTTCCTGGTCCAAAAAATTCTTTAGTTATTATTAAAACTACAAACAGAGTAAAGAATTTTAAAAAAATGAGCAATATTGTTAAGAACAGTAAAGTTGAAAATCAAAATATTGATGCAGCTGCTTAATAAAGAAGTAGAAAGGTTATACAAATGGAAAAAGTAAATTTAGTAGATTTATCTGGTAATATAAAAAAAATTGATTTAAAAAATACTAGTTTAATCGAAGCTAAACCTAGTAAGCAAGCAATTTTTGATTCAATATTATCTGAAAATGCTGGTGAGAGACAAGGTACTCATTCAACTAAAACAAAAGCTGAAGTTAGAGGTGGTGGTAGAAAACCATGAAGACAAAAGCATACAGGAAAAGCAAGACAAGGTTCTACAAGATCTCCACAATGAGTTGGTGGTGGGGTAGTATTTGGTCCTAAACCAAATAGAAACTACGACATAAAATTAAATAAAAAAGTTAGAAAACTTGCTGTTAGATCTGCAATCACATTTAAATTTAAAGAAAACCAAATTTATTTAATGGTTAATGATATTGATATGAAGAGTCCATCAACTAATAAAATTGATACTTTATTAAAAAAATTAGAAATTAACAACAAGAAAATTTTATTTATATTAAATGATGAGAAGAATGAAAACTTCAACTTATCATGTAGAAATATTCAAAAAGTGTATTCAAAAAAATGAAACCAAGTTTCAACAAGAGATATTGCTAATAGTCACATTACAATATGTCAAGAAAATGCTTTTGATAAATTATCGGAGGTATTTGCATAATGAATTTAAGTGAAGTAATAATCAAACCTTATAATACTGAAAAAACATATTTAATGACTTCTTTAGATAAAAAGAAATATTGTTTTGTTGTAAATAAAAATGCAACTAAAAAATTAGTAGAAGAAGCTTTCCAAGCTATCTATGGAATTAAATGTGAAAAAGTAAACATTGTAAGCAAAGTTGAAAAAAAGACAAAAACAGGAACTAAGAAACCAGGAGTTAAAAAAGCTAAGAAAATTGCAATTGTAACTTTATTACCTGGAACTGAAATTGTATTTGATGAAGAAGAAAAAAAAGAATAATTGGTAAGGAGAGAAAATGCCTATAAAAAGAATCAAAGCCAGAAGTAGTGGTATAAGACAAACAATAGTAATAGACTATAAAGCTTCTCTTACTACTGATGAACCTTATAAAAAATTACTTGTTAGTCAAAACAAAAAGGCTGGTAGAAACAATCAAGGTAAAATTACTGTAAGACACAAAGGTGGCGGACAAAAACAGAAATATAGATTGATTGATTTCAAAAGAGACAAATATGATAAAGTTGCTTATATTAAAACTGTTGAATATGATCCAAACAGAACATGTTTCATTTCATTAGTATCTTATGAAGATGGTGATAAAAGATATATCATTTCACCAGAAAAAATTAAAATTGGAGATAAAATAGTTTCTAGTAAAAATGGATGTGATATCCAAATTGGAAACTCAATGCCAATTTCATTGATTCCTGAAGGTACATTCGTTCATAATATTGAATTAATTCATGGTAAAGGTGGACAACTATCAAGATCTGCTGGTACTGCATCACAAATCTTAGGTAAGGATGAAACTGGTGACTATACAATTATTAAACTTTCTTCAGGTGAAGTTAGAAAAGTAATGAACAATTGTTTTGCAACTATAGGTAAAGTTTCAAATGGTGACCATAACTTAGTTAACATTGGTAAAGCCGGTAGAAACAGAAATAAAGGTATAAGACCAACAGTTAGAGGTTCAGCTATGAACCCTAATGATCACCCACATGGTGGAGGGGAAGGTAGACAACCAATTGGTATGGATGCTCCTAGAACTCCTTGAGGTAAAAGACACATGGGTGTTAAAACTAGAAATAAGAAAAAATCTTCAAGTGCATTAATTGTAAGAAGAAGAAAAAATTAAGGAGAATAATTAATTTATGTCAAGAAGCTCAAAAAAAGGTGCTTATGTTGAACCAAGCTTATTAAAAAAAGTTGTAAGCATGAATGCACAAGATAAAAAGAAAAATATTAAAACTTGATCTAGAAGAAGTACAATATTCCCTGAATTTGTAGGTTTAACATTTGAAGTGCATAATGGTAAACAATTTATTAATGTTTATGTAACCGATGATATGGTAGGTCATAAATTAGGAGAGTTCTCTCCTACAAGAACTTACAAAGGTCATACAGGTAATAGGAAATAAGGATAATTATGAAAGCAACAGCAATACAAAGATATATTCACATTTCTAGTCAAAAGGCTAAACTTGTAGTTGATCTAATTAGAAATAAGTCAGTTACTGATTCTCTAATTATCTTAGAAAACACTAATAAAAAAGCAGCACCAATTGTTAAGAAATTATTAATTCAAGCAATTGCAAATGCAACTAACAATCATGCAATGGATGGTTCTAAATTATATATTTATAAAATTGTAGCTAATCAAGCTCCAACATTAAAAAGAACAAATCCAAGAGCAAGAGGTTCAGCAGATTTATTAAAGAAAAGATATTCTCATATTGAGATTACTCTTTCTGATGATTCTGAAGAAATGAAAAAAGATCTTAAGAAAATTAAAGATTTAAAAACAAAAAGAGCACAAGCTAATAAAGGCTATAGTGCAAAACAAAGAAAAGAAAATTTAGCTAAAGTTAGCAAAGATTCTAAACTAAAAAAAACAGTTGTTAAAAAAGCTGCAGTTTCAAAAACTAGCAAACCTAAAACAACTGCAAAACCAAAAATAGAGAAGGGAAGTAAATAATAATATGGGTCAAAAAGCAAATCCTAATAGTTTAAGATATGGTGTAAACAAAGATTGACAATCAAGATGAATTGCTGAAGATAAAAAGCAATTTGCTAAATGATTAGTTCAAGATCACAAAATCAGAGAATTATTAATTAAAAAATATAAAGATGCTCAAATTTCAAATGTTGAAATTGAAAGACAACAAACTAACATTGAATTATTTATTTATTCTTCTCAACCAGGTTTTTTATTTGGAAAAGAAGGTGCTAATTTAGAAAAAATCAAGAAAGAAATTAGTTTAATTGTTGGAAGAAAAATAAAAGTAAATACTAAAATTATTACTATTGAAAATCCACAATTATCTGCAAGATTAGTTGCAAGAGAAATAGCTGATGCTATTGAGAAAAAAGTTTCATTTAGAAATGCACAAAAAATGTCAATTAAAAAAGTTCTAGCTTCTGGTGCTTTAGGTGTAAAAACTAAAGTTTCTGGTAGATTAGGTGGAGTGGAAATGGCTAGGGTAGAAGGTTACTCTGAAGGTGTTATTCCATTATCAACTATTAGAGCTGACATTGATTATGCTTTAGAAGAAGCTCATACAACTTATGGATTAATAGGTGTAAAAGTTTGAATTAATAGAGGGGAAATTTTCGGAAATAAATTAATTAATGAAAATCCAATTTTAATTAAATCAAAAAGAAGTAGTTTTGATTCAAAAAAACAAAACAAGAAAGCACCTAGGGAGGCTTAAATATGCTACAACCTAAAAGAACAAAATATAGAAAGCCTCATAGAATTAAATATGAAGGTAAAGCAAAAGGAAACAGATATGTTGCTTTTGGTGAATATGGATTAGTTTCTGCACAAGGTGCTTGAGTTACTGACAGACAAATTGAATCTGCAAGGATTGTAATTTCTAAGTCTTTAGGTAAAACAGGTAAAATGTGAATAAGAATATTCCCTCACCTATCTTTAACTAAAAAACCATTAGAAGTTCGTATGGGATCTGGTAAAGGTTCTCCTGAAAAATGAGTAGCTGTAGTTAAAGAAGGAACAGTAATGTTTGAAATTGCTGGAATTCCACCTGAAGAAATGAAGGAAGCTTTAAGAAAAGCTGGAAACAAATTATGTGTTACATGAAAGATAATTCACAAAGAGGAGAATCCAAATGGTTAATGATTTAAGAAAAAAAAGTAATAAAGAATTAGCTGATTTAATAATCAAATTAAAAAATGATTTATTAGAATATAGATTCAAAGCTGCTGTTGGGCAATTAGAAAAAACACATAAAGTAAAATTAGTTAAAAAAACTATTGCTGTTTCATTCTTCATCTTAAGAGAAAGAAATGTTGAATTATCTGTTTCATCTCACAACTATGCTTTAGTTGAATGAAAAGATGGAAAAATGATTACTAATTCAATCGGAAAAGGTTTATCTTTCGATCCTGATGCAATTATAAACAGTGCTGAAGAATCAAAAGAAAAACCAAAAACAAAAGTTTCATCTAGTGAAAAAGATGAAATCTTAAAAATGACTAAGTCAGATTCAAGTTCTACTAAATCTGCACCTAAAAAAATTGTTACTAAGTCAAACAATAACCAAACTAAAAAAACAAACATCGTTAAGAAAGCGCAAAGAGGAGTTTAATATCAATGCAAACAACAACTATTAATAAAAAAATACTTTCAGGTATTGTTGTATCTGATAAAATGTCTAAAACAATTGTGGTAAATGTTGAAACAAGAAGTAAACATAAACTTTACCACAAGCTTGTTATTACTCATAAAAAATATCATGCGCATGATGAAAAAGAAGTTTGCAAAATTGGTGACAAAGTAAAAATTGTAGAGACTAGACCTTTAAGTAAAACTAAAAGATGAAGACTTTACAAAATAGTAGAAAAAGCTAAATAAGCTAAATTAAGGAGAATATATTATGGTTCAATTTATGTCAAGACTAGCTGTAGCTGATAATACTGGTGCTAAAGAAGTAGGAGTTATTAAGGTTTTAGGTGGATCTAAAAGAAGATATGCATCAATTGGTGATGTTGTTGTTGTTTCAGTTAAAAAATGCCAACCAAACGGTAACGTTAAAAAAGGTCAAATTTTTAAAGCTGTATTAGTAAGAACAAAAAAATCAATTAGAAGAGGTAGTGGTGTCTACTTAAGTTTTGATGAAAATGCATGCGTTATCATTAAAGATGACAAAACACCAAGAGGATCAAGAATATTTGGTCCAGTTGCTAGAGAATTAAGAGATAAAGGTTTTCCTAAAATCGTTTCTCTAGCTCCTGAAGTTTTATAAGAGAGAGTCATTATGAAGAGATTAAAAAAAGGTGATAAAGTTAGAGTTATATCTGGTAAACATAGAGGTTTAGAAGGAATAATTTTAAAAATCGATAACAAAACTGACTCTGCTTTTGTAGAAAAAGTAAACATGGTTAAAAAACATCAAAAACCAAGTCAAGAAAATCAGGATGGTGGAATAATTGAAGTTAACAAACCACTTCCATTATCAAAATTAGCATTACTAGATCCAAAAGGAAAAGGTAATACTACAAAAGTTAAATACGGTTTAAACAAAGACAATAAAAAAGTTAGAATTTCTAAAAAAACTAACTTGGAAATTGTAAGCAAATAGAAGGTTATTATGTTATTAAAAGATAGATACAAAAAGGAAATAGCTCCTGCTTTAATGAAAGAATTTTCATATAAATCAGTAATGCAAGTTCCTAGAATAGAAAAGATCGTTATTAATGCTGGTGTTGGTGATGCAACTCAAGATAGCAAAAATATTGATTCTGTTTACAATGAAATAAGCGTGATAACTGGACAAAAACCTATTAAAACAAAAGCGAAAAAATCTTTGGCAACTTATAAACTAAGAGAAGGTCAAGAAATTGGAGTAAAAGTAACTTTAAGAAATGATCAAATGTGAAATTTCTTAGATAAACTAATTCTAGTAGCTATTCCAAGGATTAGAGACTTTAGAGGAATATCAACAAAATCATTTGATGGTAGAGGAAACTTTACTATGGGAATAAAAGAACAAATCATATTTCCAGAAATCAATTTTGATGATGTAAAAAGAATAAGAGGTTTTGATATAACTATTGTAACTTCAGCAAATAAAAATGAAGAAGCATTATCATTATTAAAACACGCGGGAATACCATTTGTAAAAAGCAAAGGAGAAAAGTAATATATGGCAAAAAAATCATTAATTGAAAAACAGAAAAAACACCAAAAATTTGGTGTAAGAAATTATACTAGATGTGAAAAATGTGGTAGACCAAGAGCTGTTAATAGAAAATTTGGAATTTGTCGTCTTTGCTTTAGAGACTTAGCTTACAAAGGTTCAATTCCAGGAGTAAGAAAGGCTTCTTGATAAGGAGGAATAAATTATGTACATAGATCCAATATCAGATTTACTGGTTAGAATTAGCATGGGAACAAAATCTAAAAAAGCTAAAATTCAATCAAAGAAATCAAAATTAAGTAGTAATTTATTAAGAATCCTTAAAGAAGAAGGATACATTGAAAATTACGAAGAAAAAGTAGATGCAAAAAAAATACCTTATACTCTTATAACTTTAAAATATAAAGGTAGTCTTTCTACAATATCAGGAGTTAGACAAATATCTAAACCTGGTTTAAGAATATATAGTGAAGTTAGCAAATTACCAACTGTTTTAAATGGTTTAGGTATTGCTATCATCTCAACTAGTCAAGGCATAATGACTGATAAGAATGCAAGAAAAAATAACTTAGGTGGTGAAGTCATCGCTTATGTATGATAATTTAATAAAAGGAGAAATATAATGTCACGTATTGGTAATAGAGTACTAGAAGTACCTGCTGGAGTTTTAATTAATTTAGAAAAAAATAATTTAAAAATTTCAGGAACACATGGAGAAATTGAAATGAATCCTCATAGTGATTTACTTAAAATTACTTTAGATGATAACAAAGTTACTATCAAAAGAAATAATGAAGAAAAATTTACTAAAATGATTCATGGAACTCTTAATTCAAACATTAATAATGCAATAATCGGTGTTAGTAAAGGACATTCAAAAAAATTAAAAATTATTGGTGTTGGTTACAAAGCATCTCTTGCAGGTAATTCTATAGATTTATATTTAGGACATTCTCACAATATTAAATTGGAAATACCTAAAAATATTAAAGTTACTTGCACAACACCCACAGAAATAGAAATTTTTGGTTCTAATAAAACTGTTGTCGGAGAATTTGCTTCTCTTATAAGAAGCAAAAGACCACCTGAACCATATAAAGGAAAAGGTGTTATGTATCATGATGAACACATTATTAGAAAAGTTGGTAAAACTGCTGACGGTGGGAAGAAATAGGAACTAGTTATATATGAAAAGATTAAGTTTAAATAAAAAAGAAAATAGAAAAAATAGACATTTAAAAATTGCTAGAAAATTCAAAAGAATTGACAACGGTTTACATAGACTTCTAGTTACTAAAACAAATGGACATATTTATGCCCAATTGATTGATGATGGAAAAAATATTACAGTTGTTTCAAGTTCTTCATTACAATTAGGATTGAAGAATGGTAATAAAGAAAACTCATCAAAAGTTGGTGAGGATATTGCAAAAAAAGCTCTTAAGAAAAATATAAAAGAAATAAATTTCGATAGAGGTGGCTCTAAGTACCATGGTAGAGTTCAAATTCTTGCTGATAGTGCAAGAAAAAATGGATTAGTTTTTTAATAAAAAAAAGGAGAAAATATTATGAATGACTTTCAAAGAAAAATAGATGAATTAGATGCTTACGGAATTTCTTTAACACCTGATCTTAAAGAAAAAAGTATAAAAGCACTTGAATTAGAAGAGGAAACTAGAAAACTAGACACAGTTGCTAGAGACGAAGTAGAAAAAGCAACTAGATTAATTAAAGAAGCAAAAGCTGTTACAGAAATAGCTGAAACAAAAACAATTATTTTAGAAAAAGAAATACTAGTAAGAGATGAACTTTTTTTTCAATTAAAAAAAGAAGAGGATGATCTTGAAAGCTTAATTAAAAAAATTGCTCTTTCGAAAGAAAGATATGCAAGAAAAATTGAAGATTGTTCAACAGCACAAGAAGAATCTGATAGCGCAAGAAAAGATGCTCTTGAAATTTCTGAAGTTGCAAACAACTCATTAGTTCATGCAAAACAATTTGTTATTAAAGCACAACTTTCAAAAGTTAGATCAGAAACTGCAAAAGCAGCATTTGAATCAGAACTTGAAGAATTACATGCAACTAAAAAAGATGAAGAAGCAAGAATTGCACAAGAAACTGCAAAAAGAACTTCTGAACTTGCAAATTTACATAGATCACAAGCTGATGCTACAAAAGAAAGATATGATGAATTAAAGAAAAGACTTGAACAAGCTTCTCAATATGATATCAATCTAAACATGGATATTGAAAGTTTAAATAAACAAAAGAAAGAACTTGAAGATCCTTTTATGGGTTCAAATAATGTTGAAAAACAACATGTTGAAAATCATGAACATGAAGAATTAATTGAAGAATTTAATAATGAAGATTCTGAAAGTGAAAATGAATAAATTTAATTTTAATTAAATTAACAAACAAGGAAAAAAATAAAAATGAGTGAAAACAAAAAACAATCGACATCAGAAAAAGATATTCTGAATGTAAAAGAAGACATTAATGTCTTAGAAGATCAAGCTCACAAGTTAGCAGAATTAATAAATCAAGAAGTTGTATTCAAAGAATGAGATGATGTTAGATCTAGAGTGAATATCTCAGTTCAAGCTCCAACAAAAGAATCTATTATTAGAGTTGAAGAAAAACAAAATATTGAACTTGAAAAAGTTAAAAAAATCGAAGCAATTGAAGAATCTAAAGAAAGAGATCTTGAAAAAATTAAAGAAAAAGAATCTCTTTTAAGAAAAGAAGAAGCTGAGAAAAAATCTAAAATTGTAAAACAACCAACTGAAGAAGATATCAAATCTGAAATGTATTCTGAAAAAATTAAAGAATTATCAAAGATTACTAGTATTAATGAAAAATCAAATGATAGTGATTTAATTGAATTACATGTAAATGAAAAAATAGATTTTTCATCTGATGCTGTAGATTCTGAAAAAGTTGAAAAACCTAAAAGAGAGTTCCAACCTAAACCAGTTACTGAACAACCTAAAAGAGAGTTCCAACCTAAACCAGTTGTTGAACAACCTAAAAGAGAGTTCCAACCTAAACCAGTTGTTGAGCAACCTAAAAGAGAGTT
>CAMREV010000003.1 GCA_947041945.1 uncultured Mycoplasmataceae bacterium | reverse complement strand
TCTCTCTCTCTCTCTCTCTCTCTCTCTCTCTCTCTCTCTCTCTCTCTCTCTCTCTACATATTCTGACCGAGAAGTATCAAATTTTGGGTAATGAATTGAAGCATAAGCAATTATTGCATCAATATCTCATTCACTTGTTGCAACAACTTCATAATCATATCCATATTTACTTTTTAAGTATTCAAGAGCTTTGTGTTGTGAACCAATACCTGCAAATGTTTCAAAGACTTTTAATTTTTTCATAAATACCTTAAATAATGTTTTTTGTATTAATAATATTTTAATCAGTAATATTGAAATACTGCAGACTATTTTTAGTAATAAAAAAAATACCTTATTTTATTAAGGTATTTTGATTATCTAAGGGGTTGTTATTTTTCCTTTAACACCATTTATATTGATTTTAGTTTCTCCAGTAAAATTTTGTTTTGGCTGGAAAATAATCATAAAATTATACTTATTTTCTAGAATATTACCATCGTAATCTACAATTATATCAATAATTTTATTATCAATAACTTGTAATTTTGAATCGTCTGTCAAATGATTAAATATAGAAGTTCTATTCGCTGGTATTGCAAATATTTCTTTGACTAATTCAAGAGTATTTCCTGCTGTTTCACTTGTCTGAATAATTTGTTCAAGATGTAAGTTTATATTAGGTTTAAATTCAAGATTAATAGTTAGTTGAGCTGGTATATTTTCTATAGTTGGAAGAATTATTGGTTTGTCATAACCTTTGATGTTTACACTAACTATTAAATTGGTAATTAATGCTTTATCATTGAAAACTTGTTTCACATTTGTTTCTAAGTTTGTAATTAAATTATTTTGTTGAATTAATACTTTTAAATAATTTTTAAATTCTGGCTTTTGAACTTCAACAACTAGATTCTCATTTGTAGAGAATTTTTTACCATTAAAGAATTTTCAAACATAATCATTCGTTACTTTTATATCTGTTCAATTTAGAACAACTGAAAGATTAGTTAAAGGATCAATTTGTTTAACTGCATACTCATTTGAATTTAATAAAACATTTTTTAAATTAATATCAAAAGTCCCAGCTTCATTTTTATCAACAGAAAACTTTGCATTTGTTACCAAGTTTGGAAGAGAAATATCTATGACTTTTTGTAAATTTGTTGAAGATCCATATGTTAAATTCAAACGATTTTCAATATCTGCAGCAGTTACAAAACCATTGTCAAGAATTAATTTTTGAATAGCATCTTTGGCAGTTATTTTTCAACTAATATTAATTATTTTTTTATTAGTTATAGTAACTATGTTTGATAAGTTTTCAAATTGTTCATAATCTTCATTGAAAAGAACTTCAAATTCAGTTGTACTAATCCCGGCAACTTCCTTTACATCCACTCTTTTAACGGATTGGATACCATCATTAATAACTTGATTTTTTGAATTCGTTGCATAAACTCATGACATTTTTTCTTCTGGAGTTGCAGCATTTAAAATTGTATTAACAATATTTGAATTTTGATCTCCTATTGTATTATAATATTCAGAAAATTTAGGAGACACACCTAAATTACTAATCATTTTTTCTTTTTTAATCAAGTTATTTTTTTTATTTTGATCCATTAAAATTAATGGGACAACAATTGCTGTTGTTGTTGTTGTACCAAGTAAAACAGATAAAACAGTTATTATTATATTTTTTTTATTCATATTTGTTTCCTAATACTATACATTATATAATGTTAATATCTTTTATATAAAAAATTTTATTTTTATCTATATAAATCCTCAAGCGTTTTACCTTTTTTGTTCTTAAGATTTAATCAACCATTTGCTGAAGATAAACTAAAAATCTAAGACAATTGTGATTGTCTTAGATTGTTTCCTTTTCTTTAAAATGTCAACAAAAAATCAATATGGTGAATAATTTATCTAAATAATTTTTTATATATTTAGAAAATTAACTAAATCATCTATTAAGGAATCAATTCTAGAATTATAACTTTTTTCATCTCACTTTTCATATTGGGACAAGCTATTGTTTATTTTCAATTTAGAATTATTTGAATATATTTTTTTCTTTTCTGATCAAGAAGAGTTGGTTAATTTTTTGTTTGCTTCTGGTGTTACAAGGGTTAGATTTCCAAGAGTATGTCTTATCTTACTATAAAAATCAATTGCTGCTTCTTTGTTAGTGAAGTAACTATAATATTCTTCTTTGGTTTCTTGAGATGGTGAAATAGGAAAGATATGCTCAACCTCATATTTATCTAAAAGTTCATTTAAAGATGTTTCAAAATGTCCTGAATAGCCTTCTATTGCTGCAAGCATTATTTTTGCTCTAGTTTTAGATGTTTGATAAATATTTGAAGTTTTAATCATATCTCTCAAACTATCTTTGTTTAAAGCAAAAATTTGAACACTATCCTCTTTTCTTTTCTTCATTCAATCTCAGAAAGAAATATCTTCTTTGTTTTCAAAAACTTCTTTTTTGTATTTTGGATGAAGTATCACAAAACCTCTTGTTAAGTTTTTTTCATTAGTTCCATTCAAACTACTATGCATAGCAAGTTTTGCTACATTATTGATTTCATCAATTACTTTTTTGTTATCAATACAATTAAATTCATTTTTGTTGTTTTCATCTTGGATAAATAGATCCATTACTAGTGTATGTATTAATGGATAATATGTATGTCAAGCATCTTCAATGATCTTATTATAAATTATTTGTTTATTTGATTCCTTTTCTGATTTTACTAATTTATAAATGTGTGAAGTTATAGTTGCATATTTTATCAATATTTGAACAAACTCTTCTGTATCATTAAAATTTTCAAAATCAAAAGATCTTTTAAAAATATTTTTGGGTTCTTTACTATTTTTATCATTATTAATCGTGTTTTTAAAACCATAAAAAATATCTAGACCATTATTTTTTGTTTTTGAATACAAAGTATGTTCTGAACCAAATACAGAAATCATGTGTCTATATCAACCAGATAAATCACTATAATATGGTTTCAATTCTTTTATTTTGTGATCGACATAATTTATGTAAAATTTTGAAAGCTCTACTATGTCTTCTTCATGAGCAAAGAAAAAGATATAAGTTTTAATTAAATCAGATGATTTTAATTTCTTTCCAGTAGTATTAACTGTTTCAAATATTTTACTAGGTTGATCTTTTTCAGAGGAAATTCTTATTAAAGCAATAAGTGAGTGAGAAAAAGCTTTAATAACATCTTTTTCAAAAAAATTAATAAGTTTTTCAAAATCATTAATCTTTGATTCTTTTATTATACTAAGAATGTATTTAGTAATTGAATCAAAGTTACGATAGATATTTGTCGCTTTTAATTCTTTTTTGCTTTCAATAGATATCTTTTCGCTTTCCTCTCAAAAACATAGTTTTTTAAGCAAGTCATCATTTTCAATACTTGACAATTTTATTTTGCTTTTTCCTTTATGTTTCTCTGATGTTATTTTTTCAACTTCTTCAAGTAAATTATAATATTTATCTTTTAATGTTGAGTCAATATTTTTATTATTACCATATTCATTTATTAAAATTTTTCTAATTGCAGCAAAAATAATAATTGTAGAAGTTATTCTTTGTTGTCCATCTACTAACATTAAAGTATTATTTTTTTCATTATAACAAGCAATAATATTGCCTATGTAATACTTTGTTGCATCATCACGATTATAATTTTTATCTCTATTTCTTTGTAAGTTTTCACAAATATCTTTAAAAAACTTTTCAACATCTTTATCATTTCAATCATAATTTCTTTGATAAATAGGAATCTCAAAAAATTCTTTATCAATTAATTCAAATAGATTTTTTTCCTCTAATATTGCCATAATGTTCCTAAAATGTTTTTTACAGTATAACAGATAAATTTTTAAAAAAAGTAATAATTTATGTATATGATTATTTAAAAAAGGCTGTCCATTATGCTATACTTGTATAGTATAAAAAGGAATAAATATGCAAAAAAAAGAAAATATTAACATTCAATCAGAAGAAGAGCAAAAGCAAGAACAAGAGCATATTTTCATTGGCGATCATAAATTAAAAGAATATTATGATTGATCAAGAAAAAATGTCAAAAGCCAACTTATTTCTCTTGCATTATTTTTTTTAATAATTCCTTTATTCGTGTTGATTGTGCTAGACATAATATGAGCAATAAAATCAATAATTGTTAACCTAGATGATGGAGATATCTCTAAGTCCGCTTCTCTTCTAGGAGTATTATGCTTGTTTTTATTACCTGCATTTATTTGTGGATTAATTTTAAATTCAAAAATTAAAAATAAATACCCAGATATAGATAATAGATAATAGATAATAGATAATAAAAAAAATAATATATTACATCAACAATTTATATAATTGAAGATATAGTATATTTTTTTTATAAAGGAATAAATATGATAGATAAAATGTTAAAAAGAACTTCTTGTAGAGATTACAAGAAATCCGAATTAAGTAAAGAAGTAATACAATCTTTTAAAGATATAGTTAATTCTTCTCCTACTTCTACAAACTGCCATCACTTTGGATGTGTATTTGTAACTGATAATAAACTAAAAAAAGAATTATCAGAAATAATATATTCCACAGAAGCAATTGACAAATGTTCAATGATTGCAATTTTTTACTTAGAAAAAAATATGTTTGAATATTTAGAAGAAAAAACAAATTCAAAATTAGATACAAATAATCTTAGTTTTTATTCTACATGTTTATTTGATGCAGCCATAAGTTGCACAATGCTAAATGATGCAGCAATTTCATTAGGATATGGAACTTGTTATCAAGGTGTTGTAAAATCCTTCCCAAAAGAAATAATGAAAAAACTAAATCTCAATAACAATATACCTGTTATGGGTCTATTAATCGGAGAACCTAATTCAATAAATGAAGTTAAGCCAAAATTAAATAAAGTTTTTGAAAATGAATATGATTTTGAAGAAGTTAAAAAAAGAGTTGATGAATATGATGAAATAATGAAAAGTTATTACTCAGGAAAAAGTAATAAATACAAATTTTCTGATTTTGTAAGTTCTTTCATGAAAACACATAATGAGTTTTTAAGTGGTGATATATTAAAGGAATGAACAGATTTAATAAAAGAAAAATTTAAAATATAGTATGTATAAATAAAAAAAGTAGTCAACCTACTTTTTTTATTTATATTCCAATAATCTCTCCACCACCAAGACAAATGTTGTCTTTGTATAAAACAACATATTGTCCTATTGATATTGATTTAACTTCTTCTTCAATATTAATAATCACTTTGTCATTATCAATAGTGAAATTAGCATTATGAAGCTTACCACAATGTCTATATCTAATTTTTACATTATTATCAACAGGTATCTTATTTATTCAATTAAAGTTATTTAAAGTACATTTATTACTAAATAAATATTTTTCTTCATCTAAACTTGGAGAAACATAAATGATATTCTTGTCTAAGTCTTTTTTACATACTAGATATTTATCAGGATTACCAGCTAAACCTAATCCTTTTCTTTGACCGATTGTAAAGTAATGTAATCCTTCATGTTTGCCAACTACTTCCTTTGTAGAAATGTCAATAATATCTCCAGGTTTCTTTTCAATATAGTTATCAATGAAATCTTTAAACTTTCTTTTGCCTATAAAACATATTCCTGTTGAATCTTTTTTATCTCATGAAGGTATTTTATAAAATTCAGCAATTTTTCTTACTTCTTGCTTTGTTATGTTTCCTAATGGGAATATAACATTTTTTAATTGCTCTTGATTAAGTTGACAAAGAAAATATGTTTGATCTTTCTTTTCATCTTTTGACATCTTTAAATCAATTGATAGATCTAAATTAATAACCTTGTTTGCGTAATGACCAGTAGCAAAATAATCACACTCAAAATTTTTAAAAACATAATTTCTAAAAGCTTCAAATTTAATATTTTTATTACATAAAACATCTGGATTAGGAGTTTTTCCTAATGAATATTTTTTAATAAAATCTTCAAAAACATTGTCTCAATATTCTTTAACAAAATTAACTTTATGTACTTTGATGTCTAAATATTTAGCAATCTTTAATACATCTTCATAATCTTGTTTTGATTCACAACCATCATCTGATGATTTTAAATTGTTTTCACCATTCAAAAAAGCATCTCAATTTTGCATGTAAACACCCAAAACATCATAACCTGCTTTTTTTAAAATAAATGCACTGACAGCAGAATCTACTCCACCAGATAAACCAATAATAATTTTTTTATTTTTCATAATAATACAATGATATTATAGTAAATTAAAATAAAAATTATTAGAATTTTTGAATTCTAATAATTTTCTTTTAAATAACATAAGTCTAAAGCCTTTAAAATGGCTGAAATAATAAAGTTGAAAGGTTTATTATAATGAGGTAAGAAGAATACATCAGTTGTTAAAAGATCAATGATAGTCATATTTTTTTGAATAGCTAAAGCTAGCATATTAATTGACTCCATATGTGTGTCTTTTGTTGAACGAGAATGAATTTGAGCACCTATTAGTCTTAAGGTGTTTTTTTCATAAATTAATCTAACAGTTACTTTATTAAATTCATTCATAAATTCTGGTCTATCATTATCAGTTCATTGCACTACTTTGTAATCAATTTTTAAATCCTGACATCTTTTTTCATTAATACCTGTACTTGATAAGTTTTCTCCAAAGACATGAATAGCATTTGTACCAACAACACTTTTTAATTTAGCAATTTCAATACCATTTATGTTGCTTGCAGAAACAATTCCGCCTTTAACAGCATTAGTAGCTAAAGCAACATTATCAAATGTTTTTGAAGCTGTATTAAATATGGCAGCAGAATCACCAATTACATATACATCAGGAATAGATGATTTCATGTATTCATCAACTATAATAGCCCCATTAGCAATTTTAGTAGCATTCGGTAATAATTGAGTATTTGGTCTTGCTCCAACTGAAACAATTACCATATCAGCTTTGATTATACCAGTATCAGTTTTTACTCCAGTTACAAATCCGGCTTCATTTTTTTCAAAACCTCTTACACCAGCACCAAGATGAAGACTGATACCATTTTTATTCATTGCATTTTCTAGTTCATAACATAATTCATCATCAAAGTAATTTGCTACAACTCTATCTTTTGCATCTATTAAAGATACTTTTTTATTTTTAATAATAAATGACTCTGCCAATTCAACACCAATATAACCAGCACCAATTATTGCTACTGATTTTATTAATTCATCATTAGCTTTTTCAATTATTTTTAAAGCATCAATATATGTCTTACATAATAAAATGTTATTTGCATTGCTATTAGCAATATTTAAATTTATTGGTGAAGATCCTGTTGCATAGATTAATTTATCATAACTTTCAACATATTCTTTTTTTGGATTTTCTTCATCATTTAAATTTATGTAAGTAACTGTTTTTGCATTAGTATCTATATTAACTACTTCGTGTTTCATTAAAACATTTGCGCCCATATTTTTTAATTCTCTAGCATTTGAGTAAAATAGATCATCAACATCTTTAACTACTGAAGAAACACTTAGTGCAATTCCACATCCTAAAAATGATATATTATCACTTCTATCAATTGCTGTTATCTCTAAATCACTATTTTGTTTTAGTAGTGTTCTTAGTGCAGAAGTACCTGCATGATTTATTCCTATTATTATTATTTTCATTTTCTAAACCTTTTCCCCTATTGTTATTTTACTATTTGCTTCTAATATTGCAAATGTTGAACCAACAATTAAACCAGAATTTATAACAGCCAATCCTAAAAAAAGAATTCATTTTCTTTTTTTAGAATTGTTTTTTGGGGCAATTTTTAATTCTTCCTTAACTGTTTCCATTACATTGTCCTTGCAAAGTTGTAAAGAGTTTTCAGCATTACAGCTTGACCTTTATCTCCAGAATCTGCTGTTGCAGCTACATCAAGATGAATGTATGGTTTTCCACTTGTAAATTCTACTAAGAAACAAGCAGCTCTTGAAGAACCAGCTCTTGGATTACTTACTGAGTTTTTAATATCTGCGAAATCTGAATCTAGCATTCTTCTAAAATCATTGTGTAAAGGTAGTCTTCAAACATATTCACCTGATTTATCAGCTGTGTTTTTAAAATTAATTCAATCTTCTTCTTCAGTAGTTCAAACACCACTGTATGTTTCACCAAGTGAGTAAACCATTGCACCAGTTAATGTTGCAATATCTACTAATTTAGTTGCTTTTAAATCTTTTACAGCATAATGTAATGCATCAGCAAGAACAAGTCTACCTTCTGCATCTGTATTATCTATTTCAACAGTTTTTCCATTATAAGCAGTTAGAATATCATCTGGTCTAATAGCTGTTGGACTTACTAAATTTTCAGTAAGAGGTGCAACAATAGACACATTAGTTTTTATTTTATTTTTAACTAATGCATATAATGTTGTACAAACAATTGCCGCTCCTGACATATCAAATTTCATTTGTCTCATGAAATTACCAGTTTTAATATTCATACCACCTGTATCGTATGTTATACCTTTTCCAACATAAGCAAATTTTTCTTTTGAAGTTGATCCCTTATATTCAATAACTAATAATCTAGGTTCAATAATACTACCTGCATTAACTCCAAGTAAAAGATTCATTCCTTTTTTCTCAATATCTTTTTTATTTAAAACTTTAATAGTAACTTGCTTTTCAAAAGGTTTAAATAATTTTTTAATTTCAGCAACAAAAGTTATTGGATTAATTTCAGAACTTGGTGAATCTTGTAATCTTCTACATACAAATTGAGCTTCTGCTAATACTAAAGAATTCTTTACACAATCTTCATGACCTTTTGGAACAATTATATTATTTGTAAATTTTTCTTCTTTTATAGTTTTCATTGAAAAAGGTTTTTCATTAAAAAAAGAACCTCATGTTACAAGAGAGTTTATTATTGAACATCTTTTTGTATCAGCACTTTTTAAATTTAAGAATGATTCAAGATCAATATTTATCCCTGATTTTTGTTTTGAAAAGAAAGATTTTAATGCTCAAGAAAAATCAGGCGTATTAACTTCTTTAAAATTTTTTGGAAAAACCATATAAATATTGTTTTTTTCCTCAAATGTTTCAAATAATTTTTTTTCTTTTTTTACTATAGAGTTTTTAGAATCTACAGCAATTAATGTTTTCTCATATTTGTTTTTTTTATTTATTTCCATTTTGTTTCCATTCGATAATAGTTTATATTATTATAATTTAATTATTATTTAATGACTTACAAAATATATTATTATTTTTAATATATTCTTCAATTGTTGAATTATTTTCTAAAACATAATCTGGTTCAAATTTTACAGGAAAGGTTAAAAATTTACTAATATGATTAACATCTATAGGATTGTTTTTTCTTTCAACCAAAATTACTTTATTAAATAGTTTTTCAAAAAAAGAAGGACTTAACATATATATAGCAAGTTCAACAATTACTTTTTCTCCATTTAGTGACTCTATTCATTCATAAATTTGTTTGTGGCAAAATTCATTTAACTTCTTTAAAGATTCTTTGTCCCTTAAAACTAATTCATTTAATTTAATACGATCAACTTCAATTGATGTAGTGTATTCTGATCCAAAAGTATTAGATATGAATTCATATCCTATTCTATTTTTTTTATATATTTCATGTATAAAATCATCTGCCATATAAACTTCTCAATTGTATTTTTTTATACAATCTATAAAGGTTGATTTTCCAGTGTTTCTATATCCTGTTAAACAAATTTTCATTACTTCTTATTTACCTGACAATTTGAACAGATATATGTTCCTCTACCATTGACTTTCATTTTTGTTATTTTTGTTTTGCAATTTACACAGTCACTATCTTTTTTTGTATGAACGTTTAAAAATTTTTGAAATTCTCCTTTTGATTCTTTTTTGTACATGTATGTTGAAATGGTTGTCCCTTTATTATCAATAGCTTTTTTAATTATTTTTTTTGAATTTGATGCTATAGTTTTAAAATTATCATCAGTTAGTTTGTTACACTTACTTTCAGGATGAATTTTTGATGCAAATAAAATTTCATCAACATAAATGTTTCCAATACCTGCAACATTTGTTTGATCTAATAGCGCAGTTTTGATAAACTTGTTTGATTTAGAAATGTTGCATTTAAGATATTTTCAATCAAAACCTTCTTGCAAAGGATCTAAAGCCAATTTTGATAACTCTTTTGAATTCTTATAATTTTCTTCAAGAAAAATATGAAAAGTTCCAAATTTTCTTGTATCTTGATATCTCATTTCTTTTTTGCCAAAACTAATTCTTAACAAAGTGTGTTTTTCATCATACTTGCTATTTGAATCTTGATAGAAAATTTTTCCTTCCATTCTTAAATGGACTACAAAAACCTTTTTATTTGAAAGATGAAAAATTAAATATTTCCCAATTCGGTCAATATTAATTATTTTTTCATTTAATACAAAATCTTTAAATTCATTAGGAGTGCAATTCTTAAATAATTTTTCCATATAAAAAGTTACATCTTTAATTTTTTTATTTAAGATATCTTCTTCTAATAGAGAGTCAATTAGTGTTTGCACTTCTGGCATTTCTGGCATATTATTCTCCTAAGTATTTGTCAAAACCGTTAAAGTTGTATTTTTTAATTATTTTTTTTAGTTCTTCTAATTCAATATTTTTTATTCTAAAGTAATCAATATTTTTATCATCAAAATAATTAATTTCAATAGTAGCTAAATCTCTAAACATAAATGCATTATCTTTATCTTTAACCAGTTTTTCTTGTGTGCTCTTACTTTTAATTTTATCTATGTTTTTATAAATTCCATATATATTTTCAAATTCCATTAGTAAATCAATTGCTGTTTTTTTACCAATTCCCTTTACACCAATAAGATTATCAGATGCATCTCCTGCTAATCCTTTAAATTCAGCAATTTGATTTGGCATTAATCCTTCATTAAGATTTTTGAAATTATCAATTGTGTTTATTATTGTATCTGAAATTCCTTTTTTAAATAAAACAACATTTATGTTTTCATCAACCAATTGTAAAATATCTTTATCAGAAGTATAAACATCCACCTTAACTCCATTTTTAGATAGAATCTTCGAAGCAGATCCAACAACATCATCAGCTTCAATTCCAGACACACATTCAAATTGAAATCCAAATAATTTAGAAATTTCATGAACTAATGGGATTTGTTCAATCAATTCTTCTGGTGTTTTCTTTCTGTTCTTTTTGTAATCATCAAAAATATCATCTCTGAATGTTTTATCTTTATGGTCATATGCAATAACTGCATAATCATATTTTTCTAAATATAGTAATTTAAAAAATATTTGTAACATTAGCTTTAGAGCATTTAAAGGTTTTAAGTTATTTTTCTTATAAAATTCTAGTTGGTTATATGTCGCATAAAATGCTCTATATAATAATGAGTTTCCATCAATAACTATTGCTTTTTTATTCATTTTTAATAACCTCTTTTATTTCAATAAGTTGCTTATAACGAGCATCTGCTTTTATCACAGCAATTATATAATTAGATTCAACAATCTTATCTTTTAGATTACTGTAGTTAAAACAAGATAAACTATCAGAATTTTCTTCATCACAGATTTTAATAAATGCCATTTCTTTATTAAATTTTGTCATACGCACTTCTACTTTCTGGATTTTAAATAATATTGTGTAAAAATTTCCTTTATCTTCATGAACGATATCGGCAATGGTATCTAACTTTTGATCAGAATAACTATTTCTTATTTCCGAAAACTTATCATTTTTTTCCTTTGAAAAATTAAAGCCAATTAAATCAAACTGATTATCTAAGAATTTTTCTTTTTCTTCAGTTGTTTCTTCATTAATAATTCAGTTTGGAGTGAAAATATAATTTCCCTTTTCATCAATATTTTTTGAAATTTCGATTGCTTCTTTTAAATTATCAATCATAAATTTCTTGCTTTTTTCAAAACAATCAAAAGAACCAGAATATATCAATGTCTCAAGAGATGACTCACCAATTCCACCAATAAATAATGATGTTATACAATTTTCAAAACTACTAAACTTTTTATTAGATGATTCATTTCTTATTTTAATAATTTTATTAGCAGTTTCAGTTCCAATTCCTTTTATTGCTGAAAAACCAAAATAAATAGTTTTGTTAAAAATGATAAAACTTTTAGAAGAAATATTTATATTAGGTTTTTCAATTTTTAGATTCATTCTTAAGGCTTCGTTACAATAAAGACCTACCTTGTCATGACTACTTTCTGAAGTCTTAAATAAAACACTCATAAAATATAATGGATAATTTGTTTTTAAATAAACCATTCAATAACTTATTAATGCATAAGAAATTGAGTGACAATGATTAAAACCATAGCTAGCAAATTTTTCAATATAATTAAAAATTTCTTCTGAAACTTTTCTTGAGTAATTATTGTTAATTGCAGATTCAATAAATTTATCTTTTATTGATTCCATTTTTTTACCTTCTTTTTTTGACATTACTTTTCTAAAAATATCTGCATCTGCAGCAGAAAAATTTGCTACTTTTTGAGTAATTTGAATAACTTGTTCTTGATATACAATAATTCCGCTAGTTGGCTCTAAAATATCTTTAATTCTTTCATCAATATAATCAATTGGCTCCTTTGAAAATCTTCCGTTTATAAATGCTGGAATATTCTTTTGAGGGCCAGGTCTATAAAGTGCAGAAACTAATGAAATATCTTCAATATTTCTTGGTTTTATTTTTCTTAAATTACTTCTCATTCCTGGAGATTCTAATTGAAATATTCCAATTGTATTTCCTTGTGATATTTCTCTAAAAACTTTTGCATCTTCTAGCGGAATGTTTTCTAAAGACATTTTCATTTTCATATTCATGTTTATTAATTTTATTACATTATAAATTGTAGTAAGATTACTTAAACCAAGTAAGTCCATTTTTAATAAACCTAATGACTCTAAATATTCCATAGAAACTTGAGTTGTAACAATGTTGTTAGCACTTAATTGAAGAGGAACTACATCTGTTAATTTTTCTCTTGATAAAACTATACCAGCAGCATGAATTCCGGCTTGTCTTGGAGCTCCAATTAATTTGCTTGCGGAATCAAATAATTCCTTATAGTCAGAGTAAAAATTTTTTAATTCAGTATTTTTATTAATTGCTCCAAAAATATCTAATTCAAAATCAGTTGATATTAATTTACTTATTCTATTTATTATTTTTAAGTCAATATCTAAAACTCTTCCAACATCTCTTATAGCCATTTTAGCTTTTATTCTTTGAAAAGTAATAATGTGTGCAACATGATCATTTCCATATTTATTGAAAATGTATTCAATTATTTCTTCTCTTTTTTTATCCATTATATCTATGTCAATATCCGGTAATGAGTTTCTATTTGGATTTAAAAATCTTTCAAAAATTAAATTGTATTTGATTGGGTCTATTTTTGTTATATCCAAAAGAAAAGATACTAGTGAACCAGAAGAAGAACCCCTTCCTGGACCAATTAAAATATCTCTATTTGTTGCTTCTTTAATAAAATCATGAACAATTAAGAAATAATCATTAAATCCCATAGAATCAATAACAGATAATTCATGACTAAGTCTATCTCTATATGTTTGAATATTATTTTGATCAATTTTTTCAATTAAAGATTCTTCACATAATTTTTTTAAATAATTTTTAGAAGTAATATTTTCACTTAAAGGAAATTTGATAATTTCAGCTCTATTCATTTCTTTTTTTCATGTTAATAGATCTAATAATTTATCATGATTAGCAAAATTGTTTGAACTTAGTTTTTTAAATTCTGAATCTGTTAGAAGATTTTTATGTTCTTCATCATTTATGAAATCATTTATCTTTTTTTCAAATTTAATTGCATTCATAATTTTTAAAGTTTTTTGATCTTCTTGTTTTAATACTCTTGCTTCATTAATAAAAATATCGGTATTTGAATTTGTGTTTCTAGTAAAGAAATAGTTGGGATTAATTCCATCTATTTTTTTATCATTAAAAATTATTAAAATATCTTGCAAGTAAGCATTTATGTCAAAATCTTTTTTTTGTAAAATATTAGATGATATTTTTATTAAATTTTTATATCCTTCATTGCTAGTCGGAAATATTAATAATTTATTATTTAAATAAAAAATATCTAATCCTATAATCGGGATTAAACCTTTTTCTATTGCTTTGTTGTAAAATTCGATTGAGCCATATAAGTTTGAATCAGTTAAGAAAACATGTTTTTGATTATTTTGAACCGCAAAGGAAATTATATCGTCTGTTGATAATGTAGACTCTAATAAAGAATAATAAGAATGTGTATTTATATTAATAGACATTCTTATTTAGTTCTTTCCTTTAAACATTTTTCCATAGTTTTTTTCATTTCTACATCTAAATCTTCATTTTTTAATTTGTATCTAATTTCATCGATTGTTAGAGACTCACAATAATTCATTTTATCATCTTCATTTTCAGAAATATTTATATCATTTAAGTTAATTATTTTTGTTTCAGAAGCTGTTTTCTTATCTTCTGTTATTGTTGAATCTTTTTTCATCATTTTGAATAACTTCATCTAATACTCCATTAAACATATTATATAAAAATTATTATAAAATTAATAAGTTTTTGTGTATTAGTCTTTTTTTGAATATTTTAATTAATTAGATTTATTGTTGTTGTTTCTATCTCTATTTCCAGAATAAGACTTTCTTTCGCCATCTCTGTTACCAGAATAAGATTTTCTTTCGCCATCTCTATTTCCAGAGTAAGATTTTCTTTCGCCATCTCTATTACCAGAATAAGATTTTCTTTCTCCATCTCTGTTTCCAGAGTAAGATTTTCTTTCACCATCTCTGTTGCCAGAATAAGATTTTCTTTCACCATCTCTATTTCCAGAGTAAGATTTTCTTTCACCATCTCTGTTTCCAGAATAAGACTTTCTTTCTCCGTCTCTGTTTCCAGAATATGATCTTCCGTCTCTGTTACCATCTCTGTTGCCAGAATATGATCTTCTATCTCTATTTCCATCTCTGTTACCAGAATAAGAGCCTGTGTTTCCGCCCCTAGAGCTATAACCTGAAGATCTTGAACCGCCTCTTCTTGATCTATTTCTTGAAGATCCTGACGATCTTTCAGAGTTATCAATTACTAATGGAGAAAATTCCATTGTATCTGGTGTTACACTAAAACATTCAACACTTTTTCCAGTAGTTTTTTGGATATCAGCAATTTTACCTTTATCAGTGTTTGTGAAAATTGAGAATGCAGTACCTTTACTTTTAGCTCTACCTGTTCTACCAATTCTATGTACATAAGTTTCTGAAGAATCTGGTAAATCATAATTAATAATATGTGAAATATTATCAACGTGAATTCCTCTTGAAGCAACATCTGTTGCAACTAGAATTCTAATTTTTCTTTCTTTAAATTCTTTTATTATTCTAGTTCTTTGTCTTTGCTCTTTATCACCATGAATAGATTTAGCAGATATTTTATTATCAAGCAAGAATCTATTAATAGAGTCTGCTTCTATTTTTGTTCTAACAAAAATAATTCCTAAATCAATATTGCTTTCATTTATTAATTTTAAAAGTAATTCTCTTTTATGTCTTTTTTCTACACAGTATCCTGTTTGATCTATACTTTCAATTGTAGATGAAGGTGGAGATGTAATAATATTTTCATATTCAGGTTTCATAATTTTTTCAACTAATGATTGAATTGCTTTTGGCATCGTAGCTGAGAAAAATAATGTTTGGTGATCCTTTGGTAAGAAACTGATTATTTTTTTAACATCAGTAATAAATCCCATATCAAGCATTAAATCTGCTTCATCTAAAACTATTGTTTTTACATTAGAAATATTCATATATCTTGAACTAACTAAATCTAGTAATCTTCCTGGAGTACAAATAGCAACATCGACACCATCTTTTAATGTTTTGATGTTAAATCTTTTTGATTCTCCACCATAAAAACAAGCATATCTTTGATATAAACCGCTTCCATATTTTTTGAAGTTATCAAAAACTTGCATTGCTAACTCTCTAGTAGGAGTAAGAACTAAATATTTAATAATTATTTCATCTTCTCTTTTTCTTGGATTTTCAGCCAACATGTTAATAATTGGTAATGCAAAAGATGCTGTCTTACCAGTACCTGTTTGAGCACAACCAAGTATATCTTTTCCGCTTAGACAAACTGGAATTACTTTTTCTTGAATTGGAGTTGGTTCTTCATAACCGTGTTTACTCAAATTTTCTAATATTTTTTCGTTTAAATTTAAATCTTTAAATTTCATTATTTTTTTCCTTTTTATTTATGTAAAAAACAACTTTATTTATTTTAAAGCCCTTTTCCATAAATTTCTTTTCATATTCTGTTTTTATATTTTGTTTATTCAATTTATCATCATTCTCAAGATCAAATGTTTTGCTGATTATTGCAAAATTATTTTCCTCAAGTGTTTCTAATGTAAATAAAAATAAATTGATGTTATCCGTCTTGAATTCAACTAAAGAGTTTTTTGAAGTAATTTCATTATAAATGTTTAAATGATTTATATGTGTCAACCTTCTTTTTGAATGCCTTTTCTTGGGTCAAGGATCTGAAAAATTTAAATAAATTTTTTCTATCTCGTTTTTTTTAAAAATCGTACTTAATTTACTAGCATCTAATAAAATAATTCTAATGTTTTCTAATTTTTCTAAATCTACTTTCTTTGACAATTTAACTAGAATTGATTCTGCTCTATCTATTGCAATAAAATTTATATTTGGATTTTGTAAAGCAAGTTCACAAATAAATTTTCCTTTTCCAGAACCTATCTCTATATGTATAGGATTTGTATTGTGAAAAACTTCTTTGTTTCATTTTCCTTTATAATTTTCAAAATCATTTATAAAATTTTTGCTATTACTTAGAATTTCATTTGAATTTTTTATATTTCTTAATCTAGCCATAATTATAACTAAGATAGTATAACATAATATAAAATTATAGAGAAAGATAAAATATTTATTTTCCTAATAAAAGTTAAATAGATTTATAATATATAAAAGATTCTTAGGATTAATATGAAATTAAGTGTTTTAGTACCTTGCTATAATGAAGAGCTGTATATAAAAAGATGTATTGATAGTTTACTAAATCAAACAATTAAAATTGATGAAATTTTAATTTTAAACGATGGATCAACAGATAATACTTTATCAATAATAAAAGAGTATGAGTTAAATAATGATAATGTGAGAGTTTTGAATATTGAAAACAAAGGTTTAACTGCCGGAAGAAATACTTTAATAAATAACTGTAAAGGTGATTATTTTTACTTTGTTGATGCAGATGATTGAGTGGAAGATAAGTGTGTACAACATTTCAAAGATAAAGTTTCTGAAAAAGAATATGAATGTATTTTTAGTCCTTGCTATAAAAATAATAAAACATTTAAAACACATTCAAAAATAAAAAAAAATACCACTAAAGAAAAATACTGTATTGATAATTTAACTTATGTATGAAATATCTTTTTTAAAAAAAGTTTTTGAATAGATAATAATCTTTCTTATGATGAAAAATATAAAATGTTTGAAGATATTGGTGCAATTGTAAAAATAATGATTAAACTAAATGATGCTGGTTTCATACTTGAAAAAAGTTATCATTGAACAACTGATAAAAATCCAAAAAGCAGATTTGTTTTTGAAAAGGATAAGCTAGATATGGCAATTGGTCAAATGCAATCTGCTTTTATTGATGCAAATAATGAATTCAAGGGAAAAAATCCAAGATATGTTAATGATATATTAGCATTTCTTCTTTCAATAAATATTAACTATGTTTTATTTTTGTCTGAGGGAATTTCTAAAAAAGAATATATAAAAAAAATAAAAAAAATAGAGAAAGAAAATGGAATGATTAAATTTCCAAAATCTCCATGAAAATTTATGTTTTTTATCTTATATAAAATATTTTAATTAAATTGTTATTATTGAATAATAATTTTATAATATATATAGATAATTTTTAGGATCATGAATGAAAGAACTAGAAAAAGCAGACTCGGTTATTGAAAAAAATAATTTCTTTACAAAGAAAAGAATAACAATTCTTTTTTTTGCTGCTATTTTTGCTATTGCTTTTTCAATCACAATTTCTATTCTATTGTTAAAAATAGATATTAATTCAATTAATAATTTTTTTATCCAAGGTTTTAAACAACCAAACAATATGTTTTTTCTTTGATTGATATTAATGTTTGCCTTTCCTTTGTTTTCATCATTTCTAAGATACATTGTGATATATATAAGACTTAAAAAAGAAAATTGCTCAGCCAAATGATATGATTGAATATTTCTTGTTTTCATTGGTTCTTTTTTAAATGCCATCACACCATTTTCTATTGGTAATGAGCCCTATTCATTGTATTGATTAAAAACACATGGATTAACAACAAGAAAATCATTATTAATATTAGCTTCAACAGGAATCATGAACCCTCTTGCACAAATATTAGTGACTTGACCTTCGTTTTTTATTGTGAGTGCTTCATATGGTGAGTTTGGGAATACAATCGAATGATCAGCAAGTTATTGATTAGCATTTGCCGGTTTAATATTTGATTTAATTGCTTTCTTTTCTTTCTTTGCACTTACTTATAGTAGAAGAATTCACTTTTTCTTAAATAGTGTTTATTATTGAATTAGAAAAAAATTTAGAATGAGTTACAAAACAAAAGAAGATATGAAAATAAAATATGTTAAAAAAGCTGTTTTTAAAGAAGAGTTTATTGAAGAAATGAGAAATTATAAATTTTATATTTTTGTTTTAATTGGAAATGTATTATGAAATGTATTTTTATATTCATCAATGTACTTTTCCTTTGAACTTTCAGGGTCACTCGAAAATATTTCATTTTCAGATTGATTTAATTATACAAATATAGCAGTTACAGCAAATAATTGAATTCCTATTCCAGGAGCTGAAGGAACACTTCAAATATTAATAATTACATTTATTAACGGAATAAATACTAATGTTGATAATGTTTTCAGAGAAAATGTAAACAATATAATATTTGTTTGAAGGATGTTCACATTTTATTTACCAGCAGTAATTGGAATGATTTGTTTCCCAATATCTGCAGGATTATTTTATAAGAATATAAAAGGTAGTACTATTTAAGACTACCTTTTATATTTTGTTTAGATATTTTAGAAGGAATTAACCAGAAAATAAATATTAATAATAAAAATAAAACAACTAATCCAAGTAATATGAAAATCCTTAATGGTGAACCAGGCGAGTATGGTGGATCACTGTTATAGATAGAATCATAAAAAGGAATACATCCAGGATTTAAATTTGTTACGTTTCCATATACACTAAATTGTGAAAAAAATGGTAAACCAAATACATATAGTCCATATATAATTGGAAAAATAATTAATTTCCCAAATGTTTTTAAAAGTGTGTTTGTTCTTTCCTTAAGAAGAAAGAAAGAATTTATTGTATATGCTGTAAAGAATATAGGTGTAATCGCATGAACCCATATAGTTTTAATTAATAGTGTTGGGCCATTTATAGATAAACTATAATTTTTTTCAATTCCTTCTGCAGTGTACGGGAATAATAAAACTCAAAAGATTATACAAACCACTAGAATGTATGCTGTCAAACCAATCATTAATGTATTTTGTTTAAAAATTATTTTTTTATTAAAGAATAAATAAAAAGACATAAAGATAAAAACTAATCAATTATTTAAATTTGTGAAAAAAGACATTTCTCCAATAAAAAAATTGCTCTGAGGATTTTCTTTATCAAGATTTGATTTTACAAGAAATATATATAAAAATCCGACTAATGAAATCATTCAAACAAGAATACCAAAAAGTGAATTAAAAAATAATCTTTTATTTTTAGGTTCCTTTAATGAGAAAGCCTTTTGATCAGTATAATTTTGAGAAATATATCCAAAGTATTTTTGATAGTACTTTTTAGATACACAAATATAAATGATATATGGTGTAAGTATTCATGTAAAAATACCAATAGAAAATAATAGAATTCTTTTGTCCTTTTCATCTTCTATTTTTAATATGTTATACAATGTTAAAATTCAAACAAAGATTGATAGTATCAAACAAAGATATGCTAACATTCTATTTAGTTGAATAGATATTGGTATTGCGTTTTGTAATAAGTGATCATATTTTAGATCCAAAAATTCTGGTGTTCAATAATCAAGAGTTTCAATAAAACTATATAATCCAACAGCAAAAAAAATTGTTGCAAATAGTGAATAAAAAGAAATTTTTGTAACTTTTAAAAAATCCATATTACCTCACTACTATTTATATAACACAAAAAATTACTTTATAAATTTTTTTATTTTATTATCAGAAAATAAAATACTTGAATATCAAAATAGGAATAAAATTGATGAGAATAATATTACAATTGGAATTATGATAAAAATGTTTTCTCAAGAACCTGATGAAGGGGGGTATAATCCGGATTCAACACCTGGATTAAATCTATGATCATAGTATGTTACTGAGTTAGGATTTATATTTGTAACTCATCCATAAATTGATGTTTGTGTAAAAAAAGGTAATGCATATATGTATAATCCATATACAAATGGGTATCCTAAATGACTCACTAATAGTTTGTTAAATTTAATTGGTGATCTTCTTGTAACTCTTATTGTTCAAACAGAAAAAATACTAAAAATCAAGGGATTGATTCCATGATGTCATGTTGTTTTAAAAATGTCAAAAGGATCTGGATATGAAATATTTATTTCATCTATGCTTTTTGGAAATATAACTAGTCAGAAAATTATTAAAACAACAAATATATATGAAGCAACATGGATTAAAGCTTTATTATCTTCAAAGAAAACTCTATTTCCAAAAAATACGAAAAAGAACATAAATAAAAAAGTTAAAAAATTTGTTTGAGTAGTAAAAAATGTAATAGTTCCAAAGAAAAAGTTACCCCTTACATTGTTACCATCAAATCTTTTATCGCCCGTAATCATAGGAATCAATATAATAAATAATGCAATAATGGTTACAGAAAAACAAATAACAGTAAATATTTTGTATAAAATATTTTTTCTATATTCATAGAATTTTTTATTTTTATAAATACCATTTTCATTCATTCCCTTTTGATTTAAGTACTTAAAAAATTCTTTATAATAATTATTTTTAGCAGAAACATAAATGATATATGGTAAAAAAAAGTTTACAAAAAATCCACCAGAATAGAATAATATTTTTTGTGTATTTTTGTTATCAAGATTCCTGATATGATTTATTGAAAGAACTGAAAATGTCAAGTATAAAATAAGTGACATATATGCTGCACCTCTATATGTTTGGACACTTACTGGAATTACATTGCCCAGTTTGTGGTCATACTTTAGAAAGCTAAATCCATATTCACTTCAAGTTGGAATTGTAATTATGAAAAAAATAATTCCAAAAATTGCGAAAACATTAATTAGAAATGAATAAATAGTAATTTTTGTTAGTCTCTTGAAATCCATATTAATACCTCATTGCGATTTAAAAAAGCATGTCCTTTTTTATTTCTTTTTTCTTTAAACTTTCTCTCTTATCATGTAGTTTTTTTCCTTTTGCAAGTCCAATTTCAACTTTAATTTTTCTGCCAGATCAATAAACCATAGTCGGAATAAGAGTAAGTCCTTCTTTTTTTATTTTTGTACTGATTTTTAAAATCTCTTTTTTGTGCAATAATAACTTTCTTTTTCTTAGGGGATCTTGATTATATCTATTACCTTGCTCATATGGAGAAACATGCATATTAACAATTCATACTTCACCCTTACTTATTGATATGTATGACTCATCAAGGCTAAATTTTTTGTTATATATTGATTTTACTTCAACGCCCTTTAATTCAATACCTGCTTCATATTTATCTAATATAAAATAATTAAAAGATGCCTTCTTATTTTTTAGAATTATTTTCATAGTGTTATTTTCCGTTGATTACATCAATTATTTCCACATCTATCTTTTTAGATATTGCATTAGCTCCAACTACTTTAACTAATACTGGTAAACCAAATGAAAGCACTGTCTTTGTTTTTTCTCCAATGTAAGTTGTATTTTCTTCATTATATTTAAAGAAATCATTTATTTTTATATTTTTTATTCTACATAATCCTTCAATAGAATTTTCTAATTCAATGAATATTCCAAAAGATGTAATATATGAAATTACTCCTTTAAAATTATCACCAACATGTTTTTCCATATATTCCGCAAATTTAAGAGCATTTACTTCCCTTTCAATTGAAACAGCTTTTTGTTCATTGGATGAAGATAAAGAACAAATGTTGTTAAGTTGAGATAATAAACTATTTCTATCACTATCACTATATAAGTGTCTTTCAAAGGCAAACATTCTATATAGACGATGAACAATTAAATCTGGATATCTTCTAATCGGAGATGTGAAATGAGTGTAAAAAGAGCTTGCTAAACCAAAGTGACCAATATTTGAAGTTAGATACTCAGCTTTAGCCATTACTCTTAATAGTAATTTATTAATTAACTGAGATGAGTATGATTCCTTATTTTCTTCAATTCATCTTGCAATAGTATTAGGTTTTATTTCTTTTATTTCATTATCAATTTTGAAATTAAGTTTTTTTGCTTCAACAGCAAAACTCTTTAATTTATTTGGATCAGGTTTATCATGTACTCTATAGATAAAGGGGATTTTATATTTTTGAAAATTAATTGTCACAGCTTCATTTGCAGCAACCATAAAATTCTCAATCATCATTTGAGCATCTCCTCTTTCATAAAGTTTTATGTCAATTGGTCTCTCTTGATCATCAAGAATTATTTTTGGTTCTTTAATATCAAAATTTATGTATCCTCTTTTTTTGAAATTAACTCTTAAAATTTCATACAAATTAAATGATGAATTTAAAACTTCTATTATTTCTAAATTTTCTTTTTCAAAAGAAAGTTCTTTACTAAAATATTTATTTACTTCATCATAAGAAAATCTTCTTTTATTAATAAAAATAGAAGGATAGACATCTATTGTTTTGAAATTTCCATTTGAATCAATTAGCATTTCACATGTTAATGTCAGTCTTTCTTCATGAGGATTAAGTGAACAAATATCATTTGATAAATTATGAGGAAGCATTGGGACAACTTTATTTACTAAATAAATAGAAGTTCCTCTTTTTAATGCTTCAACATCTATTAATGAATTAGGTGTAACATAGTGAGAAACATCTGCAATTGAAACTCATAATCTATAGTCATTGTTTTCTTTTTTTACACATATTGCATCATCTAGATCTTTTGACGTTTCTGGGTCAATAGTTATAAATGGTAGATTAGTAAGATTTTTTCTTTTTTTTCTTTCTTCTTCAGGTATATCTTTTGAGATATCATGAGCAAAATCTAAAATTTCTTTTGAAAATTCTGGTTCAATTTTGTTATCATATAAAATAGATAAAATGTCTATTCCTACATCATTTTTGTGTCCAATAATTCTTACGACTTCTGCAATAATAGAATCGTCTCTATATTCAATTGCCTTTAGAACTATTTTGTGTCCATCAACAACACCACTTAAATTCTCTATTATTATTTTCTTATTAACTTTTTGATCATTTAAAATAACATTGTATCCTTCGTCAGTTTTTACAAATTCACCTACAAATATATCTTTTGCTCTTTTAATTACTTTTGTAACGATTCCGTTTGTTAAATTATTTTTAGATACTGCATCAGTTTCAACAAATTCTACAACATCTCCGTTTAATGCATTTTTAACATTATCTCTATATATAAAAATTTCTCTTGAATCATCATTATGAATCTTAATAAAACCATCTCCATAAGAGTTGATAGAAATTTCTCCAGTACCTTCACTATCTGAAATTATTTTTCCTGAATCGTATGGTAAAACCATCTTACCAGAAATAAGAGTAACAATTTTTTTATTCTTTTCTAGGAAACGTATAGAATGAAAAATATTCTTTACTTCAATATCTTTGTGAACTTTTTGTATTTTAGTAATTAATATTTTTTTAGAAACTGGTCTGTTGTTTTCATTTTTAATAAATTCAATTATTATTTGATCTAATTTATTCATAAATTATTTTATTAAAAATCTATATATGAGAGCTAGAGTTATCAAAACAAAAACTATTATAAATAAAATTATTTGTAGAACTTTTGTAACTCCTCTATCTTTAGTCTTTTTAAAAATTTCAAGATCAGTAGCAGCCATTGAGTTTAACCCATTTGAAGAACCACTTCCCGAAAGTAATAAAGCAATAACTAATGATAGACCTGCTATTACATAAAATATTATTTCAATTGCATTCATTGTTTTACTCCAACTTATTTAATTATATAAAAAAAATAACTTTTAACAGTTATTTTTTTATTTATAAATTAATTTAGTGTATTAACTAGATTAGAAATTTCACTTTTAAATTTATCTACAAATTCTTCTTTTGTTTTAGTTGATTCTGTAGGTGTTTTAGATCCATCTAAAATAACACTCTTAACAACGTTAGAACCTAAGAATCTGAATGTACCTTCTAAGTTAGATGGGATTGCAGAAAATGGGTAATATTCAACAGGAGAACCTTGAGAAGTTATGAAAGCTACTTTTAAATTTTTAAGCAATCCTTCACTACCACCCTTACCATTATCATACTTATAAACAAATGTTTCTCCAGCAAGGCAAATTTTGTCAATATAATTTTTTAATAACGATGGAAAGTTAAAGTTAACCATAGATGTAGCAACAACCAATTTATCTACCGATTTTAATTCATTAATTAAATCTTTAGAATTTTGATCAAATCATGTATCTAAGTTATTCTCATTAATACATACTTGTAGAAAATCAATTTTATTTAGATCTTTTTCAATTATTGTATCTTGAGGATATTTTTCAATATATTCTTTTTTAAATAAATCTAAAGCATGTCCAGAAATTGAACCTCTTTTTGATTTAGAGTTAATTGAACATCTAATTAGTAATATCTTACTCATTTTTTATTCCTTTCAAGAATTAATCTGCTATATATGGTACTAAACCAACTATTCTTGCTCTTTTAATTGCAATCGACACTCTTCTTTGATGAGATGTGCAATTAAAAGATTGTTTTGCAGGAATTATTTTTTTGTTGAAATTAATGTAATGTGAAAGTGTATTCACATCTTTATAATCAACATGCTCAATTCCTTGAGCACAGAATCTACAGAATTTTTTTCTTCTATTAAATTTATTACCTTTAAATTTAGAATTATAAGGTTTGTTTTCTCTTTTTTGTTTTACTTCAGACATTTTAAATCCTTTCTTATTTTATTTATCTATTTCATCTAATCAATCAAGATCAATAATTTCATCATGTTGTTCATCATTTACAATATTATTATTATAAATAACGCTTGAATCATTATTGTGACTTGGTATTGAATTAGTATTGTTTATTTCTTTATTTTGATTTGCATTGAAATCGTTGCTTACATTATTATTTGAAAAGTCATTTTCAAATGGCTTATTTGTTTTTGGAAAAACAACATCAGAGTAATTATTTTCGTTAAAAGAATTTTGATTACTCATTGAATTGTTTTCAAAAGATACTTCAGTATTTTGTTTTTGGTTTGCAAAAGAATAATTTTGATTATTTTCAACATATGGAGAATCTTGATTTCTTCTAGGACTGCTAACTAATTTTATTAAATCAATTATTATTTCAGTAACATAAACGTTTTTTCCATCTTTTGAAACATAACTTCTTCTAATTAATTTTCCATCTACAACAACTGAGTCACCTTTTTTTAAATAAGTGTTAATAAATTTTGCAGGCGTTTGTCACGCAACACAAGGAAAAAAATAAGTTTCATTTTTATTAGTATTATCAGCACAAGCAATAGTAATATTAGACACTAATCTTCCTGATTGTGTTACAAATGGTTGAGGATCAGAAACTAATCTACCTACAATGAAAATTTTATTCATGTTTTTTCCTTTTAATTTTTTGTAATGTTAATTAAATATCAGATACTTTTACTGGGGTAAAATCTTTCGATTTACTTTCATATGATTCTTGATCTTTTTTAATTTTCTCTTGAACAGACTTGTATACTTCTGCTCTATATTGCGATTTAGCAACTTTTTTAGGATTAACTGTAGCTTTATAACCATAATCTTTTTCAAGATTAATAATTAAATGTCTGATTACACTTTTATTTAATAAAAGTAATCTTCTAAATTCAGCTAAAATTAATTTTTCTTCAGTTTCGAAGTTTAAAACATAGTAGTAAGCATTTAGTTCATCATCAATTGGATAAGCTAATGCCTTATGTCCTAAGTCAGTTACATCAACATTTTTGATTGTTTTTATTATTTCAAGAACTTCATTTAAAGCTTTTTTAGCTTCAGTATCTTTTAATGAACCTCTAATAACAACCATTGTTTCATATTTTGACATGTTTATTTCCCCTTTTTGGATAAAAGCCTTTACTCGGCAAAGAGTGCATATATAAAATAATGCATAATTATTATACTATTAAAATCTTAGATATAAAAAAAATCATATTTTTTCAATATTAATTTATAATAAATAAGTAATTAGGGGTGTAGTTCAATTGGTAGAGCAGTAGACTTCAAATCTATTTGTTGCGGGTTCGAGTCCTGTCACCCCTGCCATTTAATATGTATAAAAAAAACTTTATTTGCTTTTAATCATAAAAGAATAAAGTTTTTTTATGTCCGATTTTAAACATCCAATTGATAATCTGTCACCAACAAATATTTTTTGATCAGGCTGAGCCATTTTAGTTTTACCATTAATATCAAGAATTATAATAATATTTCAGTTTCTACTTTCATGTGCATTTTTTCATAGCTGTCCTAATTCATTTATTGAAACACCATTTAGATTTTTGTTTTCTATAAATAAATGAACTATTGAAAAATCTTTACTTATATCTTCAATATTTGTTGAGGCACTAAAGAAAGATTTAAGTGCAGTTTTACTTCCTACTTCTTCTTCCGGAATAACAATATTATTAGAATTTATACCAACAGTTTTTAATAGCTTTTTATGTAAGTCATTTGAAGCTTTTGCAAAAATTTCTTTTTTTGAAAATTCTGGATTGTTTGCTCAAGAATAAGCAATAGACATTGAAATCTCTAAATTTGATGTACCAATTAAAATAATATCAATATCATCAAGAGGTATGAAGTTTTCTAATTGTTTTAAATCTACAATTTTTGATTTTATTAAATTGTTAAAACCTCTAGAACTTAAATTAGAAATTACTTCATCACTTAAATCAGTAACATAAATATCATTTTTTTTAATTCCTTCGTCAACAAGTCTTGTAATGAAACCATTACCAAATTTTCCGTAACCTATTACTAAGTATTTTGTTTTTTGATTTTTATTTATCACAAACAACCTCTCTATTTAGAATTATAAGAATTATACAACGATTAAAATTTTTAATATTTAAAATCTTTTATACATTTAATAAAAAAATAATTTTTAAAATTTTATTATTTTTAATATTATATAATAACAAATGAGATATTATGTCAAATAAAAATAATAGCAAAATTAGTAATGAAATAAATAGAGATAAATTTAAGAGAAAATTTGAAAATAAATGAAAATCTTTCTCTCAATTTTTTATTGACCATTTTACAAATTCATTTAAATTATTAATTGCTTACATAATTTTTGTAATACTTGGAGCAGTATTACTATATTTACCAATTTCATTGCAAAATGGATATTATAAAAGTGATGGTGGTAATTATAATTTCTATGATGCGATATTTATTTCATCTTCAGCATTTTCTAATACAGGATTAACAGTTACTGATGTTTCACAAACATTTACAGTTTTTGGACATGTTGTTTTATATATATGGATTCAATTGGGTGGATTTGGTTTACTATCTGCTTTTTATCTTGTAGGAAAATCTTTAAATAAAATTTTTAATAAAAAAATACTATCTAGTTCATGAATTAGTTATGCTGAAAGAGGTGGAACAAAAATATCTACAAATGGTAAAGTTTTGTTTTCAATTTTCCTTATTAACTTTGTTATTCAAATTGTATTTTCAATTGCATTTTCTACTATCTTTTATAATGTTCAATTCTTTCAAGTAATTCCTGATACAAGTGGAATGTGAGTTGAATCTTCAGTTGCCTTACCAATGTATCAAAATGCTGGTTCTTCTATTTGACATGCAATGTTTATAACAGGGTCTGCAATGAATAATGCAGGTTTTGACTTATTTGGCTCTACTTCACTTGCACCATTTAGAAATGATATTGGAATATTAGTTCAATTTTTTACGATGGTTCTATTTATTTTAGGTGGAATAGGATATGTAGTAATTTATGATATTTGACAAAAAGTTGAATATTTTATTTTAAAAAAATTTCCTGAAAGTTTTTCATCTTTCTTTAAATTAAATCCTAATATGTATGAAAATGAAAGTCCACCTATTTCTATTTTTTCAAAAATTTGTTTATGATCTTCACTTATTTTTGGAGTTATATCTATAGGAATGTCATTCACATCTGAATATTTATTAAAAAGTAATACTTCTATTCTTGGTTCTTCATATAATACATATTTTGATAACAATGCAATAAACTCAAATTGAGCTATTATTTATAATACACTTTCTACAAGAAGTGCTGGTTTTGCAACAATTGATGTAAGTATTTTAAATGATATTACTAAATGAATCTTTATATCATTAATGTTCTTAGGAACTTCTCCAACATCAACTGGTGGTGGTATTAGAACAACAACATTTGTAGTTTTAATCAAATCTATTTTATCTAGAATTAGTGGTAGAAATGAAACTACAATATTTAAGAAAAGAATTTCTAAAACAACAACAATTGATTCAACAAGTATATTCTCTTTATCAGTAATTACAATAATGTTCCTTACTATATTAGTTGGTTTCTTATCAATTGAAAATGGTGCATTAAGTTCTTTTGATTTAACTGACTTAGCATTTGAAGCATCATCTGCATTTGGAACTACTGGGTTATCAACAGGATTAACTTCTAAAATAGGTTATATTTCATATGCTCCATTTATAGTACTAATGTTTTTTGGTCAATTAGGTATTATGAATTCAATGCAAATGTTCGCAAATAGACACTCTAAGAGAGAATTAACTAAGTATTCTGATATTGAAATTAAATTAGGATAAAATAATTTTAAAAAAAAGCAAAATATAATATAATTGTTATGTATGATTTTTTAATAACTTAAAAAAGCATGAATTATAAGGCTGCATAGCTCAGCGGTAGAGCAGTTGACTGTTAATCAATTGGTCGTAGGTTCGATCCCTACTGCAGCCGCCATTTTATGGCCCGTTGGTGAAGCGACTTAACACACACGCCTTTCACGCGTGCATTCACGGGTTTGAATCCCGTACGGGTCACCATTATAAATAAATTAATTAATATTAATTTTACATGGAGTGTTAGCTCAGCTGGGAGAGCATATGCCTTACAAGCATAGGGTCGGGGGTTCGATCCCCTCACACTCCACCATTATATTGCCGACTTAGCTCAATTGGCAGAGCAACTGACTTGTAATCAGTAGGTTGTAGGTTCAACTCCTATAGTCGGCACCATATATATACTTATTTAGCTTATAAATAATTATAGGCAAGGGTTAAAAACCCAAAACAAGTTCCTTGTGCACTTATGGCGGAATTGGCAGACGCGTTAGACTTAGGATCTAATGCCTTACGGCGTGGGGGTTCGAGTCCCTTTAAGTGCACCAATATAAACAAAAAAAATATTTGTTCTTAATGAGCAAATATTTTTTTTGTTATCTATGAATTATATTTATATCTTCTCATGAGCAAAATGTTGTCCCGCATGTTTTGGTGGATTACCAAAACTAAAGAAAGAGAACACAACTAATGTTAATAGTGTAAATGCATATGGAAGAATTAATAATAAATCTGAACTAGTATTTGGAATATTTTGTCTTGAAATACTTACTAAGAATGCAAAGACAATTGTTACTAATGATATCAATGGAATTCTTCAAGCTCCAGCAATCATGATTGCAAGAGATAAGAAACCTAATGAGTCAACATCACCTCTGAAAGAAGTGCCATTATACATGAATATTGAACCAGCCAATCCAGCAATTGCTGCTGAAATTATTATTCCAACTCATTGATATTTAATTACATTGATACCTTGAACATCAGCTGCATATGGGTTTTCACCAATTGATATAAATCTCAAACCGAATTTTGTATATTTAATGAATAATCAAATTCCTAATACTACAAAACCAATTAAGAAGAATAATATCAATGTAGAACCAAATAAATCTGTATCACCAATTTTTAATATTTGTGTGTAAGAATCTCTTAATTCTTCAACACCTAAAATTGAGAATCCTAGAGAACTATTTAGAAATATACCAAATGATGCTCCAAGTAAATTTATTGCTGTTCCCGCTATAATATGATTTGCTTTTAATTTAATAACTGCAAAACCAAATAAAAAACCAATTAATATTGTTGATATAGATGCAAGAATCATTGGTATTAAGAATGTTCCATCTCCTGCGGTTCCGCCCTTAAATCCGGCATTTCCTCCGTTTATTAAGCCACCATATATACAGTAGAATAAAGCTCCAAATGTCATCATTCCATTAATTCCGATGTTTACAATTCCAACTCTCTCAGAAAAGAAACCACTAAGTGCACCCAATCCTAAAACAAGAGAGAATAATAGTGCAATGTTTAATATGTTTGAAAAATTCATAATTATTCTCCCTCTTTTTCTTTAATTAAATTTAGTTTGTTTTTCAACTCATTTTTTTCAATTAGATATTTTTCTATAAGACTTTCTTTAGTTGCATCTCCAAGATAATCATCTTTAATTTTTACACTAAATAAGGCAATTTTTAAATCTGATAATTTTCTATCAATTTCTCTCAAGAATTTACTTTTGTTTTTAACTCTTGTATCTCATTTTTTTGTAAAATTATTATCAAGTTTTTTAGATAAATAATTTCTTATTCTTGTCATTAATTGTATTTTATATGCAATTGCAAATATTGAAGTACCATACATTACTAAACCAAGAATTAAGTTACCCATTGAGTTAGGAAATGGAGCAGCTGCTAATGCAGTTGTTGAGAATAATGCCATTACAAATGAAACAGGTATAATTGCAACTGGATTTGAGAATGCAATCAATCCAATTGCTATACCATTAAAACCTTCTAAAGGTAATAAGTTAACTAATGGTATTGGCATTGCTTTTGTTGAATTTGCTGTATAAACTATACATGCTAATATTCCTGAAATTGCACCAGAAATAGCAAATGCACTTAATTGTAATTCTCTAATTTTATAACCAGAGTATTTACTTGCAGTTAGCGACTTTCCAACAAATATCATTTGCTTTCCAAATATTGTAAATTTAAAGATTGCTCAGATAACTACAACTAATACTAATAATGATATTAAAGCTCCTACAAAACCAGAAAGGAAACCGCCATCATAAAATGCAAGATCTTCATGAACTCTTAATGAATATAAAGGATCATTTGGATTTGATAAAGGTCCATCAATAATTAATCATTTTCCTAAAAAGAAAATAATTCAGTTTAATAAAATTGAACTAACAACTTCATGCACTTTGAAGAACACTTTTAATGCTCCAATTACCATTGAAACAAACATACCTGTAAGCATTGCTACTAAAACAATAATAATTACTCCAGAAGGTCCTGTTGTAGTTTCTAATTTAATCTCACCACTTATTGTGACTTCTCTAGTAAGTGATTGACTTACACCAACAATAGCCAGACCAGCAGCTACCATTTGGCCACTTACACCAATATTGAATATTCCGGCCTTATATGCGACTGCAAAGGCTAATCCAGAAATTCCTAATGTGGAAATGTTTGTTATAAAGTCCTTATATAAGAAACTTTGAAATGGTCTTGTTAAGATTGCATGCAATGCATCAATCATGTTGTAGCCTAACATTTGAATGATTATTAGAGAAACAAATAAAGAACCCAAAATAAACAAGATTACAAATCCTATTTGCTTTAATAGAGATCTATTTTTGTAATTATAGAAAACACTATCTAAAGTATATTTTGTTTTGTTTTTAACATAATTACTATTTTTCATTTTCTACTCCAAATGTTGATGTTGTCATTAGTTGACCAACTTTATCAATGTTCATTTCTTGAACAGTTCCTTGACTTACCAGTGAATTTTTACTAATAACTGATATTGTATCAGATAAGGAATATATTTCAGATAATTCATAAGATACTAGTAAAATTGCTTTTCCTTTTTCTTTTGCTTTAAGAATATATTCATGAAGCATTTGAATTGCTCCAATATCTAAACCTCTTGTTGGTTGAAATAATATAATTAAATTACTTTGTTTACTTAGTTCTCTACCAATGATAATTTTTTGTTGATTACCACCAGAAAGATTACCAGCACTATCATGTATTGAAGATGCTCCTGCAACATTATATTTTTTAACTAATTTAATTGCAGTATGACTTATTGCATTTCAATTTATAAATTTAAGAAAAGGTAGAAAAGGGATCGTCATATAAAATTTAACTTTTTTATCTCCAATATATTCGTTAAATCGATTTATTACACAATTGTATGCAATTGATGAATCCAAAAATAAACCATGTTTTTGTCTATCTTCTGGAACAAATGATAATCCAACTCTATATTTTTTATTTATGTCCATTTTTGAAGTTTCTATTAAAGAATTAGTTTCAACATCTCTAATAAAAACTTGTCCTTTTTTAGGTTTTTCTAAACCTGTAATTAAGGATATTAAATCTGTTTGACCATTTCCACTTACTCCAGCAATTGAGAAAATTTCTCCTGCTCTTATATCAAATGAAATTGTTTTGTTTTCCTCTATTACTAAATCTTTTACAGAAAGTACCACTTCTCCAAATTGTTTTTTAGATTTGTTTTTTACTTCATTAATTTCTTTTCCAACCATTAGTGAACTAATTTTTTTAGCATCCATCTTTTTAATGTCTACTTCTTCAACTAATTTACCTTTTCTAATTATTGCTCCTCTTTCAGCAACTTCAAAAACTTCTTTAAGTTTATGAGTAATTAGTATAATTGTTTTGCCTTCTTTTTTGAAATTTTTAATCATTTCTAAAAATAGAGCAATTTCGCTTTTTGAAAGTATGGCAGTTGGTTCATCAAATATTAATATTTCAGAATCAAGAAATAATAATTTTAAAATTTCTACTTTTTGTTTTTGTGAAACATTTAATTTTTTAATTTTATCATTTAAATTAATATCTAATTTGTACTTTTTAATTAGTTCTTCAATTTTTTTTCTACTTTTTTTCTTATCAATAATAAAGTTCTTTATAAGTAAGTCTTCTTTACAAATTTCATTACCAAGAATAATATTTTCAAGAACAGTAAATTCTTCTACTAATTTAAAGTGTTGATGTACCATTCCAATTTTTTCTTTATGTGCATCATTTGCAAATTTGAAATCAACTTCTTTTCCTCTAATATATATTTTTCCACTATCTTGTTTATAAATACCAAATAAGATTGACATTATTGTGGATTTTCCAGCACCATTCTCACCCATTAGTGCATAAACTTCATTTTGTTTTACTCTTAATGTAATGTTTTGGTTAGCTTTAATTTTTCCATTTAAAAAGGATTTAGATATGTTATCTATGTAAACAATATAATCTTGTATTTTATCGTTCATAATTATATTACCTTTCTTCTTAAAATTCCATAATCGCTAAGTAGGAATGGAGTAGTTGGTAATGGTGGTGCAAAATGACTACCATTTAACCTTATTTCTTTACCAGCGACATTTACTGGTGCAATTGATTTTTTTTGGTTATTAAGGCCATCTGAATATCTGCCAATTGATGCTACGGCACTACTTCCGCCAATTCCTGGAGTTCCATCAGCTGTATTAAAAAGCTGTATTACATTTTCAGGAGTTGGTATACCAATCATTTCTTTAAATATATTATTTATTGGTAAACCACTTACAACGGTACCAAAATCAGTTCCACCAAGACCTTGAGTGAAATAAGCTTTTCCAGCTTGCGAAATACCAACGGCACTTTCTCCTTTTTCACCCAATGCAATTGTATTACTATAGCCAAAACCACCATATTGAGATCCATCAAAAGTTGCAATATTGCTACCATCTAAATTAGATATAGCAGTTAAAGTACCTTGAACAGCAACATCTAATTTTTTTACTGCAGAAAATTGAATAATGTTATTATTAGTAGAGTTTGTTCCATCAGCATTTTTAATAACATTGCTTCCTAAACCGGGGATAGGTTGTTGAATTCCAACATTATCTTCTTGAGCAGAGTCAGCGGCAACAATTATTACTGGTCTATTTTCTAATCTTATTTCCGCAATTGTATCTAAAGTTTGAGGTCCTGCAATTGGTAATATTACATCAGCTCCCTTGTCTAGTAATTCTTTAGATTTTTGTCTTCCATCACCAATACCAAAACTTCCAGACTTATAAGAGTCAATATTGTTTCCAAGCGTAGTTCATTCAACTTTTGTTTTAAGAGGGTTATGTTCATTTCATGCAACCATACCTTTTTGAAATCCAATAAGGAAGTCTAAAGTTGATGGAATGGGAATTCCAACAAATCCTCCAATTTTTAAAGATCCATCTTTTCCAAATATTGATTCATTTAAACTTAAGAACTCTGATGCTGCAACACCACATTGGAATGCTGCTTGTTCCATTCTAAATATTACTGTTGAAACATTACTAGCTTTTTCTAAATCGGCATCTAAGAGTAAAAAACCCTTATCTGAATATGTTGAATCTTTTATAACACTTTCTATTGCTGCTTGACTATTGAAACCTGGAGCAATAATAATATCTTTACCATTTTCAAATATTCCTTTGAATGTTGTCTCTTTTTCTTGGTTGTTTGTTCCTGGTCTTCTTCATAAACCAAAACCTTCTCTAAAATCTTCAACAGGTCTATCTAACTCTTTTTCATTTCTGGAATTTAGGAAATCTCTATAACCATTAAAAGTAGTTTCACTAAAAGATTTATCAGCAAGAACTGAAGTGTTGTCTGAAACAACTATTTCTGCAAATAAATTAGAAGTGTTACTTCCTACATTAATCACAGAAGTTGAAATAATAAATGCTAATAGTCCAAAACCAAATAGTGTTGTTAAACTAGCCTTAATAATTTTTTTGGTTTTTTTTTTCATTTTATATCCTTTTTATAATAATGGAGAAAAAAAATAATTTTTAAATGTGATAAACATTTGAAAATTATTATTTTATCTTAGCTAAATATATTGCTGTTCTAGCTAATTGAGATACGTAAGAGTATTCGTTATCATATCATGTAAAAACTTTGAATGCCTTTTTTGAATCAGCATCAATCTCTAGAGTCATACCAGGATCAAATACTGAACCATGAGTATCACCAATAACATCACAAGATACTATCGGGTCTTCTTCATATGCGAATGATTCATTTTTAGCAGCTTTCATTGCATTGTTGATTGCCTTTACATCAGTATTCTTTTTTAATACAACAGTTAGATCTACTAATGAACCAGTTATAGTAGGTACTCTCGTAGCTAAACCATGAAGCTTACCATTTAAATTTGGTAAAACTAAGCCAATTGCTTTTGCTGCTCCAGTACTTGTAGGTATAATTGAAGCAGAAGCAGCTCTTGATCTTCTTAAATCTGAATGTGGAGCATCTTGTAATCTTTGGTCTGCAGTAAATGCATGAATAGTATTCATTAATCCTCATTCAATTCCAAATTTGTCATCCAGAACTTTTGCCATAGGAGCTAATGCGTTAGTTGTACATGATGCACCAGAAACTATTTTGTCTTTACTTGTTAAGATTTTGTGGTTTACATTGTAAACAACTGTTGGGATATCTCCAGTAGCAGGAGCTGATATTAAAACTTTTTTAGCACCAGCCTTTAAATGAAGTCCAGCAGATTTTTCATCTGTGAATCTTCCTGTAGATTCAATTACTAAATCTACATTTAATTTTTTTCAAGGTAAAGCGCTTGGGTCTTTTTCTGAGTAAACAGGAATTTTAGTTGTTCCAATAATTAATTCTTTATCAGTGTATGAAACTTTTTTGTCTAAAACACCTTGAGCAGAGTCATATTTTAATAAGTGTGCAAGTGTTTTAGTATCTGTTAAATCATTAATACCAACAATTGAAACATTTTTAGATTTTAATAATTCTCTAAAAGTTAATCTTCCTATTCTTCCGAATCCATTTATTGCAATATTTATTTTATTTGTTGCCATATTTTATTTTTTCCTTCCAACTAAAAAATAGTCTTTTTTTTTATTATATATAATTTATAATATTTTGATCACTAAATATATAGTGATTCTGCAAAATCTTTACAACCTTTTGAAAAAGTGAATTTTAATTTTGTTTTAGCAGAAATTTCTACTTTTTGACCAGTACTTGGGTTTACACCAGTTCTAGGGTTAGAACGTTTAACTTTTACTTTTCCTATATCTAATAATTTAAATTCTAAACATCTGTCTAATTCAGCAAACATTAATTTTTGAAAATCATCGAATATATCTTTTATAACTGGTATTGAAATATTTGCATTATCACTAATAAGTTTTATTATTTGATTTTTAGTTAATGGCCTCATATTTGAATCTAACACTAATTTTTTTCCCATTTTATTTCTCCTTGGTAATATAATGCAACATGCATACATCTAAATTTTATTATTTAATGCTTGTTTTTAAACACTTTTTTTAAAAATTTCATTTTTTTTGATTTTGATATGTGATTTTGAGTTAAAAAAGTACATCTTAATATTAACTATTAATTTTTTTATTAAATAATATATAATTATTATTGATATATTTTTATGAAAATAAAATAAATTAAGGAGCCATATGAAAAAAATTATTAAAAGAAATAGAAAAAAAATATTACTTTTTTCTTTGTTTAATATTTCATTAGTTTCATCTATGTTCTTAGTTTCATGTGGAGCTCAAACAACAAAAGATTCTATTAAATTAAAAATAATGGAATTATCACCAGAAGTAAATGGTAAAGTTTTGCTTTCAGACTTAAAAGTACAGAACAGTTCTCCAAAAGAGGCTATTCTAGGTGATACAGGTATTAATAAAGGAAATTACATTTTTATATATGGTTCATTAGCTGGATCGGCTTCTACTTTAGAATTTAGAAATTGATTAAGTGGTGGTGGAATTGAAAATGGTGGTGGAGTTTCTACAAATCCAATTGTTGATTCAAACTTTCTTGAAGCATTTCTTTCAGAAAAAGAATTAAATCCATTTGTTCAAGTTTTGTTATTTATTGATAACCCTGCATTCGAAAGCACTAATAATATTTTTTCAGAATTAAATTTTGACCCATTTGCAACTTATGATGAAATAAAATTATTAGACAAATATAATTATGATTTTACTATTAAAAATAATTTAACACCTAGTATAGAACATAATGAAATTGCAGAATTTAGTAAATTACCATTTGAATATAAAATATTAAATGGTTTATATATAAGACAAGACCAACCTGCAATAGATTATAGAGATTTTATTGATTATGCATTATCTGTAAGACCAAACTTAAGTTCAATTGTGGGAGATAATAATAAATTATCAGGTGGAATTGCATTTTCGAATAAGAAAAAACCTATTCTTCTTGGTAATGCAGACAATGTAAATAACTCTATTGCATCTAATGAAACTGTTAAGTCTCTTTATGAATACTATTTAGACAAAAAATTCGGAACAAATTAATCTAACTTTTTAATACTTTTATGATCTCGAGAAATAAACTTGATTCCATGAGGGGATTTAAAAGTTATTTTTAATGTCTCTCCATCAATTCCAACAACTATTCCAGAACCAAACATTGTATGAACAACAGGGTCTCCTAATTCAAATGTTTGCTTTTCTTTATAATAATTTTCAGTAAAATCTTTTTCTTCTGAAGCAACTCTGTCAATTGAAAAATTTTTATAATTATTATTTATTTTTGGTCTGCTTGCAGGATCTTTATTTAATTCAAAATTTTTGTTAGATTTTATTTCTTCAATAAATCTTGATGGTACTAAATCAGATAATTTAGATGAATGGAAATTTTTTCCATCATGGGATGAAATAAATAAATTCTCTTTTGCTCTTGTCATTGCAACATATGCAATTCTTCTTTCTTCAGAAATATCACCTTTTTCTATTGATTTAGAAGATGGAAACAAACCATCACAAAAAGCAATTAAAAAAACATTTTTAAATTCTAGACCTTTTGCATTATGGATTGTCATAAGTGAAACATAATCTCTATTATTTTCTAAATTTCTCTCTTCGTTAGACATGTATAATGTTATTTCTTGTAAATAGTCTTGAAGTGTTGAAGAAGGATTTCTATATTGATATAAACCAATTGCTGATTTTAATTCCCTTATATTTTCAACTCTGTATTCTTCATCTGCATCTTTTAAATATTCTAAATAATTTGTATCATCTAAAATCTTATCAACTAAATCATTAATTGAAATATATTTGAATTCTTTTAACGCTAAAATCATTTCATAAAATTCATAACAGCTTTTCTTTGCTGCATCTTTTAATTCGTTTATTTCATGAACCTTTTTAAATGATTCTCATGTTGAAATATTATTATAATTTGCAAATTGAAGAATTTTAGAATAAACGGCTTCACTAATTTTTCTTTTTGGCGTATTGTGAATTCTATTTAGCGAAACATCATCATCAAAACATATTAACTTCATAAATGAAATTAAATCTTTTATTTCTTTTCTTTGAAAGAATTTTAGGCCACCAAATATTATGTATGGTATATCTTTATAAATTAAAGACTGTTCTATGTTTCTTGATAAATAATTACTTCTATATAAAACAACAATGTCTTTATATCTATATCCATAATTATCTTTAAGGTCAATTATTTTATTTGCAATTCAATTTGATTCTCTATCAGAGCTAACAGCTTGATAGTGAATTATATTTGATCCTCTATTGTTGTCAGTATATAAAGCCTTCTCAATTCTGAACTTATTATTTCTTATTAATTGATTTGAAACATCTAGAATGTTTTGTGATGAACGATAATTTTTTTCTAAAAGAATTTTTTTGTGATTTGGATAGATTCTTTGAAAATCTTCAAAGATATTTGAATATGCTCCTCTTCATGAATAAATCATTTGATCAGGATCACCAACTATAAAAATATTTTCTTTATTTCTTACCAAATGATTCAATAACTCAAATTGATCTTCATTTGTATCTTGAAACTCATCTACTAAAATATAATTAAATTTGCTTTGTCATTTTAATTTTACTTCTTCATTAATTGAAAATATTTTATTTACACAAATAATTAAATCATCAAAATCTAATAAATTTTTTACCAATAAGTAATTGCAATATTCTTTATAACAAATAGAAATAATTTTAATTTTATCTTCACTCAAATCAGATCTAGTTAGTTCTTCATTTATTTCTTCTTGATCTTCAACATCTATTTTTTTAGATTTTAAATAGCTAACATATAAAAGTGCCTTTTTTTGAACAATAATATCTTTAGAAAAAGCTTTTATCTTATAAATCTCTTTTATTACAGATAGTTGATCTTCTTCATCTAAAATAACAAAATTATTTGAACGATTTAAAACAGAAATGTCTTCCCTTAATATTTTTAAACAAATACTATGGAAAGTTCCAATTCAATTAAATGGCACATCAGGAATTGAACTTAAAATTCTTTCTCTTATTTCATTTGCTGCTTTATTTGTAAAAGTGAATGCAAGAATAGAATTATGATAAAAACCAAGTTCATTTACTAAGTAAATTATTCTTTGAGTTAAAACAAATGTTTTCCCAGAACCAGCTCCCGCTATTACCATTAATGGTTCATTACCTGATTCTATTGCTTCTTTTTGCTTTTCATTTATTTTTCTCATTATCTTTTTCTTTCTCTATTTCATACATTTCATTAAAAACTGAATCTAAAATTTCACCAGGCAATCCATAATTTATTATATTCTTTTTATCTTTATTAAAATTGTCTGATTTTGGTTTAATTTCTTCCAAGTAAAGAGTAACTGTAGAACTGAAAATATCAATTACATTTCTCTTACCTGAATTAATTCAAAAGTTAATAAATATACCAAAAAGTACTAAAAGATTAATTGAGTATAAAGAAGTAAATATGACTGCAAAAGCATTAGTTCCTTCTGTATTACTTATTCCTGCATTTGATATAAAAACTGATTTTAAAAAAATTAAACCTTTTATATCTCCAAGTGATAATAAAACAATACTTAATGAAAAATTGATTATGCAAAATATATTTCAAACAAAAAATTCTCTTTTAAATAGGTTAGTTATAAAATAAAGATATATTTTATGTTTGTCATTTCTAAAATTAATTTTTTCAATTAAAAAATAATTTTCAGAATTTGAATCAAATATTCTCATCTTTAATATGAATGTAAATAAAGTTCTTCCCTTATTTAAAGATGGTATTAAAACAAAATAAATAAATAAAGATAGTCAAATAAATATCATGTATAAAAAGAATAAGTATCCCTTAAAATCAGTTTCAATTGGATTTCTAGAAAACAATACAAAATAAAAAATTACTATTATTCCAAACACTAAAATGAAATCTAATAATCTAGCAAAGAACCTCCTAGATGCCGGTGCCAAAGGGTAAACTTTTTTCATTATTTTCTACAAGAATTCTAAAACATTTTTACAGTATTTCAAATTCACTTTAAAATTTAAGATAAAGTTTGGAATTTCTTTATTTTTATTTTTTAATAAAAATCTATTTTCTTTATACTCTGGATATATTTTTTCAATAACTCTATATGCATTAGTAATTGAATTTATTATTATGTTTTTATCAGTATAATTTTTAAAAACTTTATAAATGAAATCATATAGAATTGAAACAGTTATTATCATTCTATAGTATTCCTTTTTGTATTTGTCAAATTTAGATTCATTGATTATTTTAAAAAGCATTTCAGAACATGTAAGAATATCATATAAATTGTAATTTACTTTTTCTGAATATATAAACTCACAAGTACTTTTTTCAATGTATCCAATTTTTTTTGCATTTTCATTTACCTGAAATAAATAAAGCAGGTTAAAGTATTTGTAATTTGTAAATAAAATTTTATTTTTTATTAAGAAATCTCTATTAAATATTTTTCTTTTTATACTCATTACATCTGTATTTTTATTTTTGATATAATCCTCAGTTGAGAATTTTTTTTGATCGCCATCATTTAAAACAATAAAATCATAATTTTCTTTTGATGTTTTTTCATTTAATTTTTCCATGAAATCTTGCTTAAAAATATTTTTTGAACCTGCAAAATAAACATAGTCACCTTTTGCTAACTTTAATCCAATATTATATGCATAAGAATGACCTAAATTTTGATCAAGAAAAACAAATGAATCTCTTTCTTTTGGAAATTTTAATAATGGTAAAATTTTTTCCACCATTTTATTACTTAAATTTAAAACAAAGATTACTTCAAAATCTTTTCCTTTTATTTTTGCAATTGATTCTAAAGACTTGTCCAAATTCTTTGAAAAATTACAAATATTGTATACAATAGATAATTTCATACTTGCTCCTTAAAAAAAATAGTCTTATATAAATTATAGTTAATTTTTATTAAATAATTTAATTTAAAAAAAGCATTTATAATAATTAAATGAAAAAAAGAAAAGTTGATATATCTAAATACTTCATGCCTGATTTAAATAAGGCAAGAAAAAGAATACAAGAATCACAAGTGTTAAAAGATGTTTTTTACATTCCAGAAAATATTCAAAACATAGGAATAGGTAAAACATTCCATGTTAGGACATATGGTTGCCAATCAAATTTAAGAGACTCTGAAAACATTATGGGTATTCTAAAAGCTTTGGGTTATAAATACAATGATGATATTTATACTTCTGACTTTGTAATTTTAAACACATGTGCAATTAGAGAAAATGCTGAAAATAAAGTTTTTGGAGAAATAGGTTTTTTAAAACAACTTAAAGTAAAGAATAATAATTTTATTTTTGGAATTGCTGGTTGTATGGCACAAGAAGAAAATATTGTTGATATCATTTTAAAAAAATATCACCATGTTGATTTTATAATGGGGACACATAATATCCATCGACTTCCTCAAATAATTGAACAAGTTATTTTTGAGAAAGATACTGTTGTAGATGTTTGATCAAAAGAAGGTGATGTAATAGAAAACCTACCTTCAAATAGAGTTAGCAATGTTAAAGCATCTGTAAATGTCATGTTTGGGTGTGATAAGTTTTGTACATATTGTATTGTGCCATTTACAAGAGGAAAGATTAGAAGTAGAAAAAAAGAAGATATTATTAATGAAGTAAATGATCTAATAAAAAATAACTTCAAAGAAGTTTTTCTAATAGGACAAAATGTTAACTCATATGGAATTGATTTTAAAGATGAAAAATATAGCTTTGCAAACTTATTAGAAGATGTTGCAAAAACTAATATTGCAAGAGTAAGATTCACTACAAGTAATCCTTGAAACTTTTCTGAAGAAATAATTCAAGTGATGAGTAAATACAAAAATATTATGCCTCATGTTCATTTACCTATTCAATCTGGAGATGATGATATTTTAAAAAGAATGAATAGACACATGTACATTAAAGACTATTTAAAAATTATTTATAAGATTAGAGAATTAATTCCAAACTGTACTATTTCAACTGATTTAATAATTGGTTTTCCAAATGAAACAAAAGAACAATTTCAAAAAACACTTGATTTATATAATGAAGTTAAGTTTGATCATGCATATACTTACATCTATAGCAAAAGAGATGGTACTGTTGCTGCTAAAATGGAAGACAACATTCCAATGGAAGAAAAAAGATCTAGGCTACAAGAATTAAATCTTTTAGTTGAAAAATATTCAAAGGAAAAGAATTTATCTTTTGTAGGTAAAATCTTAAATGTTTTGGTTGAGGGTAAATCAAAAACTAATGAAAATCTTTTATTTGGTTACTCAGAAGAAATGAAGGTTGTTAATTTTGAAGGTGAAGCAAAAGATGGTGATATTGTTGAAGTAAGAATTACTGGATCATCAAAATTCTCTTTAAGCGGACAAAAAATATAATTATTTCTTATCAGAAATATTATTTAAAAAGAAAAGGTAATCATCATATCTTTCTTTTGAAATAATTTTTTTTTCCACCATATCTTTTATTGCACAATTTATTTCTGTCTTATGTAAGCAATTATTAAATTTACAATTAATAGATGCTTCCCTAAAATCCTTGTATCCGTTTGCCAATAACAATTTATCCATATCTAAAGATACTGATGAGAAACCAGGAGTATCTACTAAGTAGCCATTTTCATGAGCTAATAAATTTGTAGCAGTGGTTGTATGTTTTCCACTATTTAATGCTTTTGAAATTTCATTAGTACGAATATTAAATTTTTCATTAATTAAATTTAGAAGAGTAGATTTGCCTACTCCTGACTGACCAGTAAAACAAATTACCTTCCCATATTGTTCATTTAGAAAATCTGCAAATTCACTATATTTGTCAGATGAAAAACATATGAAACCATCTTTTTTAAAATGATTAACAAGTTTTTTTGCTTCGTCAATTTCATTATTTTTTAATAAATCAAATTTTGTAAAATATAAAACAATGTTGTCAATAAATTGGGATTGAAAAAATAGTATATATTTATTTATCATTCTAATACTTGATTTTGGTTCAGTGATTGAATTGACTATAACTAAATAATCAATGTTAGCAATTTTTGGTCTATTTAAAAAATTTTTTCTATTGATAATATTTGTGATAATTTTTGTTGATTGGCTATCACTATATTCAACATAATCACCAGGATAAATAATTGTTTTTTCTTTAAGTAACGAACCTTTAAGTTCTGCCAAAAATATTTCATAATTTTCTAAATCTTTTAGTGTTGAAATTCCACTTATTGATTTCAACACAATTGCTTTAGACATTAAAAAATTCCTACAAAAAATAATACAATTAAAATTAGCAATAAAATTACAAGAAATACTATAATTAAATATCCATTTTGAACTATTCTATTGTTTTTATGAAATTTAATAATTTCCTTTTTGACACCAAATTTAGGAGAAAATTGAAAATTTCTATTTGATGTTTTCTTTAAAAGAGGTGGTTCTGGCTCTTCATTTATAATTCTTGTTTTGTATTCTTGAAGATCATACAATATTTCTTCAATGTTAGAATATCTATAGTGATAATCTTCTTCTTTTGAAGCTATTAATTTTAAAATAATATTTTCAATATCATTAGGAAAATCTTCAGAAATACTCTTCATTGGAACAATATCATAAATTAAAGGAAGACCAATTGATCTAACACTGTTTTCATCTTCATAATAAAATATTTTTTTACCTGTTATCATTTCATAAAAGATTACACCCAAAGAATGGAAATCAAATTGTTTTGTTATCAATGATGCAAGATTATCTTTTGATTGACTTTTATAACTTAATACATCTGGAGTTATATAAGGGATTGTTCCAAAAAAGGACGCTTCATTTGTAAAAACTTCCATTTTATTTGATTTATCTTTTGTTTTTTTAAGAACAGAAGAAATACCAAAATCAATTATTTTAACTTTTGATAAGTCTTTTGATATTAAAATATTATCTGGCTTTAAATCTCTATGAATAATGATATTACTATTTTTGTGTAATTCATTTACACCAATTAAAACTTGTTCAAAAATATAAATAGATTCATTTAATGGGATTACTCCGCTGTTTGAAATATATTTTGAAAGAGTTGGACCATCTATGTACTCCATTATAATTAGTATTGTGTTTTCATTAAGTTTTGCAAATTCATAAAGTTCAACTATATTTTTTTTACCAATCAATCTTCCGGTTGTAGTTCCTTCATCAAGAATTTTTTCTCATTGATCATTGTCAGTGTCTTCAGTCTTTTCAATTATTTTTACTGCAGAATATTTATACTTATTTGAAAAGTAATTTTTCTCAGAAAAGCTTATATCTTCTGCTAAGTATATTAAAGAATCCATTCCACCTTGAGTTAATAGATTTAAAATTTTATATTTACCTAAAAGAACTTGTCCTTTGTAACTTTTGCCCTTCATTTTTCTCCACTCATTGTAAAAATTCAAATTGAACCTTATATTTATTATATAATTTATTTTATTTAAGAATTATTAAAGTATGAATATAAAGAAAAAAATTATTATCGATGTAAGAAGCAAAGTAGAATATGAAGAAAATCATATTGAAAAAGCAATCAATATACCATTGGATATATTATTAAACTCTGAAAATGAGATATTAAAAAATAAAATTGTGTATTTATATTGCCTATCAGGAAATAGATCTAAGACAGCATTGGATTTTTTAAGAGAAAAAAATATAGAATGTGTCGATTTAGGTGGAATAGATGAAGCAGAAAAGATAATATCTAATCATAATATTTAAAAATACAATTATTAGTGGTAAAATATTAATGTTTTTAAACTAAAATACAATATCATTTAACGAGGAATTTATGGCTATAAAAAAACATGTGAGACTTGAATGCAAAGAGTGTCGTGAAATTAATTATTTAACACAAAAAAATCAAAAAACTCATCCAGAAAAGATGACTTTAAAGAAGTTTTGTAACAGATGTAGAAAAGTTAACGACCACACTGAAACAAAAAAGAAATAAGTATGAAAAGAAAAATAGAATTAATTAAAAGTTATTTGAAAAAAGATAAAATTAATTCATGTATTTTAAGTTCACAACAAGGTAGATATTGATTATCAAATTTTCAATCATCATTTGGTTTTATTGTTATTACTAAAAAAGAAGTAACTTATTTTTTAGATGGAAGATACTATCAAAAAGGTTTGAAAGAAATTGATACAACTAAAATTAATGTAAAACTTTATGAAAGTAGAGAAACATTAGCTGATTATTTTTATTCAAATTCAATAACTTCAGCTTTTTTAGAAGAAGAATATACCTCTTTAGCAGAATTATCATTCTTTCAAGACTTATTAGATGATATTAAACCTATCAAAGGTAAAGAACTAAGAATTATCAAAAATAAAAATGAAATAGATAATTTAAGACATGCAGCAAATAAAATTTGTGAAGTAATGGAATGAATTAAAAAAGAAATTAAACCAGGAATGACTGAAAAAGAAGTTTCTAATTTACTTTCTTGTAGAATAATCGAAACAGGTGGAGAATGTAATTCATTTGATCCTATTGTTGCTTCAGGTCCAAATGGTGCATATCCCCATCACTCACCAACTGATAGACTAATTAGAGATGGTGACTTTGTTACTATTGATATGGGTTGCAAGTATAAAGGCTATTGTTCAGATTTAACAAGAACTTTTGCAATTGGTAAACCAAATTGTATAGAATTAATAAAAGCTTATGATGTGGTTCTTAAATCAAATAAAACAGGAATTAAAAAAGCAAAAGCTGGAATCACAGGACAAAAGCTTGATAAGTACTGTAGAGACATCATATCTGCAACAGAATTTAAAGATTACTTTGTTCATTCAACTGGTCACGGAGTTGGTATTGATGTTCATGAACTTCCAATTGTATCTCAAAATTATAAAGATACATTCCCTGCAAATTCAATTGTAACAATTGAACCAGGAATATACATTCCAAATATTGGCGGTATAAGAATTGAAGATATGATATTAATTACTGATGATGGATGCGAAGTTCTAACAGACAGTATTACTAAGAAAAGAGAATGATAAAAAAAATACACTATATAAAAAGTGTATTTTTTTTATTTCATTTTAATTATTTCATCATCAGATGATCTATGAGAATATTTTTCCATTTTTTCTTTAAGCATTTTTCTTTGATCTTCAATCATTTTAATGTTTGCTTTTATTTTAGATTCATAATCATCTATTTTATCTGACATTTCATTAGAATCAACATTGATGTTGTTGAATTCTAATTCGCTATTTAAACCATAATCACTATCTAAATCATTAGATCTTCTTTTTCTAATTTGATCTTTTAAAAAGTCTAAATCAAAGTCACCTTTATCAGCGTTAGAGTTTCTTAGCTTTTCAGCATCAGAAGCTTCCTTGTATAATGCTTCAATTTCTTCATACTTGATATTGATTATTTCATTTTTAGGTTCTACTTTATTAATATAGTTAAAGTAGTTATCTTCAATTCTAATTTGTTCTTGATTCACTAATGAAGCAACATTAACAACTTCAGCAGCTTCTGAAATAATCATTTCAATTCCAATACTCATTAAGATATTGTAAAGTTTTGAAATTTTTCCTTCATCACTTCCTCTAAGAAGAATAAAGTTTTTAACTTCTTCTAAGAAAATATTATATGAATTTGCAACATCCATTTTTAATTGTGAATCTAAATTAACAATTCCTTCTTCATTTGAAATATATTCTTCTAAGTTTAATCCAATTTCACCTGATGCTCTAAATAAATTTCTAAGAATTATACAAAATAAGTTTCTATTGTTTGCATGTTGTACTTTTCTAAATAAAACTAAATGAACATCTTCATTTTTTAATGAACCCTTAATTCTAGGAATAGAACCTTGTGCTAATGTAGCAAATTCAATAAAATGTGAGTAGATAATTTTTTCAATAGAAACTAAGTTATTGTTCATAAAGTTTTCTGTTCTACTTACAAATTGTTCTCTCGCATCATCACTTACTCAGATTGCCATATCAACCAAGAATTCTCTATTAACTTTACATTTTCCATTAATAATAGTAAATAAATTAGCTAAATAGATATAGAATAATTTATTATTAAATTCTAATTTGTAATCTAATTTTAAAACTAAGTCAAATAATGAATCAACATTATTAGATAGTTCTCTAATATATTCATTTTGTCCAAAAGATAAAGAAGGGAAATTATTTACTGATAAATATAGTAAATCATTTAATAGCAAGCTATTATTATTTAAAATTAACATTCTTCAAACAAAGTCATAAATAGATTTAAGCAAATATTCTTTTGAATCTAAAAGAGGATATTCAACTTTATCATTTTCAATTTTATTTAATTCTTCGAATTCTTTATCAAAATCATTTGTAATTATTGGAGCATTGGGATCTATGATTTCTTCTTCTTCTTTTATAATATCAATATTTGAAAATTCCAATTCATAATCTTCGTTTACTAAATTTGTTACTTCTTTTTGAATCGTTTCTTCTAGTAATCTTGCTTCTTCTTCTTTTCTTTGGTTTTCAAGAATTAATCTATTTTCTTCTTTTGCTTTTTTTTCTAAAATAAAATTATCAAAAAAATTAGGATCAGACATTGTGATGTTTCCATCTTCGATTCCATAAATATTTTCAGCTTCACTTAGATTTCCAAAGAAAAATAAAACATTATTGTTTTTTTTAAAAATTTTTCTAATTTTTTTGTGTTTAAGTTTAATATCATCTAAATTTTCAATAGAACCCTTTTCTGCAGGGAAGTCTTCTCTAACAATTACAAAAACAGTTTTGTCAGTTTCTGCTGATTTTCTGATTAATTCTAAATCAACACTATCATCTAATATTTCATATATACTTTTTTTAAGATTTAAAATTATTGCATCATTTGGGGTTAATCCCATTTTTGATAAATCTAATCTTCTTTCATCATTTGTTATAAATTTAAAAAATTTCTTTGACATAATTATATTATCTCCAATTTAAAATACCAATATCTTTGCAATATACTTAGTATAATTATATAATTTTAATTGCAAAAATGCAATTTTTTATTTAACTTAAAACAATAAAAAAATAGTGCTCAATTATTGCTGTATTTATCCTACTGATCCTTCCATATCAAGTTTAATTAATCTATTAAGTTCAATTGCATATTCCATAGGTAATTCCTTTACAAAGGGTTCAATAAAACCAAGAATAATTAAATATTCAGCTTCCTTTTTTGTAAGACCTTTTGATGTGAAGTAAAATATTTGTTCATCACTTATTGCAGAAATTTTAGCTTCGTGTTCTAAATAAGACTCACTATTGTAAATTTTTTCAATTGGTACTGTATCACTTCTTGAAATAGAATCTAAAATAAGTGTGTCACATTCAACATGTGCAAAACTATTAATTGCATTCTTTTTAATTTCAACTAATCCTCTATATCTAGTGTCACCACCATCAAGTGAAATTGACTTAGAAATAATTTTTGATTTAGTGTCTCTTCCAATATGAATCATCTTTGCTCCAGAATCTTGTACAACATTTTTTGATGCAATTGCAATTGATATACAATCGCTTGTAGAATAATCACCTTCAAGAATAGTACAAGGATACTTCATATTAATTCCAGAACCAATGTTTCCATCAATTCATGACATATTGCCTCTTTTTAAAGTTTTAGCTCTTTTAGTAACTAAATTTAAAACGTTTTTTGATCAATTTTGAATTGTTGTATATCTACAACTAGAGTCTTCGCCTACAAAAACTTCAACAACTGCAGCGTGCAAATTGTTTTCATTATAAATTGGAGCAGTACATCCTTCAACATAATGTAGAAGTGCATTTGATTCTAAAATAATTAATGTTCTTTCAAATTGACCTAAAGATAATCCATTGATTCTAAAATATGCTTGAAGTGGTTTTTCAACTTTAACACCATTTGGAATATAAATAAATGATCCACCTGATCATATTGAAGTATTTAATGCAGCATATTTATTATCTGCATATGAAACTAGTTTGCCAAAATACTTCTTAACAATTTCAGGATAAAGCTTAAGGGCTGTTTCAATATTTGAAAATATAACTCCTTGATCTTCTAATTCTTTTCTTAAAGATTTATAAACTGTTTCAGAATCATATTGTGTAGAAACTCCATTTAAAAATTTGGCTTCTGCTTCAGGAATTCCAAGTTTTTTAAAAGTGTTTTTAATTGTTTCTGGAACTTTGTCTCAATCATTTTCCATTTTCTTTTTTGAAGGAGAGTAATAAATGTAATCATCAAAATTTATAAAAGAAAGATCTGGTCCTCATTTGGGATTTTCCATTTTAACAAAAACATCAAATGCTTTTAGTCTTAAATCAAGCATTCATTCTGGTTCTTCTTTTAATTTTGAAATTTGTCTAATGATATCTTTGTTAAGACCTTTTTTTTCATTTAAAAGGTATTCGTTTCCATCATTAAAACCAAATTCATATTCTTTTTGATAAGTTTTTTTTTCTTCCATTTTTTATCCTTTTAAAATTCTTTTAACTGATTCAGAACTAATTTTTGCACATTTAATTCTATTGGGTTGATTATGAATATTAGAAAAAACATTAAGTTCTTCAATTATCTCTTCATCATACTTTTCACCAGCAAGCATTTTTTCATAATTCTCAATTATAAGAAAAGCTTGTTCAGATGTTTTGTTAACCAATAGATTGCACATTATGTTTGCTGAAGCTGTACTAACTGCACAACCAATACCATTAAATAAGCAATCAGTAATTTTGTTATTATTTATTTTTATAAATATTGTTAAATTATCGATACATGAATCAGAAGAAAAATTATATGATTTATATTCTTCATTTGAAAAATCATCTTTTGTTTTCTTGTCAGGGTTTTCATAATTATCAATTATTATTGCCCTTTGTATATTTGCATTATCTTTGTAATCCATAATTTATCCTTGTAAAATTAATCAGTTTAAACTCAATTAATTTCATCACCTTTTTTATATTTTTTTAAGACTTCAATTAATTTGTCTACATCTTCATAATCTGAATAAACATATAAAGAAACTCTAACAAATTGATCATACTTAGTATTGTAATGAGCTAGTTTTGCACATGAAAAACCAGATCTAACTATTATCTTATTTTGACCTAAATATCCTGCTAAATCTTGACTAAATAAAGTTTCATGTCTAAATATAGTTATGTAAGAATTAACATTATCATTTATCACAGAAAAACCAGGTATTTTATTTATTTCTTTGTCTAGATATTTTTTAATCTCAAACAAATTATTTTTAACATCTTTAAAATCTAAATTGTTTAAATAATCCAAAGCCGCATTTCAACCATATATTCCTAAAATATTTAATGTACCAGCTTCATATTTGGCTAAACTGTCCATTTGTGAATATGAATCTTTTTTAATGCTTTTGTTCATTCCACCACCATATATTGTTGGTTTAAGATGCTTTTTCATTTCGTCATTTAAATAAAGTAAACCAATCCCTGTTGGAGCACACATTTTATGAGCAGAACAAGCTAAGAAATCAATTTTAGAATTCATTAAATTCATTTTATTTAAGGGTACATATTGTGTACCATCAATACAGATAATTGTGTTGGGATTTTTTTCTTTTATTCTAACTGATATTTCTTCAGCATTTAGTGATCCACCAATTAAATTTGTTCCATTTGCAAATGATATTAATCTTGTTTTAGGAGAGATAGAACTTAGTATTTCATCTTCAGTTAAAAAAATATCTTTATTTTCAATATATTTAATAATTAATTTTTTTTCTTTTGCTAGTTCAAATCATGGTAAAAGATTTGAAGCATGTTCTAATGTATTCAATAGTATTTCATCACCTTCATTTAGTATATGTTTTATCCCTTGAGATACCATATTTATTGAGTATGTAGCTCCAGGAGTAAAAATAATATTTTCTGCTTTAGTGCCTAAATAATTTGCCAGCTTTTCTTTTGTTTCATAAATTATTTTTGTAGTTGAATATGTATATTTAGAATCTGTATTATGAGAGTTATAAGATTCTTCAATCATATACTTATTTACAAAATCAATTACACATTGTGGTTTTAGAGTTGTTGCACCACTATCTAAATATGTTATTCCTTTGTTTGCTTCAAACCATGGGAAGTCTTTTTTAAAGTTTTTCATTATAATTTGTCCTTTATTTTATTCTCTACTTTTTCTTTTAGATATTCATTTTTTAAATTTTTTAAACAATTGTTAAAGTAACCCATCACTAAAAGATATAGTGCATCTTTTTTGCTCAATCCTTTTGAGATTAAATAAAATAATTTATTTTGGTTAATTTTACCTATTGAAAGAGAATGTTCTGCTTTAATACTATTTGTATTTATGATTAGGTTTGGAGCTCCAACAATTGAAGAATCATTCGATAATAATATTCCACTAATTGATTGTTTACATTTATTTGATAAAGATAGGTCATCAATTTTTGCTGTCAGATCAAATTTTATATGAGAGTTATTCTTAGAAACTCCAAAAACATTACATTCACTATAACTGTTGCTAGAAAAATGATTAACAGTAATATTATAATTCTTCTTTGTAGTTTCAGAGAAAGATGCTAAATTCAATACTACACTTGAATTTTCAAAGACATTTATAACTATATCCATTGTAATGTTACTATCATTTATATCAACTATTGATATTCTTTCTTTTGTGTTTGAAGAAATATCAATAGTTCTTGAAATTTTATTATTTTCAATTAAAAATTTAGTCATTCATAACCTTCATTATTAATTTTTTCCAAAAGAGAATAATCTCCTTCTTTTATTATTTTTCCACCCATAATTACAATTACTTTATTTGGTTTAATAACATCAAATATTTTTTGTTGGTGACTAACTATAATTAATGATTTTTCACCATCAACTATTTTTTTCAATTCATTTATTACAAGCTTAATAGAATCAACATCTAATCCAGAGTCAATTTCATCCAATAAAATACATTCAGGATTTAATAATTTCATTTGTAGTATTTCTGATTTCTTTTTTTCACCACCAGAAAAACCATGATTTACAAATCTTTTTAAAATAGATCTATCTAAATTTAAATCTTTTAAAATTGCTTCTATATTTTTAAATAATTCAGCCATTTTTATAGGTGTGTCTCTATTTGCATTTACAATTGCTTTTAAAAAATCAATCATTAGTACACCTGGAATTTCTTCTGAATTTTGTGGGGCAAAAAAGATTCCATTTTTCATTATTTCATTTGGTTCCATTTCGTTTGTACTTACACCATCAATTAAGATATCTCCGCCTTCTTTTTCAACACTATAATGATTCATAATGCTTTTTAAAAGCGTTGATTTTCCATTACCATTAGGGCCTACTATGGCAATTACATCTCCCTTGTTTATTTCTAAATTAATGTTGTTTAAAATTTTTTTTTCATTTATAGAAATTGATAAATTATTTATTTGAATTTTCGGCATTTTTTCTCTTTCAATTTTTGGTATTTCTACACTAGATTTATTATATTTTAAATAAAAAAAAATATATTTCTTATTTTTATTTATTTGTATCTTTTTTTATGTGTTTTTTGAAATAAAATATTATAATAATATTATGTAATTTTTAGGAGAAAATATATATGAAAAGAACAAGATCAAAAGCTGTTTTTTTAACAACTGTTTCTTTAGGTTTAATATCAATGGTTTCTTCATCTGCCTTACTTTTAGCTTCATGTAGTGCTACTCAAACAGATGATAAAACTAGAATAGATAAGAAAGATGGAAATGTTTTTGCTAACAATGGCAAGACAGGTACTGATGAAATTTTAGTTTCACTTGAAGAAGTAGCTGCAGACTCATTATTTGATGAATCTTCAATGAAAAAAAATATTGAAGGAAAAATTGGAGATAGTTTTTATAAAGCAATTGAAATAATTGCAAAAGAAAACGCTACATTTGCTAGAGATTTAAAAAATCAAAATAAAGATATTGATGAAAATTTAAAACAAACTAAAGAACAACTTCAAAGAAGTAGTCCTTCAAAATGAAAAGAAGAATTACAAGATTCACATTTAGACCCAAATGGTGGTACCGAACAATCTTATATTGCTATTAAAAGAAATACATGAGCAATTACATATTTGACTGATAAAATATTTGAAAAATCACTTGTTGTAGTGAATGGACCGAATGGAACAATCAAAACACCACAACTTTCAGATTTAATGAATGCACTTAACAAAACTGCAGGTTTATCATTTGCTTGAAGTGGTTCAAATGCATTAGAAAAAGAACTTTATGCTCCTATACAAGAGTTTGTTTTCAATAAATGATTAGAATTTGAAAAACCAATGATTGTTAATATGTCATTATGAAAATACGGTTCTCCAAAGGGTGGTATCAATAGTATTTATAATTCAAATATTACTCCACCTCCACCTCCAGAAAGTGGCAGTGCTTTTTCAAATAGAAATACTGAACTAGCAGGTAACTACTCTTTCCCATACTTTTCAGAAAGTTCTGACAACGAAACATTCTCAAGTATTGAAAAATTTAATAACTTCATTCAAGATGCAAGAACTACAAATAATTATATTCTTCCAACAATAGGTGGTGTTACTAACAGTGCTGGTCTTATTGATATTCCACAAAATCATACAGAAGATAGTTCTACATATATATTAGCAAAAGCTTCAAGCATATATGAATCTCTTTATCCAGAATTTGCAATGGCAGCATTATCACTTTATTACAATAAATTTCAAGCATCTGGTGGTGAACTTTTAACTGCTGCAAATACAAGAAATTTAAATAGTACTACAAGTGTACTAGACAATATTACTAAACAGTTTGTTTCTACTTCTGCTTTTGCAAATGTAAACTCTGCTAAAATTCCAAGTGCAATGGTAAATAAAATTATCAATCAATTCGGTGATCTTACAAGTTTAAGAGGAGCTGATTTATTTTCTTCTGATGCTTTTGCAATTGCTGATTTATTCTTATCAAACTTTATGATGTTAAGAAATGAAGCTGGTGTTCATGCAATTGCAATTGATGGTTATAAACATATTGAGGCAAGTGCAACTGCTACAGAAGCAAATAAAAAATATGGTGATGTAATTATTTATAGACATCTTCTAAGTGAAAGAAATTTAACTAATCTTGCAGGTAATAGTAATATATCTATCGGTTTACAAAATGAACTTAAAACATATTTCACAGATAATAAAGAGTTTGTTTTAAAAGAATTATTTTTAGATGCTAGTAATCAAACATTAGTTTCAAAATTCTTTGGTGATAACTACATTGGTAAAAATGCTACTCCTTCTGAAAAATTCTATAGTGCCATGTCTGATTATTTATTTAATATAAAAAATTATGATAAAAACAGAATTGTTCAAAATAAATTTAGAAGTACTAAAGAAGTATATTCTAATAACTTTTCTTCAAATGCAGAAAATAATGGATTAGCTTCACCTTGAATATATAGTCAAAATACATCAACTGGTTTATTCAATATAACAAATTTATATAATGCAGCATTACCTGTTTATGGAACGACTGATTCATATAGAGAAAAATATTTAGCTACAATTACTCCTTATCTTGAATCTTTAGCAATAACTCCATTAGCTTCAACTGATGATACATTCAAATTTAGTCAAATTATTTATGCTAATGATTTTTACTTAAATTTATCTATTTATGATTATATGAAAAGTAATGGAACTATATTTGGAGATAGAATAAGAGCAGAAGTATTAGGAAAAATTGTAGATCCATACTTTGATGTTAATTTAAATTTTAAAGACACAATTGGTGATGGTGTTACATCAACAAATATTAATGCATTAAACAATCAATTAGTAAATTTATACTATGGTCAAGATTTTAATAATATGGCTGGAAATAAATTTATTGATTGAACTAGATATAATCCAAATGCCTTAGCTGACAATGCAGTAATAGATCCTGTTCAATTAATTAATTACAAAAAACAAATATTTTTAAATTCATTTACTATTAATAAAAGTGATATATTCAAAAAAAGATTTGAAACTTACTTGTTATCTTCAACAGTTAACTATTTATTACAAGATGATGATGGAGATGGTATCAATAGATTCATGGAATCTCTACAAGATGAAGTAATATATGGAAAAGACTTTTACTTTGTTTGAGCAGATGGTTTAAATGGTAAACTTGAAGATGGTAACAGAACAATCACTTCAGATGCTTTATTAAATGTAAATAGAATGAAAGTAAATAATAATAATAATTATGCATCTAAATATTTCTCAAACTCTGGTACATTATTGTCAGCAAATCCAAATGGAGATAACTTATACACTACTTCTACATATGGTACACAAGATAATCATTATAATGTAATGAATAGTGGTGGAACAACAAATAAAAATATGTTGGGTTATGCCGGTTTACAATCATCTGATAAAAATTCATTACCTTCAATAGTTGTTGAAAAATTATTTAATAGTCAAAGAGAAGGTGCTGATATTGCTACAACTGCAAAAGGTGTTTTATACCAATATGGTTCAAGAGAAGCATTAACAGGTCATATTAATGAAATTAAATTTATTAGTGATATTGAAACATTAGCAAATAATGTTAGTAAAGAATTAGGTGGAAGTTTTGATATAGACTCAATTAATGAAGCAACAACAATTGCTTTAAAGAAAGAAGCTTTCATTAAACAATTAGAAATGCCAACTACTGGAAGTCCAGTTGTTCCTAATGAAGCATTCCAAAATTTTGAAGGTGTTGTTTCTAATCAAATATTACCAGATTCAAATACTGTTAATTTCTATGGAGCTTATGCTAAACAAATTAACTATAGTGATGTTTCAAAAGACTTTACTACATTCTTAACTCAACAAGGTGCAGATATTGTATTTAACTTATTAATCAAAACTGCAATGAATGAAAAATATAAAAATGTTGTTTTAAATGAAATTACAGCAAACAATAAATTTAATGTATTTGATTTAAATGCAGAGACAGCTTTATCTCCAAATTGAATTGTTGAAAAAGACAAAAAAAATAAATAAGATTTGATTCTTATTTTTTTTATAGTTTCTATATATATTTATTAAACAAGTCATTTAAAGACTTGGCATATTTTTTAACTTTGCTTTTATTGATATCTACTTTAAGCTTACCATTTTGAAGAATCATTATTCTATCTGTAATGTTCTCTATTTCTTCAATATCATGAGAAACAAGAATTATGTTTATCTTAAACTTTTCACAATAATTTTTAACAAATACTCTAATTTCATTTTTGATATGAATATCAAGACCTGTTGATAACTCATCAAGGAAAACAATCTTTGGTTTATGTAATAAAGCAAGCAAGATATTAAATCTTTGTTGTTGTCCGCCTGAAAGAGATTTTGCAGGTTTTTTTAAATACTCATGTAAACCAAATGCTGTAACAACTGAAATAATTTCATCTTTTGTAATATCAATATTATAAACATCAATCATGAAATCAATTATATTGCATACATTTAAACCAATTGGGTATGATGAGTCTTGAAATTGAATTCCAATTTCTTCTTGGAAATTAAAATCGTAATCATATAGATATAATATTTCACCATCTGTAGGTGTATTCAAACCAATAATCATTTCAACTGTTGTTGTCTTACCAGCGCCATTAGCACCTAATAAAGCAACATTTTCATTATTATATAATGTGAATGATAAATCATCCAAAGCTACAAATTTATTTTTATTACTATTAAATACTTTTTTAACATTTTTAAATTCAATTAATTTACCTTCTCCCTTTGGGGGTTCGTAGTCAATTATAAAAGGAGCATCTTTTTTATCTTTAGACATTCCTAAGAACATATCAAATTTATATTCGTCTCTTACTTTTGACATAATTACCTCTTACTTCATTTAAAGAATTTTGCAGATAAAGCAACTAAAGTTACTATTATAACAAAAGGCATTATTCATGAGAATCATATGAATCATGATTCAATAGTATATGTCTTGTCCTGTTCTAAAGGATTAGCAGAGAAAAACGGAAACACAGCATTATTTCATGGTTGGAATATTGCATATGGATTTGTAGAGTTTCAAGCAATATAAGTTAGATTATTAACAGATCTAAAAGGAGTAATCATTGAAACATATCTCATACCTTCCATTGAATCAATTGTTTGTATTGAAATAAAGTTTCCAGATAAGAACATTGAAACAAAGAAAATGATTCCTCCAATTACTTGTGAATGAATTGAACTTTTTGAAATTGAAGCAATAAATAATCCAACAACTATTGCTAAAACAGAAGTATACATTGAAGCAATAAAAAAACTAAATCAATCAACATTGCCATTAAATAAAAGTTCAATCCCAGTATTTGTTCCACCTGTTGGATTACCAAAATTTAAGAATCCAAATGCAAGAGTTGTTCATAAAACAATTCATCAAAATTGTACAAAGATAACACTAAAATAATATGAAATCATAATTAAAATAAAATCAATAGATCTAATTGGTGTTGCACCAATTCTTTTTAAAATAACAGATTGTTTAAACTCAATTATAGCTTCTGGCAAAATCTGAATTCCTGTTTGTAATATTTGGAAAGTCATAATACCAACAATTACATTCATAAAACCTAAACCTGTATCAATTAATCCAAATCCATAGATGTTCATAAAACCAAGACCAAGGATTAATACAAGAGAAAAAATAAATGAGAATATGAAACTAAATTTTGATTGAAAAAATTGAATATTTACTAATCTAAAAACTGATTTACTAAATCTTAATTTTAACTTTAAATTTTTTATTTTATTGTGTATGTATAAATTTTCCATAAAATTCCTAACTTTTTAAGTATAAGCAAAAAAAAATAAAATTTATTAAAATTTTATTTTTTACTATTTGATTATTTTAGTAACTGTACCAGCACCAACTGTTCTTCCACCTTCTCTAATAGAGAATTTAGAACCTTCTTCAACAGCGATTGGGTAAATTAGTTCAACAACGATTTCAGTGTTATCACCAGGAGTGATCATTTCAACACCTTCTTTTAATTCAATAGAACCTGTTACGTCAGTTGTTCTGAAGTAAAATTGAGGTCTGTATCCTTTAAAGAATGGAGTATGTCTTCCACCTTCTTCTTTTTTAAGACAGTAGATTTGAGCTGAGAATTTAATATGAGGAGTAATTGAACCTGGTTTAGCTAATACTTGTCCTCTAATAATATCTTCTCTGTTAACACCTCTTAATAAGATACCAGCATTATCACCAGCTCTTACTTCATCAAGAGTTTTCTTAAACATTTCCATACCTGTTACAACACATTTTTTAGTAGGTTTAATTCCGATAACTTCAACTTCATCATTAAGTTTTAAAGTTCCTCTTTCAACTCTACCAGTTACAACAGTACCTCTACCAGAGATAGTCATTGAGTCTTCAACAGCTAATAAGAAAGGTTTGTCATTTTCTCTTGGAGGAGTTGGAATATAGCTATCAACTGCATCCATTAAATCTTGAAGTCTTGCTTCTCAAGTTGCATCTCCTTCTAATCCTTTTAATGCTGAACCTCTAATTACTGGAGTGTTATCACCATCGAATCCATATGAAGTTAGTAATTCTCTAACTTCCATTTCAACTAAGTCTTGCATTTCAGTATCAGCCATCATATCACATTTGTTTAGGAATACTACTAACTTAGGAACCCCTACTTGTCTTGCAAGTAAGATATGTTCTCTAGTTTGAGGCATTGGTCCATCAGTTGCCGCAACAACTAAGATACCACCATCCATTTGTGCAGCACCTGTAATCATGTTTTTAACATAATCAGCATGTCCTGGACAATCTACGTGAGCGTAATGTCTTTTATCTGTTTCATATTCCACATGAGCTGTATTAATTGTAATACCTCTTGCTTTTTCTTCTGGTGCACTATCAATTGATGCGTAATCTTTCTTTTCAGCTTTACCTTGTTTTGAAAGGAAAGTACAAATAGCAGCAGTTAGAGTGGTTTTACCATGGTCTATATGTCCTATTGTACCTATATTAACGTGATCTTTTGATCTATCAAATTTTGCTTTTGCCATAAATAATTTCTCCTTATTTTTTGCTTTTTAAATTATATATTATTTTTTTGTTTTAGAAGAAATAACTTCTTCAGTAATTGATTTTGGAGCTTGTGCATAATTACTAAACTGCATTATATATGTTGCTCTCCCTTGAGTATTTGATCTTAAATCAGTCGCATACCCAAACATTTCTTTTAAAGGAACTTTTGATTTAATAACCTGAGCGTTCCCTCTTTGCTCATTTCCTTCGATACTTCCTCTTCTAGAAGAAATATCTCCCATTACTGTTCCAAAGTATTCATCAGGAACAGTAATCTCTACTGACATGATTGGTTCAAGTAGAACAGGGTGACAAATTTTTGCAGCTTCTTTTAGAGACATTGATGCAGCAATTTGGTATGCCATCTCAGATGAATCGACATCATGGTATGAACCATCTACTAAAGTTGCTTTAATGTCAATAACTGGGTATCCAGCTAAAGGACCAGAATGTAATGCATCTTCTAATCCTTTTTTAACAGGTTTAATATATTCCTTAGGAATTTTTCCACCTACTATTTTATCAACAAATTCAAAACCTTTTTCTGGGTTTGGTTCAAAGTTAATCACAACGTGACCATATTGTCCCTTACCACCTGATTGTTTAATATATTTTGCTTCAACTTTGTCTCCGCTTTTTAAGAATGTTTCTCTATAAGAAACTTGTGGAGCACCAACGTTTGTTTCAACATTGAATTCTCTTTTCATTCTATCAACAATAATTTCTAAGTGAAGTTCACCCATACCAGCAATAATTACTTGACCAGTTTCTTCATCAGTAAATGATCTAAATGTTGGATCTTCTTCAGATAGTTTTGATAAAGCTACACCCATTTTTTCTTGATCACCTTTTGACTTAGGTTCAACAGCTAATGAAATAACTGGTTCTGCAAAAGTCATTGATTCTAAAATGATTTCATTTTTCTCACTAGTTAAAGTATCACCAGTAGTTGTATTTTTTAATCCAATTACTGCACAGATATCACCAGCTCTTACTTCTTCAATTTCATCTCTGTTGTTAGAGTGCATTTTAACTAATCTTGAAACTCTTTCTTTTTCATCCTTAGTTGCATTCATTACGTATGATCCTTTTGGAAGCACACCTGAATAAACTCTAATGAAAGTTAGTTTACCAACAAATGGATCTGTTGCAACTTTGAAAGCTAATGCAGCAAATGGTTCATCATCACTATTAGTTCTTTGAGTTTCACTACCATCTAATTTTGTTGCCTTGATTGGAGGAACATCATTTGGTGAAGGTAAATAATCTACAATTGCATCAAGTAATGTTTTAACACCTTTATTTTTAAAAGCTGTTCCACAAAGAACTGGATAGAAGTTTGAACTAATTACACCTTTTCTAATACATTTTTTAATTTCATCAACTGATAGTTCTTTACCGTCTAGATATTTTTCCATTGTTGCTTCATCATATTCAACACAGTTATCAATTAATTCTTCTCTTAACTTTTTAACTTTGTCTAATAAATCACTTGGAATTTCTTCAATAACATAATTTTCATCTGATTTTCCATCAAAGATTATTGCTCTCATTTCAACAATGTCAATTAGTCCTTTAAAATGAGACTCTGCTCCTATAGGATATTGAATTGGTGAAACATTAGCTGCTAATCTGTCTTTTAATGAATGAATACACATATCGAAATCAGCACCAGTTTTATCCATTTTATTAACAAATACAATTCTAGGTACATCATATCTTGTTGCTTGTCTTCAAACTGTTTCAGTTTGAGGTTCTACACCATTTTGCGCATCAAGTACAGCAACCGCTCCATCTAATACTCTTAGTGATCTTTCAACTTCAACAGTGAAGTCAACGTGACCTGGAGTATCAATTAGATTTAATTGATGATCTTTTCATGTTACAAAAGTAGCAGCAGAAGTAATCGTGATTCCACGTTCTTTTTCTTGAGCCATTCAATCCATAGTAGCTCCACCATCATGAACTTCTCCTATTTTATGAGTTTTACCTGCATGAAATAAGATTCTTTCAGATGTAGTAGTTTTACCTGCATCAATATGAGCCATAATTCCAAAATTTCTAAATTTTTCTAATGGATATTTTCTTGCCATGATCTTTCCTTATTAAAACCTTAAATGAGCAAATGCTTTATTAGCTTCTGCCATTTTATGAGTATCTTCTTTTTTCTTAACTGATGAACCTGTTGATTTAGATGCATCAATTATTTCTCCAGCTAGTCTTTCAACCATAGTTTTTTCATTTCTGTTTCTTGAATAAAGAATTAATCATCTTAATGCTAATGTAATTCTTCTTTCTTTACTAACAGGTGTTGGTACTTGGTAATTAGATCCTGCTATTCTTCTAACTCTTAATTCGATAGATGGAATAATATTTTCTAATGCTTTTTTAAATACATCTATACCTTTTTCACCAGTCTTTTTTTCAATTAAATTAAATGATGTATAAAGTATATTTTGAGCTAAACCTTTTTTACCATCAAGCATTATTGTGTTGATAGCTTTAGTTACTAATCTTGAATTATAAACCGGGTCTGGTAATATATTTCTTTTAGGTGCACTATTTTTTCTCATAGTTAATCTCCTTAGCTAGCAGCTTTAGGTTTCTTAGCACCATAAGCTGATCTTTCTTGTTTTCTATTGGCAACACCAACTGTATCAAGTGTTCCTCTTACAATATGGTATCTTACCCCAGATAAGTCTTTCACTCTACCACCTCTTATAAGAACAACACTATGTTCTTGTAAGTTATGTCCTTCACCTGGAATATATGCTAATACTTCATAATTATTTGTAAGTCTTACTTTTGCATACTTTCTTAGGGCCGAGTTAGGTTTTCTTGGTGTCATTGTACCAACTCTAGTACAAACCCCTCTTTTAAAAGGAGCAGGATTATTGTTAGTTCCTTTTGACATTGAATTATAAGTTCAAAGCAAAGCCGGAGACTTTGTCTTTTTAACTTTCTTTTTTCTTTCACTTCTAATTAATTGTGATATTGTTGGCATTATTTCCCCTTAACAACTATTCTGTGTGTATAGTATATAAAAAAATACACTAAAGAAATAATAACATATTTTTATAAAAAGTAAAAAGAAAATAAAAAAATAATAATTAACTTTAAATTAATTATTATTATGTATTTTTTATTATGGAGCAGGTGATGGGAATCGAACCCACGCTAATAGCTTGGAAGGCTATAGTTCTACCATTGAACTACACCTGCATTAATAAATGGTGCTGGAAGAGGGACTTGAACCCTCACGTTATTGCTAACTCAGGATTTTAAGTCCTGTGCGTCTACCATTCCGCCACTCCAGCAGCCATGTTTTTTTTTAAAATGGTGTCCCACGTAGGACTCGAACCTACGACCCCTTCATTAAAAGTGAAATGCTCTACCACTGAGCTAGTGGGACATAAATAAATGGCTGGGCTAGATGGAATCGAACCATCGCATGATAGAGTCAAAGTCTATTGCCTTACCGCTTGGCTACAGCCCAATATATGGTGGGTAGTGACGGATTCGAACCGCCGAACTCAGAGAGGGCTGATTTACAGTCAGCAGCGTTTGGCCACTTCGCTAACTACCCATTATATTTAATTAATGATAATTAAACATTTTTAATTATATATAACTTTTCATAAAAAAGAAATAAATTAAGATATCTTTATTATTTCTACTTTATAAGGCTTATCAATTCCTCTAACTTCAGACTTAGTTCCAACAGTTTTATTAAGGATAGCTTTTGCTAAAGGAGACTCATTAGAAATCTTTCCAAGTAATGGATCTGATTCAATAGAACCACATATTTCATATTCATATTCTTTGTTATCTGAAAAATCTTTAAATTTAACTTTTGAACCAATTGAAACAGTTTTCTTATTACTACTTGATTCCCTAATAATTTCATATCGATTTAAAATTTCTTCAATTTCTTGAATTCTTCACTCAAGTCTTGCTTGTTCATTTTTAGCTGAATCATAATCTGCATTCTCAGATAGATCCCCTTGCTCTCTTGCATCTTGAATTTGTTTGATAATTTCAGGTCTCTTAACAGTAATTAACTCTTTAAGTTCTACCTTTAATTTATCTGCACCTTCTTTTGTTAACAATATTTTGTTTTGTTCAGTCATAATTGCCTTTTAAGAATAATTTTTAAAAATTTTCATAATTTAATAAAATTATATCAAATTTAAATAGAAATTAAAAAAAATCTTAACAAGTTGTTAAGATTTTTTAAAAAAGCTAAATTGTTTTTTAATATAAAATTTTTATGGTTTTATAACGAATAGCAAGTCGCCTTTTTTAACCTTACCTTTTTTTGCTATAATTTCTACATTTCTACCTTCTAATGTTTCATTAAGAGCAATAATTGGAGTAATAGGTGATTTGGCATATTTCTCTAAATTATTTAAATTAATTTCAGATATGTCTAAGTCTTTTTTAAGTTTGTCACCTTTTTTAGAATTAATTTTAAAAATGGGTACATCTTTTTTAGAACTATCTTTTAAATTAATTGAATCTATACCAATATGAAGTAATAACGAAGTACCTTCTTTTGATTTAAAAATATATGCATGTCCTGTATCAAAAATTAAATCTAATTCACCTTTTTCAAGAATAGAATTTACTTTTTTTGAACTTGGAATAATTGCTAATCCTTTACCCATAATTTCATCACTAAAAGTTTTATCAGGAACTTTTTTTAATGAAACTATTTCACCATCAAAAGGAGAGTAAACATTTAAAGTTTCATTTTTCATATTAGAATTTGAATTCTCTTTATTTGAATCAATTTTTTTAATATTTTTATTAAAATCTTTGCTAAATATTTCATCTTTTAATTTAGGGTTTTTTTCTACATCAGTAATAATACTATTGATTTGATTTTTTATTCAATCAGCTCTAGTACCGTATATTGAATAAACCGCTTTTTGACTGGGTCTAATAACACCCATAGCACCCAATTCATTAGTTAATTTTTTTTCATCAACTTTTTTAGGATCTACTACTTTAATTCTTAATTTAGTAATACATGCATCTACAGTGACAATATTTTCAAGGCCACCATATGCTTTTATTATCCCTATAACTTCTCCATCATAACCATCTTGAGATTTGTTTGTATCTTTACTTGCTAAGTAATCTGCTTTAGAGTAAAGTTTTGTATTATCTCCTCTACCTGGTGTCATGATGTTGAATTTCTTGATTGCTCATAAAAAGAAGAAGAAGTAGATTGGAACATATGGAATACCAATTAATAATGCTACTCATGCATTAGAACCAGCTGGTATTTGAATTGCACCATAAATTGTTCAATCTATAATACCTCCTGAGAAAGTCATACCTACGTGAGGTGCAATATCAGGAACTATTAATCCGATTCAATTCATTAAACCAAATGATAATGCACAGAAAAATGCATGGAATCCTCAGAATAATCAAGGAGCTAAGAACAAGAATGTAAATTCTAATGGTTCTGTAATTCCCGTTAAGAAACATGTAAGTGATGCAGATATAACAACTGAACCTGCCATTCTACGATTTTCTTTAGGAGCTGCCATAACCATAGCTACACCAGCTGCTGGAAGACCAAACATCATGAATGGGTATTTACCTTGCATGTATTGACCAATATTAACACCTTTACTAAGAGCATTACTTAATCCATTAAGTTTTAAAAGTGCCTCTTGGTAAACTGTTGTTGTTAAATCTGAAAACTGTACTATTAATGCAGTTGAAGTTCCAAGTTGAAAAACTTTTTTTCCAGCTAAATTTGAGTTAACAAAAGCTCACATAACTTGATCACCAGCTATTGATGTTGAATTAATATCATAATTAATATCAAAATGTTTAACAATATCTAATCATGTTGCACTACTAGTACCATTAGCTACTAATGAAACAAATTGACCATTAACAATAGCAAGATCATTAAGGTTTAATTCCCCCCCAATACTTGAATATCAAAGTGGACTATAGAAAGCATGGTGTAACCCAAAAGGAACTAACGATCTTTCTATAAAACCAAATATGAATGATTGAAATCCATACATACCTGATCCAAGAGCTCCACCTATTATTCCAAATAGTGTACCAACTAATGGTCAAACCATTAACACTAAAAGTGTTATTGGAATAAATGCCATAAAGGTCACTAATGGAATAAATCTTACTCCTGAAAAGAATCCTATAATTGGAGGTAACTGTATATCTTTGAATTTATTATATAAAAAAGCTACAGTAAAACCAACTATGAATCCTCCAAAAACACTCGTGCTTAATTGTGTTCATCCAAGAACACTACCGAATAAAGATGTATCTAAACCAAATTTAGGATCTCCAGATAAACTTCACATACCACCTGCATAAAAAAGCAAGTCGTACCCGATGGTTTGTCCTGCTGCATTAATAACAGGTTGAATTAAAGCTTGTTGGATACCACCAAAAGCTAAGAATGCAACAAGTGCACTTAGGCCGGCAGTCCCGGCATCTCTTGTAAATGTTATTGCTATTGCTATTGCAAATAACACTGGAAGGGCACCAAATATAGCATCACCTGGTAATTGTAAAAATTTACCAAATAATTCTAAGCCTTCATTTCCATTAGAACCATTAACTATAGCTGCACCAATTCCTAAGAATAAACCAGCTACAGGAAGTAAACTAATTGGAAGCATTAATCCTCTTGAAAGTTTGCCAATAAATTCTCTGGAATTACCAGAACCTTTACGCTTATTTCAAAAAGAAGAAAACTTATTTTTTAAATTATTTAATTGCATAATTTTCCTTTCTTATTTATAAATAATATATTTACATATTAATAATAGCAAAATAAAATAAAAATGTGATATACATTTTAATATATCTATATATATAGAAATTATATTTAAAATATGTTTCTTTTTAAAAAATATGATATATTAAATTATTAATAAGGAACAATAATGGAAAGATACTCTTGAATTTTTTTTGTTGGTTCTGCTATATTTTTTTTGCTAAGCTTAATATCATTTTATTTTACATATAAATTTAGAAATAATAAAATTCCCTCAAAAGAAGAAATGGATTTTCATAAAAGTATGAAAGGAAAAAATCCTAGTTATTGATCAACACATAAATTTCCATATATGATAATGTTAAGCTTCACTTTATTTTTAATAGCCCTTCTTTCCTTGCTTGCAGGTTTTGGAATATTTGTGGAAGGAAACCCCATAACATAATACTTAAATAAAAAAATCCTAAAAATTTTAGGATTTTTTTTATTTTTTATCTTTAGATTTTTCTTCTTTTTTAGGCGGTGTATTTTTCGAAGTTTCTTCTTTAGATTCATCTTTACTTTCAGCTTGTTTTTTTGCTGATTGTTTTTGCATGAATTCAAAAGCTTCTTTTTCAACAACATCTAATTTTTTATTTAAATCTTCAAATTTGCTTTCTTCTAATAAAGTTTCAATTTCTTTAATTTGTTTTTCAATTTTTTCTTTATCTTTAGAATCAATATCTTTTGCTTCTTCAGAATTTAATTCTTTTTTCATTGAATGTATAAAAGTTTCTGCTCTATATTTAGTTTCATTATCTTTTTTCTTTTTTTCATCAACTGTTTTATTAGCTTCAGCATCTTTTATCATTTTTTCAATTTCAGCATCAGATAAACCTGATGAATCTTTAATTGTGATATGAGATTCTTTATTAGTTTTTTTGTCAATTGCTTTAACATTTAGAATACCATTAGCATCAATATTAAATGTGATTTCAATTTGAGGAACTCCTCTAGGGGCCGGTTGAATTCCATCTAATACAAATTTTCCTAATGATTTGTTATCTGCAACCATTGGTCTTTCACCTTGAACAACATGAACATCAACTGCTGGTTGATTGTCAGCTGCTGTAGAGAATACTTGGCTTTTAGAAGTAGGAATAGTTGAGTTTCTAGATATTAAAGGAGTTGCTACTCCGCCTAATGTTTCAATACTTAATGTTAATGGAGTAACATCTAATAATAGAATGTCATTTACATCTCCCATTAATACACCACCTTGAATTGCAGCACCTTGTGCAACAACTTCATCGGGGTTAATATTTTTATCAGGTTTTTTACCTAACATACTAACTACTAATTCTTCAACAGCAGTCATTCTAGTAGAACCACCAACAAGTAAAACTTTATCAATTTTATCTTTACTAATTTTTGCTTCTTTTAAAGCATCTTCAACTGGTTTTTTAGTTCTTTCTAATAAATCTTTTGTTAAGAATTCAAAATTTGCTTTTGTTAATGTTAATTCAACATTTATTGGACCATCATTACCTTGAGCAATAAATGGTAAACTAATGATAGCTTCTTTTGTACCAGATAATTCAATCTTAGCTTTTTCAGATGCATCTTTAATTCTTTGAACTGCCATTTTATCAGTTGATAAATCTTTACCATGTTCTTTTTGAACTTGTTCGATTACTCAATCAATAATTTTTTGATCTCAGTCATCACCACCAAGTTTGTTATCTCCAGATGTTGATAATACTTCAAATGTACCATCTGCTATTTCAAGAATAGAAACATCGAACGTACCACCACCTAAGTCATAAACTAAAACTTTTTGTTCATTCTTAGATTTATCAATACCATAAGCTAATGCAGCAGCAGTTGGTTCGTTTATAATTCTTTCAACTTCTAACCCTGCAATTTTTCCTGCATTTTTTGTGGCTTGTCTTTGAGCATCATTGAAATACGCCGGAACTGTAATAACAGCCTTTGTAATTTTTTGACCTAATTTATCTTCAGCACATTTTTTGATGTACGAAAGAATTTGAGCAGAAATTTCTTCTGGTGTATATTGTTTATCACCAATCTGAATTTTTTCTTTTGTCCCTATTAATCTTTTAATAGAACTAACTGTAAGTTTGTTTGTTACTGCTTGTCTTTTTGCAGCATCACCTACAATTATTTCACTTCCTTTATATGCAACTACAGAAGGAATAGTTCTTTTCCCCTCAGGGGTTTCAATAATTTTGGGTTTTCCATTTTCAACTATAGAAACACACGAATTTGTTGTTCCTAAGTCTATACCTATAATTAAATTACTCATAATAATTTTCTCCTTAAAATAATTTACCAACCTTATTATACAACAAAAATTAGCACTCTTGATAAAAAAGTGCTAATTTCTAAAATTTTATTTTGTTTTTAATTGCTGATGTCAAAGATTCAGAATCAATATAATCTATTGATGAATTAAATGGCAAACCAGTAGCAAGTCTAAAAATTTCAATATCTTCAAATAATTTTTTCAAATATGATGAAATATAGAATGCTGTAAATTCTCCATTAATTGTCATATTTGTTGCTATTAATATTTCTTTAATATCTTTCTTTTCAATAATTTCTATAATTTTTTTTAATCCGATATCAATGTCATCAATGTTTTTCTTTTTACTATCAATTTCCATTTTAAGATTAAAATATAAACCATTATATATTTCTAGATTTTCAATTTTTATTAAATCATTAAAATCAGAAATAATACATAATTTATTATTATATCTATTTGAGTCATTACAAATATCACAATGAATTTGATTATTTGTTAGATTATTACAAATAGAACAAAAAACAACATTAAATTTTAAATCCATTATTCTTGATGATAAATCTTTTGCAAATTTGTCATCTTGTCTCAAAATGAAATCACAAATTTTTTCTGCACTTTTTTTTGAAATGCCAGGTAGTTTTTTGAATCCTTCAACAAAGTATTCAAATTCTTTTGGTTTCACCTACATTAATCCTTTTGGCATACCTTGTGGCATCATTTTTTCTTTTTCAGCATTAACTTCTTTAATAGCTTTATTTATTGAATCAACAATTACATCTTGTAAAGTATCAATATCATCTTCATCTACTAAATCTTTACTTATTTTAATATCTTGAATTTCAAGATTACCTAAAATTTTTATCTCAACTAAGTTGTTTTTTGAAGTAATAATAAATTCTTTTTTATTTAGTTCTTCTGCTTTCTTTTGCATTTCAGCTTGCATTTTTTGAGCTTGTTTCATTAAGTTTTGAATGTTCATATTTATTTTCCTATATCTTCCCCAAATATTTCTAGTGCGATTTCTTTAGTAGAAGCATTTGTTTTTATTTTTAATTTTAATTTTTCAATGTTTACATCTTGATAAACTTTATAATTTCTTTTTAAATCTTTTACAGATTCTGAGAAATCTCTTGCTTGTTTTCTTGTTACACCAATAACTTTATAGACAGATCCAAATTTTTCTTTAATATATAAAATAAATTCTTCATTATCAGAAATTAAGTTTAAATTTGTTGAACTCATTTCATCATCAAACATAAAAACAAATCCATTGTTACTTGCTATTAAAATTTTTGAAGCATCTATTATGTAAGCTTCTTCTGGATTTCTAGGGATTGTATCTCTAATGTTATCAAATATTAAATTCAATTTTGCTTTAATTTCATTATTATTGTTAAAAGCTATTTCAGAAAAGTTCAAAACAAGGTTTTTATCAAGTTCAGCTAATATAAGATTTTCTTTTTTTGGAGTCTCTTCAATAGGTGTATTATCTTGTTCCTCTTTTGGAGCATTTTTATTTTGAATAATATTTTCTAATTTCATTTCTTTTAAAGAATATGGTTGGTTATTTAATTGCTGAAAAATATCTTTTTGAACAACTTTATTTTCTAATTTTCTAGAAGTTACAACATTTTCAAATTTTACATTAGAACATTTAATTTCTTCTGAATCTATATTTGAAATTATCTTAGGAGCATTTTTTTCAACCTCATTATCAATTGATTGATCAATGTTAGCCTTTGACAAGTTAGTATTATTTATTGGTTTGTTTTCCACTGTTATCTCCTTGTGTACTATTGATTTATTATTATTTAAATAAGAAACACAATTAAGTGCTATTAATTCAAAGAAAAATTTATCATCAATATTATTTTTAATTTGAATGATTCCATTTTGTAATATTTCTATTAATGAAAGCAATTGTTTTTCACTTAAATCAAAACTATTAATATTATCTTCATTAAGAATTTTTAGATTTTCTAATGAACCACTTTTAATATGAAATAATTTATCAAGTAATATTTCAATTAGTTGGAAACAAAGTTTGTAGAAATTAACACCTTTTAATTCATATTTGTTAATTAATAAAGAAATATTTATAATGTCATTATTAATAATCAGGTTTACTAAATTTATTTTACTTTTTGTATCTAATAACCCAAATATTTCTCTTATATCATTTGCTGTAATTTCATTATTTGAATAACTTTGAGTTTGATTTAAAATACTTAAACAATCTCTTACAGATCCATCAGAAATTGATATTATTTCATCTATTGCATCTGATGAAATTTTAATATTCTCTAATGTAATAATATTATGTACAAATTGTTTTAAAACATCATTGCTTATTTTTTCAAAATCAAATCTTTGACATCTTGATAGAATTGTTAAAGGTATTTTATTCACTTCTGTTGTTGCAAAGATAAAAACTACATTTTTAGGCGGATCTTCCAATGTTTTTAATAAAGCATTTCATGAACTATTAGTTAACATGTGAGCTTCATCAATTATATAAATTTTCTTACTAAAAATATTTGGAATAAATTTTGTAGAATCAATTAAATTTCTAATTTCATTTATTCCATTATTAGAAGCAGCATCAAGTTCAATTATATCCATGCAATCACTTGATGAAAATAATTTACAATTATTACAAACACAACATGCATCACCATTAATTTTATTAGTACAATTTATTGACTTTGCAAATATTCTTGCAATCGAAGTTTTTCCAACTCCTCTTGGACCACTAAAAATATAGGCATGTGAAATCATATTATTTACAAGCGAATTTAATAATATTTTTTTAATGTAAAATTGCCCAATTATATTACTAAAATTATTGGGTTTGTATTTTCTATATAGTGTTTTATTCATAATTACTCAATAATATTATAAAGTTTATTTTGCTAAAAAATTATTAAAATTATGTTTTTTAAAAATAAAAAAAAATTATCACTAATAAGTATTTTTTATTTAATTTTTTAAATGTATAACGATTTTAGCCTTATAGGGAGCTCTTTCAACTATAGTGATATAGTCTGTACGCGCGGGTGTCAATATTGAATAAAATATTTATAGGAACGAATGCCTTTAGAAATTGTCTTTCTCGAAAAAACAAAATCACAGCATGGTTTTTTTTATTTAAATTAATATAGACATTATACAAAAAAATTAAACTTTAAACTAAGTGATAATTTTTATATATTTTTATTAACTCTTATTCTAAAATCTAATCATATTAAACAATAATCGCATAATTCTTAAAACTAAATCGACAGCTCACTTAAACTTATTTAATTAATCTTACAATCTTGAGCGCTTGCAAACAACTAAACATTAATTTACTAAAACCAGAAATTTAATCGTAATTTTATTACTAATAATTATCTAATACTTTTATAATTCCGAAATGAAATCAAAAGGTATATATTACCAATTAAATTATAACAATTTATAAACTATTTTAAGTATTTATTTTTTTCTAAAATAATTTTCATAGTTCCAAATTCATTGTGTCCTGGATAGACATCATGAATTTTATTCTCATCAACATAATTCTTAAATTTCTTTATTGAAATTCCCATTTCTTTTGGATTACTATATTCAAGATCTGTTCTTCCAATTTCATCAACAAAAATATGATCTCCTGTTAGGATTCTATTTTCAAATATTATACACATAGAACATTGAGAGTGTCCTGGTGTTTGTAAGAATTTTATCAAGCCATTTTCTATTACTTCTTCATCTTCAACATATATGAAATTATTATTTTTAAAATCTTTATCATTAATAAAAATTCTATTTGAAGTATTTTTTACTATTTCTTTTCCTAATGTAGATACAATTATTTTCACATTATCAAAATTGTAAAGTAATTTTTTTGTATCACCAACATGATCATAATGAAGATGTGTCAAAATAATTCCTTTTAATATTAAATTTTCTGATTCAATGAAACTAATAAGTTTGTCTGTGTTTCAACTTGGGTCAACTATGAAACAAAAATTTTTATTAATCAAAATATATGAGTTATTACCCATTATGCTATTTTGAATATAATAAAAATTATTTGAAATTTTAATCATAATTATTGATTTTGATTTTTTGATTCTGGTAAAATGATTTCACTATCAGATTTACCAATGTAGTTTGCAGTTTTTCCTTGACCAAGAGCAATTGCATCAGCTAATATTCCAATTATTAAATAAACTGATTTAATAGAATAATTGTTTGCAGGAATCACAATATCAATATTATCTGGATCTGCATTTGTGTTACAAATAGCTATAATAGGAATATTTAATTTTCTTGCTTCTAATATTGCATTTTTTTCTTCAACTGGATCAGTAACAATTAAAACATCTGGAAGATCTTTCATTGTTCTAATACCGCCAAAAAATTTATTTAATTTTTCAATATCTTTAAGTATAACTGATTGTTCTTTTTTAGAATATTTAGATATTTCACCAAATTTTTGAAGAGCAACTAATTCACTTAGTTTTTTTGTTGAATTATTAATTGTTTTTAGATTAGTTAGTGTTCCACCTAATCATCTTTGGTTAACAAAGAATGAACCTACTTTTCTAGACTCAATTTTGATGTGATTTTTTACAATTCATCCTTTTGTTCCTACAAAAAGAGCTTTACCATCTTTTTTTCCAAGTTCATACAAGAAATGATATGCTTCACTTAATGCAACAACTGTAAAATATAAATCAATGATGTAATTTTTACCTTTTTTTGTATAAATGAATTTTTTCATTTTTGGATTTCATTTTCTAGAAGGCAAACCTATATGCATACCAGTTTCCATTAATTTACTAATAGATACTAGTTCTTTATATTTTGCTTTTACTGTTGGATTTGCGTCTAATTTACTTTCGATTGCAACTTTAATTTCAGCTGACTTATCTTTATAATAAGTTTTACTTTTTTTAAAGTCTTCTGAAGATTTTTTTCCTTTATAACCCTTTTCAGAATTATATTCTCTATCTCCATAATCTCTAGTTTTTCTATATAACTTTTTTTCTTCTTGAACAACTTCAGTTTTACCTTCATTGTCAGTTATTTTAGATATTTTTTTAGTGGGCTCTGCTTTTACAGTTGATTCTTCTTCAACTGATCCAACGTTATCTGTTTTATTTATAGCCATTATAATTTTTTTTCTCCTGAATTTTCATACTTAATAAGTATAATATTAAAAATAGAAAAAATGCAAGTATTATGAGAATAATTGTGATTCAGTTAGACCACTTAAGAAAAACAATAAAATTGTGTATAGCGTAAATGCAAATAACAATGAATCAAATCTATCTAAAACACCACCATGATTTTTAAATAGTGTTCCATAATCTTTTATTAAATATTCTCTTTTTAAAAAACTAAATGCTAAATCACCAATAGTAGAAATTAATGAAATTCCAATTACCAAGAAAATTAAAAATGATCATCTACCAATAACATTTTCATATATCGTCGGAACATGCACAATGTCTTGAATTGTGTTGTGAGTAGAGTCTCCAAAAGAAATAAAATAAATCAATAATAAAGAAGCAAGAATAGTTACAAATAATCCAATAAAAAAACCTTCTCATGTTTTTTTAGGAGAAATAACTTTGGTCATTTGAGTTTTACCAAAAAGAAGTCCTGTCAAATATGCAAATACATCTGTAAAACCTGAAACTGATAATACAAAGAATAGAACAAGTCAAGATTTTAAAAGACCTATAAAACCAATTGAAAAAAATCCAAATCCTACAACAGCATTTAAAATAAAAAATAGTAAAACAGATTTTAAATCTAAAAGTCCATAATCAATAATTAGATAAGTTAAAATAATTAGTAAAATAATAAACCCTATTAACAATGTCATTGTAAATAAAGTGAATATTGTAAAGAAATTAGAAGTAGCATCTGGATTTAAATGACCAGAAGAACCTGTTATTGGTGTAAAGTAATAAAACTTTGTAATAAATGTAAAGTTTGGAAGTATGCATAGTGTTAATATACCGATTAACATGAATATAAAAGTCTTCTTTGAATAAGCTCCAAAGAATAATTTATTTATTTCATAAACAGCACCATATATAAATGGAACTAGCAATCCAATAAATAGATAGGCAAATATTCCTTTGTATTTTAAATTCAGTATTGGGTTTTCAGAAAGATCAATATATCAATCATCATTCAATGAATTATCTGATATTAAACATACAACCATTATAAGCATTCAATACAAAAATATGAAAAATGCCATCAAAAATCTGTTTCAAAAAACTTGCTTTTGATTAACATTAATATTATTTATTTTTAATAAATTTTTATTAAACTTTTTTGTAATCATACATAACCACTAATATTTATTATATACCTAAAATAATGCTTAATTATATAGTCATTAATTCTTTTTCTTTTTTCTCAATTATTTTATCAATTTCAGTATTTTTACTTTTAACTGTTTTATCTAAAGTTTCAACATAATATTTTAAATTATCTTTTGTTAATTCTGTATCTTTATTTATCTTGCTATGAATATCTTTTCTAATATTTCTAATACCAATTTTTGTTTGTTCTGAATACTCTTTTGTCTTTTTAACTAATGCTTTTCTATTCTCTTCAGTTTGAGCAGGAAAGTTTAGTCTTAAAGAATCAGCATCAACTATTGGATTAACACCAATATTTGCCTTTGTAATTGCTCTATTAATATCATTAAGAATTGATGGATCATATGGTTTAACAACAAGTTGTCTTGCATCAACTGATTTAATGTTTGCAACTTCAATAATTTTTGAATTTGTACCAAAGTAATCAACAAAGACATCTTCAAGAATGCTTGAACTAACTTTACCAGTTCTTATCTTACTTAATTCGGCTTCTAATCATTCAATTTTTTCACTAGCTTTTTTTTCAAATTCTGTTTTGTAAATATCTCATTCCATTTTTATTTTTCCCTTAAATTATTTGTTTTTAATTATAGTAAATTTACCTTTATTATTTAAGGCATTTAATATACTTTCTTTTTTATCAATATCAAAAATTATTGTTTCAATATTATTTTCTTTACACATAGTTATGAATGTTAAGTCTGCAACTTTTAATTCCTTGCTAAAAATTTCATCATAAGTTATTGAACTAATAAATTTAGCATCCTTATTTTTATTAGGATCTTTATCATAAATTCCATCAGTTCCATTTTTTCCCATTAAAACTATTTTTGAATTGATTTCTAAACAACGTAATGCTGCACAAGTATCTGTTGAGAAATATGGCATACCAATTCCACCAGCAAAAATTACTATTTCACCATTCTTGATATCTTCATTAAAATTATTTGCATCATGATCATTTGTTACTCTTGGAACATTAAGAGCTGAGTAAACTTTTGCTTTCATTCCATTTTTATTTAAAGATGATTTTAATGAAATAGAATTCATTATTGTAGCAAGCATCCCAATGCTATCTGCATCTGATCTATTGATACCCATTTTTTCATTTGTGGCACCTCTTCAAATGTTTCCACCACCAAGAACAATACCTATTCCATATTGTCCTTTTAAAGCTTTAATTTGACTTGATATTTGATCTAGTTTTTTAAAACAAATAATATTATCTTCATTTTTTAAAGATGCACCACTTAGTTTTATTAAAATATTTTTACTTGGTTTCATATTTTTTTCCTTCTTATATTAAAAAAGTAAATAATTAAATTATTTACCCATTTGAGCAGCTACTTCAGCAGCAAAATCTACTTCTTCTTTAACTATACCATCACCTAATTCATATCTAAACATAGATACAACTTCAGCATTATTATTGTTAGCAACATATTTACTCACTGTTAAAGTTGGTTCTTTAACAAATGGTTGATCTAATAAACAATATTCAGATAATAGTTTTCCAACTCTACCTTCAACTATTTTTTCAGCAAATTCTTTCGGTTTACCTTCTTCAATAGTTTTCTTTATTAATAAATCCTTTTCATTTTGTAATCAAACTTGATCAACATTTTCCTTGTTTAAGAATTTAGGATTCATTGCACCAACATGCATAGCAATATCTTTAGCAATGTTTTCATTGATATCTTTGTCAATTACAACAATCGATGAGTATTTCTTATTATGATGTGTGTAAACACCAAAAGTACTTGTAGGATCTTTCTTAATTATATTTGCTCTTCTAAAAGAAATTTTTTCACCAATTTTTGAAGTTGCTTCAATTGAAGCATCTTTAATTGTTTGACCATTTGAAAGTACTAAGTTTTCAACTGATTTTAAATCAGTTATTTCTTTTTCTAAAATTACTTTTTTCATTTCTTTTACTAAATTTAAAAAGATTTCGTTTTGGGCAACAAAGTCTGTTTGAGAATTTACTTCAATTATTAGTGCTTTATTTCCATCAACAAGAGTGTCAGTAACTCCTTCAGTTGCAATTGCATCTGATTTTTTTTCAGCCTTTGCAATTCCTTTTTCTTTTAAAATTTTGATTGCTTCTTCCATATTCCCATTTGTAGAATCTAAAGCTTTTTGACAATCAAGAAAACCTGCTTGCGTAATATTTCTTAATTCTTTAACTAATTTAGCATCTGCCATAATTTTCTCCATTTTTAAAAACTATATTTATTTTATAATAAATAAAACAATTAATAAACTTAATTTAAAAAAATTTTGTAAAGAAGTAAATAACCAAGAGTTACTATTTGTTCTTGATCATTTGAAATATTAAATTTTTTATCAAATTCAAACTTATTTATATTTCTGTAATTACCACCAGTAATAAAAACATCTTTAACATCATACTTATCATAAGCATAATTTAAAATGCTACTTACTGTTCCAAAAATAATGTGGTAGTAACCTGATTCAATACATTCATTTGTATTAAAACCAAAATCTTTTCTAATATTTTTAATTTCAAAATCATTTATAAGTTCAGTATTTGTTTTTAAATCTTGAAATGCCTTATTAATTGATGGAAGTATGCTAACTCCCATTATTTTTTTATTTTTTACAATTATTGAAAAAATGGCTGTACCAAAAGATATCCCAATTGAATTAATTGAGTTTTCAATTAAATAATATGAGAAACCAAGAATGTCTAGTCCAATATTTTTTAAATCACATTCCTTATCAAATTCTAAGAAACTAAAATCACTATTTTTTATAAAATATATTTTCGATTTTTTTGGAAACAAAGATTCTATTTTTTTATTAATTGAAATTACTACAGAACCAATCAATGCTTCTTTATAATTAAGACTGTGCAATAAATTTTTAATATCTGATTTTCATTTATTAAAATTTCTTGTTCCAAATAAATATGTTTCTTCAACTTTATTTTCATTTATATTTACTAAGGAAATTTTTATTAATGAATTTCCAATATCTAGTATCAGTATATTATTCATTTATAAAACCTTTTTTAATTAAAAAATTATAAATAGAGTCAGTATTGTTACAACCAATTATGTATTTTGCTTTTTTCTTTATATGCTTAGCTGCATTTCCCATTGCAATACCGTTTTCAAATCTTTCAATCATTTCTGTGTCATTACCTGAATCACCAAATACATATATGTTATTTTCTTTAATATTTAATTTTTTTGCTAAATCTTTTATTGCATTATACTTGCCAATACTTTTATCAAAAAAATCTATATAAAAGTTTGATGCATGATAACAAATGCAATCATTAGAAATAATTTTATGAATTTTTTTAAATTCCTTTTCAATTGTTTTGCTTTCAGCCTTAAAAGTAATTTGAATTACATTATTGTAAACTTCGCTTTTTACTTCATTTCAATTATCATATTTTGGATTTATGTGAGAACCACCAAAAAAGTATTTTTCTTCTTTTATCTCACTAATTGGATCTTTACCAAAATAAACACGATATATTTTTTCACCATTATTTCAAATAAGTTCTCTTTTATATTTTTTTGCTAAATTAATTGCAATATCAATATCTTTTTTTGATAGGAATTTTTTTGATACTGACAAATTATTTAACTTTATATCAAAAAGTGCTGAACCACCTGAAGTTATTAAATAATTTTTCACTTTAAGTTCTTCTGCTAATTTCAAAACATTTGTATAATGTCTTCCTGTACATAAAATAACTTCATTATTATTTTCTAAAATCTTAGCAATTGCTATCTTTGTAGATTCTAATAATTCTTTCTTATCATTTACTATAGTTCCATCAACATCAAATGCAAAAAGTTTTCTATTACTTGAAGCAACATCAATATATTGATCATTTGCAAAGAAAAATACTTCTTCTATTTTATTATTTTTGCTTTTATATTTTTTCATTAGAATAGATTCATATTCATAGTCCTTAGAATTTCTAATTCCTCTTACTATGTGTGTACAACCTAATTCTTCAAAAAGAGTTGGAATATCATTATCAGTTTTAAGGACTTTTACATTTTTAATATTTAATTTCTTTATTATTTTTTTTGCATTCTTAAAATTTTTTTCAAGATCGCTATTTTTTAATTCATTCTTTGCAATTACCAAATAAACTTTATCAAAGATTTTTAATGCTTTATTAATTATATGAATATGACCTTCATGAAGGTTGTCAAAAGTACCTGGAAACAAAGCAATTTTTTTCATATTAATCCCTAAATACATATACAATAATTATATATTAATTAATCAAGGTTATTTATGGGAAAATTTATTAAAAAATTAAGTAAAGATTTAAAATCAAAAAAAGTTAAAGCATCAATTCTTTTCACTGAAGGTTGAAATAAAACTATTCAAGAAGCAGCAATTCAATTAAAAAAAGAAGGCATTGTTGAACCGGTATTATTATTTGAAAAAAAAAATAATATCAATGCTATTAAAAATATTAAACAAATTATAATGAGTGAAATTAAGTTAGATTCTTATACAAAAAGATTATATGAAATTAGAAAACATAAAAACCTAAGTATTGAAGAAGCTCAAGTTCTTTGTTCTAAACCAAATTACTTCTCTGCATTATTACTAGAAAGAAAAAAAGTTGATGGAGTTGTTTGTGGAATTGAATATACTACAAAAGATACATTAAGAGCTGCTCTTCAAGTAATTGGAAAAAGTAAAAGAGTTGAACTTGTAAGTAGTATTATGTTTATGGAAAAAAGTGATGACATATTAATGTTTGCTGATGTTTCATTAAATCTAAACCCAAATTCAAAAGAACTTGCTTCAATTGCATTGGAAAGTGCAAGATTTTCAAGTAAAATTCTAAATAAGAAAATTACTACAGCTTTACTTTCATATTCTACTAATGGAAGCGGAGCTGGTGAATCAGTAGATAAAGTTAGAGAAGCATATAATTTAATTAAAAATAAAAAAGTTAAAAATGTTGAGTTTTTTGGTGAAATTCAATTTGATGCAGCTATTGATAAAAATGTTAGAAATAAAAAAGTAAAATCTATAAAATGAAAAAATAATGCAAATTTATTTATTTTTCCAAATTTAGATTCTGCAAATATTGGATATAAAATAATGGAAAGGCTTTCTAATGATGTGGTTGCTATTGGCCCGGTTGTAGTTGGTTTAAACAAACCAATGAATGATTTAAGTAGAGGAGCTAGTGTTGAAGCAGCAAAGTCTATAGCATACATTACAGCATTTCAATCACTAAAATAAATTTATTTTTGCTTCGTCTATTGATTTTAGTTTTTAATAATCTATAATATTAATGTATATATGAATGTAAAGGAATGAATATGAATAATACAAAAAACTTAGATTCTCTAATCAACGATTTAGAAGCATTAAAGAAAGAAATCGAATCTGCTCTTAATCAATTAGATAACTAATAAAAGCGAATAGACTACATAAAAAGTAGTCTTTTTCTTTACCTTCATATAAATTCGTAATAAAAAAAAACTACTTTTAAAGTAGTTTTTTATTTTGATTCAATTCAGATAACTATTGTATTTATTCCTGTATGAATAGAAATAACTGATGGAAGACAATCAACTATAATTTCTTCATAATTAATATCTTTTTTATCTAATCAATTTTCAATATATTTCTTATATTCCAATACTGCTTCATCTTCAGTATTTAAATAGTTTGTTGTAATAAATATATTTCTTATTCCATTTTTACTAAAACCAATATTCTTATCAATGCTCTTTAATGATTTTTCAACTGCATTTGCAATACTAGATGTTTTATCTAATAATTCTAGCTTTCCATTGAATGTTACTAAAACTTTTAAATTTAATAGTTTAGCTATTTTTGACTTAACAATAGATATTCTACCGCCTCTTACAAGATTGTCCAAATCATTTATCAAAATAACAGCTTCTCTTTTGTTTGTTCTATCTAATAAAAATTTATCAATTTCACTTATTGAAGATCCAGCTAAATATTTTTCATATGAATCCATCATTGCATAATATGAACCTGTTGCAACATCATTATGATCAAAAACATGAACCTTGCCTTTTGGAAATTCTGAAGATACTTGTATTCAAGTATTGTATGATCCAGATATTCCTTTCGATAGAGGGAATACCATTATCTCATCATATTTTTTTAACATCTTTTCAACAAGGTTAAAACATTCACCAAAAATAGATTGAGAAGTAGATAGCTTTGCTTTATTAGATATTTTTTTATTAACATCTTCTCTTGTTAAATCAACACCATCATTATAAGTATTAATTTTCTTATCAATGACTTCATTTATTATTAACGGAATTACTTCAATATTTTTTAATTTATTCTCACGAAGTGAAGCTCCACTATCAACTATTATACCAATTTTGTTTTTCATAATAATGCCCTTTAAATTAAATATATAATAATTTATATTATTATATCTTATTGTGTATCTAAATTAATAATTTAGTTTTTAACTATTAGCAATATAATTAATAAAAGATATTGAAATAGGACTTATGACAAAAAAAATTTTAAATGTAAACATTGTTAATCATGACTGTATAGTTTTTGGAGATATACATATCGAAGATAATAAAATTAAAAAAATTATTATAAAATCAAAAAAAGAAGACAAGAGCAAAAATTATTGTTTGCCTGGATTTATTGATCAACACACTCATGGTGGTTATGGTATTTCATTTGATAAATTTTCTGATAATATTTCTAATGATTTAATTGTTTTAAAAAACAAACTAGCAAAAGAAGGTGTCTGTGGTGTTTTTGTAACTACTGTTACTCAAGAAGTAAATAAAATAATAAGTTTAGGAAACATTTTAAAAAATAGAGATCAAATAGTTCTTGGTTGACACATTGAAGGACCATTTATTAGTATTGCTAAAAAAGGTGCTCATAATGAAAAGTTTATCACAAGTATAAATTCAGATATATTAAAAGAAATAAATGATACAAATAATCTTAAAAAAATAATTACCATTGCACCTGAAATAAAAGAAAATATGAATATTATAAAAAATAATAAATTAAAAAATATTTACTTTTCAATAGGACATAGCAATGCAGACTATGATACATGTGAGAAGGCTGTTAACAATGGTTGTACTCAATTTACACATTTATACAATGCAATGAGTGGATTCGATCATAGAAGTCCCGGAATTGTAAACTATGCATTAAATAATAAAGATACATATGTAGAATTAATTGCTGATGGAGTTCATGTAAATGATTCAGTTTTAAAAGAAACCTACATAATATCTAAAGCAGAAAGAATAATAATTGTAAGCGATTCATTATCTCCTAAGGGTTTAAAAAATGGAAAGTATATGCTTGGATCTTTAGAAATTGAGAAAAAAAATAATCAATGTTTTTTAGCTGACTCAAATGTATTGGCGGGATCAACAATGAAATATAATGATATTGTAAAACATTTTTTCAAAGTAACAAAATGTTCACTGAGTGAAATTGTAAAAATGACAAGCTACAACACTTGTAAACAATTTAAAATAAAAAATTATGGAAAGATTGTAGAAGGTGCTCAAGCAAAATTAATAATTTTAGATGAAAAACTTAATATTGTTGACAAGACTTTTTAAAAAAATAATAACTTTATTAAAAGTTATTATTCATTTTCAATCAAGAAATTACTTAATTTATCTTTATTAATTTTTGATGCAGCTTGTTCATCAATAATTATATAAACATTTTTATGGTTTCATAAAGATGACATTGGAAGATCTTCATGAAATTCTTCTTTAGTAAAGAAATTTTTAATTGCTTCTGCCTTTTCTTTTCCAAATGCAATAAGCAAGATTTTTTCAGCTTCTAATATTGTTCCTAAACCCATAGAAACTGCTCTTTTCGGAACATCTTCCTTTGATTTAAAATATCTTGAATTAGAATCAATTGTACTTTGTGCTAAATCTACAATTCTTGTTCTTGTATCTATTGCACTACCAGGTTCATTAAAACCAATGTGACCATTTGTTCCAAGTCCTAATAATTGAATATCTATTTTTCCATATTTTTTAATCTTATCTTCAAATTTTGAGTAATCATCATTTGGTTTATTTCCTAACATAGTTGGAAAAAAAGTTCTTTTCTTTCTAATGTCTGTTTTACTAAAAAGGTTTTCATCCATGTAATATTCATATGAGTTTTTGAAATCATCTTTTTTTAAATCTAAGTATTCATCCAAATTAAAAGTTCTTACATGTTTTAAACAAACTTCGCAATTATTATATTTCTCTATAATTTTTTTATAAGTTCCTATAGGAGAGCTTCCTGTAGCAAGTCCAAGATTACTCTTCTTTTTGTTGTTTACTAAATCAACAATAATTTTTGAAGCTAAGTCGCTTATTTCATTTTCATTCTTACAAATTATTAATTTTATTGTTCCCATGTTTTTTCCATTCTTTATATATATTTATGATATTCTATTTTCATAAATATTTTTTATTTTTTTTATGTAATGAAATATAGAACCCTTTGAAATTTTTACTTTATATTTTCTATAATATTCTTCTGAAATTTCCTTCAAAGAAAGATCATTATTTTCCATTCTAAGATTACAAAAATTTCTTTCTTTTTCAGATAATTTTTCAAATTCTTTTTTGTTATCTATTATTCAAGAAATACATGTTATTTGATCATTGGCAGCATTCACGGTTTTTTTTAAATTAGAAATATCCAAGTTATTTAATCTATGTAGCTGATTTGAAAAATCTTTTGATATTCTTTTGTCTTCGTATTTAAACATAGAATTTTGAGCACTCATAAATTTTAGTATGTCAGAAATAAAACTTGATTTTTTTATATACAAAATATACTTATCTTTTCTAATTAAAAGCTTAGAATCTATATTTATACTTTTGAAAATTTTTTCTAGTGTATCTTTTAGTTCTATGTTTTTTAACTTAAATTCCATATGATATGTTTTACTGTTTGGTGAGTTTACACTTCCACCACTTAAAAATAATCCCGCAACATAAGCACGAGAGCAACAATTTTTTTTGAATGAAACTTCATTACCAAATAATTTTAAGTCTTTCTCAATCTTGTTTAAATTACCCTTTATTATCATTTTGTATAATGTAGAATTTTTAGGCATTTTCTTTTCTGAAAATAAAAATTCCTTATCTACATCATAAAGCTGCATAAGTAATTTATAAATGAATCTTAATATAAATGGAGATTGACTCAATATTTCTCATTTTATTTCGCCATCAATTATACTTATCTCTAAAGAGTTTTTTAAATAAGATGATAAAAGTGATTTGGCGCAATGATTTGGAAAGTCTAATAATGAAATTTCTTCTTTTACTTCTTTTGAAAATGTCATAATTATTAAAAAAATAAAATTTATATTTTATATAAATTTTAAATTAATTTTTCTTTTTCCATAACTTCAACTAAAGTGTTGATTGCTTCTTCTTCATCAGAACCATCTACAATTATTTCTAATTCAGCATCTTTTTTTATACCAAGAGCCATTAGGTTAATTATTGATTTTGCATTAGCCAATTTTCCATCATGCTTAAATTCAATTTTTGATGCAAATTTTGATGTAGCATTAACAATTGCACTTGCTGGTCTAGCATGAATACCGATTGGATCAATAATAATTATTTTTTTTGTTTTCATTTTTTTTCCTTATTGATAACTTATTTAAGTATATATTAATTTAAACATTTTATTTTAAAATGATTAAATAATTCCTACTATTTGTACAATTCTATCTAGAATTTCTTTTAATCTAATAGTTTCTTGTGGTGTAGCATTTGCTTGTAATCCAGCAATGTAATTTCCTTCTCTTGCAATTTGAACTAATTCACTTTGATCAATTATTACTAAAAAGAATAAAGTCATAATAATAATTAGAAGTACAAACCCAATTGATAACGAAATAACAGAAAGTAGTGTTCCATTTTTAAAAACTAAAATTGGTATTAACATAAATAGAGAAACAAACCCAATTGCTATTATAGAATCGACTATTGGTGCAGTTATATTTAAACCAGAAAACCCAAATATATTCTTATTTAACATTAGTGCTATTTGTTCAACAGTTAATGAACCGCCTGAATATTGATTCATTAATTGAATATTCACCCCAAGACCAACTAATGTTCCATTATTTCCTTTGTCAAGAAGAACTCCCGGAGTTTCCTTTTGTCATATTGTAGTCATTCAAAGAGATATTAAAATGAAAACAGCAAGAATTAATGCTAAACCAAATTTAAATAAATTGTATCCTAAATTATTTTGCTTAGAAAAAGAATTATTATCAGATGTTTTAAAAATAAATTTATTAAATTTTGAATAAATAATTTTTTCTTTAGTATCAACTAAAATATCTTCTACTTTTTTATCTTTAATTTCAGGACTTACTTTTTTATCTTTAATTTCAGGACTTACTTTTTTATCTTTAATTTCAGGACTT
>CAMREV010000002.1 GCA_947041945.1 uncultured Mycoplasmataceae bacterium | reverse complement strand
AATATTTAAGTAGTGAAAATGTTTTCTTAAGACTTTCAAAATATCCATCTAAATCATATATTGGTTATGGATTGTTCTAATAAATAAAAAAATAAAAAATACTTAGTATTTTTTATTTTTGTTTCATTACATCATGTACAAATGCTTTAAACTCTTTTTCATTATTTACTGCAAGTTCAGAAATCATTTTACGATTGATTTTAATATCTTTCTTATTTAACTGATTAATAAATTGAGAATAAGTATATCCTTCTGCTCTTACACCAGCATTAATTCTAGTGATTCACAGTTTTCTAAAGTCTCTCTTTTTATTTTTACGGTCTCTATAAGCGTATTGGCTAGATTTGATAACTGTTTGTTTTGCATTACGGTAAGACTTGTGATTAACTCCTCTTGTACCTTCTGCTTTATCAAGTCATCTTTTTCTTCTTCTTCTTGTAGTAGGCCCTGTTTTAACTCTCATTTTATTCTTCTCCTAATATTATAAAACTTGATCGTATCTTGCTTTATCTGATTTACTTACTAATGAATCTTTTTTAAGATGTCTTTTAGTTTTTGTTGTTTTGTTGTGAGCCATGTGAGATCTAAAGGCTTGTTTTCTTTTAATTTCGCCACCTTTAGTTCTCTTCATTCTTTTAACAACTGCTCTTTTTGATTTTTGTTTAACTTTCATAAAAAACCTCAAATTTATTTTTTGTTAGGGATTATTATTGACTCATATTGCACAGCACTGATTCTTTTTAAAGGTTTTTGAACAACCCCATGATCAGCAAGTGCATTTATAAATTTTAAATATATTTCATCAATTAATTCAGTTTTAGTCCCAATTCTTCCATATGCTAAAACTACAAATCTTATTCTGTCTCCACAATTCAATCATTTTTTTGCATTTTCAATTCTGACATTTAAATCATGATCTCCAATTGTTGGTTTAACTTTGATCTCTTTGTTTTTGACAACTGTTTGATTCTTTTTAGATTCTTTTGCTTTTTTCTTGCTTTCATACATGAATTTGTTGTAATCAACAATTTTTGCAACTGGTTTTCCTTCTCCTTTAGAGAAAAGAACTAAATCTAAATTTTTTGAATAGGCTAATTCAAGTGCTTTTTCAGTATCCATTTCACCAAGTTTTTCACCTAGTTCATCGATTACCATTAAAGACTTTTCTTTTATGCCTTCATTAATTATGTATTTACTTTGATTCATAAATCCCTTCATTGTAAAAAGAAAACACACTAAAAAAATAGTGTGTTAAAACGATAAAACATATATTATTAATATTTGAATTAATATGTTTTAAGCATTAACCTAAATCTACATTTAAGAGACATCAGGTGAGTTTTAACTACTTTCTTTATACTTAGTAATAATAACACATAATATTTAGTATTGAATATATAAATTAAATTTTAGATGAATTTATTTTTGTTAATTTATCTAACTCTAAAACATAATTTAAATCTAATGGGATTGAAAGGTCTTCAATTAAAAAAACATTGTAGTTATTTTTAATTAGATCTTTAATTGTAGCTTCAACGCATATATCTAATGCAATACCACATACATAAATGTCTGTGATATTATTTTTGGTTAAGTACTTTTTTAGTTTACTTTCTCTTTTTCCATTATAAAAACAAGAAAAGTTATCCATGTTCTTTTTAGTACCTTTTTTAATTATTAAATCATAATCAAAATTATTTAATGGTTCTATATGTTCTGAACCCTTTGTTTTTGCAACACAATGAACTGGAAACTGATTAAATGAAACATGATTAATTGGATGATAATCTAATGAAGCTAATATTTTAAATTGTTCTCTTTTTACAGAGTTAATTAAATTTGAAATTCTATTTGCAAGTTCCAATGATTTTTTTACTGGCAATGTTCCAAAATCACTAAAATCATTTTGCATATCAATTATCAAAATTGCCCTCATTTTTTTATTCCTTGCTAAGATTAATTTTAGCGCTTTTATTCAATAGAGGGAATAAGAAAAAATTAATTACAGGGATTAAAATAAATATTATTAGAAATACTATAAAGAATATCATTCCTTCTCATCTATAAACAATTACATTATTTGAAAAGAATAAACCTCATGTTAAATGACCATTTGCTTCTTCAATTGACTTAAAGATTATTTCATAGAACAGTTGATACCCAAATACTAAAAATGATCCGATTATAGCTATAGGAGCAACAAATAAGAATGCCTTTTGTTTTTGGACTTCTACCTTTTTTGTAAATCTGTTAATTAAACCACCAAGAATAACAAAACCATATATTGCAAAGAAGAATAATGTTGGGTAGTTACTTACACCATCAACATAAACATCTGTTCCGTTTGGACCTTTTACCATAGACGGAATAGCAAGTGCAAGAAACCAAAATATAGTAAATATTAAGGACAAGACATACCCAGGTTTTATTTCACTAATAAATTTTGGAAAAATTCTACTTGAAAAAGAACTGACTTGAGAATGACAAAATATTAATTTTTCATCTGTTAGTGAATTAAATGATCTTATACATGAAGAAGCATAACCGTTTAATACACCTAAGATAGATATTGTAATAAATACATTTAATGAAACAGAAATGAATAAATCTAATTGTGGACTTAGTTGGACAATATTACCAAAAATATTTAATGAATTACCTTCTGCAAAAAATATTTGAGCAATTGTTATTAATAAGTAAAATGCGGCACATGAAATCATACCTACAGAAATTACTAGCGGAACATTTCTATCTGGTTTTTTAATATCTAATGATAAGTTACCTACGTTTGCAAAAGAGTCAAATGCAAATAATACAGATGGTAAAGAAGCTAAAATAGCTGTGAAACTTGGGTTTGGAGCAGGTTTTATTGGTGGATTAGTATTAGGGACATTTAAGTTAGGATCAAATAATCCAGTAGTATGGTTTTGAATTGAATAAACTAACCCTCAAATAATAATTACAATTAAGGGAAGAAATTTTAAAATTGTTGTAATAAAAGAGAATCTACCAGCAATTTTTAAAGAGAAAAAATTCACTGTTAAAAAGAAAATCATTAATAATAATGTAATTAATGTAATAATTCCATAATGGATTACAACACTTGAACCATTGATTGGAAGAAACATTTTTACTATAGACTCTGCAGAATAGAAAGATAAAATTGGAACCATTAAACCAAGATAGAATATTGGTTGAATAGTTTTTACAAAGTACCCTACTTTTCTTCCTCAAAATTTTTCAACTCAACCAGCAAGTCCAGATCTTGATTTTTGTGAAGTTCCTACTTCAGCAAAACTTATAGCAGCAGTTAGAGCGATGATTCCACCAATGATTCATGAAGTTATAATCCCAACTCCATTAAATCCATTGATAGCAAAAATTCCACCATTTTTTAAGAATATACCTATTCCTATAACAGAACCCATTAACATTGATAATGCAGTAAAAAAGCCAATTTTTTGAGTTGTATTATTGCTTGTTTTCATTGGCACTCCATATTAGTTAAAATTATATATTAAAAAATATATTTAAAATAAAATAAAAGAGCAAGGATGAATGAAGTTTATTGTGTACATATAATAAAAAAGACTAGCACATTATGAGTGAAAGTCTTTTAATTTACTTTTTTGTAGATACTTATATTAAGCTCATGGCTTCTAAGTTTATGTGCTCCATAATCAAAAAGTTATTTAGCTAAATGCTTACATCGCTTATTACAAGGTTTCTATTGTTAAGAGACCAACCAAAATATAGACAACCCTAATTGATAACTTGTAATAGGTGTCAGGGACCTGCGATGATAATCATATTTTAAAAAATAACATGAAAATGAAGTTAACATTGGTCACAAAGAAACCACATTCCTAAACTTCATCCCTACAATATAATTAAACTATAAATAAATGAAAAAATCAAGTGGTTTAATAAAAAAGTTTAATTTATTTGAATAACAATATTGGTTTAGATATATTTATGTAATAGTGTTTGATATAGAATCATTTTTTGAAAAAAAATAAAAAAAATAAAATAATTTCTTATTTTATTTTTGGTTTTTATTTATCACCTTGAACAGGGATTAATTTACAATTAAGTGGTTCTAATATTGCAGAAACTTTTTTGTAGTCTTTGTTTTTTTGGAATTTTTTAAATTCTTTTTCACCTTTTACTCAATAGTAAATAGCTTTAATTCCCATTTGAGCAATATAAGATGCAGTTTCTTCACTTGGAATTTCACTTACTAAAAGGTTAGCATTATATAATTCAGCATCTCTACCATTAGAGTATGCACTGTTAATTGCATTAACTTCAGCAGCGTATTCGAAAAGTTCAGCATCTGGATTATTTGGATCTTCTTGTTTACCTTCAAAACCTTCACATATTACATTACCTGCATCATCGATAATGTAAGCACCTCTTTGTTCTGAACCAACACTTGAATATTCAGCAAGAGCCATAATAGATGGTTCTCAACTTTTTAGGAAGTCAGCTGATAATTCTTCACCTGAATCCATTGGAGCCATTTCTTGAGCTGGTTGTTCATATTGTTGGTCATATTGAACATCTTGAGCTGGTTGATCATAATAAGCTTCTTGAGCTGGTTGATCATAATAAGCTTCTTGAGCTGGTTGTTCGTATTGAGCAGCAGGTTCTTGATACTGAGGAGCAGGATCTTGAACTTGAGCAGTTGGTTGGAAGTTGTTATTAACATCAACACCTTGTGGCTGAGCATTATCTAAACTGTATTTGTTGAATACTGGTTCTTGTGGTTGCCCTTGTTGTTGAGGCATCGGTGAGAATGGAGGTAAAGTTCTACCATGACCATATCTTGATGAATCTGTAGGAGCAAATCTACTTGCATATGGTGAAGCACCATAAGCAGGTCTGCTCATCATTCCACCATAAGCAGGTCTGTTGAAACCAGAACCACCCATTCCGCTATATCCTAAAGATCTTGAACCAGCTCCAGAGAATGAGCCATAAGGAGGTCTATTCATTCCACCCATTGGTCTTCCATAAGAAGAACCAAACGAAGATGGTCTTGGGTATCCTGATCCAAAACTTGACATTGGTCTGTATGAAGAGTTTCCGAATGAAGTTCTTGGAGGATTATTTCTATTTGAATCTCTTCCATTAAATGGTGTACTACCAAATGATGGTCTATTTCCGTAATTATTGTTATCCATAAATATTTTTCCTTTTTTACTTACTTATTATAATTTTAACTAATTTATTAGTATTTGTAAAGTAATTTACTATTTTATTTCTTTATTTAGTTACTTCATTTTTTTTAAGTTTTACTTCATTAACTCTTCCAAAGAAATCAATTTCACAAACTAACTCACCACTTATAGTATCAATTTTTGTTATTATTGCTTCTTGGTCTTTGAATGTACCTGAAATAATTTTAACTGTATTACCAACAACAAAATCACCTAGAGAGTCATTATTTGAAGTTTTTACTTCTTTTTGTTTATTTTCAGTAACCTTAGAATTTTCAAATTTATTGTTAGTTGGTTTTTCAAATTCATTAGAAGAATGCTTTTCAATTATTATTTCTTTTTCTTCAAATATTGGTTTTTTAATTACTTCAATATGAGGAGTTTCTTCTTTATCAATATCTGATTCAGTTACATGACTAGTTCTTTTCTCAAAATCAATTTTTCTTGTTTGACTTAAAGTTGCAGAAGAAGTAGCTCTTGAATTAAAGAATTCAATATCGCTTTTGGGTTTTATTGGATTTTCATCAATAACATGATCAACTTCTTCAATTGAAACACTAGCAGCATTTACATGTCTGATAATGTCTTTATTTTTATCAGGATCAAATAGTTCAGCTAATTCAAATTCAGAAATTGGAATTGGTTGAGCACCCTTACCAGATGAACCAACGAAACCAGTAACACCTGGAGTGTTTCTAATTGCATATCAAACTTCATCAGTCATTATCATACATATAAAGATATAACCAGGGAATTTATTTACACTTCTAGAAGTCTTTTTTATATATTTTCCATCAGGTGTAGTTTCTCATACAATATTTTTTGTATTTCTCATTGTTTTAGGAGGAGGGTTAGAACCATCTTTAAATGTTTCAATAGTAACATCATTATATTTTATCATTCTCATTTCTTGAACTAGATCATCAAATTTATATGCTTTGATTTTATCTAATAATGATAGATAGATTGATTCTTCACTTCCAATAATTGTTGTTGCAATATATCATTGCGGTTTGTTTATATTTTTACTCACTGTTTTTTCCTTATTTAATAAATGTTCCAATTAAGACACCAACACCATAAAAGATTAGGGTGAAGAATATCATTACGATAACTGTTGTAATGAAATCATTTAAGATTTTTTTATTTGTTGGTCAAGATATTCTTCAAAATTCTTTTCCTAAACCAAAGAATAATCTTTTAGTTTTATGTTTCTTTTCATCCTTGTAATTAATTTCCGGAATATTAGATTCTTTAGGTTTTAAGTTTTCTTCTTTTTGATTTGATTTAATTTCATCTTGATTCAATTTAATTTCATTGTGGTCTTTTGCAATAATTAAATCATCATCAGCCACTTGAATATTTTTATTTTTTAATTCATCTGCATTTGATTTAATAATTTTTTCTTTTTTGAATTTCTTGTTTTTGTTAACAATTTTGTCTTTTTTTATTTTCTTGTTTTCACTAACAATTTTTTCTTTTTTAACTTTATTTTTTTCTTTGACAACTTTGTCTTTTTTTATTTTCTTGTCAAGTTTAACAATCTTCTCTGATTTTTTCATGTTACTCCTTTAAATTTTATATACTAATCTAATCCTTTTAAATCTTTGATATTTGATAATGAATAACATTCTTTATTTGTTTCTCGTTTAATATTTAGTATGTAGTATTTTAGTTTTATTTTCTCAACTTAATTAGGGTATCAATTTAAATAATTAATATTAAGTTTTTTATAATTATTATATGTAATTATTATCTACTTTCCTTATGCAAAGTTTGTTTGTTACAATGCTTACAATACTTATTAATTTCAAATCTTTTATCAGTGTTAGAACTAACACTTGGTTTGTAATTTCTAGATAAGCATTCATCACATATTAATATAATTCTTTTAGCCATATTTACCTTGCGACAATTAAAAAGAGACTTTTAAAGTCCCCTTTTTTGTTTATTATTAAATTTAACAATATAATTATACATTAATAATTATTAAAAATAAAATATTATTGAAAACAATAAAAAAATCAATGATTGAGTCATTGATTTTTATTTTAGATATATAGAGTTTCTGAGCTTAGGTTAGAACTTTCCATTGACTTCTTAATTTCTAAAACATTACTATGGAATTCATCTAATATTTTGCAAATTAATTTATCATCGTTTTTATGAGCTAACATTCTTGCAGTTATTCCATTACAGTCTTTAATTATTTTACTAGCACCATTTTCTAATAGAACATTAACTGCTTCATCTTGTCCAAAGAAACTAGAAAGCATTAATGCTGTTGCACCATATTCATCTTGTGCATTTATTTTAGCACCAGCCGTTATTAAAAGGTTCATACAATTTATATTACCAAATTGAGCAGCAAACATTAATGCAGTTCTACCATTTGATGTTGTTTGATTAATCATTGAAGGATTTCTTTTGATTAAGTCATATAAAGCCTTAGTTCTTCCTATTTTAGCTAAATACATAGCTGGTGTTATTCTAATGCTAACTTGTGCAAAGATGTTGCTTTGAACACCAATTTCAATTTCTTCTAAAACATCACTGTCTAAAACTCATTGAATGTTAGATTTCTTTGATTTTAATTCATCTACAATTTCCTCTGCTTCAACTTCAGCACAGTCCATATTTAATTCTTCTTCGTATAATTCTGTTATTATGTCTTTATTTTTCATATTCATTCCTTAATTATTTTTATTACTTACTTTTTATTACATTACTTATTATTTATTTTTTCCCAATACTCATATATCTTTTTTTGATACTTATCTTTATCGATAAGTAAGTTATTATTTTCTATGATTATTAGTTCATTGCAATTTGAAAACCTACTTACGGGAGCTTTTTCAAATTTAGTTTTTTCAACAAAATGAATTCATCTTTCCATTTTTTCAAGTATTGGAATTTCCGAATTTAAAATTTGTTTTTGTTCATCCACATTTAAATCTAATCAGCTTTGATCAAGTTCTAATTGTTTTTGTTCATTATCATTAATGATTGTTAATAAATCATGAATTGAGTGATCTATGTTATTCATGACTTGATATTGATCTTCAAGATCAATATTAGTCATTGGGGTTTCATTATTATTTACATATCTTTGTTCATTAAGAGTTATTTCATAATTATATAAATCATTGGTTTCTTGTTGTGTATGAGGTTTATCATTCTGTTTAATAAATTCTGATTCACTTTTAAGATTGATTGATTTATTAATTTCTAATTCTAAATTTTTACTTACTTTATCAATTTCTTTTAAAACAACATTGTTAGGTATAAATTTAAATTCTACTAATGATGGATCATCTGGTTCTTCTTTAATATCAACATCACTTTTAATTTCATTTTTAATATCTTCAAGCTGATGAATTTTTGATTTTATTTCTTCAATTATTTTTGGATCATTTAAATTTAAATTAATTTTTATATTTGAATTGTTTTCATCAATTATGTCTTGTTCAAGTTTTAAAATGTTTTTCTTATAACTTTCAATTAAATTGGAATCATAACTAATATCGTCAATTGAAGAGTAATCTAGAATTATCTTAGCAATTTCAAAGTTACCGTTAATTGCGGCAACTTTAAATGCATTTTCACCTTTTATGTTTTTAATTTTAACATTAGCCATTTTTGATAAAAGAAGCGTTGTAATGTCTTCATTATTTTTCTTGACAGCAATTATTAAAGCGGATTCATTATCATGGCTTGTTTTATTAAGGTTAGTTCTTTTGTCATTAATCAAGAAAGCAACAGCTTTTATATCCTCAATTAAACATCCATACATTAATGCAGTGTAACCATCAAAATCAATTTTATTAATATCTATTTTTGAATTTGAGAGTAATTCATCAATTATGTTGTATCTTTTATATTGAACTGCAAGCATTAAAGCAGTTGTTCCTTCTTTGTTGTAAGCATTTATATCTATTCCATTTTTTATTAAAGTCTTAGCAACTTCTAAATGGTTAGATAAAATTGCATACATTAATGCATTGTTTCCATTTTTATTTACAAAGTTAACATCAATATCTTTACTTAATAAAAACTTAACTACTCTTAGTTCGCCTTCTTTAGAAGATATCATTAATAAGGTATTACCTTCATTATCTGTAATATTTGTTTTTGAACCTTGTTCAATTAAGTATTCAATAATTTCAAGAAAACCATATGAGCAAGCAAACATTAAAGAGTTTGCCATACCTTTTTTATCATTAACATTAGCACCTGATTCAACTAAAAGTTTTACAGCTTCAAAGTTATTATTTTTAATTGAGAACATTAAGGGTGAAAAACCGTCATTTGTTTTGATATTAGGATTAGGAATAAATTTTAATAAAGATTTGATCATCAAGATGTCATTTCTCATGCAAGCTACAGAAAGAAGTGTATAACCTTCATCATTCTGATGATTGATGTTGTCATAATCACATACAGCTTTAATTAATTTGACATTACCAATATGGCAAGCATCAAATAATAAATTGTAATCCTTATCATTTATTTTATTTCTATTCATAATATATCTTTCACATGTTACTATAATTATAAATCTTTAAAATGTGTTTTTCAAGTTTGCGGATGAATTATTTTGTGATTAGCTTATCTTTTTTTAATTTGTTATAGTAAATTTCTCTAATGTAAATTACTTCTTTTTCTTTGAAAAAATCATAGTTATCAACTTTTTTTAATTGTTCTGTTTTAATTTTTTTTAAGCTGTAACAATCAGTAATATTTAATAATTCAATATTGTATGGTTGATCATCAGAAAAAGATATATTAACTAATAAGCTATTTCTTTTTTTCTTTGCAATAGTTTTAATTTCTTCAGGATTCAAAAAAATTACGTTACTATTATTACTTATTTTGAAAGCAAAATATATTTTAAAATCAATGTCAAAATTCACAACTATTTTAAAAAAGTTTTTTTCATTTGATTTTAAATCAATAGACTCTAATGTTCTATTTCTAATATCAGGTATTTTTTTCTCCATATAATAAAACAAATCTAAAGATGAAATTATTTCCTCTTTAGATAATTTAGGAATATCATCATATTTAATAAAGGCATTGTTAATGTTTTTAACGAAAAAAGATATTATTTCATTAAAAAAGTCTTTATTAGTTTCCTTAATATTGCTTTTGTATTGATATTCTTTAAAATATTTCATTTCTTTATAATCTTTTTTCATAAAAAACCTTTCTAAATGTCTTACTTAAAATTTGCATAAGCTGAAAATGAGATATTATCATCACTTCCGTTTTTCAAAACTTGTTTAATTATGTTATCTAATCCTTCTTCGATGTTTTCTTCTTTAAAATATTTATATAGTAAATCCATATTAATAAAATTATATAAACCATCAGAAGATAAAAATAAAATATCATTGCTTTGAATATCAACTTTTTCAAATCCAAATGTTTCTTTTTTAATTGTTGCATCAATAAAGTTTGTAATCGAATCTAAATTATCTTCATATTTTTTAAAAATTATTTTAGATGCATTTGAATCTTCTAAATAATTTCTTAAATTATGATCCCTTGTTATTAATTGAGAACCATTTGTTTTAACGATATAAGCTCTTGAGTCACCCATTCAAAATGTATAAGCAGTTTCATCAATTATTAGTGAAAGAACAATAGTTGTAGACATCTTTGCATAATCTTCATTTTTTGCAATTTCTTGAATAAATTCAGTTTTAGATTTTTCAACAACATCTAGAAATCATTTTTTAATTTGAATTTTTTTATATTCTGCTTTTAAAAAAGAATTGACAAAATTTCTAGTAACAATCTCAGAAGCAATTTTGCTTCCTTTGTAACTTCCTAATCCATCACAAACAATTAGCATGTAATTGTTTTTCTCATTTTTACCACATCAGCAATGATCTTCATTGTGTTGTCTTACTTGACCAATATCGCTTTTCGAAACTAATAATCTATTCATACTAAATCTTTCCTTCTTCTCTTGCTCTAAGTTGTCCACAAGCTGCATCAATTTGAGCGCCCTTTTCTTGTCTAACAGTACAAGTAATGTTTTGTTTTGTTAAGATATCGTAAAAAAGTCTTTCTCTCGAACTTCTTTTATAATAGTTATCACTTATACTATTATAAGGTATTATATTTACATAAACAAGTTTATTTTTAAGTAAGTCAGCCAGCTGATAAGCATTATCTTGCGAATCATTTACATCTTTAATTAAAATGTATTCTATTGTTATTCTACGATTATTTTTCATTAAATAGTAGTCAATCGCATCCATAAGTTTTGCAATATTATATGCTTTATTAATTGGCATTAATTTACTTCTTATTTCATCATTTGGTGCATGTAAAGAAATTGCTAAATTAACTTGCATTTGTAAATCTGCTCATTCTTTTATTTTAGGAATAAGACCACATGTTGAAACTGTAATGTGTCTTGAACCAATTTCAATAGCTTTACGATCTTTGGCAATTTCAAGAAATTTTAAAAGATTATCAAAATTATCAAATGGTTCTCCAATTCCCATTACAACAATTCTAGAAATTCTTTCATCTGTTGTTTTTAATAATTCTTTTTGCATTTCAACAATTTGTAAAACAATTTCATTAACTGGTAAGTTTTTTTTCTTTTTTAATTTGCCTGAAGCACAAAAGTTGCAACCCATGTTGCAACCAACTTGAGTAGTAACACAAATACTGTAGCCATAATTAAATTTCATTAAAACGGTTTCAATTTTATTTCCATCTTCTAATTTGAAAAGAATTTTTCTAGTTTCATCCCTTTTATCAATTTGAGTTTTTGATACTTTTAAAGTGTCAAAATAAAAATTTTCTTTTAAAAAAATAATATTTTCTTTTGATATGTTTGTCATTTCATCAAATGATGAAACAAGTTGTTTATAAAGTCAATGAAAAATTTGCTTAACAATGTATTTCTTTTTATTATTTTCAATTAAAAATTGTTCAAGCTCTTCAAAAGTTACTGAAAAAATAGATCTATTTTTCATTATTTACTTCTCTAATTATTTTTTCAATTTTTTCTGCAGCTTTATCTGAAATGTCATTTAAAACAACATGATCATAAAATTTAGCAAAATCAATTTCTGAACTAGCTTTTGCCATTCTTAGTTTTATTTTATCAATTGATTCTGTGTTTCTTACTATTAATCTTCTCTCAAGTTCTTCGATTGAGGGTGGAGTAATAAAGATTGAACAATAGTCTTCACGATTTAATTTTTCAAAAACTTTTTGTCCGCCTTCAACTTCTATTTCTAAAACTACATTGATTCCATCTTCAATATATTTTTTTACTTCTGATTCTAAAGTTCCATAGCAATTACCAGCAAATTCAACTCACTCTATAAGTTCGTTATTTTTAACTTTATTTTTAAATTCATCATCAGAAAGAAAGAAGTAATCAACTCCATGTTTCTCGCCAATTCTTGGTTTTCTTGTAGTAGATGAAACACTATATTTTAAATTTAATTCTTTTTTAAAAATTATTTTATCTAATATTGTTTTTTTGCCAACACCACTTGGACCAGTGACAATAAAAATTAAACCTTTTTTGCTCATAGAAAACTCTTTTGCCTATATGTTGTATACTTTTTAAATAATTTAAAAAATATTTACATTGTTATTATAATTTAATTATATTTGAAAAAGTTAATACCATTTATTTTTTATGTATTAATTTAAATTATTATATTCTACAAAAGAGGATCTATGAAAAAAAAGATAATACCAACAATGGATTGAATAATATATGATGATAACCCTTTATTGAAAACAAAATCTGAGGATGTAGTCTTTCCTTTAACAGAAATAGAAAAAAATACAATTGACAAAATGGTAGCATATGTTGATGCATCATATGAATCAAAAGAAGCTGAATATGATATTAGACCTGGCATTGGAATGGCAGCAATACAGTTGGGTCTTCCAAAAAAAATAATTTATATTCATTTTGACGATAGCGAAAAAGAAAATAAATATCTAATTGCAAATCCAAAAATAATTAAAGAATATTCTAGCAAAATTTATATTGAAAATGGAGAGGGATGTTTAAGTGTAAAAGAAGATGCAGAGGGTTATTCAATTAGAAGTGCAAGATTAGTAGTTGAAGCAATTGATTTAACTACAAATAAAGTCATTGAAATTGATGCAGAAGGATATCTTGCTTGTTGTATTCAACATGAAATTGATCATTTAAATGGCCTTGTATATTACGATAGAATTAATAAATTTAATCCGTTTTTTAAAAAAGATGATTGAAAAAAAATATAAAATAATTTTTGTAAAAATCATTTTTTTGAATATATAATATAATAAATAAAAAATCTTATTAATCAAATAATTATTCAAAAAAACATAGAATGAATTTTAATTTTTTTTAAATTACAGGGAAAACAATGGAAAATAATGCTTTAAACAAACAACTAGATAGTCAAGTTCAAAAAGACACAACATATTTATATGCAATGGGTGGCCTTGGAGAAATTGGAAAGAATATGTATTGTATTCAATACAATAATGAAATAATCATTATTGATACAGGAATAAAATTTACAAGTGGTCACTTAGGAATGAGTGGAATGGTTCCAAATTTCAATCACTTAAAAAAAGGTAATTATAAAATGACTTTAATAGTTACTCATGGACATGAAGACCACATTGGTGGTATTCCTTATCTTTTAAATGAAATTAAAAATATAGATAAAATATATGCATCTATTTTGCCTGCTGAAATGATTAAGAAAAAACTTTCTGAATTTAAAAATGCAGCTAAAACAGATATTCTTACATATGAAGATGATTCAGTTATTGAAACAGAAAATTTTAAAATAGATTTCTTTAGAGTGTGTCACTCAATTCCTGATAGTTATGGAATTTCAATTAATACACCTGACGGAATAATAGCATCAGCTGGTGACTTTAGATTTGATTTTAGTGAAGAAGTTGATAGAACAGACATTCATAAAATTGCTGAAATATCTAAAAGAGGAGTTTCTGTATTCTTAGGAGAATCTACAAACTCTGATCAAGCAAGTTTTAGTGAATCAGAAGCTTCTATAATTCATAATTTACAAAAGATTTTAAAAGAAGCAAAGGGAAGAATATTATTATCTACATTTGCATCAAACTTAGGTAGAATCGAAAAGATAATTGATATTGCTTTATCACTAAATAAAAAGATATGTTTAATTGGTAGATCAATGGAAAACAATATCAAAACATCTAAAAAAGTTGGTTTGTTAAACATAAGTGATTTAGATTTAATTACTTCAAAAGATTTAGATGATGTTCCAGACAATGAATTATTAGTTTTATTAACTGGTTCTCAAGGTGAAGAAAGAGCTGCATTAAGTCAAATTGGTAATGGAACTCACCCAAAAATAATTGCTAAACAAAATGATGTAATAATTTTATCAAGTAACCCAATCCCTGGTAATTACTTATCTGTAGAACTATTAGTTAATAAACTTTCTAAAACAGGTGCAAAAATAATTAAACATGATTGAAAGAATAGAATTCATGCATCTGGACATGCAACAGCACAAGAACAACAATTAATGCTAAAGTTAATTGATCCTACATATTTAGTTCCTATTCATGGTGAAATCAAAATGTTAAAATCAATGAAAGAAAATGCTGCAAAAATTAATTTCAATCCGGAAAATGTTTTTGTGATTAAAAATGGTGAATTTCTTAAACTTAAAAATAAAACATTAAGTAACACAAACATTAAGATTAATGCTAATCCAATGTTCATTGATGGTAGAAAAGCCATTGAAGATTCTGAACTAGTTCTAGAAGAAAGAAAGATAATTTCTTCAAAAGGAATATTTAATGTAATTTTAGTAGTTGATAAAAAAGCAAAGAAATTTGTAAGTCAGCCTTCAATCTCAACAAGAGGATGTTTCTATGTGAAAGATTCAATTGGAATGATTTCAAAAATAGCTTTCACTATAAAAGATGAAGTTGAAAAAGAAATGCAATTAATTAATTCAGAAATTTCAAATGAAAAAATTGAAGATGTTACAAAAAATATTTCTAAATATTTCATATGAAAAAATAAAAGAGTTAATCCATTAATTGTTGTAACAATATTTGATAAAAATAAAGACTAAGTCTTTATTTTTTTTACTCAAATAATGATATTTGTTCATCATCAAATAGGTTATTCAATACACCAAGATCAATTAGTTTTTTTAAATGTGTTTTTGAAATTTTAGTTCTTTTCATTAAATCATCTTTTGAAGAGAAGGGCTTTTCTTCTCTTGCTTCTACAATCGATTTAGCAACTGCTCCACCTAATCCATCAAGACATGAAAAAGGAGGAATTAAACTATTGTTTGTAATTACATATTTATCCTCTAAGGAAATGTTTAAATCAATGTTACTTATTGAGTAACCTCTTTCAATCATTTCTAGTGAAATCTCATAAATAGGAATTAAATCAATTTCTTTATTTTTAACACTTGATTTAGTAATGTGATTTGATAATCTAGAATTAATATCATGTAAAGTATTTTTAATTCTTTGTTTTCCCATTACAATGTTCTCTAAATCAAAAACTGTTGATCTAATAGAAAAGAATGAAGAGTAAAAATGTAGTGGATGATAAAGTTTGTATCATGCAATTTTTCAAGCCATATCTACATATGCAGTTGCATGAGCTTTTGGAAATAAATATTTAATCTTATTACATGAATCAATGTATCAATCATGAATACCATTTTTTCTCAATGCTTCTTCTTGTTCTTGAGTTAAACCCTTACCTTTTCTTACATTTTCCATTATTTGAAATGACATTAAAGATTCAATTGATTTTGTCATTAAATAAACCATAATGTCATCTCTAGAACTAATTACTTCAGAAATGTCTAAATTATTTTTTTCAATTAAATCTTTTGCATTGTTACTTCAAACATTTGTTCCGTGAGATAATCCAGAAATTCTAACCAAATCAGAAAAGTTTTTTGGTTTAGTAACTAATAACATTTCTTTTACAAAATTAGTTCCAAATTCAGGCAATCCAATTGTGCCAGGAACTTTTTCATATTCCTCATTTTCAATTCCTAAAGATTTTGAACTTCTAAAAATTCTCATCACTTTTGCATCATATCTAGGTATGTTGTTTGAGTTGATACCAGTTGTACTTTCCAACATTTTAATTACTGTTGGAGAATCATGACCAAGAATATCAAATTTTAATAAACTATCATGTAAATATTCGAAAGAAAAGTGGGTAGTAAATCAATCTTGAGTTCGATCATCTGCAGGAAAATTATATGGTGTAAAGTTAAATACATTTTCATTACTAGGGATAACTATTATTCCACCAGGGTGTTGACCAGTAGTTCTTTTAACTCCTTGACATTTAGAAGCAATTCTAACTATTTCAGCATCTCTTACATTTTCTTGATTTGTTTCTTCAAAATAATTCTTTACATAACCAAAGGCTGTCTTTTCAGCAACAGTTCCTATTGTTCCTGCCCTTAGAACATTCTCTCTTCCAAAAGTGTCTCTAATGAAGTCATGTGCTTTTGATTGATATTCAGCTGAAAAGTTTAAATCTATATCAGGTACTTTATCGCCATCGAATCCCATAAATGTTTCAAAAGGAATATTATGTCCGTCCCCTGACATAACTGCATTACATACTGGACAATTGATTTCTTCTAAATCAAATCCACTATTAATAGAAGAATCTACATATTTAAAATATTTACATTTGTTGCATAAATAATGAGCAGGCAATGGATTTACATCTGTAATATTAACAAGCGTTGCAACGAGTGAAGAACCAACAGAACCTCTTGAACCAACTATGTAACCATCATCTAATGATTTTTTAACTAACAAATGAGAAAATCAATAAATAACTGAATAACCATTATCAATAATTGATTTTAATTCTCTATTAATTCTTTTTTTAATTGAATCATGTGGATTTTCACCGTATTTTAGAATCATATTTGTTTCAACTAATTCTTCAAGTTTTTCTCTTGCACCAGGTATTTGTGGAGAAGATAAAACATCCTTAACAGGCATAATGTTGAAGTCAAATTTATTTAAAAGTTCATTACTATTTGTAACAACTATTTCATTTGCTTTTTGAGACCCTAAAAAGTCAAAGCTTGAAAGTAGTTCATCTGTAGTACGATAATGTAGTTTTGGTAAGACAGAATTGTCATCTCTATAACTGAAGATTCTATGTCTTTTTCCACCAAGACCTTTTGTATGAACATAAACTTCAAAGAATTTTTCATCTTCTTCATTTATGTAATATGTATCACTAGATGCTATTACTTTTTTGTTCATTGATTCACAAATTTTAATAATTCTAATTATTGCATTTTCGATATCTATTTTTTTTAGATTGTTTCTATTTATTTCATGATCTCAACAATTAACTGGGGAAACAAAAATTACATCATAAAAACTTATTGCATCTCTTAATTCTTTATCTGTTCCATAAAAAGCTTCTTTCATAACATCACCTTCAGTTGGAGAGTTAGCAACAATAATATTGTTTTTAAATTGCAAAATATCTTTTTCAAAAAGAACACATTTATTATATTTTTTTGTATTTGCTCTAGAAATTAATTCATAAAGATTTCTTAAACCTTCTTGATTTCTTGCATACAGTGTAATTAAGTGATCTCTGTTTTTTGTAATTAGTTCAAATGAATTTAAATTATTATTTATATCTATTAAATTACTAATTGAATTCATATCTAAAAAATCCATCATATTTTTTCAAACTTTTAATAAAACATCGGCATCAAATATTGCTCTATGTGCTTCATTTTCATTATAAAAAATACTCAACTTCTTAGATATGTAAGATAGAGAATGGCCTTTGAATTTAGGGTTTTGTGCTCTTGACAATAACATTGTGTCTATTAGTGGATTTGTAACTATTTCCATGTGATTATCTTCAAGCTTTTTATTAATAAATTTAATATCAAAGTCTTTACCATTATGTGCCACTAAAACAGCATTACCAAAAAAGTTTTTTATTTGAATTAAAGCATCTTTAATTTCTATTCCTTTTGCAATCATGTCTTCATCAATACCAGTTAATTTTTTAGTAAAGTCTGATAATGGTTGATCACTTTTAATGAAAAATTGCAGTTGTTCAATTACAACACCATTTTGATATTTAATTCCACCGAACTCAATAATATCTCCTGCCAATGGATATAAGCTTGTTGTTTCAATATCGAAAACAACATATTCAGCTTTCTGAATGTTAATGTCAATAGGATTGGTAACTATTTCTACATTTGGTTTTGAGAAGAATGTTTGCACACCATAAATTAAATTTATATCCTTCTTACCATATTTTTTATAGTTGTATATTAAAGGAAAAACCTGACAATTAAATTTGTCAGTAATTGCTAAATATTTATGCTTGTAATCTATTAGCTGATCAGCCAATTCTTTTGCATCTGCCAAACCTTCAAAAGCAGTCATTTTAGTATGGTTGATATACTCAACTCTTTTAACTTCTGAATGATCTATTTTTGAAAATAATGTAGATTTATCATCAATACTAAATTGTCTAATAATCCCTGTTAGTTGGTTCTTTTCATATTTATCAACCTGTAAACTTATTTTGACTTTAATTCATGTACCAATTTTTATTGAATTTAAAGTTGCTTGATCCAAACCAATTCTTTCATTTATAAAAGATTTAACTAAAATTGAATCACTATAATCAGTTATGAAAATTTTATAAATAAATTTATTATTTGGAAGCTGAATAACATCAATTTTAAATACTTCACCAAATATAATTGCATTCATTTGTTCAGCAACAAGAGAAGCAATAGAATCAATGTTCCCAATTATATTTATTTTTCTAGTTTTAATGTTTTCCTTAACTACATTTATTTTATTAACAAAACTCTTTGTCTCAAACTTTTTAGATTTATATAATTCAATTTCTTTGTTTTTATTATCCATTACAAATTGAATTTCATTAAAATGAATTCCTACTGTGTTAAAAAATGAAAGTAGTGAATCTTTTTCATTATTTAATGCTTCTCTTTCATTCAAATTTAAATAAAAAATTATTAAATTTGAGTTTTCAATTTCACATTTTTTTCTAGTTAAAATATTTTTAACAATCAAATTATTGCTTGAATATTTTTTTACATAATACTTGATATATTCAAAAACTTCATCAGAATTATAAATAATGTTTTTGACATTTAAAATGATCCTTAATTCATTGTTAGAGTGGCTGCTTTTTCTATCTAAAATTTTAAAGAAAAGATCTGGATTTAATAAAGAATCTACTTCAATTTCAATATTAATTATTTCATCTATGAATGAAATTGAAAAATCACATTTATCTTTGATTGAATTAAATTCATCTTCAGATAATATATTACTTTTTGTGAAAAAATGTAAAAATTTGTCCTTCATATATTCCCTTAAATAAATAAACTAACAATACTTGCGATTGAAAGATAAACTATAAATATAATACCAATAATACTAAAAAATAAATCAAACTTTTCTGGAATATTTTTTTTAGTTGTTTTTTCTATTATGAAAGAAGCTATTTTAAAGCCATCAAGAGGTGGAAGTGGTAAAATGTTAAGCAAAAATAAACTCAAATTAATTAATAATAATTGAAACGAAAAAACGGTTGGGAAGTTATTTGTAATAGCTACAGAGCCTTCAAGTCTTTGAAAAATTATTGTGTTTCATAAATTTATAAAAAATAATCGAATTTCATTTCCTATATCAATTTGCTGATTTAAGCCATAAATTAAAATTAGAATAGCAATTCCAAATAAAATTAAATTAAACAAAACTCCACCAAGCATAATAATGATGTTCTTAATAAAAGAAACTGAATTAATGCTAATAGAATTAGAAGATAATTCATATAGATTATTATATTTCCTATATTCTTTATAGACTTTATATTCTTTATAGCTTGAAAATGAAATCTTTTTTTTAAGTACTTGTTTAAAGTGATCTCCATTTGAAATCTTTAATAAATCACTGTCTAGTTTATTTTCACTTTGTATATCATTTAAAATTTCTTTATAAAGATTATTTGCATGATTTGATGATAAAGAAACGTATGCCATAATAGGTAAAAGCCTCAATGAGTATATTGTTCCTTTGTAATTAACTGAAAAAATTTTTGGTCCAATACCAATCGAAAATTCATAGACAGTAACTTTAAATATTTTAGCAAAAATAAAATGACCCAATTCATGAACTGTTAACGATAATAAAATAACAAGAATAAAAGTAAATATTAATTGAATGCTATTCATACTTTTTTTCCTTTAATCATTCTCTAATTAAGTTATTTAATAAGTATACATCTTCAATTTTACTAATCTTATGATTAATAAATTTATTAATTGTTTTTTCAATTGTTGGAATGATTTGATTAAAAGTTATTTCCTCTTTTTTAAAAAGTTCAAATAAATAATCATTACTAGCATTAATAATTATTGGTTGTGATAAATTCTTATTAATCAAGAAATCTTTTGCTCATTTAATAGGGAGCCATTTATTCTCATCAATTTTATTAAAATTTAAATTTAATTTATCATAATTTAAATTATTTATTATTTGTTTTTTAGAATCAAAATTGAATATTGCATTTTGAATTGCTATTTTCATATCAGGATAAGATAAATACATAATTGAAGAACCATCTAAGTATTCTACAATAGAATGAACAATTGCTTCAGAATGCTGAATGACATCTATTTCATTATTATAAAAATATGATGACTCAATAATCTCAAAATATTTATTAATCATGGTTGATGAATCAATAGAAATTTTTTCTCCCATATTTCATTTTGGATGTTTAATAACTTCATTAAATTTATAATGAGATTCATCTAAATTTTCTTTATCAAAAAACTTACCACCTGAAGCAGTTATTATTATTTTTTTAATATTATTTTTATTATTATTAGTTAATGAAAAAACAGAAGAAAGTTCTGAATCAACAGGAATTATAGAAACATTATTTTTATTTGCTAATTCAATTAAAAATTTACCAGCAACAACCATTGATTCTTTATTAGCTAATATTAAATTAATTTTTTTGTTTAGACACAATATGGATAAATCAAGCCCAGCAAAACCAATAATTGAATTTAAAACAATATCTGGCTTTGTTTTATCAATTAGTTCATCATATGAATCACAACTATTTAAAGTCTTAACATGCTTACTAAAAATGCTTACATTAGGAAATATTTTTAATATATTTTTAGCTTTTTCAATATTTTTAAAAAACGAAAAACCAACAAGTTCTATTTCTTGAAATTTTTGAATAACTTCTATAGTTTGCAATCCTATAGAACCTGTTGCACCTAAAATTAAAATTTTCATTTTGTTCCTTAAAAAGATAGTTTATTATTTTTGATACTAATGTTAACTTCAGAAGTTACACGATACTCTTTTGAACTATTCTTAGATATAAAATCAATTATACCATTAATTTTATTACTGGAAATTTTACCTAAATGATTATTTATAAGCAATAAATAAACTATGTTAAATCATAAATCATTAGGTATTTTTTTAAAAAAACTAATATCGTAGTTTGAAATTTCTCAATTATAAAAATACTTAGTTACTTTTTTAAGTTTATCTTTATTTGCTTTGTTGTAATTAGAAATTCTTTTTACTAAAAATTGATATTCTTCTGGTTTCATTCCCAAGATAATTTTTCTATTTCTATTTCTTTCATAATCATCACTTGAATTAGTATAGTCGATGCTATATTTAACCTTGTTACTAATGCAATAATCTTCTAAATCTTTTTTTTCAACAAATAATAATGGTCTAAATATTTTTAAATTTTTATACATGCTTTCTTGTAAAATACCATAATATAAAGATCTTGAATTTCTTTCTATTTGAGCATAACCTGTTTCTAAGAAATCATTAAAGTTATGAGCTACAAGTAAGTTATTGTTGTTCGTTTGAATTGCCACTTCACAAAAAAAGTCATATCTGATTTTTCTTGCATGAGCTTGAAAATTATTTATTTTTTCATTCTCTTTTTTTCAATCAACAATGTATGCAAAAAAATCAATGTTATTCTCTTCACAAAATTCTTTGACAATTTGCTCTTCATAATCAGATTCAATTCTTTTTTTATAATTTACAAAAGCAACAGTTTTTATTTTATGTTTAAACATATTCAACATAGCCATTGAATCAGGACCTCCTGAAACGGCAGCAATATATTTTTTACTAGATATTTTAAATAAAAAAGAATTAATAATTTTTTTATCCATTATTAAATTCCGTTAATAATTTATCAAAATCTTTTTTATAAAAATTATCAATTATTTTTGAAGATCTTTCAATTGATTTTGAAAATAAAGGTTTATCAACTTCAGAAACTTTAGATAAAACATAATTAGTAATAGAGTCATTTTTATTTTTTGGTCTACCAATACCTATTTTTATTCTTTTAATTTCTTCAGTTCCTAGTTTATTAATTATATCTTTGATACCATTTTGTCCACCAGATGATCCATTTTTTTTAATTTTTATTTTACCAATGGGCAAATCTAAATCATCATATACTACCAAAATGTTTTTAATATTAATTTTATAAAAATTTATAAACTTGGAAACACAATCACCAGAAAGATTCATAAATGTTTGAGGTTTTAAAAAAAAGACTTCTTTTTCTTCATGTTTTAATTTATAAAAATTGCCTTCAAAAATATTGGCATCAAAAGCAAATTTATTTTCATTAGCAAAAAAGTCTAATGCAATAAATCCTGCATTATGTTTTGTATTTTCGTATTTTGATCCGGGATTACCTAAACCTACTATTAAATACTTATCCATTTAATTTATACAAATGATTAGCAACTAAATATAGTTGTCTTGCCTTAAATAATGAAGAAGGAATTTTTTTACTATTTTTTGAACTTACTTTGAATATTGTACATAAGTTTCTCAAGTTTATTTTTTTGATTCCTATTTCTTTTGCTTTTTTTGAAACATCAATAATTGGGTTGTTAAACTCAAGATTAAGTTTTTTATATGAACCTTTTAAAAAATCATAATCAATGTTATCAAAATTATATAAAATAATACTTTTGTCTCCAAGAACTGAATAGATATCTATTAAAGCAGTTTTAAGTGGTGTTGAATTCATTGAGTGTTTTGCTGAGTTTTCTATGAAATAATGAAGACATTTCATTTCACCATTTTCATTAAAAATAATAGCTATTTGACTAGCTTGTGTAACAGAATGTCCAAAAGTAATTTTTTCTATAAAAATTGTTGCTATGTTCATATTTTTTCCTTTAAATATATTATATATAAATCTATTTATATTTATTAATGAAAAAAGAAATTATATTAATCCTTCTTCTTTTAATCATTTTAAATCTCTAGAGTTTATATCTGGACTTATGCATCCTTTTATGTGTTTTTCATATCAATTTGTTGCATAGATTATTTTATCTTCAAAAGATGATCTGTTTAAATCCAACTCAACAAATTTGATATTTTGTTTTGATGGTACAAAAGATTTTGGTTGAGCATAATCTTTTGGTTCTAAAAATGCAATGACGAATAAACCCTTTTCTACATTTCTTAAGTAAAGATATAATGATAATTGCATACAATAATCTTCTGAAATTGTAATCTCATTATATTCGTTGAATCACTTTTTAAGTCCGCCATTTTTTTCTTTTACTAATGGAACATTATTATAATCTTTTTGCATCATTAAAGTGTTATCTATTTTTCTATAAACTAATGAATCTATTGAAGTAGTTTTGATTTCCAACATTCTTGAATTTGGATAATCTAATGTATTATTTTCATTAATTGGTTCTCCATCAGGAATACCACCAAAAATCATATTATCTTTAAAAATATCTCATTGAATTTTTGCAGGGCTATAACTAATGTATTTTTTATTTAAAATTTCTTCAGCAAAATCTTTAACTTTAGGTTCTACTGTATTACCAACAATTGATAATGTTTCGTCCATTTTATCTTTAAAAATTCCAACCATGATAGCTCATGATTTTACATCACTACTTCACTCGCTAGTTCCAAGAATAGATGAAAATCTACTTCCTGTTATTTTTTTAAATTTTCATCTATTTTTTGATACATATTCTTCTGTAAGGATTATTTTGTTATCTCTAATAAAAAAATCTTTATTTAATTCTTTTATGAATGGCATATTTCTCCTAAAAACCTAAGCTTGGAACAAAGTTATCAATTGTCCCATTATACATGCCCTTTGAGGCTAGTTTAATGTTTGTTGAAATCATTTGAACACTTTCTCTTATTCTGTTTAATTTATTTAATGTATCTTTAATAGACTTTTTGTAAAAATCCATTTTTCTATCACAAATAAAAACATTAACTTTTGTTAATTGTGAAAAGTCTTGATCTAATAACTTACTCAACTCTCTAATATCATAATGTAAATCAAATATTAATGATTTCATTCAGTTATTGATATCTGGCATTAGTTCTTTATCGATTTCAATCTTATCAATTTTATTACTTTGCATTTCAACTAAATCAGGATTGATTTTAATTCTTTCATTGTTTGTATTATTATTTTTGAATATGAAATAGTTTTTACCATCAAAGTTAATAAACAATCTTTCTGTAGCTTCTTGATTTAGAACAAATTTTTCCTTAGACAAAATTTTTATTGATAAATCAATTGAACCAACAACTGAACTTGTATTTTTAATCATTTCAACATCTTTAATGTCTATAAAAAAACTACTCATATCTTCTTCTGGTGAAAATAAATAATATTTACTATTGTCATTAATAAAAATTTTCTCTTCAACCTCTTTTTTAAAATCTAAATCTTTCATTATTTCGGACTTTATATAATTTGAAAAACCTAAATACTTTTCTTTTGTTAAATCATATTGAGAATAAAAACCATATTCAAAATTAGATGTTAAATCATTAATAAATTTAGCTACTACATTTGAATGAATTGGTTGATTTCATAATATATGTTCAACAATGAAACAATCAGTAATATCCACTTCTAATCTTCCATTTAATATTGCTGATATTTTTAAAACTTTATCAATATCTTTTCAAATTCCTTTACTATTTAAAATTTGATCTATTCCATGTTGTTTTGAATTTTTTCTACTTTCATTAAATGTACTTACTTTTTCTTTCAACATTGTAATAAATATTTGAGAAGGCTCATCTAGAGTAACGTAGGTACTTAATGTATTAACAAAATCAATATCTTCTAATTTAAATTTCTCTTCATCTCTTAAATTAATATGATAATTCATATTTTCTTCAGCACTAATACCTTTTTGAGCATCTCTTGCATCAGATGTTGTATTAATAAAATATTTAATAAAAATCGAATTTCAAATGTGTTTTGAAACTTCATCAATTGGTCTATTAAAATCACCAGTCATTATTTTTAATGGAACATCAAGATGAACTAAGGTTCCATTATTCATATATGTACCTTGAATAAAAAAATCTAATAAAACATTTTTAACAAATCTATCCCCACTTAAACCGTTTGAAATTAAACAAACATCAGAAGAAGTTAAGAATCCAATTATTTTTCTAATATATTTTCCTTCTCTTATTGCATTTTCATCAATTGGTCCTAAAATATCATCAATTGTTGTACTTTTGTCAACAAGGATCTCAAATGGTTTTGAATCAGAAAAAATGTTGTTAATAGAATCAAAGATATATTTATCCAATTTTTTTGATCCTGAATAAATATAAAATGGTTTTTTAATAAAAGCTGATAAAATCGAAAGTTTTGTGATGTTCTCATTGTTAATGTGATTTCTTGAGATTTCTTTAATTATTTTTTTTGTTTTTACCTTTAAAACAGTTAATCTTTCGCTTATTTTTTTATCATGAAGGATATCTTGATTCATATTCACCTAAAACGTAATAATCAAATTAATTATAAACTATAATGTTGATTTACAATTATATAATTTAATTGATATACTTATTATATATTTAATATAGTAATGCAAAGGACATACAATGACAAAGTATAAAATTTTTTTTAATAACCAAATGGTAACATTTGATAATGCATTGGAGATAAGATCTCCCGAAACAAATGAAGTTGTTGGAATATTACCAGCATTCAAAAAAAACCAAATAGATAGCATTTTTGAAAATGCAGAAAAAGCATTTGAAACTTGATCAACAATTCCACATCAAAAAAGAATTGATTACATGATGGCTTTTGGTAAGATTATGCTTGACAATAAAGAAGAATTAGCAAAAGCACTTACTAGTGAAGTAGCAAAAAACTATTCAGATTCAATCAAAGAAATAGAAAGATCTTATGATTACATTGTTGAGACAATTGATGAATACAAAAAGAATTTTGTAAAACCAAAAGTACAATATGATAATCCCCAAACTAAAAAGGGTAAAGTATCATATCAAAAAAAAGTAGCATTGGGTGTTGTATTAGCAATTTCTCCATTTAACTATCCAGTAAATTTATCTTTATCTAAAATAATTCCTGCTTTAGTTTTAGGAAATACAGTTGTGTTTAAACCTGCAACTCAAGGTAGTATTTCAGGAGCATTACTTTCAAAATATTTTTACGAAGCAAATCTACCTGCAAATGTATTAAACATAGTAATTGGTAGAGGTTCTGAAATTGGAGATGAAATAATCGAAAACAAAAGAATCAAAATGATATCATTCACTGGTGGTGTTGATATTGGAAATAGAATTGCAGAAAAAACATCAAGTATTCCTTTAGTTCTTGAAATGGGTGGTAATGATCCAGCAATAATTTTAAAAGATGCAAACTTAAATGCAGCTGTTAACAATGTAGTTAAAGGTGGGTTATCTTATTCTGGGCAAAGATGTACAGCAATTAAAATTGTTTTTGTTCATAAATCGATTGCAAATGAATTTACTAATAAATTAGTTGAAGAAGTTAAAAAGCTAAGTGTTGGTTCTACTATTAATAATAGTGATATTACGCCATTAATTAGTTCAAGCTCTGTTCAATGAGCAACAAAATTAATAACTGATGCAATAGATAAAGGTGCTAATTTAGAAATTGGTGGGAACACACAAGGAAACATCTTATATCCAACAGTATTGTCAGGTATAAAAAATGATATGATGATTTTTGATGGAGAGCAATTTGCTCCAATCATTCCAATAGTTGAGTTTGATAATGTACAAACTGTAATAGATGATTTACATAATTCACTATATGGATTACAAGCATGTATCTTTACTCAAAATCATAAGGAATTTGTTAGAATCGCAAACAAATTAAATTATGGTTCAATCAATTGAAACTTTGCTTCTTCAAGAGGTCCAGATAAATTCCCGTTCTTGGGTGTTAAAAACTCTGGATTTGGAACTCAAGGAATCTATTGAGCTCTTGAATCAATGTCAAGAATGAAAACATATGTAGTAGAAAAATAAAATTGGAATATTAATCCAATTTTATTTTTTTTATTATTTCTTTAACTTTGTCTTTTGTTTCTTTATTTCTTAAAGACTCATGAATAATAGCCTCTACATATCCAACTTTAGAACCAATATCAAATCTTTTACCTTCAAATATTTTTCCATAAAAAACTTGAGATTCAGAAAGTGATTTAATAGCTGTGGTTAATTGTTTTTCACCAGAAGCATCTAGTTTAACTTTTTCTAGTTCACCAAATATTTGTGGACTTAATACATATCTACCAAGGATGGCATAATTACTAGGAGCTTCTCCTAGTTTTGGTTTTTCAACAAAACCATTAAGTTTTAAAATAGATTTATCATTTTGATATTTCTTATCAACATCAACAATTCCATAAAGAGGAGTTTGAGATTCAAGAACTTCTTGGATACCAATTACTGGAGCATGTGTTTTCTTGTGAGCATCTATACATTGTAACAATGCAGGACTTTTTGAAGTATCATTTTGAAAAACAACATCATCACCTAAAAGAACAGCAAAGTACTCATTTCCAATGAATGATTTAGCTGATAAAATTGCATCACCTAAACCTAATGGTTGTTTTTGTCTAATATATTGAATCTTAGCAATATCAGCAATTTTTCTTAATTTTTTTGCTTCTTCTTTTTTACCTTTTTTATTCAATCAATATTCTATTTCAAATGAATAATCAAAATGATCCATAATTGAGTTTTTTGAGTTTGAAGTAACTATTAAAATTTCTTCAATTCCTGAAGCAGCTGCTTCTTCAACTATGTATTGAATAGTTGGCTTATCTAAGATTGGTAACATTTCTTTAGGTAATGCTTTTGTAGCGGGCAAAAATCTTGTTCCAAGTCCAGCAGCTGGAATAATAGCTTTTCTAACTTTTTTCATATTAATCCTTAAAGAAACTTAATCATTTTAAATCATACTTAGATGAGATTGCATCTTTATCAGATATTAAGAAACCTTTTTCATCAAAAACTTTATATTCAAATAAATCATTATTAATAGAAACTACGTATGATCTAAATGGTTTAAAGCTATCAGTATAATCAATATGGTTGATTGTTAATCCATATTTTTTGTCTGCACTAAATTCTTTTGGTACATTTAAGTAGTATTTTCTATTAGCAAAAATAATTCCATCAAATTTATTTACATATAGAGGTTCTTTTTTATCTTCTGAAAAATAAATTGTATCTATCCCAGGAACATTTTTATCCATTTTTAAGCTTAAAGTTTGACCTGATCTAACACCATGTCTTTCAATACCGTTTAAGATATAAGATTTTCCTTTAAATTGAACAAGTTTTTTCTCTTCTTTGTTTATTACCTTTTCAATTATTTTGTCATCTTTTTTATTTGATTCATCTTCAATGTTACTAATAACAAACTTTTTTAAATCATGAATTTTTTCATCAAATATTATGCTTAATTCATTTTTAGATTGAGTAATTATTTTATCAATGTCATCTTTGAATTCATCAACATCAAAATAAACACCACGACCTTCATCGCTTACTGCTAATAGTTTATTTTTAGTATTGTGAATTGAATCTAGAAATCAACCTGGATCAACAGAACTGTTTTCAGTGTTATCATTAACTTCTTCACCAAATTTACTTTTGATCTTTTTGATAATAACATTTATTGCATCAGCTTGATTTCTTCATGAATTTTCAAGTTTGCTTAATTTTTCATTTTGAACTTCAAATTTTTTATTATTTTCTAATCAAGCTTTTTGAACAACATATATTTCGTCATTAAAATTTTCATTCTCATTAGAATATTTTTTTAAATCATTTGCAAATTTAATTTGTTTATCTGCAATATCAGAAATTGAACTAAGTTTATCTTTTAATGTATTTCTTACTTCATCAACTTCACTTATGAAATCTTTTTTATATCCATTAATTCTGTCATCTATTTTTTTAAGAACATTATCACTAATTAAGTTGTCTGAAATTTTTTGCATTTTCTCATTTGTTGCTTTAACAAAATCTTTTAGTTCTTTTTCAATTTCACTTTTTGAATTTTCTATTGAATACTTTAATTTAATAATTTCTTTTGAATCAACAGAATTAGCAGCGACTTTATTTATTTTGTCATTTGTTGAAGAAGTTTTTTCAGAAACAGTATTTTCAATGTTTTCTTTTAATAAATTAACTTTTTCATTTATCTTTGATAGAACAACTTTTATATCTTGTACAAATTTATCATCAACTTTTTTTTCGTTGTGTTTTGTATCTGAAATATCTATTTCATCTACTTTGCTATTTAACTTATCAATGTTTGATAATTTACCATCTGGTAATAAAGTATTTTTCTTTGATAATAATGAATAAATATACTTACTTGAGAAAGTAGTATCATCACTTATTTTTGAGTCATCAACAATTCTTTTTGATTTAACTTGATTATTAATCATTTGTTTGTTTTCCTGGTAATTAACTTTTTTTTCTTCGTGTTTACTTTCAACACCTTTGTCAAAAGTTTGTCTATTAATCTTTTCTAAACTTTGGATGTTTTTTAATAAATCAATATCATTGTAATCATCCATAATTTCAAGATTCTTAATAAATTTGTTTTCATCATTACCTTGGAAAGATTCTTTAGCTTTTTCAAATACACTTAAGAAATCAAGAATATCAGCTTTTTTAAGATCTTCCATAATATATTTTTTGTCATTACTTAATTTTAAAAAAAGTGAGCCTCTTCTTTTTGTTTCATCAGTAAGATAAAATTCTTTAACTTTGTCCAAAGAATAAATTTCAGTGCTTGGATTCTTATTTAAATTTGAATAAATAAAAATTTTATTCTTAGACACAAAAAAAATAATAGGTTTACTATTTGAATCATTTATAATAAATGATAGAACTTCTACATTTGCTAAGGTCGCGATCATTGCTTTCGAACCAGGTTCAAAAGACCTTAATTTTTTAATATAAACTTCGTTATTCATAGTATTCCCTTGTAAAATAATATATAGATACATTTATTATAAGATTTTATATACATTTTTGATTAAAAATCTATAAAAAAATAAGGAATTATGAAAGAAATAAAAATAGAAGACCAATATATTGGCAAAACAGTTAGTGAATTTTGTTTCATTTTCTTACAAAACAAAACGATTTCTTTTGTAAAAAAGAGCATAAACAAGGGAAATATTAAAATAAACAATAAAAAAGTGAAGGATAATCAGTTGCTTTTAAAGGGTGATATTTTATCTTTTTATATTACAATTCCAAAAGAAAAAGAATACGATTTTAAGGATTGTAAGATAAAATCAATCATTTTTTATGAAGATGAAAACATTATTATTTTTGATAAAAAGAAAGGTGTTTATTGTCAAGAAGATATTAATGAAAAAACAAATACACTAAGTAATTATTTAAAATTGTATCTTTTTAATAAAAAAGAATGAGATGGTTATAGCATTGAACAAGAGCCAGCATTGATAAACAGAATTGATGTTAACACTGAAGGTTTGGTAATTGCTGGTAAAAATAAAAAAGTTGTAAGAAACTTAAATAAACTTATTGCAAATAAGAAAATTTCAAAAAAATACTTAGCATTAGTTCATGGAAGATTAAGAAATAAAGAAAACTATTGAGTTGACTATATTTATAAACACCCAATTACTAAAAATAAAATGAAAGTGTGTTCTTCTCCAAACACATATGAAACAAGTGTCATCGAAACTAATGTTTTTGTTATCAAAGAAGAATGAACTTACTCTCTAGTAGAAATAGAATTAATTTCTGGAAAGAAACACCAGATAAGAGCTCATTTGTCTTACTATAAAAATCCAATAGTTGGAGATTACAAATATGCTAATCAAAAATATGATTCAGATGTTAAATCTCAAATACTTATATCAAATGAAATTAAATTTAATGCTGACAAAAAAAACGAGTTGTTTTATTTGAATAAAATTAATTTCAAAAAATATGATCCTAAAAAAATTGATATTAATGAATTGCTAGAAAAGAATAAAAAAAATACTAAGAAATAGTCTTAGTATTTTTTCATTAGTTCCTTACCTTTTGAAGTTCCGATTCTATCAACGCCAGCTTCAACAAATTCTAATAACTCAGCATGATTTTTAATTCCACCAGCTGCTTTAATGAATTTTCTTCTCTTAATTATTTTATCAAATAATTTAATATCTTCTAATTTAGCACCAGATGTTGAAAAACCTGTTGATGTTTTTATGAAATCAGCCTTTGAATTTAAAATTATATGACATGCATTAATTTTATCTTCTTCTGTTAATAATGCAGTTTCAACAATAACTTTTACAATTCTTCCTTGTGCTGCTTTTGTTACTTCATTTATTTCAGTAACACAGTACTTAAAGTCGTTTTCTTTTAATCTAGCAATATTTATTACCATATCTATTTCGTCAGCACCATTTTTAATTGCATCAAGTGTTTCAAATACTTTTGTACTAATTGTATTTTGACCAAGTGGAAACCCAACGACTGTACATACTTTTATGTCCGAGCCTTTTAAGATTTGTTTAGCCAAATTTACATAAAAAGGATTTATGCAAACTGAAAAAAAGTTTTCACTTATTGCTTCCTTACAAAGTTTATATATTTCTTCTTTTGTTGCATTTGCTGCCAAAACAGTTGAATCAATGTATTTTGAATAATTTTCCATGTTTTCTCCATTTAATTAATAATATTTTAACAAATTAAAATAAATATGCTAATAAATAATAAAAAAAAACAATCTTGCCTCACAAGATTGTTTTTTTTCAGAAATATTACTCTGGGTGAGTAGTACCAAATACATTTAATTTTTCCTTCAGAAGGATTAATTGCAAATATGCATAATTTAACAACTAATTAAACCCTAAAAGTATTTTAAATTCTGTGCATCCTCATACATAACTTTCATATATGTATAATATTCATATCACTACTAATATCATTTTAATATCTTTACTCTCGTAAAACATACTCATATGTCTGATCGTCATTGGTCAAATCGGATCATGATACTTTTTGTTCTCGCTACCTATATTCGCTTTTCCCGAGCTTGGATACTTAAAAATCAAAATTCACTTCTATGATTTATAAATTTCTTAAAAATTTTGTAATCATATGCACATCTATATTATACACTTAAAATAAAAAGAGTCAAATACTTTCTAACCAGTAATTATTTTTATTTTATTGTTTGAGAAAAATTCAATAACTTTTTGAAAGTTTGTTTTTACATCGCTATCATTTGAAATCAAGTTAAACCTAAATGTATATGAAACTTCATTTTCTTTTTCAAAAGCACCTATAAAATTTAGATCTTCCAATAAATTACATGACTTAGCCAACTTATAAATGTTGTTTAAATCATAGTCCTTATCAATAATGATTGAGATATCTCTTACAATTTTGTGTTTTTTGTCATCATCAAAAACAAAGTTTAAAGGTTTTTGAAAGTTAATTAAATCTGTTATATCTAATTCCATCACATATACTTTTTCAGATTTAATTTTGTATGATTTTAAAACTTCTGGATTTATTCTAGTAATGTAACCTATATTGTTTTTATCAATATTAACTTTAATCGAATCTTTTTTGCATCCTCATGAATCACATATTTCCTTTTGGAAATTTAGTTCTTGATTAGCAATAAATGCAATACTTTGTGCAATTGATTTTAATGAAAATATATCAGACTTAATAACTGAATTATTAAAAACATTAATAACCAAATCTTCTGATATTGCTGCTATCAAGTGTTTTCTTTTGTTATTACCATAATATACTTCTTGAATTTCAAAGATAGGAACCAATTCGTTTTTTAAAGAACTATTATATGAGTAGCAAGAAAGAATGCCATCAAGTAAAGATAATCTCATGAATTCTCTATCAGATGAAATGGGATTTTTTATTTGAATGGGTTTAGTATATTTAAAATAATTGTAATTATTATTATTTTGTTTAGAAGTTAAATTGTAAGTTTTTAATAAATAAAAACCTCTATTTAATAACAAGTTGTTTACTTTTGCTATGTTATCGCTATCTTTGATTTTAATATTATAAACATTTGAATTTTTAATACTTATCTCAGGGATATTTTGAATTCCAATTACTTTTAAAATATCTTCTATTATGTCATGATCATTTTCAATATCTATTCTATATTCTGGAGTAACAATATAATCCTTAGTTAATTTGTAACCAAAAGAACTAATAACTTTTTTAATGTTTGCATCAGTTATATTAATTCCTAATAATTTATTTACTTTGTTTAAGCTAAGTTTTATTCTGTTTTGTTTATTTTCTTTATACTTAAAATCAACTTCAATATTTTTAAAATTTGGTTTTAAATTCTCAATTAAAATATCTAAAGACTTTTTGTATCATCAACTAGATATTTTCTTTAAACTAAATTTTACTTTATCATTCATAATTTTTAATCTACTAGATGTTTTTCTAATATCCATTGAATTTGTATCACTAGATAAGAAATAAACTTTTTTTGATTCTTGATTAACAGCGTATTTTTTACACACATCAATATTCATTAGTGCAACAATATCATTATTGTTTTTTAAAACAATATCGCCTTTTTTAAGACTAACTATTCCATAATTATTTAATTCTACTTTTGTTGGTTTTTCTAGTTTTGATATTTCTAAATTATTACCTTTAATATTGGTAAAAGAAATTGTAGGAATTCCAGAAAGTATTTGATTAAGTTTTGCTAAATCATCAATTGAATCATTAGGGACAAATCCTGAGTTCATTAAAAGTGTTTTAACAATTCAATTTGATGTTGTGTATTTTTCATTATTTAATGAAATCAAATAATGATTTTCTGATACTTTATTTTTTAATTTAATTTTGCTATTTAATTTTTTATTTAAGTTTTTAAAAGCTAATTCTTTTTTAAGGTTAAGGAATGATTGTATTTCTAAAATTATTCCAAAAACAGAATTTAAATCGTTTCTATTACTAGGAATAGAAAGTTCATAAATAGTATCATTCATGCTTATAAAATTAAGAGGCGCTTTATCACCAACTTTAGCAACATGTGGAAGAGTAATAATATCATCTAATTCATTTTTATTGCATCAATCAGTTCTGTTTGTTAATTCATTATATGCACAGATCATTCCTTCAGATAAAATACCTCTTAGTTCTTTGTATTCGATTACTCTACCATCAATAAATTTTGCTCCCTTTAATGCAACAATGACTTTTTGTCCTTTGTGAACATTTTTTGCACCACAAACAATAGTATTTATTTTAGAACTTGAAATTTTTACTTTGCACAAATTTAGATTATCTGCACTTGGATGTTTTTTGGTTTCTAAAATTTCACCAACAACTAAATTATTAGTGTTTTCAAAATTAAAAATAGTTTCTAATTCAATCCCAAGTGAATTAAAAATTTCTAGTAATTTTTTATCATTAAATAAACCAAATTCAGGAAAGAAATTAGTAATTAATTTTTTAGATAAGTACATTATTTTTCTCCTTTAAATTTAGATAATATTCTAAAGTCATTATTGTATAAATATCTGATGTCATTTATTCCGTATTTTAACATCGTTATACGATCTATTCCAATACCTGCAGCCAATCCAATCATATCCTCATTTAAGTTTGCTTTATAGATTACTTTAGGATTGAAAATTCCAGATCCTAAAACTTCAATTCACCCAGTTTCCTTACAAATATTGCAACCTTTTCCATTACATTTAAAACAAGACATATCCACTTCAAAAGATGGTTCAGTAAAGGGAAAATAAGATAGTCTATATCTTGTTTTTATATTGTCATTTTTGAAAAAATATTTTAAGAAATTATTAATTAATCATTTCAAATTGCTTATATTTAAATCTTTTCTAATTCAAACAATATCTACTTGATTAAATTGATGAGAATGAGTTGCATCATCTTCATCTTTCCTGTAAACATTACCATATGAAATAACTTTAATTTCATCATTTGGGTTATTCTCAATTATTTTTGCACTTACAGATGTACAATGTGTTCTTAAAATAGTGTTTTTGTTAATAAAAAATGTGTCATGCTCATCTCTTGCAGCATGATTTTCATCCATATTCAAATTATCAAAATTATATTTAGCTGAAGAAATTTCGGTACCAGAAACTATTTCAAAGTTTAATACTTTAAAGAAATTATTAATTTCATTAATTGAAGCTTCAATTGGATTAATTCCACCAATCAGTGAATCACTTACATCTAATAATGGATCAACCTTTGATCTTAATGAATTAATGTATTGTTCCTTTATTCTATTTAATTGATCATCAAATATTTTGTCAATTTCAGATTTTAAAATATTTATTTTTTGTCCAAAGTCTTTTTTTTCTTCAGGAGATTTATCTTTTATTTGACCATAAATAGGAGAAATGTGTTTTTTATTAAAAATGTTCTTTTCTTCTGCTAATTTTTTTTCATTATCTATCGATTCAACAAACGATTTTAAATTATTTATAATATTTCTATCTATCATCATTAATACCTATTATTAATAATAATATGAAAAGCAATTATTTTAAAAAAATAATTATTAATTTGATTTTATTGTATAATAACTTTCCTATGTATTTTAAAAATATACATAGGTTGGAGAAAATATGAATAAGACTAAATTTGATAATAGTATAATATTATGCAGAGATTTGTTTATTGAAGTTATTCCAACAAATGATTCTAGAATTGATTTTTTAGAAAAAACATTGTTAGATAATGAACATATTAACAAATTAGATAAAGATCATTACGAAAAAATTCAAAAAGCGCTTGATACATTAGTTGATAATGCTAGAGTTGATGAGATAAGAAAATATCAACAAGCACATTTTGGACCGCTTTTAGGAAAACTAAGAACTCAAGATGAAAAAGAGCTTGCTGAAATGTTCAAAAATGATGAAAATGCTTTTATTGATTATTTACAGCTCTTATCAATTTTCTTTTTCAGAAAAGAAATGGAATCTGAAAATCATAGCCACGAATCTATTAGACAGGTGCTAGATAAAAAAAGCCAAAGTATATTAAAAGAATTAAAAGGATAATTATATGAAAAATAAAAAAAGTTTAATATTAGCAATTTCTTTCGGGATTTTATTTATTATTTTAACAATAGTAGGTAATATGTTTTGTAACTGAGCACTTTACTTATTACCAATCGCTTTTGCTCCTATAACAATATGAGCAGTTAGAAATTGAAAAAACTTATTTGAAAACTTTAATAGCAAAAAAAACGCTATTAAATAATTAAATATAATTGTTTAAAAAAATGTAACATTGTTACATTTTTTTTATTTTCACTAAAGAGTGTGGTCCATCTTAGGAGCTCCATCTTCATTTGGAACAATTATGTTTACATCTATTTTAGAACCTTTTTTAATTTTATCACTTTCTAGATACATGTAAATCGATGATATGAATACACCACCAATAACATTACCTATTAATGTAGGAAGCATATTAATGTATACAGACTCTCCCATTTCAAGTCTTCCAAAAATTGGTTGAATATCTGGAGGTGCAATAATATGAATCAATGACGCTTGTGTAAACACAAATGTATTTGCTACAACGTGTTGGAAACCACAAATTGCAAAAACAACAATAAATAAATAGACTAACATTGAACCTAAAGCTCTATTATTAACTTTTACATAAGCATAAATAGAACCAGCAACAATCATATTACAAAGAATTCCTGATAATATATTTGTTCATCATTCAGTTGATACTTTTTTATTAGCTAAATACATAACACCAGTTCCTATATCATTTATTTGAAAACCATTGGCTTGATCAAAGTTTCAATATATACTAGAACCAAATGCTAATAATGATATTAATATACCACCCAAAATATTTCCGATTAATGTAACAAACAAGTCATGTGCAAAGATCCTAAACTTAATTTTCTTTGCATAGACACCCATAATAACAAGGACATTAGAGGTGAATAAATTTCCACCTAAGAATATACACATCATTATACCCATTGGGAATAATAAAGCACCATAGAAGAATCCGTCATGACCAAAGTTTTTTACAAATTCTCCAAGTTCATTATATGATCCACCGTTTAATAAGTTGTATGCAATATAACCAAGTCCTGCAAAGATACCGCCCATCATACTTAGGATTAATTTCTTTACAAAATTATAATTAACTTTTTCCAAAGCAAACTTAAGATGTAAGTTTTTGTAATTAGATTTTTCATTTTTTATTTTAAGAAATTCTTCTTCTACAGATAGTTTCTTTTGAACTGGTTGACAAGTAGCGTCAGCTTTTTGTTTATTAATTTTTTTTTCTGCCATGTGAATCTCATTAAAAATTAAATATATTATATATTAAAAATAATGTTTTTATTTCTTTTTGATAAATGTTTTTAAAACATTATCTTTTGTAACAATAAAATATGTTGATGAACAATCAAATGAAATTAGTTTACGATCACCATTTTCATCTATCTCACCTTCATATGTATTGTCTAGCATGTTTAAAAGTGTGCTTTTAGCTTCGCTTGAAGTTAATTTTTCTGGGTGTCTTTCTTGGAATCTTTTTAAAACATGATCAGTTATTTGATAAACTGGTTTTTTGTAGTAACTCATATTAATTCCTTTTTTATATTAATTAATTTATTATTAATGTTTTTATTATATAATATATTTTGAATAAGGAAGTCGGGTGATTTTGTTTATGCCAAAGATCGAAGTAAGAAACGGAGATGTTGAGCAAGCTTTAAGAAACTTTAAAAGAATAACTTCTGAGACAAGAAAAAATTCAAAAAGACATGAATTTTATTTAAGACCAGGACTTAGACAAAAAGAAAAAGAAAAAGCAGCAGCAAAAAAATTAAAAAAATTAGCAAGAAAGATGCGTTAGTATCTTAATTGCTATTTTTTTTAACATATCTATGGTTAATGCCCCTAAATAATAAGTTTTCATTACTTACAGAAGCTCTAATTCTATCCATTAATCTTAAAACTGATTTTTTAGAATTTGCCTCTTTAAATTTTGAATAGAAACTATCTTCTAGTTCATCAAGTGATAAATTAGAACTAAAGAATGTTACTTTTTTCTTATTCATTCTATAGTTAAGAATATTAAATAAATATTCTATATAAAATCACTCTGATGAAAATTCTGTTCCAATATCATCAATAAATAAAGCATCTGCTTCTTTAAAAGAATCCATAAGATCATCCGCATATGCTCTTTGTCATGAATCAGAACTAAATCCTTTTTTAACTATATTAATATACTCAGGTAGAAAAACAAATGCAACAGTCATGTTTTGCTCATTAGCTAAATTATTTGCAATAGCAAAAAGTAAGTGTGTTTTTCCTACTCCAAGATCACCATAAATATACATTCCATCAAATGATTCTTCCTCAATCATTTTGAAATATTTATTAATTATATCTTGACCAGATTTTTCAATTTTTTTAAAGTGATCTCCAGAGAAAGTTACTTTAGATATTTCTGTATTTTTATAATAATTGTATAAAAAATTTCTGCTGTTTGTCTTGGCTGAACTTTTTCTAAATTTATCACATGAGTCAATGAAAAAATACAAATCATTTTTATTGTCTCTTGATACATGTAAGTGATGTTTTAAATCTGAAAAACAACTTCTAGAACCCTTTGAAATACACAAACTGTTTTCCTCAATTATTTCATTTAAGAAAACAATATTCTTTTCAATTTCTTTACTTTTTAAATCAAGTTCTTTAAAAAGCGGATGGTCTTTAATTTTTTTTATAGTTAAAATTATCAAGTCACTTTTTTGTGAATTAGCTTCCTTGTTTTTCTTATGTTTATTTAAGATTAAATTATTTGATGAATTCATATTTTTCTCCTAAAAAACAACATCAACATATACTAAATCGTTAGTGTTTTCTTCAATTTTACTACTTTTAATCTTATTAGATGAATATACTTTATTGTTTGCATTATATAGATATTCATATATATCTTCAACACTATCTAAATTAGAAACAGATATAGATCTAGCAACCTTTTTAATATATTTTAAATTCATTGTTCCATTAGTTTTTCTTAATGAAAAATCAACTAAAATATTAATACTTGAATTCGGTAAATGATAGTCTCTTTTCATTGTTTTTAAAAAAGAAATTTCATTAATATCTAACTGTTGTCTATTGATACTAGATAAATATTGTTCTGGTGAAATATTTTTATAGTCTAAAAATATTCTTTGTAATTCTGAAGAATCAATTCTTTTAGAAAACATTTCCATATTTCTATTTAATTTTAAAATTTCATGATAATTTAAATTTGTTTTATTATTGAAAAAAGTAGTAATTTTTTCTTCCAAAACTGCTTCATCAATTCTGTAAGTATTTTCAATATTTACAATTGAATTTAAACAACATAGTTCTATCTCTTTTAGAGATAGAGAAAAGTTTTTATAAAAAGAGTTAATAATGTTTTTTGTCTCATTAGAAAAAACAATAACTTTTGATGTTAGTGAAGATAAGCTTGAATATAATTCATCAAAATTAAATTCATATTCATCTGCAACTATTAAAGAAAAAATATCATCAATATTAGCTGAAATATTTTTAGCATTAATTGGTAATTGTGTTGAATTAAAAATAAACTCTAATTCATCAAATTTGTGTGAAGGCAATTTCAAACTTAACAGCTTTTTTAGCTTGTTGTTTGACATAAAAGAATTGTAATCTAATGGATGATTAAAACAAAAGTAATACTTTGTTTCTTTTTCATCATTATTGACAATATAAGTGCTTAATAAACCAACAGATTCTAAAATTTTTCTGTTTTCTTCAAATGACTCAAATGAAAAATTCATTTTCTTTCACAAATCAAACAATGATCTTTTACCATCTGAGTTAAATACTTTATATTTAGACTCATTTAACATCTCAAGGAGTAGCAAATAAGCCTCATTACCCAAAATGGGTTTATAAAGTGTATTTATATTAAACAGATTTGGTAAAAATTCAGGTTGAATCTTGTAAAAATAACTATGCTTAATAATTGTTGACATAAATCCCCCTATCTAATAACAAAAAATAAAATAATGATTATAATTTTTTTATATAAAAATTACTTTAATTAATATTGTTAGCACAATAAGGTTAAAGGTTCAAAATAATTGAATTAATTTAAAATCCAAGGTTTTTGCAACCTGAATCAAACAACAATATTATCTTAAAACTATAAAATTGAAAAATAAAAAAAATTTCAAAATAAATCTTTATAAATTTGTATAACAATGATTTTTCCCACAATTTAATTCTAATAAAATTGGAAAAAAATTATAAAATATAAGGGGTTTTTTAGTTTCCCACATAAATTGTGGGTAATTTAATAACAAAAAAATATTTTTTAATTAAACAAAAAAACAAGCGTTTTAAGGCTTGTTTTTTTGTTTTGAATGGTTTTATACTATGGAGTTGGTAAAGGGTCTGCTGGAAATTGAATTATTGGAGCAGAAACACCTACAAATATCACTGTACTTAGGATTAATATGATAATAAACATAATAATAGCTAAGAATGAAAGAGTTATATTAATAAGAATGAATGCCTTACTTCTTGTAACTTGATTAATACCAACAAATCATGTTGCAAGTAGGTATAAATAAGGAGCAGGAAGTAAAATAAATGTAATTCCTGATAAAACAACAGAAGTTATAGCAAAGTTGGGATACTCAATATAGTTAACTCTTTGTCAAATGTCATTAACATTTGATGAATCATAAACACCTGGATTTGAATATGGTAGTAAAACTACAAATATAGCGATTGCAAAACCAATTGTTATAAACATTGTGATTAGTAAGAATGAATAAATTTTCATTGTAAATGAATTATCTTCTAATCTTTTTGATAAACCACTTATTCTTGCTTGAGAAATAATTTGTTTCTTAGCTAATTGTTGCTTTTCTTTGTTATCTTTTTTAAAATCTTTTTTGGATTTATTAAATTTCTCAAAGAAAAGATCATTAGATCCTTTAGAAGAATCATTATTAGATTTATCAATTTCTACTTTATCTTCTTTTTTTGAATTTGAGTCTTTTAAAATAGTAGTAACATCTTGTTTTACTTCTTCTGGTTTTGAATCTTTACTATTTTTACTAGTAACAACTAGTTCAATAGGTTTTGAATTTTTATTTTCTTTTTTTATACTCATTTTAACTACCTTTTAATTCACTTAAAATATCTTCTATTTCATCTGCTCTATCAATTGATGTATCTCTTAAGAATTCAATTGTTGGAGCTTTTCTAAAATCAAAGTTTTTAGCAATTTCAGTTCTAAAAGTTCCTTTGAATTTATTTAAATTTAAAACAATCTTATCTAATTCTTCACGATTAATAGAATCAACATAAACCTTTAACATAGAAAAATCTCTAGATAATCTACAATATGTAAAAGAAGATTTTTTTAAAACTTTGTTATAAATTTCTTTATTCAAAAAATTACAAAGATGCTCTAATATGTTTGATTCATATCTTTCAATTCTAATAGACTTAGCTGATTGCATATTATTTTTTTCCTATATTATTTTTTCTTACTAATTTGTAAATTTCGATAATATCACCTTCTATTATATCATTAAAATTATCAATTGTTAAACCACAATCTTTACCATTTGAAATCTCATTTATTGATTCTTTTCCATTTTTTAAAGAAGTCAATTTTGCTTTTTCAAGAATAACTTCTCCAGCTCTATATACTCTTGCAAAACTTGATCTTGCAATTGTACCTTCTATCACTCTACAACCTGCTATTGTACCAACAGCAGAGTGTTGTCATAATTGTCTTACTTCAGCTTTACCTGTAACAACTTCTTCATATATTGGATCTAATCTACCATGAAGCATTTCTTCAATCTCTTCTTTTAAATGAAAAATAATATTGTGAGTTTTAATAAACACATCTTCTGATTTAGCAAAATCACTTACTTGATTTGATGGTTCTAGATTAAAACCATAAATGATTGCTTTTGATGCTTTAGCTAATGAAACATCCGACTCTGTTATTGGTCCAACAGCAGATCTAATGATTACTAACTTAGCTCCTTCAACATCAATCTTTTCAAGTAAATTTCTAATAGCTTGTAAAGAACCATCAATTTCAGATTTTAAAACAATTTTTAATATCTTTTTATCTTTATCTTCTTCAGTTAAGAAAGTGTTAAGTAGGTTCTTACCTTTTTGAACTCTTTTATCCAATAATGTTTTTGAGTCTTTTTCATCTTTAGTAATTATAAATTTATCACCAGCACTTGTAACACCATTTAAACCAGAAATAGAGACAGGTGTTGAAGGATAAGCTAAAGCGATTTCCTCACCTTTGTAGTTAGTCATTTTTTTAATTTTTCCATAACAACTTCCAGCTACAATGAAATCACCAAGCATTAAAGTTCCATTTCTTACTAAAATACTTGATACAGGTCCTAACCCTTTATCAATATGAGATTCTAAAACAACACCATTAGCTAAAGATTTTTTAGAACATTTTAGTTCTAGAATTTCAGACATTAGTAAAATTGAATTTAATAGTTCATCAATATTTTGTCCAGTCATTGCTGAACCTTTAATAAAGATTGTTTCTCCACCTCATTCTTCAGATACTAATCCATGATCAGATAATTCTGAAATAACTCTATCAGTATTAACTCCTGGTTTATCCATTTTGTTAATAAAAACAATAATAGGAGAGTTAGCTGCTTTTGCATGATCAATTGATTCAATTGTTTGTGGTTTAACACCATCATCAGCTGCAACTACTAAAACAACTATATCTGTAAGATCAGCACCTCTTGATCTCATTTGAGAAAAAGCCTCATGACCTGGAGTATCTAAGAATGTTAGTGACTTGTTATTAAACTTAGTAGTGTAAGCACCAATTCTTTGTGTGATTCCACCAACTTCGCCTTTAGCAACTATACCATCTCTAATTTTATCTAATAAAGTAGTTTTACCATGATCAACATGTCCCATTATTGTAATAATTGGAGGTCTTGCTTCATCATTAGTTAAATTTGATTTAGCAATTACTTCTTCTAAGAAGTTTTCTTCATTAACTTGTTCTTCTCATTTAAAGTCAAATCCTGATTCTAAACAAAATTCACCCATTTGATCAGCTGTTAATTCTGCATTAACATTAATGATTTTTCCCTTCATGAAAAAGAACTTAATAATTTCTTGTGTTTGTTTGCCAAGTTTTTTTGCAAAATTTTCAGGAGTTAAAAGTGAAGCAAAAATAAAAATTCCATCATTGTTTATTCCAGAATCAACTTGTTTAAGAGTTTCCTTAATATTAATGTTTACTCTTGAGTCTTGCTTTTTATTAACTTTATTTGTTTTAACTTTTTTAGCCATACTTTTACCTCCTTTTTTATTTTACTTATTCTTCGTCAAACTCTAAGATGTCTAAGTTGATATTTTCAGCTGAATTATCATTGTTTAGATCTTCTTCTGTAATATCATCAAATTCATCAAAAAGATTATCTTCATCTTTTTTAGTTTTTTTAGGTTTTGCCTTTTTATAGTTTGAATTATCAAAAGATTTTTTATTGTTATCAAATAAGTCATCTTCATTTAGTTCAATACTAACATTTTTTGTTTTTTGTGGAGCACCAGAGAAATTTAATATTTCATCAATGTCATCGTCCGTAATAGATAAACTGTTATGTGGATCAGACTTTTTAGAACCAGATCATTTATCTGAATGTGTATTAAGGAATGAGAAATCGTTTCCATATTCTCCATCTTTTTTACCAAAAGATTTTCCTTTTTTGTTTGCATTATTTTTATCATCGAAGTTTCTAACAGTTCTTTGTCAGTTACTGTTATTATTTCTATTATGTCTTGTGGGAGTTAAGTGTGAAACATCTTCGTATTCAATTTGATCTTCTTTTGCAATTGATAATGTCTGAATATCAATACTTCAATTAGTAAGTTTAGATATTAACTTTATATTCATACCTTTTCTACCAATTACTTTTGGTAAAACTTCATCTTCTACTATTATTGTTACAAACTTGTGTCTTCCATCTGTTGAATCTTCATCATCAGTTATTTCAAGACCATAAATTTTTTCAGGAGAACATGCATTAACTAAGAATTGTTTAGGATCATCATCTCATAAAATTATATCGATGTGTTCTCCATTAAGATTGTGCATAATTTCTTTTACTCTAAAACCACCAGGTCCAACACATGTACCAACAGGATCAATGTTTGGATCATGAGATTTAACAGCAACTTTTGTTTTCATACCAGGAATTCTTGCAATAGCTTTTATTTCAATTTTTCCTTCTTCAATTTCACTAATTTCATTTCTTAGTAAATTTTCAACTAATCCAGCATCAGCTCTTGAAAGAATTATAGGTCAACCTTTTGTTTGTTGCTGAACATTTTTAATATAGAAAATATATTTAGAGCCTGGTTCAAGTTCTTCTCCTGGAATTTGTTCTTTTCTTAAAACAACACCAACTGTATCGTTTAAGTTAACTTCAACTGAGTTTTGTTTTCTTGTTTCAACTTCAGCTCTAATGTTCATTCCTATTTTATCAACTCATTCATCATAAATTTTGTTGTTTGAACCTTCATTTAGTTTTTGAGAAAAAACTTGTTTTATATGCAAAGCAATCATTCTATCAAATTTTGATATATCTAGTTTGTTTTCAATAACATCATTTAGTTTAGCTGAACTCTTAATTTCTTTTGCTTCTGATAAAGTGATTTCAATATCATCATCAATATCTTCCTTGTTGTCTTCAACAACAGTTTTAAGTTCTGCAAAATCAAATTTAGAGCTTGCGCTATTTATAACAACCTTAATATTTGTTTCAGGATTTTCTTTTAAATAAGCTTTTTCAATAGCTATTGTTAAGTCCCTTTCAACATCTTCGATTGATACATTTCTGCTTTTTGAAATCTCTTCTATCAATTCAAAAAATTTTTTCTTAGTTACCATTGGTTTTTTAATTTCTCCCGTTTATAAAAATAATAAGCAAGCACATAATATGCTTACTTATTATTATCATTATACATAAATATTTTATTATATGTAAATAACTTTTAAAGTTTATTTTTCAAGAGGAAATACACTAACTTTTTTCTTATTATCTCCAAAGCTAGAATATTTAACTGTACCTTCTGTTTTAGCAAATAAAGTATGATCCTTACCTTGTCCAACATTAGTTCCAGGATAAATTTTATTTCCTCTTTGTCTATAAATTATTTGGCCTGATTTAGTGTACTGACCATCTCCAAGTTTCGCTCCAAGATTTTTAGGATTAGAGTCTCTACCATTTTTAGTTGAACCCACACCTTTTTTTGAAGCAAAAAGTTGTAAGTTTAAATTTATGTTTTTGTTAAAATTTTTCATTTTTAATTTCCTTTCTAATTCCAAAAAATCATTATAGCTTTCTATGTTGATTTCTTTTGGATATGCAATTGCAATTGTTTTTAATTGAGAGCTTATTATGTTTAAGATGTCTGGGTTCATTTCTTTTTTTAAAGTAAAGATAATTTCCCCTTCTTCAGAAACATTCAAAACACTAATTTCATCTTTATTAAAACTATTAATAAATCCTTGAGATATTGCCGAAACACCTGCACAAACAATATCTTTACCATGATCATTATATTCAGCATGGCCATTTATTACAAATCCATTTTTATATAACTTGATGTTAATCATAATCTTACTTAGCGTCAATACTTACTACTGAAAGTTTAGTATAAGCTTGTCTATGACCTTTTCTCTTTAGCATTCTGCTATATCTTTTATGTTTAATGATGTTAATTTTTTTTTGTTTTCCTTGTTTTTCAACTTTGCAAGTAACACTAGCTCCCTTAATAAAAGGTGCTCCAAATTTGCCATCAACCATTAAAACATTATCAAACTTAGCTACTTCGCCTTCGTTTTTTTCAAGTTTTTCAACGTAAATAATATCGTCTTTTTGAACTTTATATTGTTTTCCGCCAGTTTCAAATATTGCAAACATTTTTTCTCCTTATAATTTCTACAACATGTTATAAAAATACAATTTTTTAGCTATTTAAAAAATCATAGCAAGTTAATAATAACATAATTTATATTTTTTTATAAATTCTTTACGAAAAAAAAATAAGCTTTTTAGCTCATTTTAAATCCGATTTTAGCACCTTTTCTAATTTCGTCATGTAAACTAGTATTTACATGAAGTTGGAAAGCGAAAATGTTTGCTTTAATTTGTTCAACATCATTACTTTCAATTCAAACAGAAACCTTTTCAATTCATTCAATTGATTTTTGTTTGTTAAAGAAAGGTGGTATATCTTTCTCATTATCTTGTACATATGCGATAAGGATATTTAGGTAATCTCAAATAATTTGGATTAATTGGTTATCCTTAACTTTTTGTAAGTCTGAAGATTTGAATTTTTCTGCATCCTTAATCATTTTATTAATTTCAGAAGAATCTAATCCTGAAGTATCTTTAATAACTGCTGATTTAACAACGCCTGTTTTTAAGTTTTTAGAAGAAACATTTAAAATTCCATCCATATCAACATGATAAGAAACTTCTACTTCAGTTTCACCTTTAGGAGCAGGATCAACAACAAATTCAAATCCACCTAATAATTTATTATCAATAGCCATTGGTCTTTCACCTTGGAAAACTTTGATATCAATAGCTGTTTGATTATCATATGTTGTTGCAAATATATCTGCTATAGTTACAGGAATATTTGTATTTCTTTTAATAATACTAAAGATTGTTCCATCATATGTTTCCATACCTAAACTTAATGGAATAACATCTTTTAACTCAGCATCAATTTCACCTTTTAAAATCGCACCTTGAATTGCAGCACCTAATGCCACAACTTCATCCGGGTTAACGTCACTATCTAATTGGGCACCAAATGTTGTTTGTAGATATTCTCTAACCATTGGCATTTTTGTAGAACCCCCAACTAGAACAACTTTATCAATTTTTTCATTTGTTAAACCAGATTCAGTAATCGCATCCTTAACTGGAGCCATTGTTCTTTCCATTAAAACTTTAGTCATTTCTAAGAATTGAGCTTTAGTAATATGAATTGTTCCGCCTTGAATATTAGTGAAAACAGAAACATCTAAGTCTAATTCATCAAGAGCTGATAATTGGATTTTAACAAACTCAGAATAAGACTTTATTTTATTACTAACATTTTTATCTTCCATATTAATAGTTGTTCTGTAAACTTTTTTAATTTCTTCAATTATTCATGTAGCAATAGCATTATCTCAATCATCCCCACCTAAGTTGTTGTCCCCACTTGTAGAAAGAACCGTATAGATTCCTTCTTTCATATGTAGAACAGTAACGTCAAATGTACCTCCACCAAGGTCATAAACTAGAATATTAAGTTCTCCACCTTCTTTTTCGGTACCATAAGCTAATGCAGCAGCTGTTGGTTCATTAATAATTCTTAATACTTCTAAACCAGCAATTCTACCAGCATTTTTAGTTGCTTGTCTTTGACCATCATCAAAGTAAGCAGGAACAGTAATAACAACTTTGTTTATTTTCTTATTTAAAGCTAACTCAGCTCTATTTTTAATATAAGATAGTATTTTTGCAGAAATTTCTTCTGGTGAAAATTCTTTTCCATCTATTTTTAGTTTTTCATTAGAACCCATTAATCTTTTTACAGAATAAATTACATTCTTATTATCTTGTAAAAGGTATTCTTTTGCTTCATCACCTACAATAATGTCATCACCTTCAATAACAACAATAGAAGGGATTGTTCTTTTTCCTTGTTCGTTAACAATTATTTGTGGTTCTTTATCTATAACAACAGCCACACAAGAGTTAGTTGTACCAAGGTCAATTCCAAGAATTATTTCATCTTTATTTATATTTGCCATATTTTTTCCTTTTTGTAATTCACATTTTTATACATACATACTTATTTTAATATTTTTTTCTTATTTTTAAGTAGTCTTTTAAATTATTTTACTTAAAAATTCTCCAGTGTAAGATTTTTTGTTATCAATAATATCTTTTAAAGTACCTTCTGCAACAATCTCACCACCGCCGTTTCCACCATCTGGACCGATATCTACGATGTAATCAGCAACTTTAATTAATTCAAGATTATGCTCGATAACTATAACTGTGTCTCCATTATCAACAATTCTGTTTAGAACCTTAATTAAAAGTGAAACATCATGAATATGTAATCCAGTAGTTGGTTCATCTAGTACATATAAAGTTTTACCAGTTGCTTTCTTTTGAAGGAATTTAGCAATCTTAATTCTTTGTGCTTCCCCGCCAGAAAGCTTTGTTGCTTGCTCTCCTAATTTAATATAACCTAAACCAACATCTTGCATTAGTTGCAATTTTCTTTTTATTTGAGCAACAGATTGGAAGAAATCAATTGCAGAATCAACACTCATTTCTAAAATATCATAAATAGACTTACCTTTTCATAAAATTGAAAGAGTCTCACTATTATATTTTTTACCATTACATTCAACACATTTTATGTAAACATCTGGTAAGAAATGCATCTCTATTTTTTTAACGCCATCACCTTGACAGTTTTCACATCTTCCGCCTTTTACATTAAATGAGAATCTACCTTTTTTATATCCTCTTTCTTTTGAAAGCTTTGTATTTGTAAAGATATCTCTAATATCATCAAAAACAGTTACATATGTAGCAGGATTTGATCTTGGAGTTCTTCCAATAGGATCTTGTGAAATTTTTATTACTTTATCAATGTTATTAATACCTTGAATTGTTTTGTATTTTAAAGGGGTAATGAAAGGGTTTGAAATTTCTTTTTCAATTGCTTTTACTAAGGTTTCATTTATTAATGTAGATTTACCAGAACCTGAAACACCTGTGATGGCTATAAGTTTATTTAATGGGATTTTTAAGTTTACATTCTTTAAGTTATGTCCAGAAGCACCTGTAAGAGTTAATGATTTACCATTACCTGTTCTAATATTTTTTGGAATAGGAATAGATTTCTTCTTAGAAAGGTATTGCCCTGTTAAAGATTTACTATCTTTTTCAACTTGTGATGGAGTTCCATGAGAAACTATTTGACCACCGAACTGACCAGCACCGGGACCAATATCAATTAAGTAATCTGCTAATCTCATTGTATCTTCATCATGTTCAACAACAATTAATGTGTTTCCAAGATCTCTCATTTTTTTAAGCGTATCTATTAATCTATTATTATCTTTTTGGTGCAAACCAATTGAGGGCTCATCCAGCACGTATAAAACACCTGTTAATGAAGAACCAATTTGAGTAGCTAATCTTATTCTTTGTGATTCACCACCTGATAGCGTTGATGCTGTTCTTGATAATGTTAAATAGTTTAATCCAACATCTATTAAAAATGATAATCTATTGGTAACTTCATTTAATGCCAAATTAACTATTTGAGTATCTTCCTTACTTAATTCAAGATTTAAAAAGAAGTCAAGACATTTATCAATTGTGTATTCTGTTACATCAATAATATCTTTTTTATTTAACTTAACACATAATGCATTTTCAGAAAGTCTTTTTCCTAAACATCTAGGACATTGAACATTAGACATATACTTTGAATAATATTCTCTTGAAAGTTCTGAAGTAGTATTCATATGTCTTCTTTGAATTAAAGAATAAACACCTTCAGCATGTTCAAATGCATTATATAAACTACCTGAAACAGTTCTAATTTTAATTTCAATTTTTTCTTCTGATTCATATAAAATATGGTCTAATTCTTTTTTAGTAAAATCAATTATTTTTTTATTTTTATCTATTTTAAAATGCTTTAATAGAGCTTCAAATCTTTGTCAATCAATTGAACTTGTTTCTTGTGTGTTTTTAAAGTATTCAATTGCACCATCATTTATTGATAAGTTTGCATCTGGAATAAGCTTTGAAACATCTGGTTCATATTTAAAACCTAAACCATTACAGTCATTACAAGCACCAATTGGTGAATTAAATGAAAATAGTCTTGGCTCAAGTTCAGGAATAGAAAAACTACATTTATTACATGAATGATTTAAAGATAAGATTTCTTCTTCATTGTCAAAGACTAGGCAAACAGAACCTTTTGTTTCATTTGTGGCTTTTTCAATGCCCTCATATACTCTTGATTTAGTAATTAAATCATCATTGATTATTACTCTATCAATTACTATATCTATGTCATGTTTTTTATTTTTTTCTAAAATTATCTCGTCATCCAAAGAATAGTACTCACCATTTACTCTTACTCTTAAGTAACCTAAATGTAATAATTCTTTGAATTTATTTTGAAATGTACCTTTTTCACTTCTAATTATTGGTGCTAAAATCTGAAGTTTAGTTCCTTCGGGCATTTTAAATATTCTTTCTTGAATTGATTGGATAGTTAGTGTTTTAATTTCTCCATGCCCTTTAGGACAAAAAGGTTTTCCAACTCTTGCAAAAACTAATCTAAAATAATCATAGATTTCTGTTGTTGTACCAACGGTTGATCTAGGATTGTTTGATGTTGTTTTTTGTTCTATTGAAATTGCAGGAGATAAACCTTCAATAGAATCAACATCGGGTTTTTCATTACCACCTAAGAATTGTCTTGCATAAGAAGATAGTGATTCTAGATATCTTCTTTGGCCTTCTGCATAAATTGTATCAAATGCTAAAGAAGATTTTCCAGAACCAGATAAACCAGTTATAACAACAAGTTTATTCTTTGGAATGTTTATGTCCATATTCTTAAGATTATTTTCTCTTGCACCCTTTACAATTATGTAATCTTTTGAGTTAAATTTATTTTCTTTCATAAAAAACCTTATAAAGCTTATTGAGCAATAGCATTATTAATAATAATTCAAAAAAACATAAATGATTTATATTTTTATTGCAAAAATAAAAAACAAGCAATTGCTTGTTTTTTTTAAAAATTATTTATTTTTGTTAATTAATTCTTCAAATTTAGAAAAGTCTTTATATCCTGAAAATCTTTCTAATTCTTTTCCATCTTTCATTAAAACAATTGTTGGAACAGTGTTAACTTGATATTTAGATACTATAGATTTAGTTTCTTCATCATCTATATCTATTTCGCCAAATAATATATCGCTATACTTTGATGATGCTTCTTCATAAATAGGCACAAACATTTGACAAGGTCCACATCATTCAGCTGAGAATTTTAAAATAGTTAAATCTTTCGAACTTTCAACTTCATTTAAATTGCTATTGTTAATATTTTTTTTAGGCATTTTTTTCTCCATGCTTGAAATGTGATTATATTATAATCTTTTTTGTAAAAAATATTTATAAAATTTATATAATATATTTAAGGATATTATATTGATAATTTATGTTTTTAATTCTAAAAGTAAAATAAAAAAAATAGATAAAAAAATATTTGATGATATTTGTATTGAAATATCTAAAATAGTAAATATCAAAAAAGATTTATACTTTGAATTATCATTAGTTGATGATTCAGAAATGCAAAATTTATGCAAAACATACTACAAAAAAAAGAAGACAACAGATGTGCTTTCTTTTCCTAGTGATGAAATTATTTTAAAATCATCTAATCTTATGGGAGAGATATTCATAAATAATGATAAAGTTATATCTCAATCTAAAAAATACAGTCATTCTTATGAAAGGGAATTATATTTCCTTTTTACACATGGTATACTACACTTATTAGGTTATGATCATCAAACACCATCTGAAGAAAAAGAAATGTTTAATATTCAAAAAGAAGTTTTTGAAAAAATTAATATGAAAGAGTAATTATGAAAATTGGATATGTAAGTATAATTGGGAAACCAAATGTTGGAAAATCAACATTAATAAATAATATTTTAGATAAGAAAGTTTCTATTGCAACTTTTAAACCGCAAACTACAAGAAACAAAATATATGCATGCTATCAAGATGAGGATTCTCAAATAATCTTTATTGATACACCTGGTTTTCATAATTCAAAAAACAAATTAGATTTGTTCTTAAATTCTGAAGTTAAAAGTTCACTAAAAAAAAGTGAAACATGTATTTTCTTAACTGATCCTTCAAGAGAGTTTGATGATGAAGATTTTGATTTAGTAAAACAAATTAATTCATTCAATATTAAAAATGTAATTTGTTTAATAAATAAGATAGATATTTGTGAACAAAATGAAATCGAAGATAGATATGCATTCATCCAAAAACAATATCCAAATTTTATTATTAAAAAAATATCTGCAACTAATAATCAAGAAGTTAAAAAAGTTTTAAAAGATTTAAAAAATATTTTAGAAGATAGTGATCATCCGTTATTTGAAAATATTGAAGATCTTGATTCTTCAGATGAATTCATGATTAATGAAATAGTAAGAGAAAAAATTTTATTAAACTTTCAACAAGAAGTTCCATATAGTGTAGCAGTAGTTACTCAAAAGATAAGTTATGATAAAGAAAAAAACTTGACTAAAATATATGCAGATATCATTGTTGAAAAAGAGTCTCAAAAACCAATAATTATTGGAAAGGGTGGAACAATGATTAAAAAAATTGGAACACTTGCAAGAGAAGAACTATTGGAAATATATAGTTCAAGAATATTTTTAGAACTAAATGTTAAAGTTAGAAAAAATTGAAGAAATGATAATGAACAAATAAAAAGCTTTGGATATAAAAAGTAATGAGCGAAACTATTTTAAAAGGATATATTATTGCAATCAAGGATTATCAATTATTTGATAATGTAATAACATTCTTTGGAGAAGATAATAGAGTTTATAGTCTTTTGTCTTTAGGAAGTAGAAAAATATTATCTAAAAATGGAAGAAACATGAAGGTGGGTGCCATGATTGATTTTGAATTTTTCAAAGCAAGATTTGATACTAACTTATCAAGATTAAAAAAATTAACAATTATAAATGATGTCCCATGAGAAACTGCCAATATAGATATAATTGAATTTTTAAATGAATTTCTTAAAAAAGGAAATAATAATTTTAAATTTACTACATATCAAAAAATAATGAAAATGATTTCAGAAAATAGAGACATGTCATTCATTTCATTATTTTCTTTATTTGAAATTATAAAATCAATTGGATTGAGATTTGAATTAAATGGATGTGCAATTTGTAATTACAATAAAATTAAAACTACCTCAATTAGATTTCAAGGTTTTTTATGTGAACAATGTTCTAGGGAAAATAGTGAATATATTTATGATACAGATGTAAATAAAATATTTTATTTTCTTAGTAAAAAATATTATAAGAAAATATTCAAAATTAAAAAAAGTGATAGATTAATTGCAATTGCATTTTTGAAAACTTTTATTAACATTTATCACTAATGGTATAATATTATTAAATCAAATTTTTAAAAGGAAACAATATGTCTTCACAAACTGTTGGGATCTTACTTTTTTTAATTGTAATTTTTGTATCATTCTCAACAGTTGGTTTAAAATTTGTAAATAAAAGGGTAATTAATAACTATTTCTTTTGAGCGATTCCTGCTGCTTTATTCTTGGCGTACTTTATTGATGTTAGATATTTTGGAGATTGAAATGATTTCTTTAAAGATACTAGTTTTATAACTGGTAACAAATTAACATCGTATGGACAATCAATTACTATAAGTAAGGCTCTATTATTAGACTTGTGTCCATTTTTAGGTATTTTTTTACCAATATCTTTAATTGTGGACAAAACAAGAAAATCTTCATATGTATTAGCACCATTTTGTATACTTGGTGGTTTTACAGTATTTGGAAGTATCTTAGGTGGTGTTTCTCCAGGTGGTAGTGTTGAATTCACATACCAATATTTATTTGTAGGTCACTCAGGAAATGAATTATATTTCATTCTTCATGCTTACTTAATTGTTATGGGATTTATGCTTGTATTCCAATCCAATGTAAATAAACTTAAATACTTATGAACTTATTATGCATTTATAATTGGTTACTTCTTATATGTTTTTATAATTGTTGCAACTACAAAAGTAGAATATAATACTTCTGGTATTTCTATAAGAGATTGATTAACCAGAGAACAAAACCTTGCATTTGAGAATGGATTTGCTGTAAGTGGAGAATATTCTGGAGTATCTAAAGTATTCGGTGGAATCCCATTTCCATGAATAGCAGTCCTTGCATACTTCTTGGGTTGATTAGTAATTACCATAATAACATTACTTCAAGTGGTAATGGGTTCTAACAAAACAAAATCTTTTATTTGAAAAAAATATTCCAAAGTAAAAAATGAATTAAATATGAATAAAAAAATATCTACTATTGAGTAGATATTTTTTTATCAAGTTCTTCTTTTAATAAATGTGAGAAGTCACCAAAGATAAAAGAAATATAATCCTTACCTTTAATTAAACCTTTAACACCTAATTTTTTAACTTTGTCAGTGTCAATTTTTGATAAATCCTTAACAAAAATTTTTATTGAACTAATTGTGTTTGTTGTAGAAACAATATTTTCTAAACTACCCAAGTATTCAATTAGCTTATCAACATCAATCGGAATTTCTTCACTAAGTGTAAGTTGTTCGTTTTCAACACCCTTTAATTTCTTGGCTTGACCCTTTAGATAGAAATAAGCTATCCCAAATGTAAATATATAAAGTAAATATAGTTTTAATTTTCCATTGTTCATTTTAAACTCCCGAGATATATGTTTCTCTTAATTTTGAAATATATGATTTAGTATTGCAAGGTTTATATAGAAAGAAATTTGTTCTATCAAAACCAATATCAATTATTTTTTTGTTAACATCTAAAACCGTATCTCCATCAATTACAAGAAATGTCTGTTTATTATTACTTGAAACAGAAGCTTTTATGTTGCAATCGTTTCTCAAAATAACTGGAGACTTTAATGTATTAAATTTCTTTTGACTAATTGGTTCTACTTCTATTAATTGAATAACATCTATTCCAGGGAATATAACTGCTCCACCAATACTCTTGTTTCTTCCGGTAGAACCTGTTGGTGTTGATATCATAAATCCTGTTCCAACAAATTTTTCATATTTTATATTATTAATTTTAATATCTAACTCTAATGTTTTAGTGCTAGTAATTAATATTTCATTAATGCTAATATATTTTCTTAATCCATCAAATAAGTTAATAACTATAGGCTTAAAATACTTTTCTTCATTTGTTATATTTTTTAAAATACTATTAATATTTTTAGTATTGAAGTATGAATAAAAACCAATTGTTCCGCCATTAATTGGAATAACACGAGCATTTTTAAATTTATTTAGTTTGTTTAAACTTTTTAAGAATGTTCCATCTCCGCCGATTATGAATATATAGTCAGGTTTCTTTGGGTTGCTTTTTCAAGTGCTATCAAATAAACTTTCAAGTTTTGCCTTTATTTTTTGACTCTTAGAACTATCACTTAATATGATCAGATAATTATTCATTAATATCTTTTTCCTTACTTACATATAGGCTTTCAAAATCATCATCAGCTAACATATACTTTTCTTGAATTAAATTTTTTCTAAATTCTGAATCTATTTCATCGTCATATTCATTTTTATTTTCAACAAAATTTTCTGTAATGTCTTCATCTAAATCTTCTTCATCTTCTTTTGATGATGATTTAGATTTTTTTGAAAAATCAACTTCTTCTAAAACAAATGAATTTTCATTTAATTTGTTATTTTCAATTTTGTTTTCTTCTTCAAGCATTTCTTTTGCAAATAGTTCATTAATTTTTTTTTGTTCTTCTAATAATTCATTCATGTCATCTATTTCTTTGTTAAGAAATTCAATGTCATCTTTTTCTTTTTTAATTTTTTTTATTTTTAATTCATTATTATTTTTAACGATATTCTTTTTTCCAAAAATTAAACTATCATCAAATTCAGATTCTTCTCTTGAAGTTTTTATGTGTTCAACAATAAAATCGTCTTCCTTTTTAATTTTATTTTTTCCAAGTTTTTGAAATTTATCTTTGAACTTGTTAATTAAGGTTCTATCTTTTTCTAATTGAGTTTCTTCAGGTTCAACATATAAGTTAATAGGAATTTCTAATGTTCTTGTTGATTGTTTCATAAAAACTTCATTATTGTTGTTAAATGAATTTTTTCTATATCTAGGAAGTTCAGAAGCCATTATTAAATCTTCACTATTTTCAGAAATATTTTCTTGGACTTTTGCTTTTGTATATTTTTCAACAAAATTTTTACTTTCTTGTTTGATGCTATTCAATCTATCGATTGAATGATTAACATGTAATTTTTCCTTTGCTTCAATTTTTTCTATTAAAGTTTTTCTATCGCACATATAGCAACAATTTCTTGATTTAAAAGCATAGTTTATATCAATATATTGTCCAACAACAGATTCGTTATCAATTCATTTTTGAATTATTTTTTTCGAAAAGCCAATTGAATAGTTTTCTAATTGATTTAAAAAGTTATATTTAATGATTATTGGAAAACTTCCATATTTAACAAAGTTTGAAAAAATATCTTTCAATTCTTCTCTTGAAATTTTTTCTCTATTTCTTACATAATCTCTTTTTAAGTAAATTGCCAAACTATTATTTGGAGAAGACTTCATTATTTCTATATCTTCTACAGATAACTCATCATTACTGCAATTTACCTCTCTAAATTTAACCCTGTTTTTTTCAAAAAATTCTCTTACTTCTTCGCAAGAAAGACAACCTGACTTAGTTATTATTAAATACATATGATCTCCATTTTTTTCATTAAAAAAATATCTTAAAATAATTATAAATTAATTTATTATAATTAAGTATTAATATTATGTGGTAAATATGAAAAAAATTATTTCAGGATTACAAGCAACTGATTCATTAACACTTGGTAATTACATCGGAAGCATTAAATCATTAGTTGAATTACAAAATGAAAACAATCTATATGTTTTTATTGCAGATTTGCATTCAATTACTGTTCCAATTGATCCAAAAGATTTGGAAAAAAATAGAAAATCAATTGTTTGCTTATATAAAGCATGTGGTTTGGATTTTAAGAAAAGTAAAATCTTTTATCAATCAAGTATCATTGAACACTCACACTTAGCATACATTCTTATGTGTCATTCAAATTTAGGTGAACTAAATAGAATGAATCAGTTTAAAAGTAAAAGTTTAAAACAATCAAATAAAACAGAAACTATTCCCACTGGACTTTTAATATACCCTTGTTTAATGGCTGCTGACATTCTATTATATGATGCTGATATTGTTCCAGTTGGAAGTGATCAAAAACAACATATTGAGTTAACAAGAATTCTAGCAGATAGATTTAATAAAAAATATAAATCAAAAATATTTAAAATACCTGAATTTTATCCTCCAAAAATTGGTGGAAGAATAATGGACTTATTAGACCCAACAGTAAAGATGTCAAAATCAAGTGAAAATAAAAAAGGAACAATATTTCTTTTAGATAAAATTGAAGATATTAGAAAAAAAATAATGGGTTCAAAGACTGACTCTCTAAATAAGGTTAATTTCGATATTGAAAATCAACCAGGTGTTGCAAACTTGTTAACGATCTATTCTTCTCTATCTGGATTAAGCATAAAAGAAATTGAAAAAAAATATATTAACAAAAATTATGGCGATCTTAAAAAAGATTTAGCAGAAATTGTCTGTAAAGTTGTAGAAGATATTCAAAAGAAATACAATGATGCAAAAAATAATAAAAATCTAGATAAAGAATTAAAATTAAATTCAAGTGTATGTAAAAAAGAAGCGCATAATAAAATAAAAGAAATACATAAAATATTGGGGTTAGAATATGAATACTAATAAAAAATTAATAATAGCAGACTTAGATGGTACCTTACTTAACAATAAGGGTGAATTATCTGAAAAAACAATTAAAGTTGTTAAAAAAATAAATGAAATGGGTCACATTTTTTGTATTTCGACAGGAAGACCCTTAAGATCAGCAATTAAATTTTACAATCAATTGGGATTATCTACAATAATTAGTACATTAAATGGAGGGGTGTTATCAAATCCATCTGATAAAAATTTCAATGACTTATATTTTGCTTTTGACAAGGAGGTTCTAAGAAGAATATTACTTGATAAAACAGTACAAAAACTTACTAACTATATTGTTGTTGAAAGTTTAAATTGTACATTCTTGATTTGTCAAAAAAATGAATTTAATATAAATAAGAATTTTTTAAATAAATTTCATATTGATAAAAAAACTTTAATATCAACTAATAATTGTGAATCTCTTTTTGCAAATGATTCTATTGTTCAACCAATTTCTGTATTAATTTCATCTAACAAAGAAAATATTGATCAAATATCTTTCTCAATTAAAACAATTCTAAGTACTTTTGTAGTTAGAGTTTGAGATGATGAATCTGATAAGAAAAACCAAAAAGTGATTATTGAATTAAATACTCTTTTTTCTACTAAAGGAACATCAATGAAATACTTATCATCTTTCTATGGAAAACCATTGAATAAAATATATGCATTTGGAGATGGTGAAAATGATTTAGAAATGTTAAAAGTATCTGAAAATGCTTTTGCAATGAAAAATGCATTACCAAGTGCAAAATTAGTTTCTTATAAAATTACAGAAAAAAGTAATGACAATGATGGTGTTGTACTTCAATTAATGAAAGAATTAAATATTAATAAGCTCTAGCAAAAAAAACTTTTAAATTTGTTTTTTTACCAGTGAAGAAACAAACACCTTGCTTAGTTTCATCACTAATACATCTAGAAGAAGCTCCTGTTGTTTCTTTTAGTTTTTTTTCGTCTTCTTCTGTTCCCGATCAGAAAGCAGATACAAAATTACCTAAGGAAATGTTCTCATTAAAATCAGCTAAAGTAGAAACCTCAACAATTCTCTTATCTAAGTTTTCTTTTGCTTTTTTATAAAGTTCTTTTGAAATTAAATCTAATTTTTTTTCAATGAAATTAATATCAACATCTTTTATATTTAAAATTTCTTTTGATCTATCATGTCTATAAACTAAAGCTAGAGAGCCATTTTCTAAATCTTTTGGTCCAATATTAATTTGAATTGGAATTCCGCTCACTTCACCTTCTGAAAGTTTAAATCCAATTGACTTATCAGTGTCATCAATTTTTACATTAAATTTTTGAGAGAGATTTGTTGAAAGTTCTTTACAAAAATTCTTAACCTCTATTGATTTATCAGCAAATAAAGAATTGATCTTTATTTGTACTGGAGCAATTTTTGGAGGTAGCACTAAACCATTATCATCAGAGTGAGACATTATTATTGCTCCGATAAGCCTTGTAGAAACTCCTGCAGAATTTTGATACCCATATTCAAATTGATTAGATTTATTTTGAAACTTGATGTTAAATTTTTTAGAAAAATTTTGATTTAAATAATGTGATGTACCACATTGTAATGCTTGACCATCTTGCATTATTGCTTCAACAGTGAATGTTTCATCTGCTCCTGCAAATCTTTCATATTCTGTTTTCTTACCCATTAAAACAGGAATACATAAGTATTCTTCTATAAATTTTTTATATAGGTTAATCATTTTTTTAGTAAAATCTAAGGCTTCTTTTTCATTAGAAAAGATTCCATGTTGTTCTTGTCAAAAGAATTCTGAATTTCTCAAGAATGGTCTTGTATTCTTTTCAACTCTAAATACATTTGACCACTGATTTAAAATTAATGGTAAGTCATTATAACTTAAAATATTTTTGGAAAAATAATGACAAAACATTATTTCTGAAGTCGGTCTTATTACATAAGGATCTTCAATTCTTTTTTCTCCAATTTCAGTAACTTTAAATAGCTCTGGCGCAAAACCTTCAATATGTTTAGCTTCTTTTAAAAATTCACTATAAGGAATAAATAATGGCATTGAACAATTTTCAATTCCCATTTCCTTAAAATATGAGTTTAATATATCTTGAATATTAGTTCATATAGATCATGAATAAGGCTTGAAAATCATTGTTCCCTTTACAAGACCATACTCAATTAAATTTGCTTCAGAAATGATTGAAGTATATCATTTTGCAAAATCAACACTTCTTTTTATTATCTTTTTATTTTCCATTGTTTTCTTTCTGAATTATTAATATTTATTAATTTATAAAAATTATATTATTATAATTTTATTTTTTATTAATATTTTTAAATTCCTTAGCCTTTAATTCATCCCTTTTTATTCCACATATTAATTCATCTATATTTTTAAATTTTTCTTTTTTTCTAATAAATTTCAAAGGAATAACTTGCATCTTTTTTCCATAGATATTTTGATTAAAATCAAAGATAAATGTTTCTATTAAAATTGCATTATTTTTCTTTGAACAAATAAAAGTCATTGAATCAAAAAATTTATTATTTATTATTGATTTTGAATAATATGAACCATTGATAAATGGAAACTCTGTTTTCATTATTATATTAGCAGTCGGAAATCCAAGCGTTCTTCCCAATTGTTTTCCTCTTACTATTAATCCTTCAAATAGAAAGTCATGACATAGTTTTTTGTTTACATCATTAAATTTATTTTTTAAGATTAGATCTTTAATTTTTGATGTTGAATAGTTTTCATCTCTTTCTATTATTTCAACACTGAAATATTTTTTTAATGAATTTATATTCCCTTTTGCATTATGACCAAATTTAAAATCAGAACCTACTATTATTTTTTTTGGATTAATTTTTAATAAGAATGTTTCTATGAATTTTTTCGCTGAAATATTTTCTTTTGAAATATCATAAATGAAAATTTTATGTGAGTTTAATTTTTTTAATTGATTGATTTTATAATTATCATTGAATATTGAATGTTTCTTATTAGGATTGTGAATAAATGTTAGTATGGATAAGTTTTTTTCTTTCAATAATTTTTCATGCCCCTTGTGAATTAAGTCAAATTCTCCAATAGCTAAATTTTTTACATCTTTAATGCTTTTTTTACAATCATTAAGTATTACAATATTTTTAGAAAATTTTCATAACTCATCAATTGAAATACAATTTTCTAATTTAACACCACAATTCTTAACTCTTATGGCTGAGTTTAATTTTTGAATTTGATCAAAATTATCTAAAATATTTTTAACAAAACCACATATCTTGTAATTATATTTGGTAACTATTTTTAAAGTTAGAATATTTTCATTGAATAAAAACTTAACAGATAAAATATTCTTTTCTCTCGAAATGAATTTTTTTATATCTATATTTAATTGTTTGTAATGACTTTCATCTTCTAATTGAAAATTAATAACATATTCATTATTCTTGTTCTTAAACTTTTTTAAATCATCTTTTGATCTACAAAAAATCATTACACCTTTAAAGTCTTCTTCTAACTTCTCAACACAAAATAATTTAAAGTTTGTTTCGTTTTCTATATATTGTAAAAATGAATTATTATCAGAGCCATAAGGTTTTATAATTAATATATTCTTTTGCATTTTATTCCACTTTAATTAATGATAATATATAAATATAATATATTATTTGAAAGTTTAAAATATGAGAACAATAATAGGTAATATTACACAAGCAAATAAAGCATTTGATTTAATACAAGATAAAGACTATGTTTGTGTTGGTGTTTCTGGCGGTAAGGATTCAATGCTTTTACTTGAGGGTTTATCTCTATACAAAAAAATTGTAAAAGAAAAATTAGGTTGGGACATTAAAGTAGTTGGAGTTCATTTAAAAATGAGTTTGTGTGCAATTGATTATACTGAGATAACTAAATATTGAAAAGAAAAAGAAGTTGATTTTATCATTGCAGATACTCACATGGGAGAAATTCTAATGAATAAAATGAAAAATAACAAACTACAATGTTCATTATGTTCAAAGATGAAAAAAGCAATCTTGATTGAAGAAGCAAAAAAGCTTGGTTGTAATAAAGTCGCAATGGGCCATCATGCAGATGATGCAATTGAAACATTCTTTATGAATTTAATTAATGAAGGTAGAATTGCTACATTCAAACCTAAAATGTATTTAGATAGAACAGATATTTGATTTATAAGACCTTTAATACTTGCAAGAGAGAAAGATATAAAAAAGATTACTAATAAAGCAGAAATGCCTATTATACCTTGTGGTTGCCCAATGGAGGGCTTCACACAAAGAGACACTACAAAAGATTTTTTATTAGAAAGTTTTTATCGAAACAAAAAGTGAGAAGCATCATATAAGAATTTCTTAGTAGCATTAATGAATGGAAAAGAATGTGATCTTTGATTCACAAATGAAGATAAGACTAAAAATAATTTCAAAGATATCATTGGTAAATGTAAAGAAGCTGAAAAATAATTTCAGCTTCTTTTTTCTAAAATTTAAATCCTGATGTTAAAGGGTTGTTACCCTTTTTCATCATTTTACCCATTTCTCCCATTTGTTTACTAGACTTTTCTCATTTACTTAATAGTTTATTTAAATCATCAGGTTTTCTACCAGAACCTTTAATGATTCTTATTCTTCTATTTGGATTTCTTCTAATTAATGAAGGATTTCTTCTTTCTTCAATTGTCATTGAAGATAATAATGTTTTTCAAACAACTAATTGTTCTTCAGCAAGACTTATTTTATCTTCACTAATTTTATTAGCTCCAGGAACCATTGATAATACAGAACTCATTGAACCCATGCTTTTTAACTGTTCCATTTGCTTCATTAGATCTTCTAAATCCATTTTTCCTGATAGCATTTTCTGAATAGATTTTTTAGCAGATGCTTCATCAATTGTTTCTGCTGCCTTTTCAGCTAATGTGATCATGTCTCCAAAACCTAATATTCTGTCAGCCGTTCTATCTGGGTAGAAGATATCAAACTCATTTACTTTTTCACCAATACCAGTAAATTTAATTGGAGCATTAATTAAAGCAGTCAAAGAAAGCGCGGCACCAGCTCTAGCATCTGAATCTAATTTTGTAACTATGATTCCAGTAAGTTTTAATACTTTGTCAAATTCAGTAGCAACATTAATAATATCTTGACCAGCCATACCATCAACTACAAAGATAATTTCGTCAGGTTTAAAAGTTTTCTTGATTTCAACTAATTCATCCATTAGTTCTTTATTTGTTTGTAATCTACCGGCAGTATCTAAGATAATTACATCATTTTTATTTTTTGATGCAAAATCTAATGATTCTTTTGCTGTTTTTGATGGTTGAATGTTTCCCTTTTCAAAGAAATCACTTTTAGCATTTTCAGAGACTGTTTTTAATTGTTGGATTGCTGCTGGACGATAAACATCTAATGCAACAAGTAGCGGTTTCTTTTTTTCTTTATTTTTTAAAAAATAAGCAAGTTTACCACAAGTAGTTGTTTTACCAGAACCCTGTAAACCAACCATCATTATTTTTAGTGGGTTTTTCTTGTAATCCATTTTAGATACATCTTTACCTAAAATTTTTACAAGTTCATCTTTAATAATTAGTAATAATGCATCATCGACTTTTTCATCAGGTGAAACAGTATATCCGATAGCAGATTCTTTAATATTCTTTACAAGTGTTTTGACAACAGAAATATTAACATCAGCATCTAATAGTGATATTCTTATTTCTTTTAAAACATCTTTAATATTTTCTTCAGAAATAGTAGCATTAATTAGCTTTTTTTGCATCTTTTTTGCAACTATTGAAGATATCATACTTTTTAGCATTATTTACCCCTTGGTATTAATTATAAATTCAAAATTAGTTTTTATTGAAGTTAATCTCTTCTAGAATTGTATTCAAATTATTTGTTGTGTTTTTATCATATATTTTTGGATTAATAAAAGATATATTGTTAGTATATTCTTTGAAGAAAATGTCTTGTTTAACAATTACATTATTAAAGAACTTATTGTAGTATAAAAATATTTTATTCTTTGAAATATCTTTATGTTCAAAATGATTTAAAACTATCTTATATTCAACTTGATTATTTTTAATTAATTTAACTTTTGAAATAATTTCTTCCTCATTTAATTTTTCTATATCTTTAATATCAATAATTAGAGAAGAATGTTTAACTAATATTTTTGATAAGAAGTTTTCTGTAATAAAAGTGGTGCAAATAATGTAGTCATATTGTTCAATTAAGTAATCAAAAAAAATATTAAATTTACTTACTGAATTTTCATTTAGTTCTTCATCAATAAAAATATCATTTGGCATTTTTAAAAAGTCTGTATTTTTGGTTATTGTATTTATTTTTAATTTGTATGGTTCTTCATCTTTTATTATTTTTATATTAAAGGTTGACTTAGGGAAATCTAAAAAGCTACTTATTTGATTTGTATCAAGAATCAAAACTCTCATTTTCTTTTTAGCAATTATTTTAGCAAGATGCAAAGAATAAATGTATCTGTATATTTCATTTTTAGATTCTATAATAGTTATTTTATTCATTACTTTACAATGTCCTTTCACATTCTAGGAAATTCCATACTTGTTACTTCTGTTTTTTTTAGGATAGCAACATTATGGACACGATCAAAGAAGGTGTAATTTAATGCGCCTTCAAAAGATAACTTTAATCTTTTTATAATATCTTTTGATTCCATTAATTCATTTTCTAAATTATTTGATTTTGGTTCAATTAATAAGCCATTTATTTTTAAATAGGGTGTAGAAATTTCAATTAATGCTTTCAAACTAGCAACAGCTCTTGAAGTTACAAAATCAAAAGTTTCTCTTTCATCACTTTCTAAAATTTCTGCTCTTTTACAAATAACATTAATTCCATCTAATTCCAATTTATCAATAAGTAAGTCCATAAAATCACATTTTTTATTATTTGATTCAATGATTGTTACATCAATATTTGGATAAAAAAGTTTAATTAAAACTCCTGGAATTCCAGAACCAGAGCCAATGTCTAAAAGTCTACATTTCTCATTTTTAAGAATGTCTTTATAAACAATAATAGATTCAAAAAAATAATTCAAATATATTTTGCTTTCTTCTTCAAGTCTAGTTAGATTATATTTTTTATTATTTTCAATTAATATTTCTTTGTATAATTCAATCTTATCAAATAAGGTTTCATCACATTTAAAATGATTAAGAATTTCTTTTTTAAAATTGTCTTTATTCATTGCTATTACCTTTTAAGAAAAATTTAATGTTTATTAAATCATTAAAAGTAACTCCAGATATTCTAGAGGCTTGACCTAAATCTATTGGTTTGAATTTATTCAATTTATCAATTGCTTCTAATGATAAATTGTTGACTTGTTTGTAATCAATATTTACACTTAATTTTGTTCTTGATAATTTTTCATAATCTTGAATTAAATTTTTTTGATTTTTAATATAGCCATCATATTTAATTTTAATGTTTATTTTTTCTTGTCAAAAATCATCTAATTCATATGCATCAATATATTGTTTTAAATCTTGATATGAAAAGTCTGGTCTTTTAATTAATTCATATAAGCTGATGTTTGATTTTTTATATGTAGTTTTAAGTCCTTTAACTTCAGATGTAAGTTTGTTTTTAAGCATTTCAATATTCTTATTTAACTTGTCAATGTTTTCATTGAATAATTTATATTTCTCTTCTGAAATTAAACCAATTTCATAACCATACTTAATTAATCTTTCATCTGCGTTATCATTTCTTAATTCTAAACGATGTTCTGCTCTACTAGTTAAAAGTCTATATGGTTCTGTTATTTCCTTAGTTACAATATCATCTATCATTACTCCAATATATGCTTCAGATCTTGATAAAATTAATGGTTCTTTATTCTCAATTTTTAAGATCGCATTAATTCCAGCAATTAATCCTTGTCCAGCAGCTTCTTCATATCCACTTGTACCATTTATTTGACCGGCAAAAAATAAGTTTGAAATTTTCTTACTTTCCAAAGAAGGATATAATTGTTCTGGTTTTATTGAATCATATTCAATAGCATAAGCATGTTTAATGAATATGGCATTTCCCATACCCTTAATTGAATGAACCATTTGTTCTTGAATGTTTTTAGGTAAGGATGATGAAATACCTGCTAAATAAACTGTATTTAATTGTTTAGATTCTGGTTCAATAAATATTTGATGTCTTTCTTTATCATGAAATCTTACAACTTTATCTTCAATACTTGGGCAGTATCTAGGACCAGTACCACTAATTGCTCCACCATACATTGAAGATTCTTTTAAATTGTTCTTGATTATTTCATGAGTTTCTAAATTTGTATGAACTAAATAACATACCTCTTGGTCTTTTATATCAAGAAATTTACAATTAAAATGAGAGAAACTATATTTTCCATCAGTTCCTGGTTCTATTTGAAATTGTGAATAATCTAATGAGTGTTTATCTAATCTGGGAGGTGTTCCTGTTTTTAATCTAATTGTTTCAAAACCAATTTCTTTAATATTTTTAGCAAGCTTTGTTGAAGCAGAAAAACCATCTGGTCCTTCTTGTTTGCTCTCGTGACCAATGAATACCTTTGAATCTAAAAATGTTCCAGTTGAAATAATTACAGTATCTGAAAAATAATCTTTTCCATTTATTTTCAAGCCAACTGCTTGATTGTTTTTAATTAAAACTTCTTCCGCTTCTCCAACAATTAAATCAATGTATTCATTTTCATCAACTAATTTTTTAAAAAATTTATGATATTCAATTTTATCAATTTGTGCTCTTAATGCTCTAACACCAGCACCTTTTGAGCTATTTAAAAGTTTCATTTGTAATTGACAAGCATCAGCTGCCATTCCTTGCATTCCACCTAAAGCATCTATTTCTCTTGTTACAATTCCTTTTGCAGGTCCACCAATTGATGGATTACATGGCATGTTTCCAATTAATTTTTCATCCATTAAAACTAAAGCAACATGCATTTTTTTGTTAGCAAAAGCAAATGCTGCTTCTAAACCTGCATGACCAGCACCAATTACCATTCCTTTATAATTCATAAGGTTCCTAAATAAATATTATTAGAAGGCAAGCTAGAATTACACCAACTAGGATAAACAAACCCATAAACATAAAAATACAAAGTATATCAACTATCTTTGTATCTTCTTTTTCATTTTTTGGTTTATCAATTATATTCTTTTTAATATTCATAATTAAACTTTTGCAGTATCGATTATTTTCTTTTCTTTATAATATCCACAATTTGAACAAACTCTATGTGTTTGGATTTTAGTACCACATTTTTTACATGCAGTTAGATTTGGAACAGACAAAGCATGATGACTTCTTCTCATCCCTTTTCTACTCTTTGTAACTCTTCTTTGTTGTACAGCCATTTTTGCTACCTTCTATAAAATTAAACAATAATGAGTATATTATATTATTAAACTTAAAAATATGGTAATTTTTTTTAATCTTTTGAAAAATTATTTAATATTGTAATAAATTTGTCTAATGAAGTTGAATGTGTGTCTTCTTCGCCATATCCTCTAAACGAAATATCTCCATCAAATTTTTCTTGTTTTTTCTTATCAAATGACTTCTTATTTCATGATTCAACTTCTTTATCACCAATGATTATTTGAATTGGAATTTTTCCTTTTTGAGCTATTCTTACCTTTTTAGATAATCTCTCATTAGAATCATCTAATTTAACTGAGAAACCATTATATTCAAATAATTTTTTAACTTCAAGTGCATAGTCTAAATGAAAGCTATTATTAACTGGCATAATAATAATTTGAGTAGGTAATAGTTTAAATGGTAAGAAACCTTTAGTCTTACTTAATAAAACAGAAATGAATCTTTCATAAGTTCCAATAACACCAAAGTGAATTAAAACTGGTGTTTTTGTTGATCCATCTTTATCTTTGTATTCACATTCAAATTTTTTAGGTAATAAAAAATCTAATTGAATTGTTGAGATTGTTATTCATTTACCTAAATTAGTTTTATATTGATAATCGATTTTAGGGCCATAGAATGCTGCTTCACCTTCAACCTCTAATTTTTCAATTTCATATGAATCTTTTTCGGTTTTTAATCATCTTTTTAAAAAGTTTAAATTTGTGTGTTTATTTAAATCTTCTCTTCTTTCGATTTCTTCTTTTGATAATTTTGTCTTGTAATTAAATTTTTTTAAAATATTTCTAAGCATTGTTTGAGAAGTTTCTCAGATTTCTTCATCATCAAAATATTTATTTTTTTCATCAGATCTTAAAGATAAATCAACACGATCAATTTCAATATTAAAATAACTCATAGTTTTTAAAATCATTTCATTTAACTCAATTATAATTGTTTCAATATTATCTCTTGTACAAAACACATGAGAATCAAATAATTCCATTGCTCTTACACGTTCAAGACCAATTAAACCACCACTTGATTCATATCTATGTAATTTAGCTTCTTCAGCCATTTTATATGGTAAGTCTTTGTATGATTTAGGACTTGATTTAAACACTAAAATATGATGAGGACAAGTCATTGGTCTTAATAAGAACTCTTCATTATCAATCATTATAGGAGAAAAGTTATTCTCCTTATATAAGTCTCAGTGACCAGAAGTTGTATACATTTTTTTACTACCTAATATTGGAGTAGAAACTAAAGAGAAACCATATTCACTAAATTCTTTTTTTAAATAAGTGCTTATTTTTTCTTTAAGAAAATGACCATTTGCTAATCAAATAGGAAACCCTTTTCCAGCAAATTCATCTAATAAAAATATTTTAAGTTCTTCACCAATTGTTCTATGGTCTCTTGCTTTTAATTCATCCATTAATTCTTCAAAAGAATTATAAGAATCATCACTAATAAAGGCACTAGCATTTATCCTAACTAATTGAATCTGTTTTTTTTCATCTTCATATTCAACTCCACCAATTTTTGTAAGAACAACTTTTTTTATTTTATTTGTGTTTTTAAAATAGTCTATGTTTTCTTCATTTGGAGTAAATGAAGTAAAAATATTATTATTAATTTTAAAGAAAGTGTTTTTATTTCAATCTTTTTTTGTTTTTAGTATTTCTTTTACTTCGCTTGAATTTTTTTCTAATAAATCAATGTTATAACCACCAGCAATAACTTTGCCTATTTCTTTAGTTATTTTGTTTAAATCATTTGAAGAAATTTTATCTTCAACATAAAAATCAATATAAAAGCCATATTCACTACTTGATACTTTATATAATCTGAATGTTGGATAATTTTTTTTCATTGCAATTTGAATTGCTAATGAAGCAGCAACATTAACTTCTTGGTTAACAATATATGGTATAGTTTGTTTTGAACTCATAAAAATCCTTAAATACTTATATTAAGTATAAGAAAAAAACAAAAAATAAGTTTGATTAATTTAATAATTTTTTCTTTTTATCAACATACAAAAATAAAAACATAGAAATAACCAGGAAAACAATAATAGTCGAATCAATAATAAATATTGAGTCCCTTAATTTTAAGGATTCAATATTATTAGATATAAAAGTGGTAAAGAAATTACTAACTGTAATACCAATTGCTAAAATTGATTGGTATATTCCCATTGGAGTAAAATACTTTTTATTAAATGAAAGTGATAATACATAACCTAATAATAAATTGTATAAAAGACCATATGCAAACCCATTTAATGAATGAATTGAAATAAAGAAAATTGGGTTGAAATATAGAATAGAAATAAAATGATAAAAAATTCAGACGCTTAAACCAATTACAAATATTTTAATATTCGAAGTATTTTTCATAACTAGATAACCAAATAATAATGTTCCTAATAATTGGAATACACTAAAAACAGTAGATAAATATCCTTCATATGCAGAAACATCCATATTTGTGTAGATCCCTAATTGCTGTAAATGAGTTGTACCAACTGAACCACTATTTCCAAATTTAACAAATAGAATAATTGCACCAATCAAACAAATTAATCCAAAATTAATTTTTTCATCTCTTTTTTCAAGCACTTTATTTTGAAAGTTATCCCCAACAAATTGCCTATTCTCTTTTATGAAAAAAGCCATCACAAAAACTATCACTAAAAATACTAATGCAATTATTCAAAGAATTGATAGTTTAGATAAATCATATCCATTAGTATTTTTTGCAAAAGAAACAACAGCTGATTGAATTGGAGAAGTAACAAAGTCAGCAAAAAGTGGTGGTATTGCCAATATTGAAACAGTTAATAATGTCTTGGATTTTCCATATTGCTCTTTAAATAGTAATTCATACGTACCAATAATTGACGCACCAATACCAACTCCAATAGTTTGGATAATGTTTGTGGCTGTGCTTTGTACAAAAACCATTGGTATAAAAGAAAGTAATATTAGTGCAACAGATGTTTGAACAACTAGTTTTCTGTTTCTTAAATACAAACCAAAAAAATCCATGATTGGTCTTGCAAAAACTCCAATCAAACCATATAGCATTAATGGTGCTCATTTAATTAAATTATCAAGTTCTGATTGGACTGTTCCTCTATAGGGTCTAACAAGCATAACTGGTATTCAAAAAAATATATATAAAATAAATAGATACTTATAAAAAGGATTATTAAATTTTAGTTTAATCATTACAAAAACTGTAACAATCAAAACAAATAAAAGAATAATGCAGTTTATAAGTATTTTTAAATTTGTAGGATTTAAAAACATTTATATTCCTTAATATTACTTAATAAATATATACCAAAAATATAGTTTTAAATAAAATAAAAATTATTTTCTAATACATAAGGTATATATGCTAGATATTACAAATAAAAAATTCTAGTTTTAAGGAGAATAATGAAATTAAAAAATTACAAAAAAAGAATTGTTGCTATTTCAACGCTATCGCTGTGTTCAATGATAGCATTTAGTGGATCGAATAGCATCATTAATAAACAAATGAGTAGTAAGCAAAATAAAAAAGATTCAAATCAAAGTAAAACCACTATTGTTGAAGATATTTTAAATAAAGATATATCTATGTACAATAATAATTTTATATTAGCAAAAGATTTAATCAATTGAAGCGCAAGAAATTACACTACATTATGAAATAATGGAGGTCAGAAAACACTAGAATACTTAAATGCATTTAATATAAATAAGGATTTAAATTTCAAAGTTGATGATGATCTATTATTGAAATTAATTGGTGAAATAAATAATGATGAAAATCCTTTTGGAAAAAAATTAGGAGAACAAACAAAATATTTAAAATCTGATAAATTTTTTATTACTGAGAAAACAAAATTGGATCAAAAGTTTAATGCAGTTTATGGTGAGACACATGCTAAAAATTGTAGTTGATCTGGCAACTTTGATTGAAAAGTTTTTTTATTATCTAGTTTCAAACAAATGAAATCAACTGAAAATCAAATTGGTGGCCAGTATGTCATGGACTATAAATTTGAAACGAATTTATTAAACCATATAGAAGATTTTCATATTTATAATCAAGGTTTTGATTGAAATTATTTTTCTGGGTTTGATTACACAATTTCTACTGAAAAAAATCTGAATAATAAGAAGGAAAGTAATGTTTTTAATTCAGATTTTTCAATTGATTTATTTAGCTCTAAAAATAGTATAGATATAATCAAAACATTTCTATCAATTAATCTTCCATATTTAGAAAATAATCCAAATAATGAATCCGGAATTTGAAATAAAGAAGATTTAACAAAAAACAACTATGAAAGTATATTTAAATTTTCTGATGATTTGAAATTATTAAAATTTATTAGTGACTATATCAAATCAAATAATGGTAAGGAATTTATTAATGATGATGAAATGAATAATCTTCAAGATAGATTAATCAAAAGCAAGATAATTAAGCAAAAAAATGATAATCAAAAATACTCAATTAATGAATTAAGTTTATTGTATGAAAGAATAATTGGTTGATTTAAAAATAATGAAATAATTGCTAATATTAGTATCAATGGCTTTGAGGGAAAAGACTATATCATTTGAAATGGAAATTCATTATTAAATGAATATGATTTTTTCAATATTGATAGCAACAAAAATACTTTAAATATTAAAATTAATCATATAGAAAACAAATTAAAAAGCTTTGAATCAAAAGTAATTTCTGGTTCCTTAAAAACAAGTGATGCATTTGGAGAATATACATTAAATTACAGAAATGATTTTACTGAAACTAATATTAATGTGGAAAATTCATTTGATAAGTGTATTCCTATTGATTTAGATGCAAATGTTGAAGATATTTTAATGAATGATGGGCAAAATGTTTCTTTTGTGGAAACTGCTGATAATGACTTGGCATTAAAAATAAAAGAAAATTTAAATAAAAGAGTTGGAAACAATTTATTTAATACAATAGAAGCATTTGATTACTCAAAAAATACTTTTTATAATATCGATGATGTTTTAAAAGATTTTAATATTTTTGAAAATAAAGAATTAATAAATCACAATCCAAGTAATAACAATGGAATATTTTATGTTTTGGCAACAATTCCAAAATGAAACACAATTGATAGTGTAAATAATTTTAATGGTGATTTCAGCATTGAAGATAAAATAAGATTTATAAATAATATAAATAAAAACAGTTTAAATATCAAAGAGTTTATTGTAAATAATGAGCAAGATACCAATGGATATTTTCTTATAAAATTAAGAACAAACAAAACAAATTATACAAAAAATTTTAATGACTATTTAAACATTCTTAATAACTTTAATATTATGTTTAAAATAAATTATATTGAAAAAAATAACAATGACTTTTTTACAAATGATCAAAGTAAAAAATTTCATAGTATTGAAATATTAAATACAACAGAAATTAATGGAATTACGCACGATAATATAGATGGTAGTTTTATTGAAAAAGAAGTATGAACTCAAATAAAAAAAGACCCAAACAATATATTTAATTATTTAGATTTTATATTTAATGAATTAAATATTGAATATGAAAATGAAATAAATAATGAATTTGTTAGAAATAAAATACTTGAAATCAAAAATAGTATAAAATCAAATGAAGTTTCTATCGAAGGACTGAATATATTGAATATTGCAATTTTGTCAGCAATAATATTTATTACTATTGGTTTGGGCAGTATTTTCTTTTACAAATATAAAAAAAATAAGTTAAAAAATGATCATAAAAATAACAACAAAAAATGTCTTGAATAGACATTTTTTTATTTGTATATTTTTTATAAATGTATAATAAAGAAAAAGGGTTTTACATACGTTTATGAATAAGTTAATATATCTCGACATAATTCCATCAGAACTTCACCAAGTTATGAATGAAAAAGGAATTTTAGTAAAAAATTACCAACCTAAACTAGCTCCTAAAAAAATTGTTGAAACATACAAGAAAATGGTTGTTGGAAGAGAAGTTGATAAAAAAATGATGCAATGACAAAGAATTGGAAAAATGTTAACATTTGCTCCTAACCTTGGAGAAGAAGCATTACAATTTGGTTGTGCATTAGCAATGGACAAAAAAAAGGATTGATTAGTTCCGGCATTTAGATCATTTCATTTAATGAATGAACTAGGTGTAGAAATATGACAATTATTTTTATATTGAAACGGGAATGAAAAAGGTTCTAGGTTTTTTGATAATGTAAATGTGCTTCCAATTAATATTACAATTGGTGCGCAAATGTCACAAGCCGCTGGCCTTGGATATGCCTTTAGTTTAAAAAGAAAAAAAAGTGTAGCTGTTACATTTATTGGTGATGGAGGAACCTCAGAAGGTGAATTCTATGAATCAATGAATTTAGCAGCTATTTATAATTGACCAGTGGTTTTTTGTATCAATAATAACCAATGATCAATTTCAACTCCAAGAGAAAAAGAATCAAAAGTTGTTGATCTTTCGATTAAAGGGATTGCTGCTGGAGTTCACAGAGCAAGAGTAGATGGCAATGATTTATTAGCTTCATATGATGTAATGGTAGAAGCTTTAGAGCATGCAAGAAGTGGAAATGGTCCCGTTCTAGTAGAATTTGTTACATATAGACAAGGGCCACATACAACAAGTGATGATCCAACAATCTATAGAACAAAAGAAGAAGAAGAAAAATGGATGAAAAAAGATCCAATTGATAGACTATATAAATATTTGGTTTCTCAAAAACTTTGAAGCATAGAAGATCAAGACAAATTAATTGAAAATTCTAAATCATTTATACAAGAACAATATGATCAAATGGTTTTAATGAACAATACATCTATTGATGATATCTTTAATCATACATATGAAACATTACCAGATGATCTCCAAGAGCAAAAAAAGATTGCTAAGAAATATTTTGAGTAGGACTAATTATGAAAGATAAAAATATTGTTGTAAACAACATAGAAGCATTAAATGATGCATTAGATATTGCTCTTACAAAAGATGAATCTGTTGTTCTTTATGGACAAGATGCAGGTTATGAAGGTGGAGTATTTAGAGCAACTAAAGGACTTCAACAAAAACATGGTGTTGAAAGAGTATGAGATTCACCAATTGCTGAAAATGCAATGTTGGGGGTTGCTATTGGTGCTGCAACACAAGGAATAAAACCAATTGTTGAAATTCAATTCTCAGGATTCTCTTTTTTAGCAATGAATCAACTATTCACACATGCTGCAAGATTTAGAACAAGATCAAGAGGAAGATATAGTTGTCCAATTGTAGTAAGAATGCCAATGGGTGGCGGAATAAAAGCATTAGAACATCATTCAGAATCATTAGAAGCACTTTATGCTACAATTCCAGGATTAAAAATAGTATTACCTTCAAACCCATATGATACAAAAGGTTTATTATTAGCAGCTATAAATGATCCAGATCCAGTTGTATTCTTTGAACCTAAAAAAATCTATCGGTCATTTAAACAAGAAATTCCTAGTAGCTACTATGAAGTTCCTATTGGAAAAGCTAATATTGTTACAAATGGAAAAGACTTAACAATTGTTTCTTATGGAAGTCCACTAATTGATATGATACATTTAGTAAATGAAATGAAAATATCTCATCCAGATATTAGCATTGAGTTAATTGATTTAAGAACTATTAAACCAATTGATGAAAAAACAATTTTTAAATCAGTAGTTAAAACTGGAAGACTATTAGTTGTTCATGAAGCAACTTACTCATTTAGTTTATCATCAGAAATAATCTCAAGAGTAACTTCTAAATGTTTTTATGATTTAAAAGCACCACCAGGAAAAGTAACTGGTTGAGATATAACAGTTCCATATGCAAACGGAGAAAAATACTTCTTCGATATAAAACAAAGAACAATTGATGCTATTGAAGCAATAATGTCAGAGCAATTTTAACAGGGAGTAAATTATGAGTCAAAAAAAAATATTTCGTTTCACAGATATAGGTGAAGGTCTTCATGAAGGAACAATTCAAGAGATTAAAGTAAAAGTTGGTGCAAAAGTAGAAGAGGGAGAACCATTATTATCAGTTCAAACTGATAAGGTTGCTTCTGATTTACCTTGTCCATCAAATGGAGTAATTCTAAAAATATATATTAAAGAAGGTCAACTAGTTCATGTTGGTGATCCATTAATGTATATTGGTGATCCTGGTGAAAAACTTGATGAAGAATCTGTTGTTACAACACAACAAACTCCAGCTGTTCAAACTATTGAAACAACAAAGGAGCAAAAAACAGAAGACAAAAAAGAGTCCGCAAGTAATGAAGGATCATCTGTTGTAGGTCAAGTAACTGTTTCAAATAAATTAATGGGAAAAATTGGAAATCAAGGTGAGGAATTACACAATAACCAAGTAACTGATTACAACAATTTAATTGCAACTCCATTAGCAAGAAAAGTTGCAAATGAATTAAGAATTAATTTGTCACAAGTTTGTGGCTCTGGACCTAACGGAAGAGTGCTATATGATGATGTCTTAATCTTCAAAAGAAATAGATTAGCAAATGAAATAAATAGTTTTACAGATAAACTTAAAAAAGAAAATCATGTTGCTGTAACAATGAAAGATATTGATCATAGTAGTGACATAACTCCAATTAGAAAACAAATTGCTAATTCAATGACAAGAGCACATGTTAATATTGCAAATACAATGTTAGTATTTGAAGTTGATGTAACTGAATTAGTTAAATTTAGAGCAAAAGTAAAAGATAGTTTTAAAACAACACATGGTGTTAACCTAACTTACTTATCATTCTTTGTTCAAGTAATAAGTTTAGCATTAAAACAATTCCCAATTTTCAATGGTGTTTATGATGAGATCAATGAAAAAATTATTTATAGAGGAGATATAAACATGGGGTTTGCAGTAGATTCACCAGAAGGTTTATTAGTTCCAAATATTAAAAATGCTGATTATTTAAGTTTATCTGATATTGCTAAAGAAATTGTAAGGTTATCTAAAGCTGCAAGAGATAAAAAATTAACTGTAAATGAAATTCAAGGTGGAACATATACTATTACTAATTTAGGTAGTACTGGTGCAATGTATGGACAACCAATAATTTTTTATCCACAATTATCAATCTTTGGATTAGGTGGAATTGAGAAAAAATTATATTTAGATAAAGAAGGTAAAGTTGCATCAAAAGATATGATGTACATAACTGTAAGTGCAGATCATAGATGAATTGATGGAGCCGATATAGGAAGATTTGCTAAGTTCATAAAAGACCAAATTGAATTAAAATTCTATGAAAGGAATTTCTAAAATGAAAAGTAAATTAATTGAAGAAGCAAACCACTATGATCTAATAATTATTGGTGGGGGACCTGGTGGTTATGTTGCTGCAGAACATGCTGGAAAACATAATTTAAAAACACTTGTAATTGAAAAAGAATCTTTAGGTGGAGTTTGTTTAAATAAAGGATGTATTCCTACTAAAACATTATTAAAATCAGCTAAAGTATTACACTATTTAAAAGAAGCTAAACATTACGGAATTAATATTGAAGGAAATAATGAATTTAGCCTTGATTGAAAAGCAATGCAAGAAAACAAAAAAGAAGTAGTTGATAAATTGGTTAGTGGAGTAAAATTTATTATTCAAAATGCAAAAGCAAAGCTAATTGAAGGAAATGCTGCAATGGTTAGCGATCACATTGTTGAAGTTAATGGTGAAAAATACTATGGAGAAAAAATTATTCTAGCTACAGGGTCTTTACCAAGAGAATTAGATTTACCTGGTTTTAAAGAAGCAAAAACAAAAGGAATAATTATTGATAGTACTGATGCATTAGAACTTAATAAAATTCCAAAAAAATTAACAGTAATTGGTGGTGGAGTAATTGGCATTGAATTTGCATTACTATATTGTGAATTAGGAACTGAAGTTACAATTCTGCAAGGTCTTGATCGTATTTTAGAAGTGTTAGATAATGAGATTAGTAAAACAATGACTCAAATTCTTACAAGCAAAGGAATAAAAATCATTACCAATGTAAAAATAAAATCTATAAATGACAAAACATTATCATATGAATTAGATGGTAAAATAATTGAAAAAAATGTTGATAAAGTTTTGGTTTCAGTTGGAAGAGTTCCAAGATATGATGCATTTAAGAAAATAGATTTAGTTTATGATGAGAGAAATAGAATTGTAGTCAATAAAAATTTACAAACATCTAAAGGGCATATTTATGCTATTGGAGATTTAACTCAAAAATTAATGTTAGCTCATGTTGCATATAAACATGCAATGATTGCTGTTGATCATATTCTTGGAAAAGATATTCCATATCATTTAGTTGAAAGCCCTTCAGTTATTTACACTTATCCAGAAGTTGCTTCAATTGGTATAATTGAAAGAGATATGAATCCAAACGAATCATTTGTAACTAAAATGCCAATGTCTCATCTTGGTAAAGCATTAGCAGATCATGAAACTGATGGTTTTATTAAAATGATTTTAGATAAAAAAACAGGAAGAATTATTGGATGTCACATTATTGCATCTACTGCTTCTGATTTGATTTCTGAAATAGCTGTAGCAATGCAATCTGAAGCAACAGTGTTTGACCTTGTTGCAACAATTCATCCACATCCTTCTATATCTGAAATAATATATGAAGTTGCAAAAAAAGCTTTATATGAAAACTATAAATAATTTTTATTTATATGTTTCAGAAAGTAATGACCCATATTACAACTTATCTTTAGAAGAACATTTATCTAAAAATATTTTCCCAAAAAATAATGTACCTATTGTCTTTTTATGAAGAAATAAAAATACAATTGTAATTGGAAAAAACCAAGTTGCAGAATTTGAAATTAATTTGAATAATGCTATTGAAGATAAGGTTAGAATTGTTAAAAGACTTTCTGGTGGTGGAGCTGTTTTTCATGATTTAGGAAACTTTTGTTTTAGCTTTATTGTTGAAAATAAAAAACAAGCTGGAAATTATGAATTATTTTTAAATCCAATTATTAGTTTTTTAAAAATATATAACATCAATGCTAAATTATCTAGTAAAAATGATTTAGCAGTTAATGATGTAAAAATTAGTGGTAATGCTCAATATGTCTGAAATAATGTATTGGTTCATCATGGAACAATTTTATTTGATGCATGTTTGCCTGCGATAAAAAAATACTTAACTGTTAATCCAATTAAGATTCAAGCAAAAGTACAAAGATCTCAAATAACAAGTGTTGATAACATTATTAACTATTTGGAAACAAAAATTGATACTGAAAATTTCTTTGATAAATTTATTGATTACTTTAAACTTCAACCTGGTGTTGCATATAAAACAATTGATAAAGATAATAAGTTAATCAATAAAATATTTAAAGAAAAATATGCTACTAAAGAATGAACATTTAATCATCCATACAATTTATCAAAGCATAATGCTGAAAGATTTGATGGTGGAACAATAACTTTATGGTTGAATATTGAGAATGACATTATTCAAAAAATTCTTTTTGAAGGTGACTTCTTAGCAACTGAGGATCATTCAAAAATGTTAGATAAATTTATTAATCAAAAATTAGAAATTAATAATATAAAATCAATTCTTAATGAAATAGATTTACAAAAATATTTTGGAAAAATATCAAGTGATGAATTGCTTGAGTTATTCTTTGAAAAAAAATAATTACAACTTAATGTAATTATTTTTTATTTACCACCAAGGACTTTAATAAATGTGTCTTTAGGAACATTTACATTTCCAATTGATTTAAGTTTTTTCTTTCCTTCTTTTTGTTGTTCAAGAAGTTTTTTCTTTCTTGTAATATCTCCACCATAACATTTGGCTAAAACATTTTTTCTCATTGCTGAAATAGTTTCTCTTGCAATAATCTTCCCACCAATAACGGCTTGAATTGGAACTTCAAATAAATGTCTTGGAATTGCATCCTTTAACTTTGCACAAATAACTCTAGATCTAGCTGCAGCAAAATCAGCATGTTGAATTGCTGATAGTGCATCTACTTTAACATTATTAATTAAAATGTCTACTTTAACTAATTTTTGTTTTTCATATCCAAGAATCTCATAATCCATTGTTGCATAACCTCTTGATAAAGATTTTAAATTATCAAAGAAACTATACATAATTTCAGCTAATGGAATTTTATAAACTAATTTTCTTCTAGTATTATCAATATAGATTAGATCTAAATATTCCCCTCTTGAGTTTTGACATAAGTCCATGCATCCACCAATAAACTCTTCAGGAGTGATTATCTCTACCTTAGACATTGGTTCATGTATTTCTTTTAGTTTTGTTCGATCTGGCATCTTAGAAGGTGAGTCAATTGTATATTCTTCACCATTAGTTTGAATAATTTTGTAAATAACTGATGGGCTTGATGCAATTAGCTCAATATTATATTCTCTAAATAATCTTTCTTGGATTACATCCATGTGTAACAAACCAAGAAAACCACATCTAATTCCAAATCCTAATGCTTGTGATGTTTCATATTCATATGTTAATGATGAATCAGATAATGATATCTTTTCCATAGCTTCTTTAAAATATTCATATTGTGATGTATCAATTGGATATAGTCCGCAGAAAACCATAGGAACTATTTTTTTGTATCCTGGTAAAGGTTCATCTGATGGATCATTTGAGTCAGTAATAGTATCACCAACATTTATATCTTTAATGTTCTTAATTGATGCTGATATTCAGCCAACTTGACCATCTTCTAAATATTCTTTATTTACTATCTTTGGAGTAGTTACACCAAGTTCAGTAATGTTGTATTCAATTCCGTTTGACATGAATTTTATTTTTTGATTCACTTTTAATTTACCAGAGAAAACTCTAACCAAACAAACAACACCTTTATATGCATCATAGTATGAATCAAAAATTAATGCTCTTGTTTTTTTATCACTCATACCTTCTTGTGGAGGCGGAACCTTATTTACAATTGCTTCTAATACATCTCTAATATTTAATCCTGTTTTAGCAGAAACTAGTGGAGCATCAGAACAATCTATTCCAATGATTTCTTCTACTTGTTTTTTAACACGCTCAGGATCTGCTGTTGGCAAATCAATTTTATTTACAACAGGGATTATTTCTAAATTATTTTCTAATGCTAAATATACATTAGATAAAGTTTGTGCTTCAACACCTTGTGATGCGTCAATGATTAAAATAGCACCTTCACAAGCTGCTAAACTTCTTGATACTTCATAAGTAAAATCTACATGCCCTGGAGTGTCAATTAAATGAAATAAATATGTATTACCATTTAATGCTAAATATTCTAATTGAACAGCGTTCAATTTGATTGTAATTCCTCTTTCTCTTTCAAGTTCCATTGAGTCTAGAACTTGTTCTTTCATTTCCCTTTTTGTAAGACCACTTGTTTCTTCAATGATACGATCTGATAGTGTAGATTTACCATGATCAATATGAGCAATAATGCTAAAGTTTCTTATAAATTTTTTTTCCATCATTATTACCTATATGAATTTTTTATTAAACAGTTTTTGTTTACTATTAAATATATCATTTTCTTTAATTATATTCTTACCTTCAAATTGAATTTCATTTAATAATAAATCATTATCTAAAGTTTTAATTAAAATACCTTCTCTTGTAATTGAAATAATATCACCTGGTTCTTTATCAAGTGTTGTATCTTGTGTTAATTTTGAGTTTAATACTTTCACTATTTTATTATCAAGTGTAGTAAATGAACCTGGTTTAGGTGATAAACCTCTTATAAGGTTATGAATATTTTTAGAAGAACTATTTCAATTAATTTTTTCATCTTCTCTTTTAATATTATAACCAAATGTAACTTTTGATTCATCCTGTTTTTCACCAACTAAATTTAAATCAAATAAAGTGTCAATTTGGTTATAAACAACCTTATAAGCAAGTTCTTCCATTTTAGTAAAAAGAGTTGCTAAATTATCACTATCTTCAATATCTATTTTTTCAACATAAATTACATCACCTGAGTCCATTGCTTTTTCCATAAACATAATTGAAATTCCAGTTTCTTTTTCACCATTAATTATTGATCAATGAATTGGTGCTCCTCCACGATATTTTGGTAATAAAGAGGCGTGAATGTTTATGCATTTATATTTAGGAACTTCAAGAATTTTAGTGTTGATAAATTGTCCATATGCACATGTTAAAATTAAATCTGGTTTTGCTTCAATAATTTCATTTTGAATATCTGAGATTTTAACTGGTTGAAAGAATTTAATATTGTTTTCAAGACAAAAGTTTTTAACTGGAGAAAAAACAATTTCTTTTTTTCTACCAACTAATTTGTCTGGTTGTGTAATAACAAATAATATTTCATATTTATTAGTATCAAATAAGGCCCTTAGTGCTTCTGCACCTATTTTAGGAGTTCCACAAAATATAACTTTTTTCTTTGTATCCATTTTTATTTCTAATCTTTATTTTTTGATTTTTTATTATCATTATTTTTTTTATTATTAGTTGTTTTTGGTTCTTCAGAATCAGGATTTTTATTAGAGTTTTTATTGTTTGATTTTTTAAATTTAAATTTAGCTTTAATAGATTTAGTTTTTTCTTTTTTCTCTTTTTCTTTTTTGAATTGAGCTTCTTCTTTTTCTTTAATAGGAAGAATTCATTTTACTTCTTCATCATAATCAAGAGTTTTTGTAACAACTATTTCTCTTTCAAAGTCTTTTTTACTTACTTTTTTATTAACAACCTGACATTCTATTGCCCTTGGTTTATCTTCAACTAATGTTTTAGGGTTTCTTGTTGTAAACAAAACAACATATAACTCTTTTTGTTCAGGAGTAATATATCTTTTACCTTCTTTTTTCATTTGCTTTTTTTTCTCTTTTTCAAGATTTTGTTTTTCTTTAAGAACGTTTCTTTGTTTCAAAATTTCTTCTTTAGATAAAGATTTATCAATAAAATCATTTGGTGGTCTTTTCGCAACAAAAGATTCAATAATTTCTTTTCCAACTTCTGAATTTTTCTTGATATATGATTTCAAAGTTTTTCAAACTTCATCATCATCTCTTCTTTTTTTAGCAACAGTGTTAACAGAACCTTTTTTCTTTTTTTGAACAAAATAAATTACAAGCCCGATAGGTAGGATTAAAAGTAATAATGAGGTTAAACTGCTTCCGTTATTCATTTTGACCCTTTCACAAAAAATATTATGGTTATTAATATATTTTATATTATAATGTTAAATGTTATACATTGCTTTAAAATTTTTAGAATATCAGCAATTTAGGAGAAAAACATTGGCGAACATTAAATCTAATGAAAAAAATTATAAAAGAGATGCGAAAAGAAAAACTCAAAATCATAGTCAAAAATCTAATTTAAAAACACAAATTAAAAAAACTGTAAAAACTAAAGATCAAGCAGACTTAAACTTATCTTACAAAAAAATAGATAGTTCAGTGTCAAAGGGTTTAATCTCTAAAAATAAAAGTAATAGAATGAAATCTAGACTTACTAACTCAATTAGTAAATAAATGTTAAAAGCATTCCCAAAAAATGTTTAAGACATTTTTTTAATTATACAGATTAATTAAAAAAAAAATTAGGAGGAAAAAATGAATAAAATAAACGTAAATTATAAAAATGAAATTCTTACAAAAGAATCATTAAGTAGAAATAAGTTTTTGGCTAAATTTTTGGTTGTATATTTCTTTAAATCAAAATTAAGTCCAATTATTTCTTTTTTACTACCATTATTATTCATGATGGTTTTCTATGTTGCAGCTTCAGGTTCAGACGATCCAGATGCTGGATTACAATTATTTCTTGGTAGTTTAGCAACATATATATCACTATCAATATTACCATTAGCATTAATTTCAATGCCACAAATTATAGTAGAGTTAAAGAACTCTATTATTCTTAGAAGGATTAAAAACTCAGGATTTACAAAAAATAATTTTCTAGCATTAACATTTATTCTTTATTTCCTATTATCAATAGCATTTGTATTAATTGTATTTGGATTGTTCTTTGTTTTCTTTTTTACAATGAAAGATCCAAATGGAGTTAGAGAAGAAGAATTATCAAATATTAATATTGGTGGATTAATATATTCAATTTTACTTTTAATAGTTTCTTCATTATCTGTAGGAATATTCTTAAGTTCAGTTATTAAAAATGTTTCTTATGCATTAATATCAGGAATAATTGTTATTCTTGTTACAATAACTTTTGCTGGACAATTTATTCCAATTCAAGTAATTGGTGGAACTGAAGCATTTAGATATATATCACTGTTTTCACCACTTACTTATGCAGCTGGATTATTAAACACTGTATTAATAGAACCAGCTCCTGTTGCAGGTGTTACACCTGATGAAATTCAAAATATATTTAATTTCTCACATGATTTTGTTATTGGTGGTTTTGGTAGTGGTGGAGAATCAACTATTGTTTACAAAACATGACAAAAAGCTCTTAATGTATTCATGCCAATTATTGTATCAATTGGTTTCGGTGTATTTAGTGTGAGATACTTCAAATGGTTCGGTAGGTAATTATGATTAGTAAAGCATTTTGAGAAAAAGTAAAATTAATAAAAGTTGAAAAGCCTGTAGAGATTTTAGAAAAATACATTGTTAAATCTAATAAAGAAAATAAACTTGTTGAAGTAAAAAATATTGCACAAGTATATAAGTCATTTAAAAGTGAAAAAGTTATATTTGAAAATTTAAGCTTTGATATTCATCAAGGTGATAAACTTGCATTAATTGGTGCTAATGGTTGTGGTAAAACTACAATTGTTGAATTAATATGTGGTTTCAAAAACGCAACTGCAGGAAGTATTACTTATAATTTTGGTGAAGGTGTTAATCCGCATAAATCGATTGGTGTTCAATTCCAAGATTTATCTTTCCCTAGAAACTTATCAGTTAGAAACGTAATTGATTTTGTTGTTAGATTAGATGGAACTGCAATTGATGAAAAAGAATTAGAAGAAATGTTATTAATATTCTCATTAACTTCAATTCTTGATACTAAAGCACATAAACTTTCAGGTGGACAACAACAAAGATTAAATGTTATTCTTTCTCTATTAAGTAAACCTAAACTATTATTCTTAGATGAATTCACAACTGGTTTAGATATTGCTGTTAAAAAGAATATTAAGGACTTCTTAATTAAATTCTGTGATAAATATAAGATAACATTTGTTATTATCAGTCATGATATAGAAACAATGTCACAAATGGTTAATAGAGCAATCGTTATCCATGATAAAGAAATTTATGTTGATGCATCAATTAATGATGTAAATAAAAAGTTTGGTACATTATATAAAATGGTTGATAAATATATTATTTAGGAAACTAAGAAAAAAAGAATGAGTTAACCACTCATTCTTTTTTTTATATATATTATTTAGATTTGGATTAAATCTAACATTCACAATTTTCACATGTACATTTTTCACATGTACAAGGATTACAAAGGCATTTTTTGTTATTCATTATATACTCCTAATTAAATTATAGTTATATTTTCTATTTTAGAATAAAATTTATTATTTTGTTTTTAACAAAGATTGTTTTAACAATTTCCTTATTTTCTAAATATGGTTTTATTTTATCATTTGATTTTACTAAATCAATTAATTCTTCTTCAACAATATTGTTTTTTACTTTAACAATATCTCTAACTTTGCTATTTATTTGAACTGGAATGTTTATTAATTCATTTTCAGAACTAATTGATTCTATTTTAGGTCATTGTCCTTTTGTAATGCTTTCATTTGATTTAAAGAAGTTCAAATTAATTTCTTCTGCTATAAATGGAGCATAACAAGAAAGAATAATTATAAAGTTTTTTAAATATTCTTTTTTGATTTCAGATGCTTTATAACAAGCATTAATGAAAATCATCATATCTGATACACCTAAATTGAATTGTAACTTTTCAATATTATTTGAAACATTATTTACAAATAATTTGTAATCTTTTAATAGTTCATCATTAGTGACATTATCTTTAATAATATCTTTTTTGTTTTCAAATAAAAGATATACCTTCTCAACTCATTTCTTAGATCCTTTTAAAGAGTCATCATTTCATGCTAATGAATAGTTTATTGGTCCCATAAACATTTCATAAATTCTTAAAGAATCAGCTCCATATTCACTTATTACATCATCAACACTAATAACATTACCTTTTGATTTAGACATCTTTTGATTATTTTGATCTAAAATCATTCCTTGATTAACTACAAGTTGAAATGGTTCTTTATTACTAACTATACCAATGTCATACAAAAATCTATTTCAGAATCTAGCATATAGTAAATGAAGAACGGCATGTTCTTGTCCGCCAATATAAACATCAACTGGTAATCATCTTTTAAATCTTTTTTTTGCTTCTTCAGAATCTAATGGAGTATATGTGCCATCATCATTTTTTAGAATGTAAGCAATATAATATCAACAAGAGCCTGCTCATTGAGGCATTGTATTTGAATCTCTTCTATATTTCTTATTATTAATCTCTACATTAATTCAATCAGTAAGATTAGATAAAGGAGATGTTCCATCTTTTGAAGGACTAATATTATTAGTTTTAGGTAAAACTAATGGTAAGTCTTCAATTAATTCTATATTGTTATTTTCATCATAAAGTACAGGAAATGGTTCCCCTCAGTATCTTTGTCTACTAAATAATCAATCTCTTAGTTTGTAGTTGACTTTTTTTAGACCAAGTTTATTATCTTCAAGATATTTAATAATTTTTATTCTTGCATCATCAGTACTTAATCCATTTACAAAGTCTGAATTAATCATTTTATTATCTTGTAGTATTTCAATTACTTTTAAATTATATTTAGAAGCAATTTTTTTGTCTCTTAAATCAAAAGAAGGAACTCCCATTACAATTCCTGATGCATATGTTCCAATTACATAGTCAGCAATAATAATTGGAACTTCTTTTTTGGTAATTGGATGAATAGCTACCAAGTTAGTATTAATTGCATTAGCTTCTGTATTTTCTTTTGTTCTTTCAAACTCTTGTTTATTTTTAGAAACTTCAATAAATTTTTCTATTTCTGGATTTTTGTTAATTTTTAGTTGTTCAATTATTTTTGATTCAGGTCCAATTGCAATATAAGTTACTCCAAAAATTGATTCAGGTTTAGAAGTAAAAACATTTAAATCAATATTTAAGTCTTTAACCTTAAATATGATTTCAAATCCTTCTGACTTACCAATTCATTTTTTTTGAATATTTTTAAGACCTTCTGGTCAATCTATTTCATCAAGACCTTCAATTAATTTATCAGCATATTCAGTAATTTTTAAAACTCATTGCTTCATTGGTTTTTTAGTTACTGGATGATTACCTCTTTCAGATAGCATCTGACCTTTGTCGTCCTTAATAACTTCTTCATTAGCTAAAACTGTTCCTAAGTTTTCACATCAATTAACATCTACTTCTTTTATTTCTGCTAATCTTTGTTTATATAATTGTGTAAAGATTCATTGTGTTCATTTGTAATAGTTTTCATCAGTAGTATTAACTTCTTTTTCATAGTCAAAACTAAAACCAATTTTTTGTAATTGATTTCTAAACGTGTTTATATTTGTTTCAGTAAATCCGCTTGGATGATTTTTGGTTTCTAATGCATATTGTTCTGCTGGTAAACCAAATGCATCTCATCCAATTGGATGTAATACATTAAAACCTTTGAATTTTTTATATCTTGCAAGAATATCGGATGCAACATATCCTTTAGGATGGCCAACATGTAAGCCGCTTCCCGAAGGGTATGGAAACATATCTAAAACATAAAATTTAGGTGATTTTTTATCATCAACAAATTTATATGTTTGATTTTTTTTTCATTTTTCAATTCATTTTTTTTCAATGGAATTATGATTATACATTCGGATCTCTTAATTTTAATATATTTATAATTAATTATAATTTGATATCACAAAAAATATTTATTAATTTAATTAATGTCTCCAAAAATAAATAAAAAAAATGTATCAGTAAATACATTTTTTATTTTTTTTAATGATTTTATCATCATAATAAATTTGTTATATATCAATACATATAAAAGGTAAGTATTTCTAATGAAATAATTAATTTTATGATCTATTTTTTAGAAAAAAAGTGTATTTATTAGTAAACTTTTTTTAATGATTCTTATTTAGCAATACCTAAAGTACCAATATTAAAAGTTAAATCATTACTGCATGAATATATTGAATTCAAATTAAATTTTAAACTAAATCCTGGAATGACCTCTCCAGCAGCGGGTAGTTCAATAAAAGCAGAAATATTTTTTATAGTAGATATAACATCTATTCAATTAATTATATTATTATTTTTAATTTCTAAAAAATGAAAATTTTCAACAGTATTAAGTGACTCTGTAAGCATATCTTTAATATCTCCTTTAATAATTAATTCAAATACCATATTTTGTGATACTCTATCAGTTGTGTCAGCTAACACAGCACTAAGCGCATTAGTCATAACTTCCTCCAATTTATTTTTCAATGTAACATCAGCATCAAAATTTAATGGCATTGCTTTAGCAAGTCCTAAACTACTAATTGGAATAAATGTTTCAAGAGAAGAAGATATATATCCAGTTTTTAATACAACTTTTAATTCAGCGCCAGTTGGAGCAACGCCTGGAGTTAGAGGATCAAATGTTTTTGATATTTCTATTCTATCAACAGCATCAACAAAAGAAACAGGTTCTTTAGTACCATCATCAACAAATGTCATTGTTTTTTGGATAGCCTCAAAAACACTTGGATCAACCACTTTACCAATTTTTCAACTAGCTAGTAAATCTTTTTGTTCATAAAATGTTTTTTTTGCATCAAATACTTTTTTTAAAGCATCTGTTGCATCTTTTGATGAATTATTTAGTGTTGAAGTTATTGTTGTTGATGCTACAGGATTACCTAAACTACCAATTTCAATAAATACATCTGCAGAAGATAAGTATTCTTTTGTAAATACAATTTTTAACTGTGCAGTACTTGTTGGAGAACCAGAAAGTAGAGGTGCAAACGATTTTGAAAATGATATTTCAGCAACAGCGTAAAAATATTCAACAGGTGCGCCAGTATCATCTGTGAATTTTATATTTTTTCTAATTGCAGTAATAATGCTTGCATCAAGTTGTGCATCAGTAGTTCATCCGGCTAATAAATCCTCTTGCTCTTGAAAAGTTTTTTTTGCATTAAATAATGAAGTAATAGCCTTTGTTGCATCAATAGATGAATTACCAAGATCAACTTTTAAAGTTTTTGTTGGCGTCTCTTCAGATGAGCTTGTTGAACAACTAACGATTGGCAAAGCCATAGCAAGACTTGAGCTAACTATTAATGTTCCTAGTAAACTAAATTTTATTTTTTTATTCATAATTTTATCCTTATATATTGTGTATTATAATTCTTTTTTTGAAAAAACAAATAAATTTATAAAGTTTAAAATAAATATCTTGCTTTAATTATTGATTAACAAATGAATATTTTTTATAAAAAATATTTATTAATTTGAATAATGTGTTAACCCAAATAAAAAAATGTATTTGTAAATACATTTTTTATTTTTTTTTCATGATTTTATCATCATAATAAATTTGTTATATATTAATAACTTTTTTTATTAATTTTTATTTAGCATTACCTAAATTGCTCATTCTAAAAGTTAAAACTCTCGTAGTTGAATAATTTGAATTCAAATTAAATTTTAAACTAAATTCTTCAAACGGCAGTCCGGTTGCTGGTATCAATGAAGGAATAAAATCTACTGATTGAATAGATTCTATAGCATCTATTCAATTAATTATATTATTATTTTCAATTTCTGTAAAATGAAAATCTTTAGCAGAGTTAAGTGATTGTGTAAGTATTTCTTTCATATTTCCTTTCACAAATGTGTCTCATCATAATTTTGATTGTGCTTCTCTATTTGGGGCAGCAGCCAATGCATTTTTAAGTCCGTTACTCATAACCTTCTCCAATTCTGGTGTCAATAAAACATCAAATTCTAATGGTATTGCTTTAGCAAATCCTAAACTACTAATTGGAATAATTGTTTCAGGAGAAGATGTATATCCGTTTTTAAATATAATTTTTAATTCAGCGCCAGTTGGGGCAACACCTGCAGTTAGAGGGTCAAATGGTTTTGATATTTCTATTCTATCAACAGCAACATCAAAAGAAATAGGTGCAGTACCATTAACAAATGTTATTGTATTTTTGATAGCTTCAAAAACAGTTGGATCAACTTGTTTACCAATCGCTCAACTAGCTAGTAAATCTTTTTGTTCATAAAAAGTTGTTTTTGCATCAAATAATTTTTTAAAAGCACTTGTTGCATCTTTTGTTGAATTATTTAGAGTTGGTGTTAGATTTGTTGGTGCTACAGGATTACCTAAACTACCAATTTCAATAAATGTATTAGCAGAAGATAAATATTCTTTTGTAAATATAATTTTTAACTGTGCAGTACTTGTTGGAGAACCAGAAATTAGAGGTGCAAATGATTTTGAAAATGATATTCCAGCAACAGCATAAACATATTCAACAGGCGCGCCAATATCATCTGTGAATTTTATATTTTTTCTAATTGCAGTAATAATGCTTGCATCAAGTTGTGCATCAGCAGTTCATCCAGCTAATAAATTCTCTTGCTCTTGAAAAGTTTTTTTTGCATTAAATAATGAAGTGATAGCTTTTGTTGCATCAATAGCTGAATTACCAAGATCAACTGTTAAAGTTTTTGTTGGTGTTGGTTCAGGTGTGCTTGCTGCTGAACAACTAACAATTGGTAAAGCCATAGCAAGACTTGAACTAAGTATTAATGTTCCTAATAAACTAAATTTTATTTTTTTATTCATAATTTTATCCTTTATATATGGAATATTATAGTTCTTTTTTTTAAAAAGTAAATTTAAAATTAAAAAAAATATTTATTTTTATTTAATAAAACCTAAATTTATTATTTTAATTATTAATTTTTTATTCCTAAACAAATGTTTTTTTTATAAAAAAATATTCTAAACAAACTCAAATTATTTATTAATTATGAGATGATAGAATATATTATTTATTAATAAATCTATTACTATGGTGATACTAACTTTTAAATGCAACCTTTAACTCAACAATCTTTGTTTCATTCATTTAGTGAAATCTGCTAAGATAATTTTTTAGAAGATGATACAAATACTAGATCAAGATCAGTAAGTATTATTTTAGTAAAAAGATATTTATAACTGTAGTTACTTTAAAACCACATTCAATGTATCTATAATTACTTTTTATCAAGAAAGTTTTCATCAGTAAGTAGTGTTATAGAACAACTACCACATGAGCAATCATTACCATGAAATTTTGATTCTGTAGTTGAAGCTACAGAATTGCTAACAATTGGTAAAGTAACAGCTAAAGCTGAACCAACTACTAATGTTCCTAACAAACTTATTTTTATTTTTTTATTCATAATTTTTTCCTTATTTATATAAATTATAAATAATAATATCACAGTTTTTATACATGTATCAAATAAAATTTATATTTAGATTATTTTATTATGATCTGTGTGGATGTTTAGTGCTTTTATTTAGATGATATTATTAATTTATTCTGGTCTGGCCAGAATTCTGTGTCTTCCACAATAGGTGCTAGTCATAGAGTTTCAAAACTCTTCATAGAAGTGTCCCCTTTTGTCTATTTCTCAATATTGTATCATTTACAACATATATAAAAAAAGCATCTTCTATAGATACTATTTATAAATTATGCTCTCACTAGAATAATGCCAAACATAATGATATGGTTTAATTTCCAACAACCATAATAAGATTAATAATAGCTTTGTGTCTAATAAAAAAACAAACAATATAAACAACAACTCTTATATGAATAGCAATGTTAATAAACCAAGAGAAAACATTGAATACTTTTCAGGGAAGAAACGTAATAATACAAACAACAATTTAATTGTTCCAAAATTAGGAAACATTAAAATCAAAAAGGAAAGTAAAATTTTATTACAAGTTTATATTGAACCAAAAAATTTAGAATACTTTAATCAGTTTCTTAAAACTAATAAAATAAAACAATCAGAAGCAATGAATTATATTTTAAAACAATACTTTAAAATAGAAGGTTAATATAAAACAAAAAACAAGAACTAAAAATTCTTGTTTTTCTTTCTATCTACAATATTATAGATAATTTACATACATATTTAAATAAGATTAACCCTAAATTCTTATTTCCCATATTTTTCCTTGTTTTAAACACTTTTAAGACACTTTAAACAATACTTTAATGATTTACATAGAGTTTTAAAACTCTTCACACAACCACCATATTTTTAGTCATTTTCTTAACATTCTATTAAATATAGATAAAAATGATATAGCAAAGAAAAAAGACAGAACCGCCAAGAACTGTCTTTTGTTAATTAATCAAAAAATAATTAAACATTGAGAATTAATCTCATTTATTATTAAATCTCTTTATTAACTTAATTTGATGATATCATAGATATCAAAAGAACAAACAACAATTATAAAAAAATATAATTCTTCTCCATTCAAAAGAAAGAATTATATTTATAATTAAAATTAAAATGTAAATATAGCATATTTTTTAAAAAAATACTATTTAATTATAAATTATGCTATATATGGAACACTTTTAAAAGCAATATCATATCTATAATTATCATATTTTATAATATCAAATTTTTTATTGCTAAATTCTGCTTTAAGCAAAGTTTCTAATTCTATTTCCTTGTTATGCTTAACAATTCAATATTGATAATCATAAATATCTTTATTAAGATTATAATAATTTTTATCATTTTCATTATTAAGTTTATTAATTTGAAATGTTTTTAATTCATTATTTCAAGTTAAACCATCTATATTATAAATTCCAAGATTATATAAATGCTTAACTAATACTTTAAAAGAATTTACCTTTCCATAATAATTTTGAATAGTTCCAGAAACTGTTATAAAGGTTTCTTTGCTTTTATTATCTGCTAAATATTCAATATCTTCTATTGTAAATAAATCATCAGTATTTGTATCTTCAACTCTATTTACATTTTCAAAGAA
>CAMREV010000001.1 GCA_947041945.1 uncultured Mycoplasmataceae bacterium | reverse complement strand
GTAAATTTGCTAAATATTCAGTTAGTGCTTTATCTAATTCAGTAATTAAATTAGGTGTTTGTTCTACTGTGAATTCTGGAGTCGCAGAAGCAGAACAACTTGAAATAGTTGTAGCAACACCTGCTAATGAAGACGCAAGTAATACACTTAGCAAACTTATTTTTATTTTTTTATTCATAAATAATCCTTTATTGGTTTTTTTATCTAATTATTATAGCATAATTAAAAAAATAGTTCACTACCATTTTTTAAGAGGAAATTAAGAATTATGATTAATAATATTAGCATTAGTAGATTTTAAATGTAGTTTTTTTGCTTTAATGTTTGTATATTATTTAGAAGTTTCAACTTTTTAAAGGGTATATCAGAGTCAATTATTGGTGAAAGCAATTATTAGTAATTGCAATTCATTTTACGAAATTATCCAAAAATATTAAATTTTTTGTTTGTGAGTATTACTTTAATGTTTAATCCAAAAAAAAAAAAAAAATACCAGCCATTATGATGTAATGGATGGTATTAATTTTTGTCTTTATTAAAATTGTAGATTGATAAATAATTTCATTAACTTCTTTACTAAGTAAAAGTAAAAAAAACTTTAATATTTTTTATGTAAATCTTTTTTAAGATGTTATTCCACTAAAATTAATAGTAATTGGAAATTTTTTAGAATAAATATTATTATATTTAAATGTAAAATTTGATAAAAATTTAAATTCTAATCTTATTGATGGAATAGGTTTACCTGATTCAGAAGGAAACAATCCATCTTTAGAGAATGTTGGAACAGTTTCTACTAAATCAACAAATCTCTTTTTTTCTTCAGGAGGAGCCATATCATAAAGCATAGCATTTTCTAATGTTTTTCTTGCGGGTTCAGGAAATGTTGCAAAACTTGTATAACGATTATAAATTTCTTTTTTCTCTTCAAAGGACATTGCTTCCGCTATACTTCCTTTTATCATGTCATAAAAATCAATTACTTTTTGAAATTGACCTGTATCAAATTGATAGATTGTCGATCCAGCTATTGGTAGATTTGGAATATTTATTGGTGGTAATTCATTTGTTAAAGATCCATCAATTCTTACAGAACGACCAGGTTTTAATGCAAATTTAATTTGCATAGGCATTATTTGAAGTCCAGCAGTTTCAGGGAATGGTTGTTTTATAATTTGTGTTTTTTCAATATCTATCATATTTGAATATAAACTAATATTAGGAATATCAATATCAGTCTTGAAACTAATACCAGCTTCTAAAGCATCTTTTACAGCAACTGGGAAACTGTTATAAGAATTTCATGATTCATACTTTGCCTTATTTTCATCATATGAAGCAATAAGTTCATTTGCAAATGAATTTGTCATATCTTTTTCAAGTGTACTTGAAAAAGTAAAAGTGAATTCTCCAACTCCCGAATTTGCAGTTAAAGGTGGTAAATTAATACTAAATACATAGTTATTATTTGGAGTGACAAATTTTTGGTCATCTAAAACTAACACAAGTTTCATTAGTGGTAAATTAGCTATTAAATTATTTGTATATGATTCACCATCATTAACAGGGACAATTGAAATTTTTGAAATAAAATCATCAATAGCTAAAGGGTTATCATAACCAAATTTATTAAGTGCAAGATTTGAAAGTATTACCTCTTTTGCACCTAGTGAAATAGAGTCAGGTTTCATTTCTCCAACACTATTATTTCAATTATTAAAAATCACTTTTCTTTCTTGGTATGTAGTTGCAACATTAAGATCTTTTGAAAGTTGAGATTCAAGTGCTACAAGAATTGAGTCCTTAAATCCAACATCTAATTTAATTTTTCCAGTATTAGAAGTAATAGCAATATCTGTAAATTTTAAATCTTTGTCTAATATTCCTGGTTCAATTAGGTATCCTGATTTTAATTTTGTATTTAAAGTCATATTTGGAATTTGAGCATTTGATGTCGATGGATATTTATCTGTTGTTGTAATTGCAAATGTATCAAAAACAGCATTTCAAGATAAAATACCACTATTACTTGTTCTAAATTTAACATAATTAAATAAGTAGTTGCTAATTTCAATTGGAAAGTTAGTGCCTTGTGTTCACTGTGAGTACAAAGTAAATTTATCTTGATATGTAATAGCAGCATTCATTGCTTTATTTAACTCTGTTGTTATTAATTGTTTAGTTTCTACTGGATTAGCATTAAAATCAATACTTAAAATTTGAACTGGATTTAATTTACCTAAAGTACCAGTTTTAAATTTCAGTAAAGGAAGTGAACTTGAAGCAATAGCAAAGGGACCTTCTTTAATTTTAATTTCAATATCAATTGCAGGAATTGGATCTGTTGGAATTTGAGGGAAACCACTTTTGTTTGATACTAAAAATTTTTCAAAAACGTCATTAAAGGGAACGACTTTATTTTCATTTTTAAAAACAATATTTTGAATTATTACATCTTTTGCACTTTGTGGTAATTCATCATTCTTTATTCAATTATCAAATTCTTGTTTTTTTTGTTTATCATCATTAATAGCTGCCAAAAATTCAGTTAGCACTTTATCTAATTCAGTAATTAAATTAGGGTTTTGTTCTATTTTTAGTTCTGGAGTTGCAGAAGCAGAACAACTTGCAATAGTTGTAGCAATACCTGCTAATGAAGATGTAAGTAATACACCTAACAAACTTATTTTAATTTTTTTATTCATAAATAATCCTTTGATTTCTTATAAAAATATTATAACATTTTAAAAAAGTGACAATTAACTATTTTTTTTCATAAATTAGTTAAGGGGTCGGATAACAAGATTAGCATAAGCATATTTTAAAGATATAATTTTATTTCAATATTTGTATATTGCTTATATTTCCTACATTGTTAAATAAAATTATTACTGCTATTTAATGCCATCTCTATAACAACTCTTTGAAAGGTTGTATAGAACAAATTATTAAATGATACACATTATTAGTAATGACTATTTCTTTTATAAAATTTCCATTAAAATATTAGCAATTAAATAACCATTAGAAATAAAAAAATAAAAATTTACACATATTATAAATTTTTATTTTTTAATATTTTTTCAATTTTAGAAATTATTTTTATATTTTTTTTATAGAGATTTTCATTTCTTTTTAAATACTTCAATTCATCTGATCATCTTTCAATAAAAAGTTCATTTTTTAATTTTAAGTTAATCTTTCCAAAATACTTTCTATTGAAACAAAATGGAATATAGCCTTTTTTCTTAGAAATTACTAATATTTCATAAATAATGTCATTATCTTTTACAAAGCATTCGTTTTTTATTCTTCAATTATTCTTAAAACATCAGTCTCTTATTTTTTCAACATTATTATTTGCTTGTAATATAAATTGATTTACTTTATGAGATTTACTTTCATTAAGTATTTCAACTATTGTTTGTCCGCCCATTCCTGCAATAATACAAACATCTATAAAAAAAGATGGATAAATCTCTTTAAATCCATTACTTTTAATATTTCAAATATGATTATAATATTTTGCATGGTTAGTAGCTTTAATACTATTTTGAAGTGGTCCTTCATTCAATTCGACATTTATTACTCTATTTGCTTTGTTTTCATCAATTAGAATTTTTGAAATCTTTGCATGATCTGAACCAATATCCAAAACAATATTACATTTGTCTACTAATGAAGCAATTAAATTAATCCTCGTTTTTAACATAAGCTTTTAATTTAGCACTTTTTGATGGATGCTTTAATTTTCTAAGAGCCTTTGCTTCTATTTGTCTGATTCTTTCTCTTGTAACACCAAATTCTTCACCAACTTCTTCTAAAGTCATTGGTCCTGGATATGGAGATAAACCATATCTCATTTTAATAATTGTTTCTTCTTTATCTTTTAAAACACTTTTAAATAATTGGTTAATATGTTCTGCTACTAATCCCTTTTCAGTAAATTGATCAGGAGTTAAGATATTGTTATCTTTAACAAAGTCAACAAATTGAGACTCTTCATCTGAACCAATTGGCTTGTCTAATGAAACAGGTTCAACATTTAGTTTTTTAATTAAACTAATTTTTTTAGTTGTGAATCCATTTACACTACCACCCATTTCTTCACATAGTTCATCAATAGTTGGTTCTCTACCAAATTCTTGAGTTAATGATCTTTCAACTTTGTTTAGTTTATTAATAGTTTCAACCATATGAACAGGTATTCTAATAGTTCTACCTTGATCAGCAATTGCTCTTGTAATTGCTTGTCTAATTCATCATGTAGCATAAGTAGAGAACTTATTACCCATTCTATAATCAAACTTTTGAATTGCTTTCATTAATCCTAAAGAACCCTCTTGGATTAAATCTTCAATTTCTAAACCTCTACTTAAGTATTTTTTAGAAATTGATGTAACTAATCTTAAGTTAGAAGTCATTAATTGATTAACTGCATATTGTCTAATTTCAGGATCTTTATTTTCTAACATTTTAGCATATTCAATTTCTTCTTTTGCTGAAAGCATTTTAGAAGAACCTAATACACCTAAATAAGCTTTAACACCATCATTTACTTTATCTGTAGTATTGTTGTGAGCATTTTGTAACTCATCAACTTGGAAATCAATTTTTTCTTGAACGATTTCTTTTATTTCATTTATTTTTGCAGCAGTTAATGCTTCTTTTTTAGAATAATCAGTTATTAAAATGTTTTTTGCTAAAATTCTATCAATTATATCTTTAATCTCAACATTTGTTAATGTAAAGATATGGAATGCTTCTAATATTTCTTCTAAATCTGTTTTGTTTTTTCTAGTTTTTCTCTTTTCAATTTCAAGTGCAAATGTTTCTAATACACTATCAATGTCATCTAATTCTTCTTTTTGAACTTTTGATTTAACATTTTCTAAAAGTCTTGAATTAACTCAATCCTTATTTAATAATTCTTCTGACTTTATTTTTTTAACTTTCATTAATACTCCGAATATAAAAATATTTATAAATATTATACCTTATTCATAAACTCAAATACATAATATTTAATAAAAAAATAATTAGATAGTGTTTTAAAAAAAGATGTAGACATAAAAATATCATTAATTGCAAAATACAAAGAATTTTTTTTATTGAATTTTAATTTAAAAAGACTACACAAAAAACTAGACTATTAACTTTATGCTTAATTATTATTCAAATATATTTTTTTAAAATAATATTTGAAAAAATATTAAAAAAGGAAAGTAAATAAGGATTATAAAAAGATAAGATTTGTATCAAAAATTCTGTTAATAGAAACAAAAATGTTGCTAATAATATATTCAGTGTTGTTGAAAGTAATTATTTAATTAAATATGTAATTTTTCTTGTTTAAATGAGAACAAATAAAGATAACTTTATTTGATGAATGGTAAGATTATTAGGTCATTATTTTTATAAATATATATTTTCAAATTTATGGAATTATGATATTATTTATTTAATTTACTTATACAAGTATTGGAGGTTTTTGGGGTTGCTTATCAATACAAAGGAAAAAAATTAAAAATTTTTAAATAATGCTAAGAAAAATAAATGTGACGAATTCTACACACAAATAAAAGATATTGAAAATGATTTAAAACATTATAATAAATACTTTAAAAACAAAGTTGTTCTTTGTAATTGTGATGATTCTGAATGAAGTAATTTTTAAAATATTTTGAAACTAATTTTGAATCTTTTGGTTTCAAGAATAATAAATAATGCAATCTTAATAATTAATATGGATGAATTAATGTTAAAAGAATTTAAAACCTTTATGAAAGAAAAGTTAGAAATAGAAATAAATGAATGTAACGAAGATGTTTTTCTTAGTGCTTTTAAACAACGAAAAGATTATAACTCTAAAAATTGCTCTTTTGAGGTTTTCAAATTAAAAGGGGATGCTCTTTTAGGCTTGTTGGCTTGCGAGAAGTATATAGATAATTACTCTACCGAATCCAATCCAACAGCTGTAAAGGAAAAATATGTTGGAAATAAAAAATTACAAAGTATATTTGATAAATTGAAATTAGAAAAATATTTTTCTTATGAAAGATCTAATGAAATAGGAAAACACAATAAATCAGATTGCATAGAGGCACTTTTATATGCTACTTATTGTGCTTTTGATATGGAAAAAGCAAGTAAAGTTTTGGATCTATTATTTGAGAATGATTCTTAAATTTTTATTTTTATTTAATAGGTTTTATAAATTTAAAAATAATGGCTAAATTATTTGAAAAATATGGTTTGTTAATTCCAAATTACAAAGAACATAATAGATTGGAAGTGTATGTTTTCAAGTAAGATATTTTAAATCTATTTACAGCCTTATTTGTATTTGGACAACTCATGCATAATAAGGTGCATTTATATCATTTTTTATTAATTATTGACTATAAAAAATGGTAAAAACAATAGAAATATTAAAACTTTATATTTAATTTTACAACTAATACCAGTATTTTAAGAATTGCATTTATAATGTAAAAAGCAAGAAATAGAATGATTACAATTAATGTAAGCAAAAATAAAAATGGTTTTGTTATTGGCGAGACAATATTATATGAATCAAATTTTTTGATTCAATATCAACTTAATAAGTATGAAATGTCAATTTTAATTAAACAAAAAATAATTGAAAATTATCAAATAATTAATTTGTATTGTTCAAATTATTTTTAAATTCTAAAAAAAATCTAATATAAAGTTTGTTTTTATTCATATTTTTTATATATTATAAATATAATAAAAAGTATAACAAATCAAATTAGGATTATATATATGACAAGAAAATTCAATGATCAAGAAATTATTAGAAGAAATAAGTTAAAAGAATTACAAGAACAGAGTAAAGATCCCTTTACAATTGAGAGTGTAAAGAGAACGTGTTCTTTAGCTGAATTTTGTAAAGAAAATAAAAATATTAAAAAACATGGCACAAAACAATATACCATAGCTGGTAGAGTTTTAGCAATTAGACAAACGTTTGGAAAGATAGTTGACTTTGGTGGAAGTCTTCAATTTTATATTAATAAAAATAAAGTTCCTAAAAGTGTTTTTGAGTATTTCAAAAAATATTTAGATATTGGAGATATTGTCGAATTAAAAGGAACTGCTTTTAAAACTCAAAAAGGCGAACTTACAATTGATATTAAAAAAATTAAAATAGTGTCTAAGGCATTAAAACCATTACCAGAAAAATGACATGGACTTCAAGATGAAGAATTAAGAGCAAGACATAGATACGTTGATTTAATTATGAACAAAGAGTCTATGGATACTTTTGTTATTAGAAGTTTAATATTAAGATATTTAAGACACTACTTTGATGGTCAAGATTATTTTGAAGTTGAAACTCCAGTTTTAAATCCTAAATTAGGTGGAGCAGCTGCTAGACCTTTCATTACTAATCACAACACTTTAAAAAGAGATTACTTTTTAAGAGTTGCAACAGAATTACCACTTAAAAAATTAATTGTTGGTGGTTTTGAAAAAGTATATGAAATAGGAAGATTATTTAGAAATGAAGGAATGGATGCAACTCATAACCCAGAATTCACTTCAATTGAAGGATATGCTGCATATGCTTCAATGGAAGATGTTATGAAGACAGTTGAAAATACTTTCAAATTTTTAGCTAAAAAATTAAAAAAAGAAACTGTGACAATTGATGGTCAAAAAATATATTTAACTAAAAAATTCAAAGTTATTCATATGGTTGATTTTGTTAAGGAAATTGTTAAAGTAGACTTTAATAAAATTACAACAATTAAAGATGCATTAGAAGCTGCAAAAAAACATAATATCAAAGTTGAAAAACACCAAAGATCAATTGGTCATATTTTAAATTTATTCTTCGAAGAATTTTGTGAAGAAAAATGTGTTCAACCAACATTTGTTTGAGGACATCCAATTGAAATATCTCCACTAGCAAAAAAAGACTATAGTAGAGAAGGATACACAAGAAGATTTGAATTATTCATTAACAAAAAAGAATATGCAAATGCTTTTGCAGAACTTAATGATCCAATCGATCAATTAGAAAGATTTGAAGAGCAAGCAAGAGAAAAAGAATTAGGAAACGATGAAGCAAATGATATTGATATGGACTTTGTTGAAGCATTAGAATATGCAATGCCTCCAACTGGTGGTTTTGGAATAGGTATTGATAGATTAGTAATGTTATTTGCAGAAAAAACTTCTATTAGAGATGTATTACTATTCCCTCATATGAAGGATAAATAGATCAATAGGAGCATAAATGAATAAGCAAGATAAAGTTAACTCATTCAAGAAAAGTAATTATTACAATTCTTGAAGATTGTATTTAAAGTACTATAAAAAGAATTTAATATTTTTTATATTAATTGTTCTTTTTACAACAATAACTACATCAACAACTATATTTATCCCAATCATTACTCAGTTAATAACTACATCAGCTGAAAAAGATATTTATAAAGATTTAGCCTTCTTTTCAGGAATGCTAGCAGTAATTGTTGTTGTAAAAATTGCTCTATATTTCTTCTTAGATCATTTAGGGCATACATTTGATTTAAAGCTTGAATTACAAATAAGAAGAGATATGCTTGCTAAATTTCATAAGCTACCAATGCAAAGAATAGAAGACACACCTAGTGGAACATATTTTTATAGATTGGTAGAAGATTTAAAAGAAGTAAATAGTTTCTCATATAGTGCTATTTCAAATGTAATAACTATTGTAATTCTTTCAACAGGAGGTTTTGTTTATATCTTCTTAGTTAATTGAATTATTGGTGTTGTAGTTTTAAGTGTTTATTTAATTTCGATTTTCATTTATTTAGTATTCTTTAAAAAACTATCTTTTATGAAACAAAAAATTAAATTATTAAGTTCAGATATTAATGTTGATATAGGTGAAAACATTGATATGGTTTCACAAGTTAAATCTTATAGTAATTCAAGATTATCAATGAATAAGTTTGATGGACTTCAAAAAAAATTATATGAATTTTCAGAAAAGTTTTTTTGAAAATTATCTTTGTTTAAAATGAATGGATTCTTAACATCATTATTAATCTCAATGCTAACTTTAGTAGTTGGTTCGTTTTTAGTTGCTAACAAAACAATTACTAATGCAGAATTAATTGGGTTGATTGCTTCAGCTAACATTTTAGTTTCTCCTGTTGAAAAAATATCAGAATTAGTAAATGACTCAGTAATGTTAAACGCTTCTATAATTAGAATTAAAGAATTTCATGATTGAGAAGAAGAATATAACCAAGGAACATTAGAAGTAAATATTAAAGGTGATTTAGAATTTCAAAATGTTTGTTTTTCTTATCTTGCAAATAATGAAAGAAAAAAAGTTTTTGATAATTTAAATATCAAATTTGAAAAGAATAAAAGAAACTTAATTTGTGGAAAATCAAAAAGTGGAAAAACAACTGTTTTAAAATTAATAATGAATTATTATAATGTTGATAGCGGAGAAATTTTAATTGATAATAACAAATTAAGAGATTACAAAATTGAACATCTAAGAGAAAAGATTGCATACCAAAGTTTTTTTCCAAGAATAAGTTTAGAATTTGAAGACATTGATATTGATCATGAAAAATTATCATGCATTTTAAAAGATCTTAAAATTGATGAAGAATATTTCTATGAATCTATTATCAAAAATCCAGTTAACTCTCAAGGGTTACAAATTTCAGATAGTCAAAAACAAATGTTTTCAATTGCTTACTTAATTTATAATGATCCAGACATTTTATTATTTGATTCAATTGAATCAATACTGGATGATAGTCAAATTGAATTAGTACATAAAGCATTAAAGAAACATGCAAAGAATAAGACAATAATCTTCACTTCAAATAACACATTGAATAAATTTAAATGTGAGAATATTGTTACACTAAAATAAAAAAGAATATGAAATGATATGGATATGGATTTTGTAGAAGTACTAGAATATGCAATGCCTCCAACTGGTTGCCTTGGAATTGTGATTGATAGATTAGTAATGCTATTTGCTAAAAAAAAACATCTATTAGAGATGTTTTATTATTCCCACATATGAAAGATAAATAAATTATTCATATTCTTATAAAGTATTAAAAAGACTAACATTTAACTTATGTTAGTCTTTTTAATATAATTTCTTTAATATTTTTAGCAGTTTTTTCTGATTCTTTATTTTCTAAAATTATTAATTTTTTAGTAAATTTTTCGGCAAATTTTTTAAAATTATCACTTTGGTATTTTTCATTTACTTTGTTGAAAAAATAATGATTATCCATTTCTGATTTTCTTAAGTCTTCTTTTAATGATCTTTTCTCTCTTCTTTTTTTAATGATTTCATCATTAGCTGTTAATAAAAAAAGAAAGTCTAATTTAGGTATTGATTTTAAAAAAAGTAAGTATTCTTCTTCTATTTTTTTTCATTTAGTAGCTTCTTCTGAATTAAAGTTTTTAAATTCTATATGTGTTTCAGGAAAAATAAAATCATCAATTAAATGTCTGTCTATTATTACATTATCAAAATTAATAAAACTTTCAATTTGTTTTTTTCTAAAATTAAAAAAATGTTTTTGTGATTCAAAAGCATTTGATTTAAAATCCTTCATATATGAATCAAAATTTTCATTAAGAATTTCTTCTCTTTCATCCATAAATTTGAAATCTATTAAATCTTTTTTAAGAATTTCAATTATAGTTGTTTTTCCAACAGCACCTGGACCTATTATTGCTATTTTCATATTTTATTCCTTATTATTAAAATTAGCATATTAATAATACTAAATATATTTAATTTTAAATTTTCTATTTATTATTCATATTAACTTTAAAAATTAAAAATTATCTTCAATATATTTTTTAATGTTAAGTGCAGCTATCGTTCCATCACTAACGGCTGTTGAAATTTGTCTGAATTTTTTTTGAATAACATCACCAGCAGAGAATAATCCAGGAGTTTTAGTTTCCATATCTTGATTAGCAACAATGAAGTTGTTGTCAACATCAATAATTTTATTATCAATGAAATCTGTTTCAGGATTGTAACCAATAAAAACAAATACACCATCTAATTTTATTTCTCTTTCAGTGTTATCTATTACATTAGAAACAGTTATTCCTGTGACTTGTTTATCACCATTAACTGATTTAATAACACTGTTTGTTATTAATTCAATTTTTGGTATAGCCTTTACTTTATCAATGATTTTTTGTTCAGCTCTAAATTTTTCATTTCTATGAATTAAATAAACCTTGTTAGCTAATTCAGATAAATAAATAGACTCTTCAAAAGCAGAATTTCCACCACCAACAACAGCAACTTCTTTACCTCTAAATAAAACACCATCACAAATTGCACAATATGAAACTCCATTACCATAGAATTTTTCTTCTCCAGGAGCTCCAATTTTTTTCTCTTTCATTCCTGTTGCAACAATTACTGTTTTTCCATACACAGATTCTTCACCTTCAATTGTAAGTTCAAAGATGTTATCTTTTTTATTAACACTTGTTACTTCGCCGTATAAGTAAATAACACCAGTCTCTTTCGCTTGGTTTAACATATTAAGTGATATTTCATAACCTTTTATAGTTTTAAATCCAGGGTAGTTTTCAATAATGGCAGTTTTTGACATTTTCCCACCAGGAGTATCCTTTTCAATAATTAAACATTTAAGGCCAGCTCTTTGAGCATATATAGCAGCAGTCAATCCAGCTGGACCAGCACCTATTATTAAACAATCGTATATATTTTTATTTTCCATATATTATTCTCCTAATATCCATTATAGTATAGCATCTCTTCATTTGTTCTTTTTAACTTTAAAGGTTTTGGATTACCTCAATTTTCTCAATATGGGTCATATCTATCAACTTCTTTTTTATATGAACTACTCATTAAATAATAAAGTTTTTTAAATGGTAATTGAAAACCTTTATACATTGTAAAGATAATGAATTGATCTCTATGTTTATTTAAATATAAGTGATTATATAAAATAAATATTACTCCAAATACAATCATAATAATTGAAGTTACTAATGAAGTAGTGTAACCAAACTGACTAAATCTTAGTGGCTCCATTATAGTTCTTACAACTCCATAAGATATGAAGTATAATGCTCCAAGATCTCCTGCTTTTCTGAATGAAATAAATTCTGCTCCAAAATATATACCAATAAATATTATAAAGTTTATAAATGATTCATATAAGAACAATGGTTGTCTTAAAACTCTATTAATAATCATTCCTTCATATACAAAAGGTAAAAAGTTTTTTAATCATGATAATTGTTCTGGAGTAGCTACTGCACCAAATATCTCAGCATTTATAAAATTTCCCCATCTACCAATTACTTGTCCAACAAGAATACATGGTAATAAACAATCTGCATAAACAAAAGTAGAAACTCTCTTTACTTTAACTTCATCATTTAAGCATGTTTTAACGTTGTATTTAGCTGATTTTAGAATTAGAGGGAAATATATCAATGCAGCAATGGATGCTGCCATTACACCACCTTGAATTGCTAAACCACCATTCCTAAAATGAAAAAAGTCTACAATATTAATTTCACCAATAACTGCAGCCCAAACCCTAGCACCAATAATTGATATAGGAATTGCAATAAATAAATAATATAAAATTGGTTCAGTTGGAATTTTATATCATAAGTGAGCCTTTAAAAAAGCTGCTAAAGAAGCAAAGATAAAACCAAAAAAAATAATAATACCATATCAAGCGACTTCAAGATCACCAATTTTGAATGCTACATTATTAATGTTGTTTGTAAATATTTGAAATAAAACACCTGAATCAAACATATTAGTCTTCCTCTTTTAATTTCTTAAGAAATTCATTTGTAGAAAAATAACCTGATTTTTTTAATTTAAAATCACCCACAATTGCTTCAATTATATCCCCAATTTGTCTACCAGGTGAAATTGGAATTTTATAATGAGGAACATCAATGTTGAATAATCTTTTATATGCATATTCTCTTCCAAGTCTTTCAAAAGTCTCTTCTCTTGAAATTGGTTTTAATTCGACAACTACATCTATTTGACATTCTTTTTTTGTTACTTGAACTCCATAAAGTTTAGATATATTTAGAATACCTAAACCTCTAACTTCAATAAAATTACCTGTTTTCTTATTTGCTCTACCAACTATATCACTAAATAATTGTGTATACTCTACAACATCATCAGCAATAAAAAGATGTCCTTTTTTAATTAACTCTAAAGTAATCTCTGATTTTCCTAATCCAGATTCTCCAATTAATAAAACACCAACTCCATAAACTTCAACTAAGTTTCCATGAATAGATTCATATTTACTTAATAAGTCTAATAATAATAAATTTGTAGAAGTATTAATATAACTACTAGTTTGATTTGATTTTATTATTGTTACATCATATTTTTTTGCAAAGTCTAAAATAATATTTTCATCAAATGATCTAGACAAAATAATCACTGGAGGAGTTAGTTTGAAAAAGTTATCAATTTTTTCATTTCTTGTTTTTTCATCAAAGCTTAAAAGATAATTATATTCTTCTCTTCCAAATAAAATAGCAGCAAAAGATTCTTTTCTAGTAATGTAACCAGAAAGTTCTAAACCCGCTCTTGACATTCTTGTTGAATTTATTTTTTTACTTTTTCCAATATTAACTACTTTGAATTCATCAAAGTTTTTAGTAAGGTCTTTTCAAGTAATTGAAATGGTTTCGTTTATTTTATCCATTTTACACCACCACTAAAATTGAAGCACCAATTGCCATAATTAAACCAGGAATAAAACCTATTTCAGAATTTGCAGGGTTTTCTCCAAAAGTTCCACTAAGTCATAAACCACCAACAACAATTAAAGTAATACTAACTAATAATGCAAAAATAATTAATGAAAGATATAAGAAAAATTTCTTTTTATCTTCTAAAAAAAACTTACTTTTAATTTTATAAATTGATGAAAAAATAGGAATTCTATATTTTAAGTAAAAAGGAGTATCTGAAGCTATAGTTTCAATATTAAGATCTTGAACATTTTTGTGTTTCTTTGTCTCTGCTTTTTCAGTTTCATATTTTTCTGAAACAACATCTATTGAATCAGCATGAATAGACTTTTTCATTTTATTTTTTTTAGCCATAATATCCCATTTATATTTTCTTAATTATATCATTTATTTTTTTGCAATTATATTGTATTTTTACTATACTTCTTCACTTGTAAGTGTTGCTCTTAATCTTTTTTCTTCATCAGGCAAAGGAGTAACAAATAAAGTATTTAAAACATTATTTACAATTTCACTTTTCATTGTTTCAAAAAATCTATTTCCATCTTCAATGTAAAGATTTAATGGACTTTTTTGTTCATAAGCTCTCAAGTTAACTGCTTCTTTTAATTTACTCATTCTATCTAAATGTTTTGTTCAAGCATTATCAATATTTTGAATTAAAATATTGTTTACTTGTGCCAATGAATCTAATTCTCTTAAAATTTGTGTCTTAGTTTTAATTGTAATTCTAAATATTTTATTTAATTTTATTTGAGCATGTATTTTCTCTAAATTATCAAAGTCTTCTTGTTTAAAGAAATCAAATTTTAAAATATTTTTGTTTAATCATTCAACCATCTTTTCACCATTAATAATTGCTGAGTTGTTATCTTTTACAAAATCTTTAATTTTCATTTCTGTAAATTCTTTTGACATATTAATTAAAATTTGATCACAGTTTTCATTTAATAAAATTTGATCTCTTTGTTTATAAATTAACTCTCTTTGTAAAGAAACTACATGTTCATAGTCCATAAGGTTCTTTCTCATGTCAAAGTTAATTCCTTCAACTTTCTTTTGAGTCTTATCTAATAAACTTGAGAAGAAAATAGAGTCAAAGAATTCTTCACCTTCTAATTTTGTGCTTGCTTTTTCAAATCTATCTGTTGCAAATCTTTTGAATAGTGAGTCTTCAAGTGAAGTAAAGAATCTAGAAGCACCAGGATCACCTTGTCTTCCAGATCTACCTCTTAACTGATTATCAACTCTTCTTGATTCGTGTCTTTCTGTACCAATAACATAAAGTCCGCCAAGTCCTTTAACTTCTTCATTAATTTTAATATCAGTACCTCTACCAGCCATATTTGTAGATATAGTAATAGAACCTTTGATACCACCATTTTTAATAATTTCAGATTCTCTTGCATCATTTTTTGCATTCAAGATTTCATGAGGAACTTTTTCTTCTAAAAGTCTTCTATGAATTAATTCAGAATCATTAACTGATGAAGTACCAACTAGGATTGGTTGTCCAGTTGCATGAATTCTCTTAATTTCTGCAATAACGTGATTTCATTTAGCTTTTTTATTATTAAAAATATAATCTGGATGATCTTTTCTTACAATTGGTCTATTTGTAGGAACTTTAATAACAATCATGTTGTAAATTTTTAAGAACTCTTCAGCTTCAGTGTAAGCAGTTCCAGAAACAGCTGAAATCTTTTTATATAGTCTAAATAATGATTGATAAGTTATTGTTGCTAAGATTTGATTTTCTGGATCTATTTTAACTCTTTCTTTAGCTTGAATAGCTTGATGAAGTCCAGCATTATAACTTCTACCTTCTAATACTCTTCCAGTAAAAATATCAATTAATAAAATCTCGTCACTCTTAACCATATATTCTCTACCTGATGCAAAAACAAAGTTAGCCATTAAAGAGTTTGTTATTTTATGAACAATATCTGCTGATTCTACAGAATATAGGTTTTTTAAATCAAAATGTTTTTCAACTTTTTCAGCACCTTCTTCAGATAAAAAGATTGTATTTGATTCACTATCAATTATATAGTCTTCCTCTTTTAAACCTTTTACAAAGTTATCTGCTTCAAGATAAAATTTACTTTCATCTTTTGGCATCCCAGAAATAATTAATGGAGTCCTTGCTTCATCAATTAGAATTGAGTCACCCTCATCAATGATTGCAAATGATAGACCTCTAATTGATTTGTTAGAAATATTTCTAACCATATTATCTCTTAAGTAATCAAAACCTAACTCAGAGTTAGTAGTGTATGTAATATCTTTAGAAAACATTTGCTTTTTTACCATTTGATTTAGTTCAGATGTATTATAACCAACAGTTATACCATAAGGTTCAAAAGCAACTCTAGAAAACTCAGCATCTCTCTTAACTAAGTATTCATTTACGGTTACAATATGAACACCTTCTTTTTTTAATGAATTTAAAAATGAAGCAAGTAGAATTGTTAAAGTTTTACCCTCACCAGTGAACATTTCTGCAAAGTCACCAGTGTGAATAATATAAGCTCCCATTATTTGTACATGGTGAGCAAAAAGTTTATGTTGTCTAAAAATAATTTCTCTAGCCATAGAGAAAGCATCTACAACAATATCATCAATGCTAATCTTTTCATCTTTAATTTGATCAACTAAAAAAGCAACTCTTTCCTTTATTTCACTATCAGAAAGTTTACGATACTCATCTTTATTAGCTTCAACAGCAGAAGCAACAATTTTTGCTTTATTAAGTAAACCAGGAGATTTAGCTTTTCATATACTTTTTTTCTTCTTGTTTTCCATTTTTTTTACCTTAATTATTATATTATATAACTATTGAATTTGACCATCCTTTAACCTAATTACTCTTGATGCATAATCTAATTCTTTATCATTGTGAGTAATCATGATGATAGTTGTGTTATATTCTGAGTTTATTTTTTTTAAAAGCTCAATAACGTTTTCTGCATTCTTTTCATCTAAAGCCGATGTTGGTTCATCAGCAAAAATAATAGGGGTCTTCTTTGCAATTGTTCTTCCAATTGAAACTCTTTGTTTTTGACCACCAGATAATTTGAATGGCATTTTATTTTGAATATCTAAAAGATTTAAATTTTCTAATATTTCTTTAACATTTTGTTCATTAATGTAATTATCATATTTTATTTTGCTCTTTTGTTTCTTGACTAAGAAACTCATATAAGCACCCATAGAAATATTTTCCTTCACAGTTAGATTTGGGATAAGTCCATAATTTTGAAAGATGTATCCAATGTTTTCTAATCTAAAATCTGTAAGTTCTCATTCTTTTAATATGGAAATATTTTTATTATTAACAACTATCTCACCATAAGTTAATTTATCAACACCAGAGATAATGTTCATTAATGTTGTTTTTCCACTACCAGATGGACCAACAAGGATAACAAATTCACCTTTCTTAATTGAAAGATTAATATCTTTTAAAACATGATTGTTTATAGACTTGCTTTCATATATTTTATTTAAGCCTTTGATATCTATAATTGAATCATTCATATTATTATTTAGTGTTAAAGTTCTTTTGATTTTTAGAATTTTCACAATTCTTTTGTAGATCGCTATTTCTTTATGTTTGATTAAATAATTTTCTTTTTTATTTTCATCTTTAATGTAATCAAATATTCTTTGGTTAATTTTTGAAAATATTAAAGCAGTATGGTTTTTATAATTTGAAAAGTTAATTTTTTCTAAAAGTTCTATTTCCATTATTAATTTTGTATAAAGTTGATTTCTATTTTTTTCATCTAATTCTTTTTTAGATAGCAAAGAATTATCAAATTCACCAGAAAATATTTCTGCTTCTTTAATTTTATTTTCAAATTCTTCTAAAAATTTATCATCTTCTTCAGCTAATTTAATTTCTTTTTTTTCTACTTTTTTATTAACTTTTTTTTCAATTTTTTCTTGATTAATTTTTTTAGTAACTAATTTATCATAGTTTGAGATTTTTTCATGAATAACAATTTCCTTGTCATCACTTGCTTCTCAATTTCTTTTTGTAATTTTTGGTTTTTCCATATATAAAATTATACTTTATATATTAAAAAAAAATAATGAATTTGCACATATTTTTTCACATGTTTCGTTATATGAAATATTTTTTATTTTAGATACTTCTTTAAATATTGTTTCAATGTATATTGGAGAGTTCTTTTTTCCTCTAAAAGGTTCAGGAGTTAAGTAAGGACAATCTGTTTCCAAAACAATATTACTGATATCTATTTTTGAAACAACTTCCCTTAAATCAATTGATTTTTTAAAAGTAATTATTCCTGGAAATGATAGTTTACAACCTAATTTTACATATTGTTCAGCATACTCTAATTTATCTGAAAAACAGTGAATTAAAACATTAGAAAGGTTTTCTTCTTTTATAAACTTAATTGCATCTTCATGAGCATCTCTAATATGTAACACTAATGGTAAGTTATATTTTCTTGCTATTTCAACATGTTTATTGAAAGAATAAAATTGCATTGCAACTCCACTTGGATCTTTCTCTCTGAAATAATCTAAACCTGTTTCACCAATTGCTTTTATACAATCTAAATTACTTGCTATTAATCCATCAAGCTTTTCTATGTCTATATCAATTTCTTCTTTTGTTTTTTTGCTAGCATCATTAGGATGAATTCCAATTACAGCAAAAAAATATTTAGAATTTAATTTAGATATTTCCACTGCTCTAATTGAACTTTCTAAATCAACACCAACAACGTTTACATAAATTTCTTGTTCAATTGATTTCTCTATAATGGAATTTATTTCTTCTTCTGTGTAATCAAGATTTAGATGTGCATGAGTATCGTAAAGCATTTTATTCCCTATTAGTTAATTTTTTTCTAAAGTAATATTCTGTTGTAATCATATGTGCTAAAGAAATTTTAGGAACTCAATTTAAAATTGAATTTACTTTTCCAGTGTTTGCATAAAGCTTTGCCGGATCACCTTCTCTTCTTGAACCTAATTCATATGGGATTTTAATAGCAAGTGTTTCAATTGCTTTGTTAAGCACTTCTAAAACAGAATAACCTTCTCCTGAACCTAAATTAAATATGTCTGATTTATTATTTTTAATAGATCATTCAAGCCCAATTATATGTGCTTCTACTAAATCAACAACATGTACAAAATCTCTTACACATGAACCATCTTTTGTTTCATAGTCAGTTCCCATAACAGTAAATGTTTGGTTATCAATTGCGCTTTTAACAACACATGGTAATAAGTGAGTTGGTTTTAAAGTTCTAATACCAATCTTACCATTCTCATGAGTTCCGGCAACATTAAAATATCTAAAGATTACATAATTAGAGTTATTTGCATTGGCTCATCCTCTAATTAATGCTTCTGCAGCTAATTTTGATTCACCATAAGGATTGATTGGTTCTTTAATATCAGTTTCCAATATAGGAATGTTTTTTGGTTCTCCATAAACAGCAGCTGTTGAAGAAAATACAAAATGCTTAATATTGAACTTTGTACAAACTTTTAATAATATCTCTACACCATAAGTATTATTATTAAAATATTCTAAAGGCTTAGAAACACTTTCAGGAACGACTATTAAACCAGCAAAATGAATTACTGAACAAATATCTTTTTCAATTGTAAAAATTCTTTCAAGTTCTTTTTCATCTCTAATGTCTGCTTTATAAAATTTTGCATTAGGATGAATATTTGATTCATATCCTTTTGACATGTTATCAACAATTACAACATTATATCCTTTTTCAATAAGTAAATAAACTGCATGAGAACCAATATATCCAGCTCCACCTGTAACCAATATTTTCATATAAAATCCTTAATATTTTTGTAATTAATTTTAACATTTATAAATAGATAAAAAAAATTATTTGCCTAAGCAAAAATTTTTAAATAATTCATCTAATAAATCAAAATCTTTTTCTTCACCTAAAAATGTCTTTAGTAACTTATAAGCAAACTCAAGGAAAGATATTACTAAGTCTAATGATGCTTCTTCTTTGATTAATTCATTTGCTTTGTCAAGGTTATTATTAATTTCCAATAAAATATTTTTTTCATAATCAGATGTAATAAAAAATTGTGCATCATTATTTAGTTTAAAAATATTGAATATCTCCTTTTTAAGATTATCGATATTATTATTTTTGGCAGATATTTTTACACCATCCAATGTTGGATTTGAATCTTTTAAATCTTCTTTGTTTTTGACAATGATAAGTTTAGAATTAATATTTTTATTAATTCAATCTAGCTCTTCCTTTGAAATAGAAATAGAATTATCAATTACATATAAAACTAAGTCTGCATTTTTAGATATCTCTACAGCTTTGCTTATTCCCATGCTTTCAATTTGGTTATCAGACTCTCTTATTCCTGCTGTATCGATTATATTAAAATTCAAACCATCAATATTTATTGATTCTTTAATAAAGTCTCTTGTTGTTCCTGGTATGTCTGAAACAATTGCTCTATCCATCTTTAAAATAGTATTTAATAATGATGACTTACCACTATTAGGTTTTCCTAGTATGACTAAATTAATTCCATTGAACAAATGATAGTTGTTATTGTAATCAGTTATTATTTCATTTATATCTTTGTAAATTTCATCAATAGTCTTTTTAACTTCTTGGCTTTTAACATCATGAATATCATAATATTCAGGATAATCAATATTAACTTCTAATGTTCCAATTATTTGAAATAGTTTTTCTGTAATTAATTTTATTTTATTTTTTGCATTGCCTAAAATAATATTTAAGGAAACTTCTGCTTGAAAGTCTGTTTTAGCATTAATTAAATAGTTGATTGAATTAGCTTGAGAAATATCCAATTTATTATTGATAAATGCTTGCTTAGTGAATTCACCAGGTTGAGCCATTATTGCTCCGTTTTCTAAAATTAATTTAATTATTTTATTCACAATTATTAAATTACCATGACAATTAATTTCAATTAAATCTTCGCCCGTAAATGATTTAGGACCTACAAATTTCATTAGTAAAACATCATCAATAATTTTATTATTATTTTTATTAATGATTTTATTATTCTGAATTGAGTGACCATTTTTTTCAATTTTTTTAGTACAAATTTTATTAATGATGTTGTATGTTTCTGGACCAGATAATCTAATAATATGAATAGTAGATTTCATTGGTGGAGTTGCTAGTGCAACAATTGTATTCATTTTATCTCCTACTTAATTAAATTAATGATTTGATTAAATAATAATACTTTACTTAAATTAAACTTAATGTTATTTGAAATTTCTAATAACTTTTGTTTATTTTCAATTTTATTACCAATCATTAAAGAATGAACTAAAATAGCAATTTCTTTATAAGAAAGTTTTTTGAATTGAGCTAAGTTATCTATTACTTTTTTATTATCTTGCAAACTATTTGCTAAATCTTGATATAGACTAATTATTATGTTTTTATTTTTACATTCATTAAAGATTTTTATTTCATCTAGTGAAAAAAAAGATTCTAAATAAAAAGTGTGCATATTTTCATTAATGTTATTCTTTAAATATTCTTCAACTTCATTTAAGTTTGATGATGCTCTTAGTTCTTCACACCTACTGTAAATAGTAGGTAAAACTTTATTTGAATTTCTACATGTAAAAATTCCAATAGTATTTTTTGGTGGTTCTTCAATAAATTTTAAAAATGAATTAGCTGCCCTTGCATTAAGTAATTCAATATTTCTTATTACATAAAACTTGTAACCTGCATTTTCTAAAGCAATAGAATAGAACTTTCTTTTTAGCTCTCTAATTTCATCAATTTTAATATCATCCAAATAAAGATTGTATTCAATATAGTCATAGTAATTATTATTATCTATTTTCTTATAGTACAGTTCTTTTTCATCTGTATGAGAAAGGAAATCTTTACAAATCTTTTTAATTAGATCATTTGTATTTGAAAACTTCTTCTCAGAAATTATAAAGATATGGTTATTTTTATTAGTCATTGATAATTCCAAATATTTCTTTAATTTTATCTCAAACTTGTTTATATACTTCATCAGCACTTAACTCAGCATTGATTAATATAAATTTGTCAGGATTATTTTTAATGATTTCTTTGTAGCCCTTATAAACTAATTCTTGAATTTCCATGCTTTCTAAATCAAATCTATTTTTTTCTCGATTAGGATTAACCATTATTCTTTTTTGAGCAATATTAGGCTTTATATCAAAAAAGAAAGTAAAGTCAGGTTTAAATTCATTTGTAGCAAAACTATTTATTTCTTGAATTCATTTTACATCAATGTTTTTTCCATAACCTTGATATGCAATTGAAGAGTCTAAATAACGATCAGAAATTACACTAACACCTTCTGAAATTTTAGGAATAATGTATTTGTTTACATGTTGAACTCTTGAAGCAGCAAACAATAAAGATTCAGCATATTTATCAACATCTTTATTGTTTAATAAAACTCCTCTTATATCTTCACAAACTTTGTTTTGACCACCTGGTTCTCTTGTACGAGATACATTGATATTATGTTCTTCAAGTTGTGTAATAACTTTATTTAATATAGTGGTTTTTCCAGAACCATCTGTACCTTCAAAAGTAATAAAGAAACCTCTTTTCATATTTGTTCCTATATCTTATCAAAGTCTAAATATTTTTTTAGAGCTTTAGGGATAATAATATCTCCATCTTTTGTTTGGTAATTTTCAATTATTGCTATTCATAAACGATCAATTGAAAGACCAGTACCATTTAATGTATGTACTAATTCTTTCTTTTTTTCAGAATTAGTAAATCTTATTTGACCTCTTCTAGCTTGAAAGTCTTCACAATTTGAACATGAAGATATTTCTCTATAGTTATTGTACGAAGGCATTCAAACTTCAATATCAAAAGTCATTGATGAACCAAATCCTGTGTCTCCAGAACAAAGTTTCATTACTCTATATGGTAATTCTAATACATCTAAAATTGAACAAGCTTGGTCAACCATTTCATTTAAAGCTTCATATGAATTATTTGGATCACAAATATTAACTAATTCAGTTTTAATGAACTGATGTTGTCTTAAAACGCCTTTAATATCTTTACCAGCAGAACCTGCTTCAGAACGAAAGTTAAAAGAAGAACTTGTTACTTTAATTGGTAATTCTTTTTGATCTAATATTTTATTACGAAATAAATTAGTTAATTGAACTTCAAGAGTTGGAGACAGATAATAATCTCTAAAATCAACTTGAAATAAATCATCCTTAAATTTAGGTAATTGTCCTGTTACTGATAAACTCTTTTCATTAAGAAGTAATGGCAAAACATATTCTTCGTAACCTTTTGCACTATGCATATCTAATGTAAGTGATTGTAAGGCTCTAATTAACTTTGCACCCTTACCTTTATATATTGAGAATCTAGCACCTGTAAGAGTACTTGAAGTTTCAAGATCTAAAATGTTTTTTTCAACTCCAATATCTCAATGTGGTTTTGGAGAAAAATCATATATGTTAGATATATTATTTTTTTTGAATAGTTCATTATCTTTTTCATCTTTTCCAACTTTAATAGATGAATGTAAAATATTTGGAATACTTAATAGTAGTTTGTCCAAATTATTTTTTATTTTAGTAGATTCATCATTTTGCTCAGTAATTGTTAAATTTAAAATTTCAACTTCTTTTTTTGTTGCATTTGCTAAGTCTTGATTTTTTTGGGCAATGTATTCACCAATTTTTTTTGATAGAACATTTCTTTTATTATTGTTTTGTTCTAATAAGCTATTTATTTTTCTAAATTTTTCATCTTCAATAAGTAAAGAGTCAACATCAAAATTAAAATTTCTTTTTTTTAATGAATTTTTTAAGATGTCAGGGTTTTCTCTAATTAATTTTAAGTTAATCATTATTGGTACACTTTCTTTAATTTAAATAAAAAAACAATAGTTCTATTATACTATTGTTTTTTATAATTTAAATAATGATTCTTTGTATATTCTTTGCTTGTGTTCATACTCATTAAATTTAGCTTTGTAATCATTTCTCATTGCTAATACATTTTGATAATTATTTTGGAATTCCATTTCCATTTCAAGAATAATTTCATCATTTATTTTTTTAGCTTTTCTTTTTTTTCAGAAAAACATTCTTGGATAAATATGAATTAATTCTTTTTTATTAAATGCTTCTTTTTTCATTTCTTCAAAGTATTCTAATTCGCCATTATTAAAGTTTTTCAAAACATTTGCTAATGTGTATTGATCATTCGCATGACTAATTGGATTCATAACTTCAGGCATTAATTTAGCATCATTGTTTTCAGTATTTGTTGAATTTTCAGTAGTTTGATTATCTTCTGAAATATTAGTAGGATTTTCCATTTCAAAAGTAGAAACAAGATCATTAGAAGCCATGTCATAGTTTTCTTTAACTTCACTATCTTGATTGTTTAAATCTGAACCCATTGTTTCAATTTTTTCACTTATATCATTATCAATATTTTCAAGAGTAATAATTTGATCAGAAGTTATATCAACTGATTCATTATTTTCATTTGAAACAGTAATTTCTTCATTATCTAGTATTTCTTTATTTATTTCACTCATAAAAAGCCTTAGTTGTAAATAAAATTATTTATATAAATATTATACAATATTATAGTAAAAAAATAAAATGTATAACAAATTAATGTATTATAATCATAATATATATAAGGTGGTTATAGCAATGGAAATTATGAATGAAGTTAATAAAATTTTAAAAGAAAAAAATATCAACATTGTTTTAACAAATTCAAATATTAATAAAACTTTTAAAGAAATAGGTTTAGATTCACTAGCATCTATGACAATAATCGTAGAATTAGAAGAAAAATTAGGTATTTCAATATCTGATGAAAAGTTAATGGCAATGAAAACTCCAAAAGATTTAATTGAGAGTGTTACTTCAAGCATGAAAAAATAAAAAATCACATTTGTGATTTTTTATTTTTCATATTTTAATATTCTCTTAATATTTATAACTTCATTATTTTTAAATTCTAAAATAACTGCTGAAAATTGATATTTATCTAAATTAGGTAATAGCTTGAAAAATTGAATTTCTTCCCTAAACATTTTTATTATTGTTTCTGGTTTTGCTCCAATAATTCCAGATTCACTTCCGGTCATTCCTACATCAGTGATGTAAGCTGTTTTATCTCTAATTTTTTCATCAGCAGTTTGAACATGAGTGTGAGTACATAAAATTGCATCAACCTTACCTTTATAATTTAAAAAGAAAGCATTTTTTTCACTTGTTGTTTCACTATGGAAATCAACAATATGAATGTCTGATTTATCTTCCTTTAAAATCTCATCCATTTTAAGAAATGGATTTGTTTGCATTTCTCTAAAATTTAATGATTTACCTAATAGGTTTGTAATTCTTATTTTTGTTCCTTTGAAATTAATTTCTTTAGAACCAACACCAACATCAAAAAATTCAAAGTCTTTATTTAAATTAGCAGGTCTTACAATGTCTTCATGACTTAAAACAATTTTACAGTCTTTTTCTTTTCAAGTGTGGTTTCCCATAGTAAAAAAATTAATTCCATAATCTTTTAGTTTATTGTAATCAGTGAAATTTAAACCTCTACCTTTAGTAGTGTTCTCTGCATTTGCAATTACATAATCAATTTTTTCTTTTTTAATTATATTTTTTACGTTGTCTTTGACAGCTCTTATTCCGTCTTCGCCAGATATATCGCCAATGAATAATATTTTCATTATTGATCCTTCCTAATGTAATACGGTTAATATGTATTATCTATATCAAAATATATTATAAAGTATAATAGTTTTATTATTTTAAAAAATATTTATCATATAATTTTTTTATATGAAAAATGAAATTAGTGAAATTAAAGAGTTTGATGAAACATTAGATGAAGAAGAAAAGAAAGTAATCGAAAAATATCTTAAAAGAAAAAAGGTAGTTATTTGAATTTCTTTGATTTGTGTTTTAGCTCTTGTTATATCTGCAATAGTAATTCCAATATATTATGGAATTACATAATATATTAATGTATTTTTGGTAATAAAAGAGAATTAATATAAATAAAAAATTCATTAAAATTATTCATTTGCATTTTCTTTAAAAAATCTAATAATTTATTGTATTCTTTATTAACTTTTAAAAATTCTTGATAATCACTTTCGTTATTTAAACCATTTTTATCTACAAGATTATAAATAAGTTTTTCATTATGATTAAAAACTAATTCTAGTTTATTTTTAACTTCATCATTAGAAAAAAATGTTCCATAAAATTCATTTTTTTTACCAGTATAATAATCTATTATTTCTTTTTTATTATTTTTAAATCATTTTTTAAAATCTCTTTTATTTCAACCAATAACATCTTGTTCTGTTAGATATGCATACATAATTAAAGAGTGCTTAATTTTCTGATCTGCAGAAAGAAAGTTTTTCTTGTAATTGTATTTTTTTGAAACTTTGCATTTATTATTTTTTATATAAAACATTTTAATCTTCTTTCTTTCAGTATTTTTCAATTTCATTTTTGATGAAATCCAAAATTCCTTTTACATTTGAAAAATCCATTCTTGCAGGACCAACAATTGATATTTGGGTTTTATTATTTGGTAAGGAAATTTCTGTAGAAGCAATACATAAGTCTTTGATTCCAATTGATTCACCAAATGTTATGGTTGTAGAACCACCACGAACATGTTGATTATAAGCAATTTGTTCTCATACTGTAGTGTTTTCTAACATTTCTAATACTTTTAATAATTTCTTGTGATCATTAAATTCTGGTTGGCTTAATAAATTATATTGCCCTTTAACATTAGTTTTAATTTTTTTATCAAATGTGAAAATTTTTTCAAGAACGTTTTGTAAAGAAGATTCATAATTAATAATTTTTTCTTTTATTAACGATTTTAAAAGTTTTACTTTATCCATAACTTCTGAAAGTTTGCAATCTATTAATCTATCATTAAAAATTCTTATACAAATCGATAAGTTTTTTAAATCTTTTTCATTTTCTAAATTAACAATGTTTTTAAAAACATCTCCACTTGAAGTAATCAATATAACCAAAGCAGAATCTTTTGATGTTGGCACTAAGTCAATTCTTTTAAGTAATTCGTCATTCTCAGTTTGAGTAATTACTGACGGTAGTTTTAATGTTTCATTAATTAAACTAACACTTGAATCTATTACATCATTAATTGAAAAATTTCTATTTGAAAATATTTTCTTTAATTTTATTTCAATGTCTTCATCAATAGAAGAAATGTCATTTTTTTCAAAATATTTATAACCCATAACAGAAGGAACTCTTCCTGATGAATTATAAACTTTTTCAAGTAAACCTTCTTTTTCTAAAGCTGCCATATCATTTCTAATTGTTGCAGCCGATAAGTCTTTCATATATTTATTTATTATTTTTTTACTTCCAACTGGTGTAGCCGTTGATACATATTCATTGATGATAATAAATAATAATTTTTTTTGTCTTTCTGTAATATTCAAAACAAACCTCAACATATAGTAATTATATTTAAAAATTAAATATAATTTTTTATTTCTTGAACTTGCATATTGTTTTTGCTATTAAGTAATTGAGTATTGCCAAAACCAATATTGTTATTTTGAAAACAAATCAATATGCATTTTGTTTTTAAATTATTTTCTTTTAGTAGTTCAACAATTGATTCATAAAGTGTTCCTGTTTTATAAACTCTTTCATAAAAAATTATTTTCTTATATTTTTTAATGATGTTAAGAATTTTATTTTTGTCAAAGCCATTTATAAATATTGCATTTAAGATATCAACTTTTGAATACTTATATTCAGTACCAATTTTATTTATTCAATTTCCATATGAAATGATACAAGTAGATGAGTTTTTGTTTTGTAAATATTTTCACTCACCATATTTTAATTTGACTTCATTTGATTCAAATGGAATTTCATTTGAATACCTAATAAACATTGGATTTTTATTGTTTTCTAATCCCATATTAATTAGTTGTTCTAATTCATTTTTAGTTGATGGAGAACATATTATTGTGTTTGGAATAGATTTAATCATTCCAACATCATAAATGCCATGATGAGTGTCTCCATCACCATATGATAGATCGGCTCTTTCAACAAGAAATAGTACTGGTAATGATTCTCTTGAAACATCATTTAATATTTGATCATAAGACCTTTGCATGAATGTGGAGTAAATTGACACAACTGCTTTTTTATTTGCTAATTCAATTCCTGCAGCTTTTGAAACAGCATGTTCTTCACTAATTCCAACATCTTCACAATTTAATGGGAATTCTTTTTCAATTTTATTTAAGTTTGACGAATATATCATTGCAGCACTAATCACTTTAATATTTTTGTCTTTACTTATTTTTTTTAGTAAATAACTAGAAGCAATATCTGAAAATGTTTCTTTTGACTCAATCTTATTTGCTTCTTCAAATGAATGGTACTTTGGATTACTAGATTCTAGATCTTCTAAACCTTTTCCTTTTGTAGTTTTTATGTGAACTATTGTTGGTAAAAAATTAGAATAGAAAGATCCTTTAGAAATTGCTTTATCTAAATCTTTTAAATTATGTCCATCTACTTTACCAATGTAGTAAAAACCTAAATCAGTAAAAAAATTATTTTTATTAAAGTGTTTTTCAAATTTAACATTTGATTCAACTTGTTTTTGATTAGTAGAATTTTTGATAAATGAATATAAAAAGTTTTTGTAATTCATTTTTTTTAATGAAAGGCTTAGACTTCCAACATTTTTAGAAATTGACATTCCATTATCATTTAAGATAATTAGCATTTTACTTTTATTGAAACCAATATTATTTAAAGCTTCAAAAGCTAATCCATTTGTAATTGAAGCATCGCCAATTACAGTGATCACTTTAGAGTCATTAGCGGATTCATTAAAACCTTGAGCAATTGATAAACTATTTCCAGCATGTCCCGAAGAATAAAAATCGTAATCAGATTCTTTATTACATTGAAAGCCAGATAAGCCATTAAAATCTCTAATTGTTTTGATGCTATCAAATCTATTTGTTACCATTTTATGGACATAAGATTGATGACCAGTGTCATAAAATATTTTATTATTTGTATCTGGAAAATGCTTAAGCAACATTACTGATAATTCAACAATTCCTAAATTACTAGATAGGTGAACTTTTTTAGTATTAGATAAATTAAATATTTCAGTTCTGATTGATTTACAAAGTTTATTTAAATCTTTAAATGAAGCATCATTTAAATCATGTGGTTTTTTAATGTCTTTTATATTCATCTTTTTTTCTTTAATATATTTATTATTAATATTTTATAAATTATATATTTTTTTACAATATTTTAATTGCTTTTATAAAATGGGTGTTTGTAAATATAAGTTATTTGATAAAATAATTTAAAGGCAAAAAATGAAAAAACTATGAATTAAAAAACTTGTTATAAATAATTTTAGAGGTTTAAAAAACATTGAACTTAATTTTAACGAAACTGAAAACAGAATTTCTGGAAGAAACGGAACTGGAAAAACTGCTATCTTAGATGCAATAAGATATTTAATTTTTTTTAAAAATGAAAGTGGAACAAAAAGTGATAATTATGAAACTATAGGAAATTTTGATGAAAAGGTTAATATAAATCCAGACATTCAAATGGATCTTATGCTTGATAATGAATTGATAAATATTGCATCAAATAATAGGTCATGATCTATGGATGGAGCAAAATATAGTACCCATAGTGATTTTTTCAAGTCTTTCTCAAAAAGAATTGGAATAAATGAACCAGAACTACTATTTGATCATTGTAATCCAATGAATAGCATTGATCATTATGAATCAAATACTAAAGAAAACAGACGTTTAAGAGATATTTTAATTAGAGTTTCCAACTTCAAAATGGAAGAAGGGGAAAAAATTAACCAAGACGAAGTAGAAGAACTTACAAATGAAATTAGTGAATATGAAGAAAAAATTAAATCATTAAAGACAGACATAAAAACTCAATCAAATAGAAAAAGTGATTTGGAAGAAAGAACTGAACAAATAGAAGAAAAAAGTAAAATTAATGCATTTAATCAAGATGAATCAAAAATAAATTCTAAGATATTAGATCTTGAAAAGGAATTAAATGAAATAAGAGATGTAAAAAATCAATGAGAAAAAATTAACATTGTTGGAAATGAATGTATTCAAAGAATAAAGATTGAAAAAGAAAAGATTGAAAGTTTTTCTTATGGCAATGAGGATAAACATACCCCTAAAAGAAAAATTAATTTCTTCGAAATAATATTAACAATTCTAACTCTTGGTTTATATTACCTTTTATTCTTAAGAAATAGAAAAAGTAAAAAAAATTCAAGTGTAACTGAAATTAGAAGAATGCAAGAAAATATTAATAATTATGAAAAAGAATTAACAAAATTAAGATCTGAAAAAGAAATTGTTAAAGAAAAATATGAAAAAATTGACTTCTATCGTGAAGCTGAGATTCTTAATGAATTAAATATCATCAAAAGACATTCTAATTTGGACAACTCAGATAAAAAAGAAATCGAACAGTATCTTTTAATAGAGGAAAATATAAAAAGACTTGAAGAAGAAATGAAAGAACAAATCGATATACAAAATATTGCTAAAAAGAAAAAGAAAGAAATTGAATCTAAGTTAGAAAAAAGAATAAAAGAAATTTTTCCAAAATTTGATATTGAAATATTTTCAAATAATAAAAGTGATTCAGTAGTTATAAAGCAAAACAATATTAAAATAAAATTCTTAAACAGATCTGCAAAAATGAATATTGCTGGAGAAATTAATGATTTCTTAAAAGAAGGCATAAAAATAAATACCTTTAATTTAATTGATAATGGCGAAGCAATTAATGAAATATATGGTGATAATAAAAATCAAAAAATAATCACTTATGTAACTAGAGATTCAGATTTAAAAATAAATTAAAAAAGTAAAATTAGAAAGAAAAAATAAATGATTAAAAATGAAATTGAAATAAAAGTAATTGAATCATCTTCAAAAGGAAATTGTATTTGTCTTTTTGATGGATCTAAATATTTATTTCTTGATTTTGGTAGTAACATTGCAAACACAAAAAACTTTTATAACTGAAATTTAATTAACAAAGATAAAATTGCAGGAGCACTAATAACTCATGCTCATTTTGACCACATTCAATCATTGAATGATGAGCTTGCAAATAACTTAAATGTCTATGGAACATTTGATACATTTTTTAACATTAGAAAAAATGAGTATAACAAAAACATCATTACAAATGAAATTGAAGAAAATAAGAAATATAAAATTGAAAACTCAAATTGATCTTTTCAAGCATTTAAAGCATTCCACAATATTGAAGGAGCTGTTTATTTTCTAATTAAAAACAAGAAAACAAAAATTGTTTATTTAACAGATACAGAATATGCAGAGGAAATAAAGAGCAATAAAAAAATAAATGGAGCAGACATTTATATTTGTGAAGGAAACTATGGAAGCACATTTGTAGATGACAATAAATTAAAAGAGCAAAAACACATTACAAATATTGTTAATCATATGAACTGTGAAGATGTTGAGCAAATAATAAAAAATAAAACAAGCAATAAAACTAAACTATTTATAGTAAGTCATGTTTCAATTAAAGCAACAAGTTTTGATGTGTTAGATTTTATAAAAAATCAGTATAGCAATAAAAATATGAAAGTAGAATATTTGCTTCCACAAAAAATAAATCACTATACATTTAATGCATAGTGATTTATTTTATTTTGTTAAATGTAATTGAGTTTTTCTTTTTCTTAATTGATCAATAGCTTTTTCGATACAATCAACAGTTGCAGTTTTAGGATCTAAACTTTCTGCTTCTGATATTATTGGATTTCCTTTATGAATTGAAATATTAATTCTAAGTTTATACATTTTATTATGTTGGTAATAAACATACTCAGCTTTTACAAAGTCTTCAACAAATATAAATTTTCTTAATTTTTCTATTTTTTCTTGAAAGAAATTTTCTAACTCTGGATGTTTAGACATATCTTTTCATCTTATTGTATATTCCATTGGTACCTCTTTACCTAATTATATATTTGAAATTAGGAAATGGGTAGTAAAAAAAGCAAATTACTTTGCTTTCCCGTAAATAATTTGTTTTTCTAATTTTTTTCTAGCTTCTTCACTAATTAAGGTTTCAACTACCTTTAAACTGAATTCAAATGTTGATCCAGGTGATCTACCAGTAATTAAAGTTCCATCAACATGGAATGGTTTATCAACATAGTTTTTCTTAAGTTTGTCTCCAAAACCTGGGTAACAAGTAAATTTTCTATTTTTAATAAGATCTCATTCAATTAATACACTTGGTGTTGCACACATTGCAATAATATATTTGTCTTTATTGTTTAAAAAGTCTTTTTCTAAGTTTTTTCTTAGTTTAGGATTTGCTTTTATATCAAGGTATTTTAAGTGACCTTCTCCACCTGGCATATAAATTGCTGTGTATTGAGATAAGTTTGTTTTATCAATTGTACTATTACAAGAAATTTTAGTTCCACTTTGTAAAACCACAGTGTTCTTCTTTTCAATTGAAATTAATTCAACTATCATTCCACTTCTTCTTCATAAATCAGTTGGAACAATTACTTCAATATCTTCACTTGCTGTTGCTACCATGATAGCTATTTTGACTCTTTTTTGTCCCATAATTTCTCCTAATCAATGCTTAATTTTAAAAAATTTAATATAAGTTATCTATTTCAAATTTATGTATTTCAACACAACTATTATTATTATATTATAATTTAGCCAATAAAGCCTTATTATATTTGCAAATGCGCATTAAAACAACAAAAACCAGAAAATAAATCCTGGTTTTTGTTGTTTTTTTTAAAATGGCGCGCCTGGGAGGACTCGAACCTCCGACCCTACGCTTAGAAGGCGTATGCTCTATCCACTGAGCTACAGGCGCATACGTAAAACATTATATAATAAAATAGATATTAATTATTAATATTTACTAAAAATATTTAGTAATAATTAATTAATAAATTTTGTAATAATATAGTTGTTTGAGGGAATCATGAAAAGAGAAGATGCAATTATTAATTACTTATCTGAAAAAGGTTATAGAATTACCCAAAACAGAATTGATATTATTAAGTGTTTGCTGGATGATAATCATGGTCACACTATTAATGAAATAGTCTTGCATTTAAAGAAAAAGAATAAAACTATAAATGTAAGTAGTGCATATAATACGATTGAAATTTTAATTGATGAAGGAATTGTTGATTTAAATACGAATTATAAATTAAAAGGTACTTCATATGAAATAATAAACAGTAATGAAAAACATATTCACGTTTATGATTCAAACAATAAAAAAGAACATAATATCGATTTACCAGATCATATATTTAAAGAAATTGAAGATCTTGTTAGAAATAAATTAAAACTAGATACATTTAATTTAAAGATAGAAGTATTAGCAAAGAAAAAAACAAAAGGATAAAAAATAATGAATTATAAATGAATTATATCAGATTTAGATGGAACAATAATCCATCATAAGGGCAATGAAAATATAATCTATAAAGAAGTGATTGAGTCAATCAACTCTTTTATTGCCGAAGGCGGTCTATTTACAATTGCTACAGGAAGACATTACAAAGATGTAATTACTATTATTGAAAATAACAAAATTAATTTTAAAGATAACTTCTTTATTTTAGGAATGAATGGTGGCCAAATCTATTCATGAGGTGAAAAGAAATTAATTATTAATAAATGTTTGCCAAATGAAAAACTTAAAGACATTAAAGTAACAATAAATGAATTGCACAACCAATATAGAAATAAGTTACTGGTTTTTGGGTATGGTGAAAATGAAAAAATTTACATAATAAAAGATGATACTGAAAACTTCATAAAACTAAAAAATGAAATTATCAAATATGAAAATAATGAAAAAACATTTGAGTATAAAGAAATTAGTTTAGATGAATTAGATGGAATTAAAAACATTAATAAGTTTTGTTTAGCATTTAAAGATCTAATTGATGACCCAGTTAAATTATTAGAGGATTTAAGTAAAATTAATGAAGAAGTTGTTTTTATTCAAACTGGTCCTAATTTTATTGAAATAATGCCAGTTGATGTTGATAAAGGAAATTCATCAAAATACATTAATGATAATTTTTATAAAGTGCCATTAGAAGAAATAATTGCATTTGGTGATTCTGGTAATGATATTGGATTATTTAAATTTAGTTCTAAGTCAGTTACAAGAAGCTGTGCACCTGAATATGTTAAAAAAGAAGCAACATGCACTTATGATGATGGTCCTTCAATGTTTGTTAAATCAGCCATTGAAAGTTGTGTCTTACCAAAAGCAAAGGAAAAAAATAATGAACAGTAAATTTCAATTAAGAACAAAATTTTATTTTGGAAAAGAATCAATCTTAAATATAAGAGAAGAAGTAATAAAAGGTAAATATAAAAGTGTAATGATCACTTATGGTGGTGGTTCAATTAAAAAGAATGGAATCTATAATAGTTTAATTGAAATACTAAAACTATCTAATGTAAGATTTATTGAATTTGGTGGAATCAAACCAAACCCAAGAGATATTGATGCTTTTAAAGCTTCATTAATGGCAAGAGCAGAAGAAATTGATTTAATTATTGCTGTTGGTGGTGGATCTACTATTGATGCATCAAAAGTAATTGCAACACTTGCAACAAATCCACAATATCAAGATGCTTGATCTTATGTTGAAGATTCATCAAAAGCAACTAAACCTCCAATTCCAATATTTTCAATCATTACATTAGCGGGAACTGCAAGTGAAAACAATAGTGGTAGTGTAATAACTAGTGTTAACAATAGATTAAAAATGGCTGTGTTTAATGATTTAGCAACTCCAATTGTAACAATTGAAGACCCCGAATTTACAATGAGTGTTAGTAGATGACAAACAGCATCTGGAATATTTGATTGTTTTTCTCACTTATTAGAACAATACTATGGTGAAAGCACATTTGGTTGAACAAAGGAAATAATCTTTGCTAATCTAAGGGTTTTATTAAAATATGGTCCTAAAGCAGTTAGTGATCCAACAAATTATGATGCAAGAGCAAATGTTTTATGAACAACTTCAATGTCATTAAATGGAATGACATCATTTCAATCAGAAACAGACTGAAGTGTTCATTTTATGGAACATGCTATTTCTGCTAAATGAGATGTTAGTCATGGTGCTGGTTTAGCCCTTATCACTCCAACATATATTAAATTGAGATGTGAATATCAAGAATGATTTAAGAAGAAAACATTAGTTTTAGCTAAGGAAGTGTTTAATATTAATAATGTTGAAGAATTCATTAGTTTCTTAAATAATTGAATATTAAAAATTGGCTTACCAACAAAATGAACAGATTTTGAAGAAATTAAAGCAGTTAGTGAATATGATTACCAAGAAATGGTTATTCATACAATTAAAGGTGGTGGTTTCTTACCAAGAGACTTCTACATGAGTGTCTATAAAAATATTCCTAAATAAATAGGAATATTTTTTTTATATTAAGACTTGCTTTTCAAAAAAAATAATATATATAATGTTTTGCTATATAATTTTAAAAGAAAATATAAAAAAGAGAATATATGAGAAAAAATATAAAAATATTAATAATTTCACTAAGTGTACTTGCAGTAACTGCAACAGTTGCAGCAATAGCAGTACCTTTAGTGATGCATGCAAATAATGTTGATGATCAAAATTCAAATCGTGAGATAACGATTAAAAGTGCTACATTAGTTACAAGCAATGCCACAATTCAAAAAATTTTAAAAGGTAATTCAGAATCTGAAATGCTTGATATAGTAAATTCAACAAATAAAATTATTAATGGATGAAAAGGTGCTTTTAAATTAACTAATGAAAATGATGACCCAGTTAATAATGCTATTAAAGAAGTGGATCTTGCCATAACAAGAGGTCCAATTGTTAATGGAGAACAATCTATTCAGTTTGCTTTTCTAATTACTTATAATGATGGCATTAAATTTGATGGTAAATCTAGTATTATTAGACATGAATTACAAAAAAATATTATAACTAGTTTAGATCTTGTTCCAGATAGTGTTGCAAAATTTACAAATTTAGTTAATACTAATTTACCTGAAATTAAAGAAGATGGTTTACAAGTTTGATTAAATAAAGAAAGCACAAAACCTCAAATAGCTAAATTATTAATTGCAAAACAAGGATCAACTGAAGTTCCTGTTTATTTAGCAAATAGTGAAGATATAACAACAGAAGGAAGTTTAAGATATAAAATAAAAATTACTCCTATTTTTAATGATGGTTCTGAGGAAAATAGTTATTTTTTAGCTCAAAACATAGTATTACCTGAAATTGGTTTAGAAATAATTGAACTTGATTTAGAAAATAGTGTTGATGCAGCTGATAAAAAAATTGCTGCTACTAAAGTGTTGATAGATGAATTAAATTTTGCAACTACAATAGATGAACAAAAGAAATTATATGATGGTTGAAAAACAGAAACTCCATTTGCTTTCAAAGAAGCATTAAATGATTTATTAACAGTAACAGACAAACCTTATAAATGAACTGATATTTTAAAAGAAATTAAAATAATACCAGGAACGTTCCCTACAACAGCTGGTTTACCTATTCCTGATGTTTCTGTTCAAATTATTTTAAAAGATGATTTTTCTGCAAGTGTTGCAACAGCTGGATTATTAAAATTTGATATAACTAATTTAGAATTTGCAACTAAACAAGTATCAATATCAAAAGCAAAAGATTTTGATACAAAAGTAGATTATGTTAAAACTGAATTAGAAAACTTGCTAAAAGCTGAAGCATCAATAGATGCTGAGAAAAAATTATATGATAGTTGAGGAAAAATGACACCTAATGAAATTAAATATGGTCTAGTAGACTCATTAATTTTTGGTGGAACTGGAAACACTTGAGATAATACAGTTGATAACATAATTGTTAAAACAGGAACATATCCCAATACAAATAATGTAGATATTCCTCCGTTAGCAATAACAATTGTTCTAAAGGACGGACTTAAGGCTTCTGAGGGTAAAGAATTTTTAAAATTTGATATCACTCTTGGTAAATCTAGTAATAAATTAACTGCTACAAAATCTAGTGATTATGATACTAAATTAACTAATGCTACTACTGTATTAAGTAAGGCTTTAGCTGATGCTAAAACTTTAGCTGCTCAAAAAACTTTATATGAAGGTTGAGCAACAACAGCTCCTGCAGGATTTGCAGATGCTTTAAAAGATATAGTTAAATTTGATGGTATAGTAACTTGAGATGATGTTGTAGCTGGTATTACTATTGTTCCTGGTACTTTTATAAGCACTATTGATACAATTATTCCACCAGTTGAAATAAAAATTAATTTAAATGATGGCTATGTTATTTCTAATCCTGAATTATTAACACTAAAATCTGGTGATTTAGGAAAAACTAAATCTACTACAGATGTGACTGTAGCAAAGGCTTCTAATTATGATACTAAATTAGCTGATGCTACTAAAGTATTAAGAGTTGCATTAAATGGAGCAACTACAATAGATGCTCAGAAAACTTTATATAATAATTGAGGAAAAGAAACTCCTGTAGAATTTACAAATGCTTTAAAAGATATAATCACATTTGATAATGGTGGGATAACTTGAGAAACTGCTTTTGATAGTATTGTTTTAACTCCAGGAGAATTTGTAAGCGCTGTTGGTTCAACAATTCCACAAGTAGGAATAACAATAAATTTAAATCCTGCTTATACAGCTACTACTGAATCTTTAGGATTTCTAACATTTAAATCTGGTGATTTAGGTACTGCTGTCGAAAAAACTACAATAACTGTTTCGAATGCTACTGATCATGCAGATAAACTAGCTGCTGCTACTAAAGTATTAAGAGGTGCATTAGAAAGTGAAACTACAATAGATGAACAAAAGAAAATTTATGATAGTTGAGTAGCAACAACTCCAGAAGAATTTACAAATGCTTTAAAGGATATAGTTACATTTGATGGTGGGATAACTTGAGATAATGCTGTTAAAGGTGTTAACATAACAAAAAATAGTGAGTTGCCTGCAACACCTTCTACTCCAATTCCTCCTGTTAAAATTACAATTGATTTAAATACAGGGTATGAACCTATTGGTGATACTGGAAATTTATTATTATTTGATTCTGGCGATTTAGGAAATACTAAAAATATTAGTGTGACTGTAATAAAAGATGATGCTAATTTTAAAGAAAAACTAGATGCTGCTACTAAAGTATTAAGAGGTGCATTAGAAAGTGAAACTACAATAGATGAACAAAAGAAAATTTATGATGGTTGAGTAACAACAACTCCAGAAGAATTTACAAATGCTTTAATAGATATAGTTACATTTGATGGCAAAATAACTTGAGAAACTGTTGTTAAAGGCGTTAGAATAGAAACACTTGAAGCTTTCCCTAAAACTCCTGCTACTAAAATTCCTCCTGTTAAAATTACAATTGATTTAAATACGGGATATGATGCTACTGAATCTACTAAAGGTTTCTTATCATTTGAATCTGGTGATTTAGGAAATACTAAAGGTACTGTCGTGACTGTAATAAAAGATGATGGTATTTATAAAGAAAAGCTAGTTGCTGCTACTAATATATTAAAAAGTGAATTAAATAAAGGAAGTACACCAAGTGATCAAAAAAGAATATATGGCGAATGAAGAACATCTCCTCCTGCAGGATTTGAAGCTGCTTTAAAAGATATAGTTACATTTGATGGTGATGAGACAAAATGAGATACTATTGTTCAAGGTGTCAAGATAACAATAGTTAAAAATATGTTTGATTTGCCTGCAACTCAAATTGAGCCTGTTAAAATTACAATTGAATTAAAAGAAACATATGCTGCTACTAGTGGTACTGAAAGTTTATTGTCATTTGATTCTGGTGGTTTAGGACTTACTAAAAATATTAATGTTACTGTAATAAAAGAAGAAGTTAATTTTAACAATAAACTAGCTGCTGCTACTAAAGTTTTAAGAGAGGAATTAGATCGTGGAACTATAATAACTAATCAAAAGGTAATTTATGATGGTTGAAACAAAAAAACTCCCCAAAAATTTATAGATGCTTTAAAAGGTATAGTTACATTTGGATCTGAAAATAATTGAGATGCTGTTGTTGAAGGGGTTGATATAAAAACTGGTATTTTCCTTGAAACTCCTGGAGTTGAAATTCCTCCTGTTACAATTACAATTAAATTAAAGGCAGGATATATTACTATTGATGATACTAACAAATTATTATCATTTAAATCTAATGGTCTAGGACTTACTGTAAGTATTCCTGTGCCTGTAGAAAATGCTGCAGATATTTTAACTGTAGAGTTTAAAAAAAGGTAACACCCTAACTATTCAAGTAGAAATTTTTTGAAAACATTTTAATAACAAATCTATCTTATTTCCCAGGAGTTTTAACAAAGAAGTCTCTGGGGTTCAAATAAGTATTAATTTAAAAAAGATATTCTAATGTATACACTACTAAAGATCAATTCATTCTTATATTTAGAATTATTTAAAAAACTTAAGAAATTAAGTTTTTTTTTACAAATCATAAATAGAGATTAAATTAAAATAATATAATAGACATATGAAAAACAATAATAAAATTTTAACAATTCAAGATATTAGTAATATCTTAGACAAATATTATCCATATCAAGATACAGACATTTGAGATAATGTTGGTTTATTTAGACAGACATTTAAAAATACAAAGGTAACTAAAGCATTACTTGCCCTTGATGTCTCAATTGATTTAATCAACTATGCAATTATAAACAAGATTGCTTTATTGATTACTCATCATCCAATTGTAATTGATAAGAAAGAGTTAAAAGATAAACACATTAAATTAATGGTTGACAAAATGAAGAGCAATAGAATTAGTTTAATTAGTTTACATACAAACTTTGATAAAAATAAATTAGGCATGAATTATCAATTATCAAAAAAGTTTAATTGTTCTAACTCAAGAAAACCTTTTGATAATGCTTATGGCAATGTTTTTACATTAGAAAAATCAATCAATGAAGAAAACCTAGTTAAACTAATTAAAGCAAGCTTAAAATGCGACTATGCAATTACAAATGAATTAAATAATAAAAAAGACATTAAAACTATTTATATTTGTGGCGGAGCTGGTTCAAGTGAAGTTGAATACTTAATTAAAGAAAATAAAAAAATCGATTGCTATATCACAGGTGAAGTTAAATGACACTTATGAAATTATGCAAAAGATTTAAATATTAAGATAATAGATGTTGGTCATTCAATTGAAAACATCTTTTGTGAAACAATTAAAGATAATTTAAAAAATGAAAAAATTCAATGTGAAATTTTTCCTAGACAAAAACTAAGATTAGTTTAAATTTTGTCTAATGGGATAATTTCCATTATTTTTAACCCACTAGCAATAACTGATTTAATTGCATTAATTAGGTTAAGTCTTTGTTGTGATACTTTTTTATCATCAGTAATAACTTTTACATCTGCATAGTAAGAGTGGAACATTGAAGCAACTTTTAATAAATAGCTATTTAATAAGTGAATTTCATAATTATTAGCTATCAATTCAATTAGACATGGATAATAAGCAATTGCATTAAGCAACTCTCTTTCCTTTATGTGGTTAAGTAAAGAAGAGTCTAATTCATTTAAATTACTACTTGAATTATTAAGTATTTGAGTGATTCTAGCATGTGCATACATTACATAGTAAATTGGGTTAGAGTTATCTGTTTGCTTAGCTTTAGTAACATCTATATCTAAATGAGAGTTTGCTGATTGAGAAACTAAGTTTCATCTTGCAGAATCAACACCAATTGATTCTATTAAATCATTTAGTGTTAGACTTTGGCCAGATCTTTTAGACATCTTAAATGGCTCACCATCTTTTGTTAGTTTAACCATTTGCATGATTACACCATTTAGTTTGTCTTTATATCCTAAACAACTACATGCTGCAGCTATTCTAACTACATAACTACCATGATCAGCACCTAAGATATCAAAGATCTTGTCATAGTTTTTTCTTTTAAGTTTTTCATAGTGATAACAAATATCTGGTAAGAAGTAAGTTACTTCTTTATCACTCTTAATTAAGACTCTATCTTTATCATCATTAAAGTCTGTTGTCCTTAATCAAAGAGCACCATCTTTTTCAAACGTATGTGCTTTTAGTTTTTCTAAAGCTACTTCAATCAAGTTTTCATCAAATATTTTAGATTCAGGATAATAAATATCAAAATGAACTCTAAAGTTTGATAAAGTTTCTTTTATCTTTTCCATTAAAAAGATTTTAGAAAAATCATTAATGATTTTTCTTTCTTCATTATCAATAATTTTAACATTATCAAATTTTGCATTCAAGAACTTATCATTGTATTTTTCTTTTAATTCTTTTGCTACTCATTTTGGTTCTTCACCATGATAAGAATCTTCTGGTAATTCATTTTTAATGTTAAATAGTTCCTTATATCTAATAAGGACTGCAACACCTAATCTATTTATTTGTGCTCCACCATCATTAATATAGTATTCACGATCAACAATAATTCCATATTTTTCTCATATGTTTGCAAGAGTGCTACCTAATGCGGCATTTCTAGCATGACCAATATGTAATGAACCTGTTGGGTTTGCAGATACAAATTCAATATTATAATAAATGTCTTTTTGATCAAACTCTCCAAACTTAGATTTGTTTTCAATTGCTTCTTTAATTAAATTATTGTAATAGTTGTCAGATAAAAATAAATTAATAAACCCTGGATTAGTAACTTCTATTTTTTTTATTTTATCTGAATTAATATTTTCTGAAATGCTTTTAGCTAAGTCCATTGGATTTTTCTTTAATGATTTAGCTAAAACTAATGCAATGTTAGTAGAAAAGTCTCCTCATTCATTGTTTTTTGTTTTTTCAACAATAAAGTTCACTTTTTCTATATTATTATTTGTTAAATATTCTTCAAAGATATCATTTATTTCACTAATAACAGTTTTTTTCATTTATATTCCTTGTTTTATTTTATATTAAAAAGAATTATATATTTTACTTTTTGGAAAATATCATATTAATTTAGTCATATATATAGTATGAATAAGATGAATGAAAGAGATATTCTTTTAATATGATTAGAAAATACTTTCTATGAACTACATAAAAATAATTTAGATTGTGATGCTCAATTTCATATTAAACAAACAGATAATTTTTATGAAATAAAAGAAAAGTGCAAACCATTAGGAATAAATCTAATTCAAATTAAAAAAGAAAATGTATTTAAAGAAAAAAATAAAAGATTACTTTGCTTCATTGAAATTGAATATAAGAAACAATATTCTATTTTAAGAAGAATTGGAAATAAGTATTATCTAAATACAAATAAAAGTAAATATACATTTACAGAAAAAGAATTTTTTGAATTAAATATAAAAAATATCTGATCTTATGAGAAAGACAAAATATCCTATAAGTTTTTAGAACTAAAGATTGATATTAAAAAATATAAGTCCAAGTATACTTTGATTGTTTTCTTAATTAATATAAGTTTATTTTTAATTATGATTATTAATAATTTATATTTAAAAATAATATTACAAAATATTATTCCAAATCATGCTATGTTTGATCTCATATTTATTTCATTTTTCTTTCTATTGCTTTTTTCTTTAAATATTTTTGTTTCTTCATTTCTAACATTTTATAAGAATAAAAATTTCCATAAAATAATAATAAAATACTTTAATTATTATTTAAACAATTCAATGACAAAGAATGAGAAGTTTATTAGAGAAAATACTCGTGAAGATATTTTAATTAGTTTTAAATCAATTGCTCCAATAATTCAAAAGAAAATATATTCTATACCTGATTTCTTTTCCAATTGCTTTATTCTTTTAAATACTATTATTTTTATTTCATTAATTTCATATGTATATTTGCTGATATCTTTAATAAGTGTTTTGTTTTATTTAATTGTATTTATTTTAAAAAACTGACATATTAAAAGTGTAGGAAACAAAAACAATTACTATGAAACTAAAATAGAAAATAAATTATATGATTTTATTTATAGAATCAAAAATGAATGAAATTATATAACTCTAAATGAAGAGAAAAATAAGATAATTTCAGAAACAGAAGAGTTTCAAAAATTTACATATCAAAATTTAAAAACAATGGAAAAAATTAATCTAATTGAAAAAGCAGGTAATAAAATTATTTTTTTTATTTTCACTATTGTATCTGTATTCTTTATTGTTAGTGGGACTAATCAAAATTTTTCAATTGGTTTAATGATATATGTATTTACTTTAATAAACATAATCAGTGATTCATCTAATTCTATATTTGATTTTTTAGCAAATATATCATTTTATAAAATGCATGAAGAAAAAATTGATAGTTTCTTAAAAGATATAATTACTGAAAACAATGGTATTGATTTAGAAAAAATAATAACAAGTATTAGAATTCAAAATTTATCAATTAATTATAATGATAAGTATATTTTTAAGAACTTAAATAAAAGATTGGAAAATGATTTAATTATTTTTGGAAAGAGTGGTGTTGGCAAAACTACACTACTTAGAAAAATGTTACCAAATAATAATTGTAATGAAATAGTAATAAATAGCATTGCAACAAATTTATATAATTATGATTCTTTAAAAAGAAAAATAATATACCTTCATTCTGAAAATAATTTAATTGATATAGATATAAATAAATTGATTCATTTTGATATAGATATGAAAACAAAAATAATAAACTTTTTAAAATGTAATAATTTATTTCAAATAATTAACAAAAAAGAAGTTAGCATGGGAGAAAAGCAAATTATAAACTTTCTCTCAATAATTCACGAAAGAGATAAAATAATATTACTTGATGAACCTCTGTCTCATGTTGATACAAAAACAAAGAAAAAACTAATTGAAACATTCAAAGATTATTTAATTGCTAATAATTTTTTAATATGAGTTTCCCATGATAAAAAAATAAGAAAATATTTTAAAAATGAATGAGAGATAAAAAATGAGCAGAAATTTAAAAATAATAATCATGATTAATTTGCTTGTAATATTTTTACTATTATTTTTTTATAAAATAAATATTTATTGTAATGGAGAAAAAATTATAAGTGGTGATGGAAAGGTATTTCTTATTTTTATGAATCAAGATTTTGAAAAAAATATCTTGCTCTTAAATAACAACAATGAAGTGAACTTCTATATTAAAAACATGTATGTAGCTGGTGAATATAAAATATATGAAATAAATGATAGTTCAAATTCAATTACAAATGTTGTTGCAGTAAAGGAAAAGTTAACATTAATAAAATACATCCTTAGATTTCTCTAAGGATGTATTTTATTAAGACTAGCAATATTATTTTTCTTCTAAATATTTAATAAATTTTCTAGTGATATCTTTAGGTCTTGTTATTGCAGAACCAACAACTACTGCATAACTACCTAATTCAAGTAATTCTTTAACTTGGTAAGGTTCTCATATACCACCTTCAGCAATGATTGGTTTTTTTGTTACACTTAAACATTCTCTAATAAATTCATAATTATTTGAGATGTTATCCATTCCTTTAGATTCTTTTGTAGCACCTCTTAGTGTAGTTCCCATTAAATCAAAATCTAATTTATCTGCTCTTATAATATCTTCGATTGTTGCACAATCAGCCATTATTAAAATATCTTTATCTTTTGATCTAATGTAAGAAATAATTTCTTCAAGAGATTGCTTTGGTCTTTTTCTATTTGTTGCATCTGTTGCAATACATTTAACACCAATTTCAATTAAGTCATCAACTTCCTTAAATGTTGGAGTAATAAATACTTCACTGTTATCGTATTCTTGTTTTATTAATCCCATCATAGGTAAATCAGTTATTGTCATTATTTGTTTAATGTGATCTTTCTGACATAAACGTAAAGCTTTTGCCCCACCTTCAACAACTGATTTTGCAACTAATCCTATAGCAATTGTATTATTTAATGGCTCATCATCAAAAGCTTGACAAGAAACAATTAAATTTCCTTTGAATTTTTCTAATAATTTATTTTTCAATTTTAAATCCTATAAAAATATTATACATATATATGCAAAAAAATAAATAAAAAATACAACTTTTAGATTATCCAAAAGTTGTAATATATTAAGTTAATATTTTATTTAAATTTGTGTAAAGAACTTCATTGCTTTTCACTATATTAAAAGTTCTTATTGCGCATTTGCCTTCTTCGTTTAATAACATTTGATCTACTATCGGGACTTGTTTAGAATCAGGGAATCCTAAATCTTTTAAACAATCTTCATATCCTTCTAAATTAATAGAAATATAGTTATTAATTGATGAAGATGGAATAAATGAACTATCTATTATTCTTTCGATAGGATTTTCAGTATCAAATTTATAATTGTTTTGGTAATACTTATTTAAAATTACCTTGTCTATTACAATAAATGTCATTGACATTAAATTGTTTAATGCATCTTTGTTTCTTAATAGAAATATTTCACATTCATTTTGAGTTAATTTAATAACTGGACTTAGAATATTTAGTTTTTCTATTTTTTCATATGAGCTTGATGTAGCCTTGTTTTTTAAAGACTTAGCTAAGAATATGATATCTAATGCTCTAGAAGAAACAAGGTAACCCATTCCCTTAAAAGAATCTAGGACACCAATGTTTGATAAACTCATAAGAGAAGATCTTGAAGTTAGTCTGCTACAATTAAATTTTATAGCAAGTCTATTCTCACTTGACACAACTTCACTCAATTTATAATCACCTCTAAGGATTTTTAGAATGATATATTCACTTATATATTTTTTTGAGCTTTTCATGATTACTCCTATTAATATTTTTATTAATATAAATATAGTATATAAAAAAATAAGTTTTTAACAAAGTTTATTTTTTTTATACTCATTATAATACTTATCTATAATACACTTTAACTCAGCCACAAGATTTTCTTCTTTAACTGCTTTAATGATTTTGCCCTTCTCAAATAAGATTCCGGAGCCAATTCCTCCAGCTATTCCAACATCAGCTTCTTTTGCTTCGCCAGGACCATTAACTGCACAACCAAGAATAGCAACCTTTAAAGGAAACTTCATGTCTTTTGTATATTCTGCAATCTCTTTAACAATTGGTTCCATGTCGAAATTTAATCTTCCACAAGTTGGGCAAGATATTATATCAACCATATTAGAATATAAACCTAATGAATTCAGTAATTTTTTACATACTTTTACTTCCTCAACAGGATTACATGTTAATGAGATTCTTATTGTATCTCCTATACCTTCATATAAAAGTGGTGCAAGGCCTGCACATGATTTAATTGTCCCTAATTCTTTTGGACCAGCTTCAGTGATTCCAAGGTGCAAAGGATAGTCAAATTCATTTGCTGCTAGTCTATATGCTTCTATTGCCAATGGAGCATCAGTAGCCTTTAAGGAAATTACAGTATTATAGAATTCGTTATCTTCAAATATTTTCACATATCTTCTCATTGCCATCATCATTGATATTGATGTAACACCAAAATTATTTACTATATCTAATGGTAAAGAACCTGAATTAATTCCTATTCTAATTGCCGTTCCTCTTTCTTTAGCTAAAGTTAATATTTTTTTCAAAATGTTTTCATCATCAATATTTCCAGGATTCAATCTAATTTTGGCAACACCATCATTAATTGCATTAATAGCAAACAATGGGTTGAAGTGTATATCTGCAACAATTGGACATGGTGATTTTTCAATTATTTTTTTTAGTGACTGTGAATCTTCATTATCAAAAATTGAAACTCTTACAATTTCTGCACCTTCATTATAAAGTTCATTAATTTGTTTAATTGTTTCATCAATGTTTTTTGTCTTAGTATTTGTCATGCTTTGAATAATTACTTTTTTATCTCCACCAATAAAAAGATTACCAACTTTTATTTTTCTTGTTTCAGTTCTTTTCATGTAATTCCTAATACATATAGAATATAAGTATTCTTTTATATTTTACATTATAATAATTAATATATATTTACAATAATTCATAGAAGGGGGTTTAATTGAAGGCACTTTACAAATTAATTAATAAATATTTTTGAAAAGGCACAATTGGACCAATTTTCTGTTTTGTAATACCTTCAATTTTATTATTCTTTTTAGGAATAATCCTTGGTTATGAATATATTCTTCCAGGAGCATTTACTCTTCCTATTTTAACAACTGGTTTGGTTTTTATGCCACAATCAATTTATGAATTTAAAAGTTCTTCTCTTTTAAAGAGAATTGGACTAACTAATGTAGATTCAAGTAGATTTTTATTTGTAATTTTTTCTTATAATTTTCTAATAATTATTTTGGGAATAATCATGCAGTTTTGTATATCTTTTTTAGTTTTTTATGATGATTTATATACTGTATCAAATGGAATACTACCAATGATGGAAACTATAGCGGTTACAAAACTTAGTTACTTAGATACTTTGGAGTCTGTTAATTGACTTAGTTTCATTTATAGTCTATTTATTTTAATTGCATTAACTATGGTTATTGGATTGTATATTTCATCATTCTCTAATTCAAGTTTATTTATTGTATCAACAGGAATTAGTGTCATACTAATTACAATGTTTGTTGGACCAGCTGCCCTACCAATATATATGGTTGGTAGAGTTGAAGCAATAAAAATTATTGGTTATTTTTGACCATTGAGATATGCACTAGGTGCATTAATTGAAAGTTTTAATGGTGGTTCAAGTGAAGCCTTAGTAGCTAATAACTTACTTGGAAGTTCAATATGAGATGTAAATACTGATTATGTTATATTTGATCTTTTTGCTACAAGTAGCCAAGTAAATAAACATATTGTATATTTCAATAGAATTGATAAAATTTTAAATTTAACAATGCCATATGTTCTATTAATAATTTTTGGTTTATTAACTTTATCAAAATTCTCATGATCAACAAGAACAGTTAAGAAAATTCAATTTGATAAAGTTAATTCTCTTGAATTATTAAACTTTAAGGAAAACAATAAAAATAAAAAACAGTCTTTTAAAAATTCATATTTAAAAGGTTCAGAAGAATCTCCATTTATCATTGAAGCAAACTCAATTACAAAAGTTTTTGGCAATTCAAAAAATAAATTTTGTGCAAATGATGATATAAATATTTCTTTCAAAAGAGGTGAAAACGTTGCTATACTTGGAGGAAATGGTGCTGGTAAAACAACTTTCATTGAAATGTTGTTAGGTGTGGATACTCCCACAAGTGGTTATTTTAGATTTAACTATAAATATCAAAAGAAATTTAAATACCATTTAGGTGTTCAATTTCAAGATTGTTCTTTTCCTAGTGGATTAAAATGTAAGGATATAATTTTATTCTTTATTGATATTTATAATTTGCATATTTCAAACAAAGATTTAAATAAAATGATTAAAGAATTTGGAGTTGAAAAATTTTACAATAAAAATGCAAGTTCATTATCTGGTGGTCAACGACAAAGAGTAAACTTACTACTTGCAATATTACATAAGCCAAAAATAATTTTCCTAGATGAACTTTCAACAGGCCTTGATATTAAAATCAGAAATAGCATTAAAACATTTATTAAGAAATATGCAGAAGAAAATGATATTTTATTAGTTGTAATAAGTCATGACATTAATGAAATTGAATATTTATGTGACAGAATAATAATTCTTGAAAAAGGAAAAGTTGTATCTGATGTTCAAAAAAGCGACATAATGAAAAAGAATAACTTAGAAGAATATATTACAAAATACTTAAGTTAAGGAGAATAAAATGGAATTAAAAAAAGGATTTGAAAATATTGATTTAGTAAAGGTCCAAGAACTTTATGATAAAGCCTTTAAAGATCCAAAGGAATTTAGTGATTCATTTTTTGGTAGTTATAAAAAATACTATGATTTATGAACTATATGAGATGGTGATAATATTGTTTTAATGACTACATTAGTTAAAAAAAGAATATCTCAAAATGGCAATAAAATTAAGGCAGGATTGATTGTTGCTGTTGCTGTTGCTGAAGAATATAGAGGAAAAGGAATCATGAGAGATTTCATGAATAATTTTTTAAATGAAGTAAGACCTTTTTATGATCAAATCTATATTCAAGCTACAAATTGAGACTTATACAAATCATTTGGTTTTCATGTGTGTACTAAAAAATATAAATCAAAACTTAAGAAAGATCAATTCTTAAAATCAAATGATTTAATTGAAAAAACTAATTACAATAAATGCAATAGAATTTACAATGATTATGTAAAAATGATGAACTTTGAAAATTTTACTTATAGAACTACAAAAGAAAGCAAACAAATTTTAAAAATGGCTTTAAGTTGTGGAGACAAAATAATTCAATCATATGATTGTTACTTAATTGTTTCAAGTAACGGAGTTACAGACTATGCTTATAAAGATTTTAAAAATTTTATGAGACTTATATCAACTCTTCCTCAAGATACAGTTATTTGAGGCCATGAAATTCTTGATAAAAGATTTTTTAATTATTTAGATGAAATAAAAATAGAAACAAAAATATTAGATAAAGAAAATATTGATGTTCATTTTGCTGAGTTCTTCTAAATTAAATATACAGAACGTCTTGAAATTTTTATTGGTTTGTAAGATAGTTTAGACTTAATGATACCTTCAGAAGATGCTCCATCTTGTCTATCAATAAATTCAGTATTTATATTATTAATAATTAAGTTTTGAGAAAGCAAATATTGGTATGAACCTTTAATGCTTTTTCAAGCTTTTTCTATATAGATCTCATAATAATTATTTCTTGAATAACCTAGTGTAAAACCTATCACTTCATTGTTTAAATATAAAATAGAACCAGACATTGTTTTTTCATCAAAATTATTAAGTAAGTCCTTATAAAATTCAATTTCTGCTTCTATGAATTCGATTTCATCACTTCCACTATCAATTAGTTCTAAAATAACATTAAGATTATCTTTTGTGACTTTTTCAATTGAAGAATTAGAAAGATAATTTAAGTTAAAATAATTTAAAAGATTTCTTTTTTTTTGCAAAGATTTTCCCTTAAAAAATTTTAGTTTTTCTGTTTCATAAATATAGTTAGAATCTCATTCTCATAAATGTTCTTTAAAAGAAACATTTTCTAAATCATCTGCATAAAAATTTTCAAGAATAATGTTATCTGTTGAATTTATTTCTTCTTTACAAATTTTTATAACATCTTCTAAATCACCTTTAAAAAAGAATGGTCTAATTATTGTATTTTTAATATTAAAATCAACTAATTTATTATTAGTGTCATTGTCTCTTATAAGATTTTTGAATCGATTTTTTATTTCACCAATAAATAAAATACTTTCATTATGAAAGGCAAATTTAATATTTACTCCATAATATTTTCAACCTAAATAAGTTAGAGCTGAAAATGGTTCATTCATTGTGTTTTTTAATAAAATATCAACATCTTTATAAGTGTCTCAATCTAAATTAATTCAATTAATATTTTTAACGTTGTTCATAATAATATAATTATATTATTTTTTTTATATCTATCTCTTTTATTTTTTTTGCAATTTCTCTAGGAACAATTTGTGAAAGTTCATCTTCTGATGCATTCACAATTGCTTCTAATGAATCATATTTTTCTAATAAATTTTTTATTCTTTGTCTACCTAAGCCAGGTACATCATTTAGTTTTGTATAAAATAATGATGCTGATTTTTTATTTCGATAAAAGGAAATAGCATAACGATGAACTTCTTCTTGAATATTTAGCAAGAATAAATAAACTTCATTTGATTTATCTAATTCTATTTCTTCACCATTTTCTAAAATAATACTTTTAGTTTTGTGTCTTTCATTTTTTGTTAAACCAATTACTGGAACAACTCCTTCTAAAGATAATTTTTTTAATGAATTTTTTGCAGCTGTTATTTGTGGTTTTCCACCATCAACAATTATAAGATTTGGTAACATACTATCTTTACCGTTTTTAATTGATAAGAATCGACGATATACTACTTCTTCCATATATTCAAAGTCTGATCTTGCAGTTTCATTTTTAATATTATATTTACGATATAGATTAGTATTTTTATAGCCATTTAAATAAGCTACTTTAACACCAACATTGATAGTGTTAAAAATATTTGAATTATCATACATTTCAATTAGTGATAAATTATCTATTCCTAATAGCTTTTCTAATTCAATTAATGCATTTTCGTTTCGATCAAAATTTTGAACTAATTTATAATATTTAGATTGATTTGCAAGTTTTGCATTTTGCATTGCTGTTTTCATTGTATTAAGCATTTTTCCACTCTTGGGATTAATAAACTTAATTTTAATAATATCTTCGATATCTTTTAATTTATCTGCTTCTATAGAGATGTAGATTGATTTAGGTTTCTTTGTAAGTTCATCAAGATAATAGTTGATTAGAAGTGATTTAATGTAGTCTAATTCATCATTATCAAATAAGAAGTTTGTTGTTTCATACTTATCTAACAATGTTCCATTATTATATTTAAAGATTACAACTGTAATTGAATTTTCTTTTACATAGAAAGAAAAAAAGTCAAAGTCTTTTTTTGTATCAAAAATAACTTGATTGTTTTGAATGATAAAATCAAGTGCTTTTGTAATTTCTAAATAACTCATTGCTGTTTCAAATTCTAATTTATCACTATAGTGGATTTCTTTTTCTTTTAGTTCTTTTTTAAAGTCATTTATTTTACCTTTAAATAATGAATCTATTTTCTTTTCAATCTCTTCATAAAATCCAGGTTCAATTTTATTGATACATGGAGCAGCACATTGACCAATATCATAAAAGATACATTTATTCTTTGGTAACTTACTACATTTTCTTAATGGAAACATTCTATTTAAAATAATAAATAATTCATATTTATTCATTTTTGAATTTGCAAATGGTCCATATTTTTTACCTCTGATTTTATCAGGATTACGAGTATATATTATTCTTGGGTGTTTTTCATCTGTTACAACAATATAAGGATAATTACCACCTGTTCTTAATAAGATATTATATCTTGGTTTATATTTATTAATTAGATTTCTTTCAAGTAAAAAAGAATCATTTTCATTATCAACAGAGATGTAATCAACATCTCAAATCTTAGATACTAAAATTTGAGTTTTAGAATCTAATGATTTGTTATTCATGTATTGACTAACTCGATCTAATAAGTTTTTAGCCTTACCAACATAGATAACATCACCAACATTATTCTTTCAAAGATAGCATCCTGGAGTTTCTGGTAAGTTCTTTATTTTCTCAAGTAAATTTTTTCTATTAGAATCCATATTAACTCATTGATTTTCAAAGTATTTATTTAATTAATTATATTAAATAAAAATTAAAAAATATTTTTAATAATTTAATAAAAAAAAATAAAAAACAAAATGTTTCTTATTTTTTAGTTACCTCTTAAACCTAAAGTTTTAATGATACTTCTATATCTTTCAATGTCTTTTCTTTTTAAATAAGTTAATAAAGATTTTAATCTTAACATAAATGATAATAAAAGAAAGCACATAATTTTATATGTCGCCCTAATTATAAATAGTAACTTTTTTATATTGTTTGAAAACTTATGCTACTTATTTTTTATTATCTTGATTATTCTAGCCTCATAATATATTAATTTTTTTCATCTTAATTTCAGCATCTTTAATATGTTCTTTTTTTTGATATATTATAAAACTATCTTTATTTTGTATTAAGGCAATAGCATTACAAATATCTTGAACTTCTTCACTTTCTTCTAAAATATCATTTGTGTGTTTGTCATCATCATGAAAAAAGTTGCTAGCTATCAATAAAAAGAAATATCTATCTAATCGATCTTTTTCAAATTGTGAATCATTAAGTTTTTTTTCACTAATAAATTTTCTTTTTTCTTGCTGTATTTGATATTCATTAACATAAATAATACTACTTTTTTTTTCTAAAATATCAATTTTGAAAAAATCTCATTTTGATGATTTTATTGTAATTGGAGGATCTAAATAAAACATAATTCCAATATTTGGGGAAATGGGCATAAATGTAATAATCCCACCACATGAATGATTATAGGAAAACGCAATCCCATCATGAAGAAATAATTTATTTTTATTAAATTTAAAAATATGCAATCTTGATTTCATTATATTATAAGCAGTAAACAATACAATTTTTTCAGGAGTACAATCTTTCAAAGCATATGATGAATGATTTTCACTTTCTCAATATCTATCAAAAAATTTTGTTGATAATAATAATTCTTTTTTCTTATATCTTTTGTATTCATCAATAATTGTTTTTATTTGACTTTCTTGAATATCTTTTACACTTCTTTTATCTTTTTTAACTGCATCAATAAATATATGATCTCCATTTAAATTGGAAATAAATTCTCTGATTTTATTAGTCCTTATATTGCTAAGTAAAAAGTAGAATTTTAAATGATAAAGTTCTTTTCCGTTTAAAGAAATTTTATTATCAATATTATTGTTTGAATAATAAGCAATTTTTTTTATTACTTTTATTCCATCATTTTCTATTTCATTCATTTCATCTTCAATTTCCCTAGAATAAAATTTTTTTTTTACAATAGGGTGCTTACTAGTATCTATTTCATTAACATTAAAAGTTTTTTCATCCTCAACTTTTGAATTCGGTTTGTAATATGTATATTTCAATAATCCGTTATTAGAAAAATTTTTCGCAAAAGCCTTTTGAATAAAATGGTTGTTAATTTTTTTTCTTTTATTTTCCATATTAGTAATTATAAATTAATTTTTTTCATTTATTTGGAAATGGCAAAATACTACTTTTATTTAACAAAATTTCTTTTGTAAATAACTCTTAGATTTTTTATCAGTTACAACTATATTTGGATAGTTGTAACTGTTCTTAGCAAAATATTGTATCTTGGTTTATGTTATTTACTAAGTTTCTTTCTAATAAAAAAGAATCTTTTTTATTATTAAAAGAAATAAAAAAATAAGAAACAAAATGTTTCTTATTTTTTAGTTACCTCTTAAACCTAAAGTTTTAAGAATATTTCTATATCTTTCAATGTCTTTTCTTTTTAAATAAGTTAATAAAGATTTTCTTTTAGAAACTTTTTTTTGTAACCCTCTTTTAGAGATGTTATCTTTCTTATTTAAAATCATATGATCAGTTAAAGATTTAATTTCAGCTGTTAAAATAGTGATTTGAACTTCAGTCATTCCAGTATTTTCTTTACTTCCACCAACTTCTTGGATGATTTTTTCTTTTGTAGCTTTACTTATTGCCATAATTTCCTTTTCTTCCACTATTACACAGTAATAAACCAAATGATTTATAACACAGTAGTAGTCATATTAATATACATATATAAATTTAACATAAAAAAATAAATAATAAACTATTAATTTAATCATATATTTCTAATAGGAATCACAAACTAGATAAATACTATATTTATTATCAAGAAAATAGATAATTTAAGGACCAAATACTTACCTATATATTATTATTCTTCTAATATATCATTGAATAATGTTGATGTAAATATTTTATGTCTCATTCTTTTAATTTGTTCTTGATCTTCAGTCAAAAAAATTTTTTCATATTTTGTTTTTATAAAATTCAAATAAATAACAATGTCATTGCTATATTCTTTTTTTTCTGAATATTTATCCAAAAAAATCTTTATATTTTGTTTATTAATTTCTTTAAAACTAATCGGTATATCTCTTATTTTTATTACTTTTTCTTCTTTTACATTTCATTTAGGAGAGTGTTCTTTAATATATGATTTATATTTAGCTCTCAATTCTGATTCAGATGAATCGTATATTTTAATTAATAAACATAAAATTAATTTAAAAATTTGAATTTCAATATCATTATATTTTTCTATTTTCATAAATTTTTCAATTGCGGTTTTTAAAAATTCTGTTATATTTTTTTCTATTGGAAAAAAAAGCTTTATATCAATGTCATTTATATTAATCTTGTTTGAATGATTAACTATTTCTTTGACAAAAATATTGCTTTTTGTTAAATCATTTTGTTGTATAAAAAAATCTTCATTATGTTCGCTACGTAAACTTCTAATAAATGACATTAAAATGTGAATATTATGAGTGGTAATTATTAATTTTGATTTAACTTTATTTTCTAAAGAAACTTTTTTTATAAAATCTGAAAGTCCCATATTTTCAAATTTTATCTTGCTAAAATTATCATATTTGTAATGATCATTTGAATCAAATGGATCATCAATAAAAACAATAAAAGGTTTTTTAATTTTTATTAAATTATTCTCTAAATCAGTTAAAAAATACGCAAAAGAAATTATTGACTTTTCACCAGCAGAAAGACTATTGAAATTTCTATTATTATTAAAATATAGTTTAATCATACTTCTATTTGAAACACTTTCTAACTCAAATAAAATATTAAAGTTTTCATTTGATAATGTTTTAATATGATTATTTAATTTTTCAATAAATGATTTTCCTAAATCATTAGTTTTTTCTGTTATTTCTTTCTTAATGAGCTTAATATTTTTGTCATATTTTATTATTTTATTAAATAAATCATTTAAATTTTCACAGTCATCTATAAGATACCATTTATTTTCCTCTAGTCACGCTCCGAAAGAATTTTTTATTTCTTTTTTTCCATGAATAATAATTTCTTCTTCCAATTCAAAAATAGCATTTTCATTACTATAAGTATCTATTTTGATACTGTTTCTTTTTTTAGTTTCCATAATAAAATTTTTATTTTTTTCATCTAACAAATTATCAAAAAGATTGTTTTTTTCAATATTAATTATTTTATTTGAAATTTTTTTATTATTTTTTGCAAACAATTCAATTTTTTCATTTTTATTTGTTTTTCATTTTTCTAAATATTTTTCTAAATCAGATAAATGATATTCTTTTTCTAAAAATTCTATAGTGTCTTTTTCAAAATAATTTTTTGAATTTTCATGGAAATCAATTATTACTTGATTTTTAATCTTTTCTTTATATAGTGAATTTATTTGCAATATATTTTTATTTTGATCCTTGATACATTTTTTTAAATCATTTATTTCTTTATAAAAATCAAATTGATCTTTATAATTCTTAATTGAACTAAATTTACTATCAAATTCTTTTTTTATTTTGTCCATATCGTTAAAGTTTTTCATATTTTTAATAATATTTTTATCATTTATTTTTAAATCATTTCAACTTTTTAAATCAACATTACCTTCTAAATTAACTTCTTTTAATTCATACATGTATTTTGGTTTAATTTTATGAGAATTAAATTGATCTTTTAGTTGCTTAAAATAATCTATCTTTTTATCTAATTTATCTTTTAAATTGATTAACTCTTTTCCAAAAAATATTTTGAAAGTATTTTCTTTTGTGGATGGAAGTTGTTTCACTTCTGATTTTAATGAATTAAGATCTTGAACATATAAGTTTTTACTTATATAGTCTTCATTAAAAATAAATAATTCTACTTCTTTATAAAAATAAGATTCTATTTCCCTTGACAAAGTTGTTTTACCGCTTCCGTTTTTTCCAAACAAATATATAACTTTGCCATCATTTAACTTTTTTGATTGATCTTCAGAAAGAATAAAGTTTGGATTATCGGATTTAAATTTTTCAAACATATTTCTAATCTTCTTTTTTCTTTTTTTATAGATTTAATTAACTTTATAATATTTTGTTATTCAAAAAATTTAATTTATTAAATTAATATAAATCTTCTATAGTTCTTTTTAACAATATTGATCATTTTTAAAAATGATCATTATCTTTTAATTTAACATTATAAAATAATAATAACATAACCATTAAATTCCTTTAATTAAAATCACCTTTTATTCTAAAACTTAAAAGAATTAAATATTCCTTCTAATGCTTCAATCGAAATAGAATTTCCTGCAGTGAAAACCATTTGTCTTTCATTTAAAATTTCTAATCTATTTACATTATTAAAATCTTGTTTTTTAAATCCCATATACAAATAAGCTTCCAATGGTGTTAGTCTTCTTATTCTGTTGTTAATTCATATTTTAATTCTACTGTTTGCACCAGAAGCAGTTAATGTTGGGCCCTTACCTTCAATACTATATAAATATGCTTCACTATTAAAATTAGTGTAGTTTTTTAAATAACATTTTATTAATCCATTTTTTGATTTTTTTTCATCAGTTTTTGAATAGGTCATTAAATTATTCATATAATACTTTTCATCTACTTCTTTTTCTAAAATAGATTTAATTTTTTTATTCTTTTTGTCTATATTTTCAAATTCAGGAAAACTAAAATTAACTTTTTCTTTAAAGTCTTTTCTAACTGAAATACAAAATGTTCTTACTCTATTTTGAGGAGAACCAAAATTCCTTGAGTTTAAGACATAAGTTTTAGATTCGTAACCTAATCTATGTAATTTATCTAATCACTTGTTATATGCGCTTAAATGCCTCTTAGAAACAATATTTGTAACATTTTCTAATAGTAAATACTTAGGTAAGTCATTTATTGAGTAGTTTTTCTTCATTTCTGAAAGAATACGATCAATTTGAAATAATAATCCACTTCTAGTATCTTTGGTCATTCCTCTTTGTTTTCCTTGTTGAGATAAATCTTGACAAGGGAATGAATAAGTAAAGATGTCAATATCTTTTGGCATTTCTTTATAAGTTACTTTAGTAATATCAAATAAGTTATTACATAGTTCTTTTGATTTATTAATAAAGAATGCTTTTTCAGTATTTTGTAAATTATTAAATTGTCTTTCAGTTATTAAGTCTTTTGAATTTAAACTAAGTGAGTTAATTGTTGTTTTGTCTTTTTTAATGTGTTTAAGATTATGGTGAATTGCTAAGTAAGCAATAATAGCATCAACATATCATTCAACTATTCCTACAACTTCAATGTCTCATTTTTTATCTTTAGAAATATTTTTTAAAGCTTTATATTGTGAGCCAATTCCAGCAAACGCTTCAAACAATTTTATTTTTTTCATATTTCCTTCAACAACTAATATCTTTAATATTATATATTTAATATAAAAAAAATATGATTTTATCAATCATATTTTTTAAAAAATTATCTACCTAGGTTTGTAAAAGTTTTTTCACCTTTATAAACAGCCATGTCGCCTAATTCTCTTTCAATTTCAATTAATCTGTTGTATTTTGCAATTCTTTCAGATCTTGACATTGAACCAGTTTTAATTTGACCAGTACCTAATGCAACAGCTAAGTCAGCAATTGTAGTATCTTCAGTTTCACCTGATCTATGAGATACAATTGCACTTCAACCATTATTTTGAGCCATTTTGATTGCTTCAATAGTTTCAGTTAAAGTACCAATTTGGTTTAATTTAATTAAAATAGAGTTTGTAGCTTTTTTCTCAATCCCAACTTCTAAAATTTTTGGGTTTGTACAATATAAGTCATCACCAACTATTTGAACAGTTTTACCAATTTTTTTGTTTAATTCAACAAATCCATCTCAGTCTTTTTCAGCTAATGCATCTTCAATAGAGATAATTGGGAATTTTTTAACTAATGCTTCTCAGTATTGAACCATTTTAGCAGAAGTAAAAGTTCCTTTTTCTTTACTTAAGATTTTTGCTTTGATTGCTTTTTCAAATACATATGTTCTTGATTTAGAATCATATAATTCAGAAACAGCAGGGTCAAGTGCAATTGCAACACCTTTATTAACACCAGCAGTATATCCTGCTTTTTTAATTGCTTCCATCATTAATGTTAAAGCTTGGTTTGCATCTTTTAATCTTGGAGCGAATCCACCTTCATCACCTTTATTAGTATCGAATTTTTTTTCTGATAATATTTTTTGTAATGCATGGAAACATTCAGAAGCTATTTGACAAGCTTGATTTAAAGTTTTAGCACCAACTGGCATAAACATAAATTCTTGGAAGTCAATTGTATTATCTGCATGAGCTCCACCGTTAATTACATTTAACATTGGAACAGGCATTATATACTTATCTTTTTGTTCTTGAAGAATGTCTTCAGAAATATATCTATATAAAGGTTTTTTGCTAGCTTTAGCAGCAGCTTTAGCAACAGCTAAAGAAACAGCTAAAATTGCGTTTGCACCTAATTTTGCTTTGTTATCAGTTCCATCTAATTCAATCATGATTTCATCAATCATTGATTGTTTTCTTGAATCTTTACCAATTAATGCTGGTGCAATAATATCATTAACATTGCTAATTGCTTTTAAAACACCTTTACCATTATATCTATTTTTTTCGCCATCTCTTAATTCAACAGCTTCTCTTTCACCAGTTGATGCTCCAGATGGAACCATAGCTTTAGCTGTGATTCCTTTACTTAATGTAACATCACAAGCTACAGTTGGATATCCTCTTGAATCTAATACTTCATAAGCAGAGATATCTTTTATATGAAATTTACCCATTTTTTATTCCTCTTTTTTTTCTAAAATTATTTATTTACTAACCAATAATGAACTTGATGTCATTTCTTTTGGTATGTCTAACATTATATATTGTAATATAGTACTTGCAATATTTGACAAATTTCCACTTTTTTTAAGCAAAATATTTTTATCTGTACAAACGAAAGGTACTAAATTTGTTGTATGTGCAGTAACAATATTGCCTTTTTCATCTAACATAGATTCAGCATTACCATGATCTGAAGTTAAAAACATTGTTCCGTGAAGTTCATTTATTTTATCTCAAATTATTTTAATTTGAGAATCAATAAATTCAATTGATAAAATTGTTTTCTCAATGTTTCCTGTATGTCCTAGCATATCAGGGTTTGCAAAGTTTAAAATTATTAAATCATAATTGCCCATTACTTCTAATAGTTTTTTTGTAATACCTTCAGCAGACATTTTATATGCTTCATCATATGTATTTACTTTTGGAGAATCAATTAAAATCTTATCTTCTTTTGGAAAATCAATTTCAATTCCGCCATCCATAAAGAATGTAACATGTGCATATTTTTCAGTTTCAGCAATTCTTAATTGAGATAAACCATTTTTTGAAACTACTTCTCCAATTGTATTTGTAATTTTTGTTGGAGGAAATAATACAAAACTTGGTTCAATTCCTTCATACTTCATCATTGTTACAAAAAATAAATTTTTCTTTTTATTTTCATTCACATAATCATAATATTTAGAACCAATTATTAAATGAGATAATTCTCTTGCTCTATCTGGTCTAAAATTTGCAAAGATAATTGAATCGTTATCATTAATTTTTGCTTTTTCAATATCAACATTTATTGTGGGAGTAAAAAACTCATCATTAATATTTGCAGAATATTGTTCATCTATATATTTATAGATATCTGTAAAGGTTTTATCTGTATTACCAATTAAAACATCGTAAGCAGTTTGAACTCTATCTCATCTTTTATCACGATCCATTGCATAATATCTTCCAGAAATAGATCCAATAATTCCATTAGTTTCTTTTAAAACAATATTAAGTTTATCAATACTGTTTTTAATTCATCTAGGCGGAACGTCTCTACCATCTGTGAATAAGTGAACTACAGGTTGTAATCCATTTCAACTAGCAATTTTCATTAAAGCAAAGATGTGTTCTTCATGAGAATGAACTCCACCAGGAGACATTAATCCCATAATATGAAATTTAGAGTTATTATCCTTTGCATGTTTAATTGCAAGTTTTAATCCTTCATTGTTTTTTAAGTTATCATCCTTTACATCTTTATTGATTAAAGAAAGTCCAGTATAAACTGTTCTTCCTGCACCAATGTTTAAATGTCCAACTTCTGAGTTACCGATTTGACCTTCAGGAAGACCAACTGCCATACCAGAAGCTTCTAGTTCAACATAAGGATATTCTCCACTTAATAGTTTATCTAAAGTAGGTGTGTTAGCAAGTGAAATTGCATTCATCTTTGAAGCAGGTGCAATACCATAACCATCTAAGATTGCTAATAAAACTGGTTTTTTCATTATGCAACTACTTTTAATAATCTAACAAATAGTTTTGCATCTAATGATGCTCCGCCAACTAGGGCTCCATCAATGTTATTTTGTGATAAATATTCTTTACCATTTTTTTCATTAACTGATCCACCATATAAAATAATTATTTTATTTGCAATTTCTTCACCATATAAACATTTTATTTTATTTCTTATTTCAGCACACATATCTTCAGCATCTTGTGAAGTTGCGCTTTTACCAGTACCAATAGCTCAAATTGGTTCATATGCAATTACTAAATCTTTAATTTCATTTTCTTTAATTCCAATTAAAGCCATTTCAAGTTGTTTGGTAACAAAATCATTTGCTTTACCAGATTCTCTATCTTCTAAAGATTCACCAACACAAAGAATTGGGACAATTTTTTCTTCTAATAATTTAGATGTTTTTTTATTAACAACAGTATTATTATCTCCAAACATTTCTCTTCTTTCAGAGTGTCCAATAATTGAATATTTGATTCCAATATCTTTTATCTGTGATCAAGAGTTAGATCCAGTAAAAGCTCCTTTTTCTTCAAAGTGTGCATCTTGAGCAGAAATAATAATTTTATTATTATCTTTAAATGCTTCCTTTGTAAAGTCTAAATATATTGAAGATGGAGCAATTCCATAGTCACAATTTAAATTTAAATTTTTTATTTCATTTTGAAAATCTTTTACAAAACTTAAAATTTCACTTTTAGTTTTGTTCATTTTTCAATTTCCGATAATTAGTTTTTTTCTCATAAATTTCCTTTTAGATTACCCTATAATTTTACTACTTTTTTTTGCACAAATAAAAAAAACTAAAAAACGAATTGTTTTTTAGTTTTTAATTTTTGAAAATTATTATTCTAGATTTTCTTGTAAGTCTAAAGTTGTTTTTTTGCCTGATCTTTTTTCATTAATTTTATCTTCAATGATTGTTGGAACAAACATGATAGCAATAAATAAGATTAAAACAATAACAAGCATTATTCTACCAAGTAGTCCTTCTTGCGATATGTTTGCATTAGGGACATAGATTAACATTAAATCTATTATTGGATTTAATACAGTAATGAATAACGTTACTGACATTATACCAACAGCTGTTATAGCATAAGGCATAAAGTTTTTATATTTTTGTGTTTCAATTTTTTGTGTTTTTCTATTTCTAATTCCACCATAAATTGCAGCAGTAATAAATGCAAATGCAAACACAGCAGTTCAGTTAGCAACTATATCACAGAAACTATATAGTGAAGCCATACCAGAACCATAGTCAGGATAATTTCCTGTATTTTCAAATGCTAGGGCTCCAATTATTGTAAATAATACCATAATTGGAATACTTGCAAATAATGTATATTTAATACCAACTATTGGTTTGTTAGCATTTAATTTATTAACATATTTATTTGAAAATGGTAATTCATTTTCTTTTATTAAATCTTCTACAAATCTTGGAGCTCATAATGAGAATCCATTAATGATTCCTAAAATACCAATTGAAATTAATATATTAATTATTCCAAATAATCAGCCTAAGTTTTCTCCAACTAATCATTCACCAAATCCATAGAAACTACCAGTACCATTTAATGACATTGAAATTGCAATTGCTAAATAAATTACAGTAACAATTATTAATCCAAATAAAATGGCCTTAGGAGTTTTTTGAGGTTCTTTCATTTCAGTTTGTAATCCAGCAGTTACATAGAATCCATCATATGCAAAGAAGATTCCTGAAATAGCTAAGAACATTCCAAAACCTGGGTTGAATGTTGAGAATCTTGTTGGATCATAGAATGGATTAACAGGAGTAGCCCCTATTTCAGGTGGAACAGGAACACCTGGTGCTGTTTCTATTCCTCCAGTTCCATTCATTGCAACAAAAGCATAACCAATAAATGCAGCAATTAATAATGGTATAAATTTAACAAAACTAATTAATAAGTTTTGAATATTACCCACTTTTGAAGATAATCCTGCTGACATGATAAAGTAAATACTAATTACTATTGAAATCGCACCTCATATTAATCAATCAACATTTGTTCCAAATGTAAAAGAACCTAGACTTACCACGCCATCTGAAGCAATAGTTGTATGTGTTCAAACACCAATTCCATCTTGTAATTGTATTAATACATACATGGGCATAAAGAAGTAGGTAAGTGGTAAATAAATGTAAAACATAAAGTTTTTTGATGCTTTGTACATTATTCTACTATTGAAAGTTTTACATCATCCAATTAATGATAAATTATCGTTTCTTGCACTCGCAATTTCAATTAAACTCAATGCCATTGCAATAACTGCAAATGATGCAACAAGTCAACTTAAAATTGCTAGTGGTAAACTTCCTTGAGCGTGCTCAAGGACAGAAGCAGATCTTAGAAATATTCCAGCACCTACAGATGATCCAACAACAACCATCATTGCAGAGAAGAATGATATTTTTTTAGATGTTGAAGCTTCAGATATAGGCTGCATAGTTGGTTCTTTTACAGAATCAAATTTTTGAGACTTGCCTTTTACTTTTTTCATAAATTTCCTTTAATTTTATTATTCATTTTTTATTTGTTTTTAGTATAACATATTAAAAAATTAATATTTGCTTATAAGTTAGTGATTAATGTTCCTGATTGACCATTTAATGCTTCTTCCATTTTATCTAATGAAGCAATAATTGCACTTCTATTATTGTGACCTTTAACAAACTTAATTGCAGCTTCAACTTTAGGGAGCATACTTCCAGGAGCAAATTGATTTTCTGAACAATATTTTTCTAGTTCAGATACATTTACTTTTGAAAGTTTTTCTTGATTAGGTTTGTTGAAGTTGATACAAATATTATCAACTGCTGTTAAAATAACAAATATATCAGCATCAACTTTATTAGCAATTTCACAAAGAGCAAAGTCTTTATCAATTACACCGTCAACACCTTTAAACATATTATTTTCAATAATGGTAGGGATTCCTCCTCCACCACCAAATATGACAACAGATTCTAAATCAACAACTTTTTTAATAGTTTCCATTCCAATAAAATCAATTGGTTTTGGACTAGCTACAACTTTTCTAAATCCTCTTCCAGAGTCTTCAACAATTGTACTATTCGGATTGTTTTTTTCTGCTTCTTCTTTTGAACTATAAAATGGTCCAACAGGTTTTGTAGGATTTTTAAATCCAGCATCATTTGCATCAACAATTGTTTGAGTTAAAAAATAAAGTACATCTTTTTTTATATTTACTTTCTTTAATTCATTAGTGATTGCAGTAATCATATGATATCCAATGTATCCTTGGCTCATTCCACCAGCTTCTGGGAAAGGAACTAATACATTATTTGGATTGCTTTTTCTTGCATCTACAAATGAATTAAAAATCATTCCTACTTGTGGGCCATTTCCATGTCCAACAATTACTTTGTGATTATTTTTAATTAATGAAGCAATTTTTTTAGCAGGTATTTCAATTAATTTTTTTTGTTCTTCTGGATTGTTTCCAAGAGCATTACCACCAAGAGCTATAACTATCTTAGACATCTTAGTATCCAATTGTAGTTAAGATTATTGCTTTAATAGAATGTAATCTATTTTCTGCTTGATCAAAAGCATGGTTTTGTCTTGATTGAAATACTTTATCAGTTACTTCCATTGCACCATCTTTTACTTCAGGAAATTTCTTACCAAATTTTTCTGCTATTTCTTTTGAAAATTGAGTGTTTTTATCATGGAATGCAGGTAGACAATGTAAGAATATTGCATCTTCATTTGCTGCTTTCATCATTTTTTCACATACTTGGAAATTTCTTAAATCACCAATTCTTTTTTCAAATAATGAGAAATCTTCTCCTAATGAAACTCACACGTCAGTATAAATAACGTCTGCATCTTTTGCAGCTTTAATTTTGTCATCAGAAAATGATAAAGAACCACCATTGATTTTGAAAAGTTCCTCACATTTTTTAATGTAGTTTTTATCAACTTCTTTATGATATTCTTTTGGAGCACATAAAGTTATGTTCATACCCATAAATGCAGCACCAATCATACATGATATTCCCATGTTATTTTTGATGTCTCCAATGAAAACCATTTTTCTATTTTTTAAATTTCCAAATTTTTCTTTCATTGTCATAAAGTCAGCAATTATTTGAGTTGGATGTTCAGCATCTGTTAATCCATTTCAGATTGGAACACCTGAATATTTAACTAATGCATCAACATCAGATTGTAGGAATCCTCTAAATTCTAGTCCATCATAATATCTACCTAATACTTTTGCAGTATCTTCGATAGATTCTTTTTTTCCAAAGTTTGAACCTTGAGGACCAATGTAAGTAACGCTAGCTCCTAAATCAGCAGCTGCAACTTCAAATGAACATCTTGTTCTTGTAGAATCTTTTTGGAATAATATTGCAATATTTTTTCCAACAAGAGGTCTATTCCCAATGTGTAATCCTTGTTGTTTAGATTTTTTTAAATCAATACTTAAGTCTATTAAGTAATGAACTTCTTTTGTTGTGAAGTTTAGAAGTGAATCTAAACTTCTTCCTTTTAAATTTAATGGCATATTTTTTCTCCTATATTTTTATTAAATATCATTTCTTTTTAATGGCATAGACATACACCTTGCAGATCCCATGCCAAGAGATAATTGATTTCCTTTAAATGATAAAACTTTAACGCCTGCTTTTTTTAAAGCTTCTTCAGTTTTTATGTTTCTACTATAACCAACTATCACGCCTGGTTCAATAACTAAATAATTTGTTGCATCAAAGTGAGTTTCAATATCAATGTCTAATTGTTTTGCATTTTTACCAGCAACAGGAATTAAAATTGGTTTTCTTTTTGTTATTCTTTTTAAGAAAGCTTCTAATGTTATTTTTAGATGCACCATTTCATCAGGTTTTTTTAAATCTATTTTATAGAATTTAATACTTGAATTAATGTTTGGAGAATAAATAAATTTATCGTAATCGATCATTGTTAGTCATGTATCTAAATGCATTAAATCTTTTGCTTTTGGAACATTAACTACATAGATGTATTTGAATTTACATTCCTTATTTTTTTTAATATTTTTTGCTATTTGAATAATTGCTTTTTTTGATGTTCTTTCTGATAAACCAATTACTAATGTTTCAGAATTGTAAATGAATATGTCTCCACCTTCAATTGTTCCAGAAGCATTTCTATTGTAATATTTTGGAGTGTCTTTATAAACTGGATGGTATGTGAAAATGAATTCAGAAAAAATTGTTTCTCTTCTTCTTGTATCATATTTCATTTTGTTAATACTTACACCATTTCCAATTGAAGCAAATGGATCTCTTGTAAAATATAAATTTGGCATTGGATCAACAACAAAATCAATTTTTGATTTTTCCTTAATCTCTTCATAAAAAATACCATGCATCATTTTTAAAATTAATTCATTAACTGTTTTCAAAGAGTTAATGAATTTAAAAACTTTAGCTTGTATTTTTTCATTTTTAATTTCTGGTTTTGATTCACTTATTCATTTTCAAATGAATTCTTCTTTTTGCTTTTTATTACATGATTCAAAAGTTTCTACTAATAAATCTACTAATTGAACTACTTCAACATCATTATCTTTTAAGATATTAATATATCTTTCATGTTCTTCTTTAGCACTTTCTGGTTCTATTAAAGCAGAAAGTAATAATTCATCTAATCTTTGTGGACTAACGTTCGCAACTTCTTTTCCGGGAGTGTGAACAAGCACTTTTTTTAATTTTCCAATTTCACTATAAACATTTATCATTTTTTATTTCTCCGCTTAAGACATCTTTTTCTTTATTATATGAAAATAAATATAAATATATATAGCAAACTTTTAATATTTGTATATATATTTATTATTTATTTTTATTGAGTCTTTTTAATTTTTTGAGTTGGTAGACTTTTTAGTTTCCTTTTTAGGTTCTTCTTGTTTGTCTCCACCTAAAGAGTCAGTTAAAGTTTTTACTAAATCATTTAAATCAATATTATTTATATCCATGTTAGAGAAAGCGTTTTTTTGTTGATCTGTTAGATTTTCAAATTGCTTTGAACTAGCATCAAAGTTTTTTAAAATATATTCAATAAACTCTTGAACATCATTAACATTAATAGCAACAAGAGATAGTTTTTCTTTTTCGTATCTATCTAATAGACTATCATATAGACTTTTATTTATTTCAATTTTAATTTTTTTTGACATGTTTAATCCTATTTATATTTTTCTGGGTGTTCAATCATCATTTTTTTAACAAAATCTGCTTTTGGAAGATCTTTGTATTTATTCATTAGTTCAACACATTCATTATATTCTTGCATTGCTCATTCGATTGAATTATATCCTTTTATTTCAACTGTCTTATCTTGAAGATTTTTATAATTCTCAAAGAAATCTCTTATTTCAAGTAGAGTATGTTTTGAAAGATCTTCTAGCTTATTGATGTGTTTATATCTTGGATCACAATCAATAACTGTGATTAACTTTGTATCAGTTTCTCCGCCATCAATCATTTCCATTGCACCAATAATTCTTGTAGGAACAACACAACCTGGAATAAATGTTTGATCTGAAATAATTAGTGCATCTAATTCATCTCCATCTCAATCTAAGGCTTCTCTTATGAAACCATAGTTTAGAGGATAAGAACTAGAACCATATAAGATCCTATCAACAACTATTTGTTTTGTTCTTCTATCATATTCGTATTTTATTTTTGAATCTTTTGGAATCTCAATTACAACATTAACTTTGTTCATTTTTATTTAATTCCTGCTTCAGCTAAAAGTTTTTCTGTAGTAGTAATTTTGTCGTTTCCTCCGGGACCGCCAACAGTGTTAAATATTCTTGAATTCAAACCATAAATATTTTCAATATATTTTGAGTTAGTAAATGTGTTTTCACTTATAGCAATTTTGATAATATCATCACCTCTACCAGCTGCAAATAAGAATCATATAATTGTTGAATAAGTTGAGTAAAGTTTTACTTCCTTACCAGTTGTTGGGTTTGGATCAAATAAACCACTAAATAAGTATAATTCATAAGGAATAGTTGGATCTACTACTAATATTTCTGGAACATCAGTTAACTTATATTCATCTATTATTTGTTTAAAAGCACCTTGAATCGCTGCTATTGTATAATCTCTTGGGTGACCTTTGTAAATAATTTGAACTTTTTTTCCTGGGTTATCTCTTTCAACTAGAATTTTAATTGCTCTTAGATTGTCAATCTCTGACTTTCTAGTAGCTTTTTCAGCACTAGGAGATACAGTACTATTATTTAAAAGTGTACCAGAATAAACAACGTTGATTTTGTTTTCCATTTGAAATTCAAGATCTTTATCTTCAAAAACATCTTTTGCTTTTAAAATTTTTGTTAATTCTTCAAATTTATCTATTGGAAGCTTTTTGAATGATTCTATAAGGTCAGCTTCATATGAATTATATGGATTAAAAAATTCATTATTTGAAGTTTTTAAAAAAGTAGAACCTGTTCTATTAACATCTCTTATAAATTCAGTTGTTGGAAGAAAAAATTTAGAATCTTTATATTGTACTGGGTTACCACTAGCATCCTTCATAGGATATACATTATCATTATTAAAATCTTTTGTAGTAATTAGAGATGCAACATACATGATTGCATTATTTTTTTCTAAAAATTTATGAGCGAAATCTTCTCCCTTGTTTTGACTTTCTAAAAATTGCTTTCTAAAGTTTGCAGCTTCTTTGTACTCAAATTTTGTAGTACCTGGTGTATTACTAGCCATTTCTGTATATTCACCAATACCAGCCTTAAGAAGGTAGTCATAAAAAGTTGTGTTAAAAAAATCTACAGAACCTGTTCCATCAGCAAAAATGCTTAATGAATCAAATTTATTAAACATTCCTCAGTAGTCATGTATATTCTTTTTTAATATCGGTAGATTTGAACCATTAAAGAAATTTTTCATTACTTCTAAAATTGTGAAATCAGCAAAATATCCATGAATTTTAGCGTCTGGATTTTCTTTATATATATCTTTAAAAAAGTCAATTGGCGTAATAAATCTATTAGATAATAATCAAACACCATCAGTGCTATCAAAACCTGGTGCTGATTCAACTATTTTTACATTTGGATATTTTCTAGTTCCATCAGGGTTTGATGCAAGTAATGGTGAGTAATCATTTTTCTTTGAAGTTTCCATTACATATATTTTTTGATTTGGGTTTATTTCTAATACAGAAAGTATATGAGAAACCAATCCAAATCTATGAAACACACCAAATCAATAAATAGAATAAACTAATATACTATCTGGATCATATGTAGCTTTTTCAAATGCATCTTGATAAATTGCATTTTGAAATTCAGGTTTTGCTGTTGCTGCTAAATCGTCATTATAAGGTGAAACAGAAATATCTGTATTTAAAGCTTTTGTGTTAACTGTGTTAACAAGAGCATTGTTGTGATGAGGAAATAAACCTAAAAAAGGGATAGCAGTTAGAGGCAAAACTCCACCGATACCAATTAGGATATATTTCAGATTATTTTTAAAATTTCTTTTTTTCATTTTGTTCCTTAATAATTAATTTATTATTTTATTAATTATATATTTAAATTTAGATATTTTAAATAAAATTTTTTAAAAAAGAAATTGAATTTTAAGGTAAAATTAAATCTATTAGAGGTTTATTATGGGGAATTATCAAACAACAAACATTGAAAGAGCAAGAGTTAAGCTTTATTCAAAAAGACAAGTTTCAATGTTATCAAATGCACTTTTTGTTGCAGGTATTGGTTTTGTTTTCACTGCTCTTATTGGTTTCTTATCTGCATGATTATTAAGAGAAAACTCAATTAGTGGTAATACTTTATATTATTTTGGCGGACCACTTGTTTTTGTTAGTTTAATATTATCAATTGTTTGACAATTTAGAGTTGAAAAAGCATCAAACTTATTTATGTTTTCAGTCGTTTCAATATATTGTATTTCAAATGGTATAGGATTTGGTAGTATATTCTTAGCACTTAACATGGAACAAATCATGATTGCTTTTGGAATGACAGGGTTCATTTTTTTGGGAACATTTATAATATCTAAATCAATGAATGCAAAAGTTGCAATTAACTTAGGTAGAATATTATTTATTTCTGCAATAGTTTATTTAATAGGAAGTTTAGTAATTTCATTGTCATCTTTCTTCATGATTGGAACTTCAAATAGAAGTTACTTTAATGTTTTAATAATTTCAACAATTGTTGGTGGTTTAATAAGTATTGGTTACTTAGCATACTCATTATGAATGATTCAAAACATGGATAAATTCTTAACAAATGATGATGATTTACGAAGAAAATATAGTATTTTCTTTGGTTTCATCTTACTAATTAATTTAATTTCAATTGTATATAGAATATTACAACTAATGTTAATATTTGGTAGAAATTAGTATATAATTTCTAAAAAAACAATTTTTTAGATTACAATAAAAATGTGCATCAGTAGCTCAATGGATAGAGCGTTTGGCTTCGGACCAAAAGGTTATGGGTTCAAGTCCTATCTGGTGCGCCATTTTTTTTAAAAAAATAAAGGCGCATTTAAAATATATGAAACAGTTTTTTACAAATCCAAAGAAATGTACTTTAGTTAGTATAATTTCTTTAATTATTATGAGTTTTTCATTTCTAATGTCTCTTGTTTCAATTGTTGGTTATTTATTTATTGCAACATTTACAGGATGAATACCATTAGCAATAACATTTATTGTTTTATTTGTTTTAGCATTTATAACTACATTTGTAATCAACGTTATGTTATTCAAATATAGAAATAATATAGTTATTAACACTCAAGTTGTTGATAATAATAAATCAAACATTAAAACAGAATTAGAAGAAGTTAAAGTTCAAATTAACGAATAATGATTAAAAAAAAATAGCTTAGGCTATTTTTTTTTACTGTAATATATTAAATTCTTTTAAAAGATTACTTACATCATTTATTAAGCTGTTTAATATTTTTTCATTATTATAGTTTTTTAAGGCTTCATTAATTATTCTTGTAAGTTCAATAAATTCTTTTTCTTTAAAACCTCTTGTAGTCATTGCAGGAGTTCCTAATCTAATACCACTTGTTACAAAGGGAGATTCACTATCATTTGGGATAGTGTTTTTATTTACTGTTATATTTATCTTTTGTAAGGTTTCACTAGCTATTTTACCATTAATACCATAACTACTTTTTACATCAATTGTAAATAAATGATTATCTGTTCCTCCAGATATAACTTTTACACCAAACTTTTGAAATGAATTAGCAAACACCTTTGCATTTAAAACTATTTCTTTCTGATACTCATTAAATTCTTTTGTTAATGCTTCTCCAAAAGCAACAGCCTTACCAGCAATTGAGTGAAATAGCGGGCCTCCTTGATATCCAGGAAAAACTCATTTATCAATTTTCTTAGCAATAGTAGGATCATTGCACATAATGACTCCACCTCTTGCCCCTCTTAGTGTTTTATGAGTTGTTGATGTGATAACATCTGCATAACCAACGGGAGAAACATGTAATCCAGCAACTATTAAACCAGCAATATGAGCAACATCAGCTAATAATTTAGCACCAACACTATCAGCAATTTCTTTGAATTTTTTAAAGTCAATTGTTCTTGAGTAAGCAGAAGCACCACAAATAATAAGATCTGGCTTAACTTCCTTTGCAATTTTTGCAATTTCTTCATAATCTAATCATCCATTTTCATCAACTGAATAAAATGAGCTTTCATAAAAATAACCTGAAAAATTTATACTATAACCATGAGTTAGATGTCCGCCAGCTTCTAATTTCATTCCTAATATTTTTTTACCTTTTTCAATTAATGCAGCAATAGCAGCAGAATTGGCACTAGATCCTGAATGTGGTTGAACGTTTGCAAAATTAACATTAAATAGTTTTTTTAATCTTTCTATTGCTATGTTTTCAATTACGTCTACATGTTCACAACCATCGTAATATCTTTTTCCTGGATAACCTTCACCATATTTATTTGTTAAAATAGATCCAGTAGCCTTTAGAACTTCATTTGAAACAAAGTTTTCTGATGCAATAAGTTCAATATGATTATTTTGTCTTTCTAACTCTTTATTGATGGCTTTCTCAATTTCTTTATCTTCTAATTCGATTTTTTTATATTTCATCTTTTATTCTCCTTGTTTTTGTAATTTGTATTGGTTTATTAAAAATTTTATTAATGTTTTAATATATCTTAAAATTGGTAATATCATTAAGAAACCAATTGCAAATAATACTATTCCTCAAGGCATGCTTGAAAGTCCATTTAATAGATCTCCCCTTCAAAGGCTTTGATGCATAGAAATGACACCAAAGGTAATTAGCATTATAGAAATAGTTAAATAAGATAAGAATACTATAGCAATAATTAAGAATAGTTTTATAAAAGGTCATTTTTGAAGAGTTGCAAATTCTGGTTCATGTTCTTTTCTAAATTTATTATTTTTAATTATCTTTGCATTAAGTTTTTCAACTTTTACTTCATCATTCATAATTACCTTTTTTCTTATAATATTTAGAATATATTTATTATATAATTTATTTATGTTTTTATTAGGAATAAAATGGAATCAATAAATAAATTTTTATCAATTGAAGATCAAATAAAAAACCTTGAAAATAAGGGTTTGAAATTCATTGATGAAGAATCAAAAAATATGTTTATTTTATATTTAGAAGATTACAATTATGAAATCTTAATAAATGGGTACTGATTTGAAGATCTTTATCAAGAAGATAAAAAAACATTTTCAGAGATGATTTATTCAGATGATATTAGATACCTTTTTGACATTGATAGAACAATATCTTCTATTATTTGAAAATATTTTAAAGGTATTGAACTTCATTTAAATGCACTAATTACTCACATTCTTTGCAAAGCTTTTGAAAAATATTTGGATGGTCCTTATGTTGTCTTACTTAATGAGAAATCAGTAAAACAAATATTTGGTAATTACACTCCAAAAGAAATTGTTAGAAAATATAAAAATGAAGATTCAAATAACATTAAAAAATATTTATTAAAATATGCAAGTCGTAATAAATGATTTGAATATGTAACAAGATATAATAGAGAATTTGAGAACAAAGAAATAATTAGAAAAGTTGATGATTCAGTTTCTAATTTAAAAGAATGATCGACTATAAAAAAGTATTCATTAGTTCATTTACAAACATTATCATCATCTTGAACATTTTCAGAATTAATTTGAATTTATAAATCACTTAGTGATGATCTGCAAGACAGTTTGAGAGAGAAATTTTTTGACTATGGAAATATCTACAAGGATAATAATTTTGAAATAGAAAGCGTTGCACTAATTGAACTTTTAGAAAAGTTTTCTTTGTTTAGGAATGCACTAGCTCACAATTCAAAAATAATAGATTGAAAAATAAAAATAGAAACAGAAGAATTAGCCAAAACTTTTTCATCGATAATTGGAGAAGAAGTACACATTAATAAATCATACAATATTTCTTTTATTGTGAAAATAATTCAGGGAATTAGACGTATAGAAAATGATAAAATTCTAAAAGAAATTAAGGAATATATTTTTGAGAAAAATAAAAATTCAAATAAAAAAATAAGTAAAGTAACAAAAGATATAATAAAAAAGAATGTCAATATTGAGATGAAATAAAAATGAACAAATATGAGAACACAAGGAAAAATATAAAACTGATTTTTTATTCAGTAATACAATTAGTATTTCTAATATTATTAATATATTTTTCTGTGATTGTTTTTAATTCACCTGATTTAAATAGCGAAATAAATTCAAGTTTATCAATTGTATCACAAGAACAAAGGGCAATATTTTTAGTAAGTTTAAGTGTTGTCTTATTTATTACTATTTTCATTGGATACCTTTTATACATTAATGATGTTTTCAAAAAAAAAATTATAAATATTATTGCTTCGCCATTTTCGTTTATAATTGGTTTTTATTTCCTATATAAATTAATTCAAGAAAAAAAATTAAAAGAATATATTGCTCATGAATATTCAAGTGATAGTACATTTAAAATATTTTGTTTTTACAAAGCAAACAATGATAAGGAAAAATTAATCCTTATACAAAATACAATTTCAGTTGCATTGCAATTTTGTATAAGTGTAATCGCCTTTAGCTTTGCATTTGTTTATGAAGGAACAAATAATAATTTTCCTACTGACTCTTTAATATTAAATAACCTTACATATTTTACAGAGTGAGGTAACATTGGATCTTTTATATTTATGTTTCTACTAGTTGTTACTGGACATAGATTCTTTTTTAAGAATAATTCTTTTACATTAGCAATGGTGTCTTATATGTCGATTATTGGAATTATATTTTCCTTATCATTTTTCTTTATGATTTCTCTTTATCACACACCATTTGCAGATGCTGAAAATACTACAAGATCAATTTGATTTCATTTTATTAATCCGCTTTCATTTATTTTGTTTTGTGTATTACTACTAAAAAGATCAAACCAAAAAACAGAAAAAGGAATTAGTTATTTAGTTCATGCATTATTAATGCCAGCTATATATGGTGCATTTGTTTACTCTCTTCCATTTTTTACGAATTTTAGTGTTTATGGTTTTGTTACAAATTTAAATGGTAACATTATCCCTTATTATGGAGACACTAACCCTAATTTCTACAATGGTGGTTGACAATCAGTTTTCTTTTTAATACTTATAATTGCAACTTTTTTTGTAGTAATTATATTGTCTAAATTCTTGTTCAACAAGAATTTTAAAAAATGAGAAAATCATAAATAATTTTGTAATTATAAATGGTATAATTTTTAGTATATGAACAATAGATATTTGAAAAAAGAAATTTTATCTTTTAATGACTTAAAAAAAATTAAAAAAGTAAGAAAATTATTTGACTTTTTATTTTTAATAGACGATATTTCTAATGCTGAAAAGTATAATGAATTTATAAATATGTGAGATGAAAATGAAAAAAATTATTCTTTCTTCAAGAGAGAACAATTTGATTATTCAAAGGTTAAAGACTATTATTTTTTAAATTTTGATGAAAAAACAAAATCATTTGTTGCTTGAAATGAATTTGGAAAAACATCTTTTAGTACATTTGATGCTTTATGAGAAAATTTTGATAGCAAGCAATTCAATGTTGTTTTTTATTGTTATGATTTTGAAAATATAAGTAAATCAATAAAATCTTTTTTTGAAAAAACTTGATTTATAAATACAAATAAAAAATTTGTTCAAGAAAATCAATGAAAGTATATCTTCTATAAAAATAAAATTAATGGTTTCTTTCTAAAAAGATGTACTGTTAAAAATAATGAATCAAAAAAATGAGACATGTTTTTTATACCTTCTGAAGATATGAATTTACTTGATAGCAATAACTATATTGTTGAAAATGTAAAGAATTATGATTTGTATGAAATTGCTTTAACAATTCTTATTAAATTTATTGTTGCAATTTATTCTAAAAATAATGAAAATGTTGAAAAATTCATTAGTGAATTAAATGAATCAAAAAGTAATCTTCATAATAAAAAAGTAGTAAATGAGTTTGATCAAAAAGTTAAATCTTTATTTACAAATAGAAGTGAATCAAAATGTATGAAATCAATAATTTGAATTTCTATAATTGAATGAAATAATAGAATTAGATTTATTGAAGAGTGATCAATAAATGAAGATGTTAAACTTAACAATAATAATTTTTTAAAATATATGGACAGAAATTTTGATAGATTAAGTGAAGGAATAGTTGATGAACTTCTAAGAAGTAAAAGAGAATTCATTAGCATATTAGGAAGCAGTGAAATTAGCGATAGAAATGTAGAATTACTTCCTGAATTTAATTGTGGATTTAAAAAATGTGAAGTTGAGGAAACTTCATTTGCAATATTTAATAATAATTTATTTAACATTTACTTTGATGATGAATGAAAATTTAGAAATACATACCTATTTGATGCATTGTGTTTTTATCTATTTAACAACATAAAAGCAAATAGAGATCAAGAAGCTTACAAAATTGATAAGGTGAGAATTTTAAATCCTAGACATATGAGATGAGCAGAAATTAATATTGATAAATTAGATAAGTTTATTAAAGAAAATTTTAAAACTGATTTACATAGTATTCAGTCAGAAATAAGAAAAATGCTAAACGGAGAATAACGTTAGTATTTTTTTTATTTTTAATAATATAATTTTAACAATATAACTTCTTTTAAGGTTTGCTTATGAAAAAATATTTAGATCTAATTAAACTAGTAAAAAATAATGGTTCACCCAAAGAAGATAGAACAAAAACTGGGACAATATCTATATTTGGTTCTCAAGAAAGATATAACCTAGAGAATGAATTTCCAATCATCACTACAAAAAAAGTGAATTTTGATGCTGTAGTGCATGAATTACTATGATTTATTAAAGGTGATACTAATATTAAATATTTAGTTGATAATAATGTAAAAATTTGAAATGAATGACCATATGAAAATTTTAAAAAATCTAGTTCTTTTAAAAATGAGACAATTGATGAATTTATAGAAAAAATAAAATATGATAATGAATTTGCAAAAAAATGGGGAGACTTAGGACCCGTGTATGGCAAGCAATGAAATAACTTCAATGGAATTAATCAATTAAAAAATGTCATTAAAGAAATCAAGGATAATCCCTCAAGTAGAAGATTAATTGTTTCTTCTTGAAACCCAAATGAAATAGAAAATATGTTATTGCCTCCATGCCATTGTTTTTTTCAATTTTATGTTAACAAAAATAAATTATCATGTCAGTTATATCAAAGAAGTGCAGATTTGTTCCTGGGAGTTCCTTTTAACATATCTTCTTATTCATTGTTAACATACATGGTTGCTCAAGCATGTGATTTAGAACCATATGAATTTATTCATACAATTGGTGATTGTCACATTTACACTAATCATTTAGAAGCTATTGATAAACAATTATCAAGAGATGTTAAAAAATTACCAAAAATAGAGTTAAATAAAAATATAAAAAACTTATATGATTTTAAGTTTGAAGATATAAAATTAATTAACTATGATTTTCATCCATTCATAAAAGCAAAGGTATCAGTATAATGATTAAAATTATTTATTGCATTGACAAAAGAAATGGTTTTTCTTATGAAAAAGAAATGCCTTGAGTCAATAAAGAAGAAATGTCTCATTTCAAAAAAAATACAATTAACAAAACTGTTTTAATGGGAAGAAAAACATATGAATCAATTGGACGTTTGTTACCTAAAAGAGAGAATATTATTTTCTCAAAAGATAAAAATTTAAAAATAAAAAATGCTATGGTAACAGATAGCATTGATTGAGTTGTTGAAAAAAGCATTCATGAAGATATCTATGTAATTGGTGGAAAAGAAATTATTAATTTATTCTTACCATATGCTGATGAAATAATAGAATCAGTTATCAGAAAAGAATATAAAAGTGACATGAAATTAGATATAAATAAGAATTATTTTAAACTTGTTAAATCTATAAATAGAAAAGACTTTAAAATTAATTACTATAAAACAAAAATATTATCTGGATATAAAATATCTAAACAAATAAAAAATGAACTGATAATAAAAAATAACTACTTAATAAAGGAATACAATAAAAAACCATCACTTGTTATTGTAAATGTGGGTGATGATTTTGCTAGTTCTATTTATATTAATAACAAAGTTAAATTAGCAAAAGAAGTGGGAATCAAAGCTATAGTAAAAAAATTTGAAAAAACAACTACTGCTCAATTGTCTAATTATATTGATAAATGTAATAAAGATAAATCAATTAATGGAATTCTTGTTCAACTACCATTACCAAGCAATATTGATACTAATAAAATTTTAAATAAAATTGATCCATTAAAAGATGTTGATTGTTTAAACAACATAAACATTGGAAATCTTTTTAATATTCAAAGAGAAAGTATCTTACCTTGCACTCCAAATGCTGTTGTTCAAATACTAAAAAGAAGTAACATAAAAATTCAATCTAAAAATATTGTTATTGTTGGAAGAAGTAATATTGTAGGTAAACCATTAGGATTGTTATTATTAAATGAAAATGCTACCATTACCACATGTCATTCCAAAACAAATAATTTAAGAAAAATTACTTCAAATGCAGACATATTAATAACTGCTGTTGGTAAAGAAAAATTGATCACTGATAAGGATATAAAAAGGGGAGCAATTTTAATTGATGTAGGAATCAACAGAAGCAAGGATAATAAAATCTGCGGTGATATTGATTTTGAAAAGGTAATAAAAAAATGTAGTTTAATAACACCTGTCCCAAGAGGTGTTGGTCCTATGACTGTTACAATGATGATTTTAAACTTACTAAATGCCACAAATTTACAAAATAAAAAAACTACAAATTAATGTAGTTTTTTTGAATGTCTTAAATAAAATATTTTTTATCTACTTAGTTAATTGTATTGTGAACAGAAATAGGATAAATAAGTAATGTAATATAAAGTAAGTAATAATTATATTAATTAAAAAGTTAGTAAATAAATTATAAATATTTTATATAAACAATTCATAAAAAAGCATAATAGAATGAATATGCGCATATCATTTTCTCGAAAAAGACATTTGAAAAATCAAATGAATACTTATTTAAGCAATAAATACAAATGATAATAAAGCCAAATTATGGACTTATTGAGATTATTATAATATATAAAATTAAAAAATCAATAAGTTAGATTTTATTTTTATATTCTCCTCTATAGTACTCAATATTCTTAGAGTTATAGTCATCAACTATCATTGTTTTGAATATTTGATCAGTTGTTCTTCAAGGGTACAGATTTCATTCAATTTCAAGAATTCTAAGTACTTTATAACCTCTATTTTCTAAGAAGTTTTGGTTATCAGCTAATTCAACTCTTCTTTGTAAATCAAATCTATTTTTCTTAGAATCTAAAACAATCCCTAATGTTACATCGGTAGAGTTTTTTTGTAATAAAGCAAAATCAAGAATTTCATTACCAATTTTGAAGTCATAAGATATTCTATATTTATTTAAATTAATTATTGTCATTAATAAATTATTAATTTCTTCATGGAATTTTGAAGGGAATTTATGTGTTTCAACAACTTGATCACTTCATGTTCTTTCATAGAATGAATCAACATTATCAACATAGTGAATGAACTTTTTAAATGTTTCATTACTTTCAGTTGATTTGATCATTTCTGATTTAATACTTTTAACTACTATCATTTGTTTTTTAGCTCTAGTGATTGCAACATTTAATCTATTTCCACCACCATTTTGACTTAGAACACCAAAATGATTTTTAAATAAACCATATGAATTTTTAGCAAAACATATTGATAAAATAACTAAGTCCGCTTCATTTCCTTGAACGTTTTCTAAGTTTTTAATTTGAATATTACCAGAATCAATTTTATTTCTAATTTCTTCATTTAAATATAACTCTGATTGAAAGATTTTTTGATCTATTAATTCTGATTGTGGAACATTTAATGTAACAACAAGTATTTTTTCGAATTTTTTATATTCTGAACCAATAATATTAACAATAGTGTCAGCTTCCACTTCGTTAACTCTTTCATTGTAAATTCCAGGAACATTATAAACAACGATTGAAGATTTCATTAAATCAGTATTTACTGATGCTGTGTTTAAAGATGAGTTGTAAAAGTTTCTATTTGAAAAATCAATTAAATTACTATTTAAACTTCTATAGTGGTTCTTTAAATGGAATTCACTTCACATACAAAGTTTAGCTTTATCTAATAATGATTCAACATTATCATTTTCTAAATCTTCTTCTTCATCTTCTATCTCATTTCTAGAGTGAAAGAATGATGTTGGTCTTAATTGTTTCTCATCACCTGCAATAACATTTATTTTACATCTATATACTACTGGGAAAGCTCTTTCCAAGAACATTTGACTTGCCTCATCAAAAATACCATAATCAAATGTTTCTCTTTTTAGAGGAACAATTAATGATACTTGTGTTGGATTCATTATTCAAACAGGGAAAATTATTCTAAGCTCTTCATAGAATTTTTTTATAAATTTATTAACACTTAACTTTTCTTTTCTTAAAGAATAAGTAATTATTTGCTCTCAAACTTTTTTCTTTTCATCACTTAAACTTTCATAAATTGTTCTAATCTTTTTTAAATGATCTTGCAATATAATTTTGTCTGTGTTTTTTGGAACAAGATTTAAACTATCATAATAGTTATCATATTTGTCTTTGTAATTAAATAGATTTTTATCAAAAATAGAATCTAGAATGTTTATATCTAGTTTTTCACTTCATAATAATAGGTTGTTATATTGTGAAAGTTCTTGTACATCTAAGAAATGCATAAAAGTAAAAACTTCTTCTTTTTGAAGAATAAATTTTGTTAGTTGAGAATCTGCGGCACATTTTCTAATTAGCTCTTCAATTTTTTTTTCAGAATAAGATTCTTCTTTATTTAAACTTCTACCAGGAACACCAATTTTACTTACAGAACCATTTAAAACAAAGTTTGTAGCAATTGTAACTCTTTTGTCAGTAAAAGAAGACATTAAAATATGAACATCTTTTAACTTATTAAAATTATTTAGAATATTATCAAAATGTTTTGGTAATAAAATTTTACTTAATTCAAAAAGATCACTTATTAAGCTATGTGAATGTTCATAAACATCAATAACAAATGCATCAAGTCTTGCTTCAATTGATTTTAAATGAGCTAAAAAAACATTATCAGCAAGATATTTAAGTCTTAATTTATCAAATAACTTTAGTGTATTTAAATAGTTATAAAAATTAGCACCAGTTGTTACTCTTGCTCTATTAATTTCATTTATTCTACTTAAATCGTATTTTAAGTCTTTGAATAATTTGTCATTTTTATTTATATTAATTTTTTGTTTGTTAATTATTTCAGAATCAATTTTTTTAGGAAATAATTCTCCAATCTTATTAATTTTTTCATAAAATCTATCTTTATCATTCATGTCAAAAGCAAAAAGAACAATATCAGAAAGATCGTATAACCTTTCTTCTAAAACTTCTAATGCAGCTTTTTTCTCAGAAACTAATAATGATGTTTTTCCCAATTTAATAACATTTGCAATTATGTTTGCAATTGTTTCTGATTTACCAGTACCAGGCGGACCATGAATTAAAGTATCTTCATTTAGTGAAGATTCAACAGCATATTTTTGATAAATATTTAAAGGTCTACCAATTTGAGATATAGAATTTTTTTCAATAACACTTTGAACATGGGGCCCATGAGTTGTAGTTAGTGATTTAGTTTTAAAAACTAAACCAAGTTCATTTCTTTTTGAAATTATTTCAATATCACCTTTAAGTAATCCACCTTTTGGATCAATCATTTGTAAGGCAGCATTTCTTTCAATTGAAAGCTTTCTAAATAAAACCCTTATTTGGTCACTATTATGTGAGATAAAAGGTTCAAATTCAGAATTCATTGGTTTTTGTAGATCAAGACCTTTTAATTCTGCTTTTGTTCCTTCTGAAATAATTCTGATAAGTTCAACATAATTTTTACATTTTAAAAATTCTTTTTTAAATGTATATTGTTTTAATAAAAATGCTTCTAATTTTTCATTAATAATAAATTCATTATCAACTTTAGAAACTTTTATGTTGTCATCTAATACTTCAATTTTAATAGGTATTAAAAATAAAGGAGCATTTACGACATCTCCATTTTTTGTAGTCCCCTTTAAAAAGAATACAGATAGGTATAAAGGATAAATAGAAGTATCAATTTCTGCATTATTTGCATCTAATTGAAGCTTTTCTAATTTTTTTTGAACACTTACGTTTTGTGAAGAAAATTTAGCAATTATTTTCTCTTTTAAACCTTCAAAGTTAGCTGTAAGCATTTTTTGCTCACCTTTGTTTAACTCAAAGTTTATTTTTTCTAATTTTTTCTGTAATTCCTTAACATCTTTAGAACTTGAAATATATTCATAATCTTCTAAAAGAAATGAAAATTTTTGTGATGAATTTTTTTCAAAAGAAATAAAATCGAAAAAATCAATTAAATTATTATTAGCATATCCACTTATATCAAAAAATTTACTTCTTGAATCAGAACTTCTTATTGCAGAATCTTTTGAAGAAAAAGATATTAAGTTTTTAGATTTTTTTAAAATTATTGAATGATTAGTTTTAGATTGCATTTTTTTTCCTTAGTATAGAAATTATATATTAATTTTGTGTGGTAGTTTTATTTATTAATTCAAAAGTATTTGTAACTATATTTTTGGGTTCAACCTCTTTACTTAACACTAAACAGATTGACTTTAATAGTGGTAAATTCTTATTTTTAATTATTTCTTTTTTAACAATTGAATATAATGTATATCCTTCTACAGTTGATTTACTTAATTTAAATGACTTACTTGAGTTTTTTCTATATAAATTTTTACCAAATGTAAAGTTTCTTGATAAATCAGAAGTACAAGTAAGGAAAATATCACCAATTCCACAGAATTCAATAATTGTAGATGATTTACCACCATTGTTCTTACTGATAATTTCAATTTCTTTTATACCCTGAGTTAAAACTGCTGAAATTGTATTAATTGATTTAGTATTTTCAAAAACCATTCCCATTCCAATTGCAAGTAAGTTTTTATATGCAGCAATTGTTTCAGCTCCTACTTCGTCTAAACATCTTACAACTCTAAAATATGGAACCGAGAATAAGTCAGCTACCTTTTTACAAACGCTATCACTTTTAGAAACAACATTAACAATTGTTTGTTTTTTGTTAAAAACATCAATTGCAAAAGAAGGTCCTATTATTGATGCTAACCCACTTGATTTGTCTTTTAAAATTTTTGAAATGGTAAATGATCATGGTTTTTTATTAGAAGGATCAATTCCTTTTACAAGATTAATAAAGATAACTTTATGTTTTAATTTATTTTTAAGTATTTTAAGGATATCCTTTAAAAAAGCAGAAGGTAAAGCAAAAACAATGTATTTTGATTTTAATAAAGCTTTGTCAATATCATTTGTTGCTCTTATTATCGTATTAATTTTGCTTTGACCAAAATATTTTTTATTCATACCATGTTGATTGATATCTTTTATTTCTTTATTATCAACTCCATACATAGTAACGTTATTGCCACTTTCAGATAAAACCTTAGCAATTGCTGTTCCTCATGCTCCTGTTCCAATTATTGTTATGTTGTTGAATTCATTTTTATTAGTTTTTTTTGTTTTTTTATCTGTTTTATTACTCTTATTTGGTTTTTTATTAGTTTTAATGCTTTTGTTTGTTTTTTTATCCATATTATTCTTCCTTGTTTCTTGTTCTAGAATTCTTACTTTTAAAATATAAGGTTATAGGTATGTTGTCGAAACCGAATGATTCTCTTAATGTATTTTCTAAGTATCTTGCATAGCTAAAGTGAAGGAACTTAGGATTATTACAAAAAAGAACAAACGTTGGTATTTGGCCTTCTACTTGTGTAACATAATTGACCTTCAATCGACCACCTTCATTAGAAGGAGTATTATTCATCATCTGTGCTTTGAATATTACATCAGTTAATGTTGAAGCAGAAATTTGTTTCTTTAAGTTTTCCCTTATTTTTTCTATTTCCTTAAAGATAATTTTAACTCTTTTATTTTCTTTTGCGCTAATGAAAATTATTGGAGATCATGATAAGAATTTAAATCTTGACTTCAATATTTTAATATAAGTGTTCATTGTGTATGTGTCTTTATCAACTAAATCTCATTTATTCACAACAATAATAGATGGTATATTAGCAGAAAAAACTAATCCACCAATTACTTCATCAAGCTCATTAAACTCTTCTGATGAATCTAAAATAAGTAGTAAAACTTTTGCTCTTTTAATTGATTGCTCAACTCTAAGAACAGAATACTTTTCAATACTTTCTTTTACTTTACCTTTTCTTCTAATTCCAGCAGTGTCAATAATTGTATAATCTTTTTTATCAAATGAGAATGAAGTATCAACAGCATCCCTTGTTGTTCCTGCAATATCAGAGACAATTACTCTTTCTTCATGAAGAATTGCATTTACTAATGAAGATTTACCAACATTTGGTCTTCCAATTATTGCAATAGGAAAACTTTTGCTTTCTTCAATGTTTTTTGATTTCTCATTATCAACAATGATATCTAATAAATCACCAACACCAATACCATGTGAAGACGAAATAAATATAGGTTCACCAAAACCTAATTTATAAAAATCATTTAAAAACTGATCAGACTTATTTGATTCTGATTTGTTTACTGCTAAAAATATTTTTTTATTTTTAATTTTTTTCAACATTTTTGCAATAAAGAAATCATCCTTGTCAATTCCATCTTTACTTGAAACTAAAAAAATTATTTTATCTGCTTCATTGATTGCGTATTCAACTTGAATTTTGATATTTTCCTTAAAATCAAAATCAGCTATTGTTAGTCCGCCAGTATCAATTAAAGTGAATTGTCTATTTAATCATTCTGCTTCAGAATAAATTCTGTCTCTTGTAACACCAGGAGTCTCATGAACTATTGATTTATTTCTTTTTATGATTCTGTTAAATAAAGTAGACTTACCTACATTTGGTTTACCAACGATTGCTATTTTTTGCATTTTAAAAACTCATTAATCCTTATTTGAACTTCTGAAGTGACATCTAATAAAGTCTTGTTTCTTGTTGAAATAACAATTGCATCCTTTGCTTTTTTTAAAGGATCCATTTTTCTATGTTTGTCTCTTCAATCTCGCTTAATTATTTCTTTCGCTAAATATAATAGATTACTTTTTTCAGATGTTTTTTCCAAATCTTTTTGTCTTCTTCTTGCTCTTTCTAAAACACTCGCTTTTAAATAGAATTTTAATTCAGCATCTTTAAAAACAACTGTTCCTATATCTCTTCCTTCTAAAATTACACTTTTATCTTTTGCAATACTTCTTAGTATATTGTTTACATATTCTCTCACAAATGGCACAGAAGAGTATGTGCTTGCAAGAGTTGATATTTCATTTGTGAATAATAATTGATTCATTTTTTCTCCATCCATTATTAAGAAATCATCTTGAAATTTTAAAACATGTGATTCAAGCATAGATTTTATTTTTTGTGTATCATTTATATCTGTTCCATTTAATATGAATGCACATGCTCTATAAAAAATACCAGATGAAAAAAACAAAATATTATTGTTTGCAGCGATAACTTTAGATAAAGAACTTTTTCCAGATCCAGCTGGACCATCTACAGCAATTTTATATATCATTATTTCATTCCTCCAATTAAAAAAAGTGTTATGCCTATTATTAATAAGACTAAAAATATTGATAGTGAAGCCAAGTAAAAAATTTTCATTATTTTATTTTTTTTATTATCATTATTATACATTTTTATTTCTGAAATAAATGGTTTACCATCTCTCAATTTTTTTGATTCAGTAACCATTTTTTCAATATGATTGCTAACATCCTTCATTTCTCTTTTAAAAAATTCTTGGTTGCTTTTTTTAAATTTTATTTGATTTTCAATTTTTTTAATATCTTTATAATTTAAATCATCTTTTAGCAAAGACTTAATTAAATCATCATAATTAATATTTGAAGGTTTTATTTTCTTTACAGGATTTTGAGATTCTAATAAAATTTTTGAAATCTCATTTAAATCGTAAAAAGAAATTATTTCTTTTAGATTAACTAAATAATTAGATCAATCATCATCGTAAACGATATCGACACTAAATAAGTCAACTTCTTCAATAGCAACTAAAGACTTGTCTATGTTTTTTAATTTAGACTCTAATTTTAATAATTCTTTATTATCTTTATTAACTTTTGACAAAAGAATATATTCTCTATCGATTTGTTTTCTGTAAGACTTATATCTTTTTACTCTACTTTCACTCACTATTAAAAAAACCTTTATAATCAATATAATTATTATAGATTAAAAAGTGATATTAAAATATGAAAATTAGATTAATAACAATAGGGAAAATAAAGGATAAAGAATTACAGTTTTTGATTAATTCTTATCTTGATAAAATAAGCCACTATTGCAGTATAGAAATAGTTTCAATAAAAGAAGATAATTTTTTAAAAGATCCTAACATAGAAGAACAAAACATAATTTTAAAAAATGAATGTGAATTAATTAAAAAATATTTTGCTAACTCATATAATGTTTCTCTATGCATTGAAGGAAAGCAAATTGATTCAATTGAGTTTTCAAATCAAATTAAAAAGCTGGAAGATATGGGTAATTATAAGTATGTTAATTTTATAATTGGTAGTTCTCATGGTTTAGACAAAAAAATAAAAGACGAATCAAATAGCCTTTTATCTTTTTCTAAAATGACATTTACACATCAGATGATGCAATATATATTATTAGAACAAATTTTTAGATCATTTAAAATAATTAAAAATGAGAAGTATCATAAATAGTTATTTTTTAATTGGTTTGTAACTGAATCTATGAAAATCTTTTATTGGGCCATAATTTTCTAAAGCACTAAGATGTTTCTTTGTTCCATAACCCTTGTTACTTTCAAAAAAATAGCTAGGATATTTTTTTGCCATTTTCATCATGTAATTATCTCTATATACTTTCGCTAATATTGAAGCGGCTGCAATAGAAATAGATTTTTGATCACCTTTTATTATTGACAAACTTTTAATATCTGAATTTATTTTTTCAGCATCTATTAAAACAAAATCTGGTTTTGTTTTAATTTTGTTTAAACAATTTTCCATGCCTTTAATTGATGCTTTCTTTGGATTAAGTTGATCTACTTTTTTTGGAGAAATAACTTCAATAAAAAAATCAATACAATCTTTTCTAATTATTTTGTCAAGTTGAACTCTTTTTGTATTTGTAAGTTTCTTAGAATCATTGATCTCGTTGTTTACATAGTTTTTTGGAAGTATGCAAATAGCAACAACAATTGGTCCACACAGTGCACCTCTCCCTACTTCATCAATTCCTGCAATTAAATTGAAACCTTCTTTAAAATATTTGTTTTCAAAATCATTCATATTATTTTTCATAATTTATTTTGCAAATGTTCCCAGAACAAAATTCTTTATAAAGTTTTTCTAAACTTTTTTCAATATCATATTCATCTTTATTTAAAAGCATTTTTTTGTTCAAACAATATTCATTTAAAAATTCTTGAAAATCATCAATTATCTCTGTGTTGAAATGATTTTTGAATTCACTTAAATAATTTTCAACATAAAAATTATATGCAAATTTAATTACTTCATATTTTGGAGTAACATCTCATTTAACACATTTGATTAATGTTAAAATAAAACCAGTTTCAACATCTTTAATTTTTTTAAATAAAATACCAGGTGTATCCATCATTTGGATCTGATCATTAATTTTTAATCAAGTGTTCTTTTTTGTAACACCAGGCCTATCACTAGTAATTAATTGGCTTTTTTTTGCAATGAAATTAATGAAACTAGATTTACCAACATTTGGTAAACCTAATACCATTAAATATATTTTTGGTTTTACAATTCCTTTTTTTAGCATTGAATCTATTTTGGTTTTTGCAATTGTATCTATTCTATGTAAAACCGTTTTTCTAAAAGATTCATTTTTTATAGAACCATGAATAATATCTTTATCGTTATTGAAAACATCAGAAAGATCACCTTTAAGTGCAATTTTAATAACAATTTTATTTGGAGCAATTTCATTAATTAATTCGTCATTAGAAGAATTGATAATTGATCTAGAATCAACTATTTGAATGATGATATCAATTATCTTGATTTGTTCTTTCATTAATCTGGTTGCTTTTTGCATGTGACCAGGAAATCAATTTATTGATCCTTGATTTTGTTTCATAATTTACCTCAGGAATACTGGGAAGCTTAAGTTACCATCAATTTCAATGTTTTTATTGATTACGATAAAAGCATTTTCATCTATTTTTCTTATTTCTTTAATAATTGGACCAAGCTCAATAATAGTAATGTACATTTCAAGAATATATTGTTCTTTTTTTGAATAAGAACCCATAGCTTTTGAAATTGTTCTTGAATGAATACAATCTATGCTATCAAGGTGTTCATTAATTTTTTCGATATTTTGACCAAAAACCTTAATTGAACTCATTCTAAATCTAGGATATAAAATTTGTAATAAAAATCCAAAAATTGAGAAGTTTATAATAGAACAAACTAAATTTGGTGAAAAGAAATTTTGATAGTTTCAATTTTTTTCTAATAATCCAATAGATAAATAAGATCCTATAAATGAACCAATTATTACACAAAAGAAATTAATTATAATTAAAATTTTTCCTAAGGATTTTAATTTTATTTTTAAATAATAAATTGAAACAATATCACTACCACCAGTAGAACCACCAAGAGCATACACAATTGTGTAAAGCATTACACTTGTGAAAGGAAATGCAAGTGAATAAAAGAATAATGAAATAACTTTTCCAGAATCTAATTTATCTCATGTTAGTAAAGTAATGTTTTGTAAGTTAGTGAATACTTCAGATTTAATATTTCCAAATAATAATATGTCTTGAATACCAGGTATGAATGAAATTGAAAACGGGAAAATAGCAGATGTTAAAAGATATGCAAGAGTTAAAAAAGTAAATTGGTTTCCGATATATTTTTTTGCAAAAAATAATAAAGGGGCATTTACAAACAATATAAAGAACCAAAAGGTAAATTCAGAAACAATATTTACAACTTCTTTGTTAACATTATTCAGAACCATTGCTGATGTTATTATTCTTGACAGACCTTGTGTAAGAGCTGTAACTCCCATTGAATATAAACCTGTATTTTTTAAAAAAATAAGTGTTAAAAAACCAATAATCATTCCAATTAATATGACCATTAAGTATTTTTGTCTCTGACTTGTAATAGAATATATTTTTGATAATCTTAATGTTGAAGATTTAAAAAACTTTTTTTCAAAGTTAGCACTAGCGCTACCATTTAAAATAATTTTTTCTTCTATTTGTTGAGTTTTATCTTTATTAGTTTTATTATTCATTTTTTTTCCAGTTTAATCTATCGAGTCTTCTACACTCAGGGTTCCATTGATACCCATTAAGGAAGATATTGTCGTAAATGCTTTATCATCCACTTTTTTTATTCAATCTATTAATATAGGTACTTCCATGTATAAACATACAATTTCAATACTTTGTTTTTTTTCAAGAGAATAACCACCAATATTGTTATTAATTGTTAATGCATGATTGAATTTTTGTGAATAGAAATAATCTCTAATCTCATTAATATTATTACTATAAATTGATAATTTAACTTTTTTATCTTTTGGAAACAAAAAGTTTAATGTTAATGATGAAATTATTGACATTGCAATTGATGCAACTAAATTTTGTGAGAAAAATGTTTGGTATGAAAAAGGAGTTGGAGCAAAGTCTATATTAGCATTTGGATCATTATTCACTCAATTAAAATCTGTTGTACCAGAAGCAATATAAGAACCAACAATTATCGAAAGGAACACGGATGCTAAATTAAAATAGGCTAGTATTGTTCCAATTGGTTTTCCCTTTTTCTTTGCATAATAGAATGAGATGAAATCAAGTCCACCAGTAGAGCCACTAACAGCCAATGAAAGAGCAACATATCCACCAGTTATAATACCATTGGCAATTGCATAAATCATTAAAGGACCAAACTTGCCTAAATCATCTCCAAAGAAAGTTAGAAGTTGTACTCCATGAACTTGTAAACTTTGATTTGAATCAATATGACCAAATATATAAATATCATTTATACCTGGAATGAAACCAAGTAATATAGGAATCACATTACCTAAAACAATAACAATTGTTGATATGTGTGTGAACCTTTTTCCAAGTTTGAAATATGAAAATATTATTAAAGGTATATTAGCCAATAAATACAAACCATAAAATAGAGCATTATATATTGCCTCTATTGTTTGTGGATCTGTAATATATTTTGACGAAGACACCTTAACAATTCTGGCTATACCTTGAAATATACCAGAAAGCCCGAAACTATATAAACCCATGTTTCTTATTAAAAACATTGATGAAAGTGCAGTAATTATTCCAACTAGAACAGCAATAGCGTATCTTCATCAAATGTCTTTATTTAAGAAAACATAAGTTAAAGGACCTAATGGATGTGAGAAATTTGTTTTAACATATTTCGTGCTATCAGGTCTTGAATATTTTTTAAAAATTACATTAGACATAAATAAAAATTATTTTTTTTCTTTAATTCTAGCAGATTTACCAGATCTTTGTCTCATATAAGAAATGTAAGCTCTTCTAACCTTACCTCTTTTAACGATTTCAATTTTTTCAATTAAAGGAGAATGAACTTGTAGAATTTCTTCTACTCAAATTCCATTACTTTCTTTTCTAATGTTGAAACTTTCAGATAATCCTCTACCTCTTCTTCTTAGAACAACACCTTCAAATTTTTGAACTCTTGATTTAGTTTCTTCTTTGATTATGTTGTAAACAGCAATAGTATCACCAGGACCAAAATTTGGAACGTCTTTTTTTAATTGTAAACTTTCAATTCCTTTGATTAATTCTTGTTTATTTATTTTTTTATAATTATTCATTATTAATTCCTTTCTTGTTTTTGATATGTTCTTTATACAAATCATATCTATTTAGTTTTGTTTTAGCTAATTTAGATTTATATCTAAACTCTTCTATTGATTTATGATTTCCACCAATTAAAACTTCTGGTACTTTATGACCCTCAAAATCAATTGGTTTTGTATAAACTGGATAATCAAGTAAATTATCTTCAAATGATTCTGAAATTAAACTTTCTTTGCTAATTACATTTGGAATTAATCTTACTATTGAATCTACAATTACAAGTGCAGGTAATTCCCCGCCAGTTAATACATAATCTCCAATTGATATTTCCTCATCAACGTAATTGTTTAATCTCTCATCAAATCCTTCATAATGACCAGCTATAAAAATTAAATGTTTTTCTAGTGAAAGTTCTTTTGCAAAAGAGCTTTTATATTTCTTACCACTTGGGGTTAATAAAATTACTTTTGAATTTTCTTTTTTATAAAATTTAATTGCATCTACTATTGGTTGAAGTGAAAGAACCATTCCTCCACCACCTCCAAATTGATAGTCATCTACTTTTTTATGCTTGTTTTCTGAAAAATCTCTGAAGTTAACAACTTCTATTGCACAGTTATCATTATCAATAGCTCTTTTAATTATTGATGAATTTATATATTCATTTATTACACTAGGAAATAATGTTAATATAGTTATTCTCACAATTAAAATTATTCGCTTTTATTTTCAGTTGTTTCTACTGTAGGTGTACTTTCTACACTAACTTCAGTTTTAACTTCTTCAGGCTTAATTTCTTCAGGTTTAATTTCCTCAAGTTTTTTAGTTGGTTTTTTAACTACTGGTTTTGGTTTTTTAGCTTCAGCTTTTTTTGCTTTTTTAGCTGCAGACAATTTTCTTTTCTTATTAGGTTTATTTTTACCAATTTTTAAATCTTGGTATTCTTTTCATAAACCTTGTTTTTTTAGTATTGCTAAAATTGTTTCTGAAGGTTGAGCACCATCATTTAATCATTTAAAAATTAATTCTTTTTTAACATCTACTTTTCCACTAAATGGTTCATAATGTCCTAATAATTCAATAAATGCACCATCTCTTCTAGTTCTTGAATCAACAGCAACTATTCTGTAATATGGTAATTTATGTCTTCCCATTCTTGTTAATCTTATTTTAACCATTTTTTCTCCTTTTTTTGAAAACCATAAAAATTATAATACAAAAATAAAAAAAGTGTTAAGGTTTTTTACTTAACACCATTTTGTAAAATAACAGTCTTATTTCACTTTTGTCTTATTCGAGAAATTAGCTTGCTCATGAAATCATCATCATTTATAAAATCTTTTTGTTTTTCTTTCATTACATTAGAAACATATCAAGATAAAATTTCATAAGATATATAATAATATAAGGGTAAGGCTTTATGTTTTTTTTCATAATAATTTAAAAAATCTTTAAAGTTTCCTCTTGAGATAATTATTGAATTTTTAAAATAAATATCATTAAATTTTTTAAATATTCATTCAATGTTTTTTTCAACAATATCTTGTTCATGTTCTTTAAATTGAATGTCTTTATATATTTTTTTTGATAAGACACCTTTAGAAGAGTATTTTTTAGTAATAAATTTTATGCTTGAAATATATTTTTCATTTAAGGAATTTTCTTTTAAGGTCCTATTTATCTTTAAATAAAAATAAACATAATCATTATCTTTTGAAAATAAAAAAGATTCTTCTACTTTTCTTGAATGTTTCATGTTTCGATAATTTTTTTTCTTTGGACTTATTAATTCGCCATAAACTATTTTTTCAAAGTTTTCCATTTTTTCTATTTCTAAGGAATAACTCACTACTTTAAAAAGCATTTTTGCGTCAAGTAAAGCATTATGTTCATTTTTTTGAGTATTATCTATTGATAAAGCATCTGCTAACAAACTAAGTGACAATGATATTTTTCTATTGTTTAAAAATTTACAATAAAATGAATTTTGTATATCAATTAATTTAATTTCTTTCTTTTCGTTAATTTTACATTGGTAGTCAATTATTTTTTGATCATAATTACCAAAACAAACAATCTGATCATAGTCAGATATAAAATTTACAAATTCATTAAATACAAAATGATTTGGTTCCTTATTAGAAAAAAAATCTGCTCTTTTTTTTAACATTCATAAAACGTGTTGTGAAATATGAGTTTCAGGATTTGATCACATATTGAATTCTTTGACAATTTGATTGTTTTTCACTAATAGAGCAGATAACTGCAATATTCTTGGTTCATTGTTATTTTCAGTTGCTTCTATATCTATGTAAACAATTGGTTTATCAAAATCAATTATTTCTTTTAATGTATTCATATTAGATACTTAATCTTTTTTCATTATTTATGAAATTGATAATTGTTTTAAGTTTAGAATATCAATCAAAAATTAATTTATCATCAATTTTGAAAATGTTTAAGAAGTGCTCTTTATCATCTTCATCAATAAAAATATTGGTAAAGAAATTTTCTGCATCAAAAAAATCTCTTGAATAGTATTTAATTTCAATTATGTTCTTTTTAATTTTGTCAAAAGCTGCATTTCATTCTATTAAATCAATATTTCTAATAGAATTATCATTGTTCTTTTTCATTAATTTAAAACTTCTAGTCATATCAACTAATAAATTAACCATTTCCATACTATATTTTTTAAGATTTTTACAAGTGTCATTTACTGTAAAATTTATTGCTTCAATTATTATGCTATGAATATCTGCTATTTGATTTTTCTGAGATCAAATCATTTTTTTTAATAAGAAAATATCTGATAAGTTAACCATGCTTCTTCCATTTAAAAAAGCACTTGCCTTTAGTACAGAAATGTATTCTTTTCAACGCTCTTTTTCTAAAATAACATCTTCATCAAATTCTGGTTTATTTTCATTATAAGCTTCTAGTTTGCTAAATATAATCTTTAGGGCGATCATTACCTCTTCAGTGACAATTACTTTTTTTGAATTATTAATAGAATATCTTAGTTCTTCCTTTGAAAATGAATCTTCAATTGGTAAATATAATTTCTTATGTTTATCATCATTAACAAGCTTTGTAATTTGATCATTGTATGAGAAAAAATCAATTTTTGTTTTAAGTGAAAAGTTTTTAAAGATGTCATAATCTTTTGTAACATTAAAACCATTCTCATCAATTGCTATTATTGAAAATAAGTTTTTATTTTCTTCTTGTAGCAAAGCTTTAAGAGGAAGCATAATATCTGGCAGTCTTGTAAAGTTATTAATTATTATGATATTTGCATTTAGAATTTCATCTCAGTTACTTTTAAATTTAGTTATTGAATCTTTTACAGTTTCATTTGTTTCGATATCATATTTATAAATATTAGCACCTTTGATTAAGTATTTTATATCTTCAATACACGCTGGAGAAGAGTTGATGAAATTAGGTAAAGATGAAAAAATACCAAGAAGACAAAATTTTATTGATTCTTCATTGTGAAATTCTTTAGAAGTTAACTTCTCTATAATTAATTTAACTCTTGCTTGGTTCATATTTCCTCAATAAAATACACTAATTAAATAATACAATAAAAAAATATTTTGGAGTTTCAAAAATTAAATTTTAAAAAAATATAAAATAAGTGTTATATTTATATTAATTATAATTATTATAAATAAGGAGAATAATGAAAAATACAAAAAGGATGAAAAGAAAGTTTAATTTTAAATTTCTTGCAATGTTATCAATACCAATTATAGGTATTTCATTAGTAGTACCTGTATTCACTGTTAATAACATTACTAATAATAGACTTAATTTATGAACAACTTATGATAATGCTCTTGATAATTCAATTGCATTAGGATTTGCGCCTGATTTTGATAATGCTGGTGGTTCAGGAAAAATTAAGTATGGTGAATATTTGAATGGGTTCACAAATGACAATATTACTCAATATGTTAATATAGATGTTATGGATGGAAACGAAGTAAATAGGTTACCAATTGAAAAACTAAATTTGGAAACACTTATTTTGAATGAATGAATGAGAGCAGATGAATATAAATTTAAAGGTATAGTAAACAATATTGCTTGAACTTCAATGGGAGATAGTGAAAATGCAACTTATAATGAACCAATGATTACTGGTGGTTGAAATTATAAAATCCAGGTTTCGATTGATAAGGCTTTTTTAATGCAAGCAAGAGATTTGGATAGAATTTATCCTGGAAATAAATTTGAATTAAAGGCAGAGGAAATTATTTTAAAAGACAAGCAAAGGATAAAAAAAATAAATGAAAGTCTATTTGATTTTAAAAAAATTTCTATTGGTATAATATCTGGTGGAGGTGATGGTGCAAATATTTCTAATTCATTTAGATTTTTCTCTCCTTCTGTTTATCCTTTTTTTTATGGAAGTGATTTAAATAATGAAAAAGGGCTTGGGATGCAATTTCCAGAACCAAAAGATAAATCTTTTTTAAATAACACCCATTATTTAAACTCTGTTATAGCTGGCGACACAAGTAAGCAACTTTTAGAACAATTCAAAGGTAAGTTTGATTATTTAATTTACACATCGCCAGATATTTCTTCTTATGATAAGAATGATGTTTTAAATTCAGAAATTAAAACTATGTTAAAAGACCCATCAAAAGCAAATGAAAATATAGAATTTGGAAAAAGGGGAAAGTGATATACATCTGCATGGGGAATAATTGGTAAGAGACAGTTATTAACATATATGGTTGAATTTTTAAATAAGAACAACTTAAATGTAATTAATGATGATCCTTTATTAATTTGAAATGTTACTCCACCACAAGATTTAGTGAGGTTAAGAAAAAATGAAGCAAAATAAAAATAGGTTTGTGTTCCATAAAAACTCTTTTAATTATAAAAATATAATTTTTACATTTTCTATTATTATTTCTTTTATAACTGTTTTTTTTATTTCTATTTTTAATAATGGATTATCTTTTATCAGTTCAAATAATATTGTTGATGAAACCTTACTTAAAACCCTTGTTGGTTTTTCTGTTGGTTTTAGTTTAGCTGCATCTGGTTCAGCTATGCAATCTGTAACTAGAAATGAGTTGGCAGGGCCAACAACACTTGGTTTTTTACCAGCTGCATCATTTGGAATTATTATTTATAAAATAATTGATTTTCCTTCTATTCCTTTGTTAATATTTTTTGCATTTATTTTTGCAATCATCAATTTGAGTGTAAATTTCTTTGCATGTAAAATTAATAAAAATGATGTTAAGGGTTATAAAGTCATATTAATTGGTGTTATCATTGGGGCATTATTTTCTTCTTTATCAATAATATTAAATAGATTAGTGCCTAAATTGAATGAAAATCTTATTCCTTGGTTAGGACAAGTATCTATTGATTATAGTTGAGAAAAAGCAACTTATACATTCCCAGCAATGATTTTAGGTGTGCTAATAATAATTTTGATTAGTAAAAAATTAAATATTGTTGAAAAGGATCCTTTCTTAGCTAAAAGTTTGGGTGTTAATATAGATCAAGTATATTGAATCTCAGGAATTGCTTCTGTATTAATAACTGTTTCATCTGTAATTCTTGTTGGATCTGTTGCAATGATAGGTATCGTTATTCCACATTTAATAAGAATGCTTTTTAAAACTAGAAATTATTTAGTTGTTACTCCGCTATCTGGATTATTATGTGGAACAGTAATAATGTTCTCTCTAATGATTAATAGCAGGTGAAGTGTGGGCCCTAACTTTTTTGCAACAATTTTATCAGCTCCAGTTTTTATATTTCTTATTTTAAGAAAGGTGGATAATAAAAATGATTAAGCATAATAAAATTAAATTTGTTGGAACAAATTCAATTACAAAAACAAAAGTATTTATAATGTTTTTATTAATAACTTCTTTCATGCTTGTGATGTCATTAGTTCTTACTTTAGGAAAAAATGGTTTTCAAGATGCAAATAAAATTTTCGACATAAATAAGAATTTAATAATAGTAATACCAATATCAAGTGCTAGTTTATCAATTGCATCTTTATTGCTTCAACAACTATCAAAAAATAGATTAGCCGATAACTCTGTTTTAGGTTTGGGAAATATAAACTTAATTGTTTTAATGTCATTGATTTTTATAGTTGATCTTAATAGTGACTATTCAGTCAATAATTATTTAAATATATATCCTTTCTTATTTATAATCTTCTCAATGTTGGCTTGCTTTTTAATATTTTTATTTAGTTATAAAAAAAATAAAAATATAAGTAAAAAATTTATTCTAGTTGGTATTATTTTTAATTTTACTTTTTTATCAATATCTTCTTCGCTTAATGTTTTTTTGCCTAGTGGAAAAAGTAGTGCATTAAAACAATTCATAAATGGTTTTATAGATACTTCGCATGATCTTCCAATATTTGTTTCTCTTACAGGCTTTATAGTAGGGACGATTTGATTAGCATTCATTTTTCAAAAATTTAAAATATGTAATACAAGTTATTCCGTAGCAAAATCACTAGGAATAAATTCTAATTCTATTAATCTACAAATATTATTAATTTGTGGTTTACTATCAGGTGTTGCATTTACATTAGTAGGAAATTTAACATTTCTAGGTTTGATTGCAGGTAATATATCTTCATTCATATTTAAAAAGAATTATTCATACTCATTTCCTGCATCGTGTCTTATCGGTTCAATTATTGTTGGATTTGCTTTTTTAATTAATAAAAACATATTTGAATCAAATATAAATACCCCTGCAATAATTCCCTTAATTGGGATACCTTATTTTGTATATTTAATAGTCAAGGAGAAATAATGGAAAAAATAGTTTTTAAAAATGTGTGTCTTGGATACACAAAGGATATAAATATTGTTAAGGACGCTTCTTTTTCAATTAAAAAAGGAGATTTTGTTTCAATAATTGGTGTAAACGGCTCTGGTAAATCTACTTTATTATTTGCACTCTTTTCAATGGTCAATCAAAATTCAGGAGAAATATTTTATGATGGTTTGAATCTTAAATCATTTTCAAAAAAAGATATTTCAAAAAAAATTGCTTTTGTTCCACAACTTTCAACATTTCCAGAAGATGTAACTTTATGAGAGTTCGTTCAACTTGGAAGACATCCATACAATAGTTTATTTTTCTCAAATAAAAAAGATGATGAGGAAAAAATAAGATCTGCATTGGATAGAGTTGGATTATCTAATTTAGAAAATAAATATATTGATGAACTTTCTGGTGGTCAAAGACAAAAAGCACTAATTGCATTAGCAATTGCCCAAGACACAGAAACAATAGTTTTGGATGAGCCAACAAATCACTTAGATATTAAAGCTCAACTAGAAATAATGCATTTACTTCATGATTTAAATCATAAAATGAACAAAACAATTATTATAGTAATTCATGATATTAATCATGGGCTAAAGTTTTCTGATAAAGTAATTATTATGAAAGATGGAAAAGTTGCACTTGATGGAAAAACAAATGATATTATAACTAAAAAATCTATTGAAGATATTTTTGGAGTAACACCAAAAATAATTAAATCTCATAGTAAAAAAATTATTTATGATTATTGGATAAAAGACTTGAAGTCTCCAAATGAATATCATGGAGACAAGGATAAAAAAAATAATGATTAGATCATTATTTTTTTTATAAATTTATAGTTTCTTGGAGAGAACCATCAATTTTTTAACCATGATGGTTGCACCATTATTAGAAGCAAGTGTTTTAACTTTTGAAATATATTCATTGTTAATTTTGCAATAAACATTAACTTTTTTAAAACTTCTAATTTATCTTCTTATCAACTTTTTTACTTTTTTATATTTTCCAGAAATTACATGATAAATATTTTTAGTTTATTTAGTTGATTTTAAAGCATTTTTTAGCTAGCTTATTTTTTTGAAGCAGGTTTTTTAGCAGCAGGTTTTTTAGCAGCAGGTTTTTTAGCAGCAGGTTTTTTAGCAGCGGGTTTTTTAGCAGCAGGTTTTTTAGCAGCAGGTTTTGCTTTAGCAGGTGCGGCTTTTTTAGCAACAGGTTTTGCTTTAGCAGTTGCAGCTTTTTTAACAGCTGGTTTTTTAGCTGGAGATTTCTTTTTAGCTGGAGCTTTTTTAGCAACAGTTGTTTTTTCAACAATAGATTCTTTTACAGTTAAAGAGCCTTCGCCTTTTTCCATTGTTGCGTCTATTTTTTCTTCTTCTTTTTTTATCTCTTCAGTTTCTTTATTTTCTGTTTGAGATTCTTGGTTTTTTTTCTTTTTTCAAAATAACATTTTTTATTCCTTTTTTTTATTTTTTTTACAATAGTTTAATTATATATAAGTTATTGAAAAAAATATTATTTAATTAGTTTTTTATTAATTAAAATTTGTTTATTTTTTTAAATTTAATATAATTAATATGAATACATAACTTTAAAAAAGGCATAGAAAATGAGTAATAAAAATATAAATATTGTTAATAGAAAAAAAGCAAATATAAACAATGACAAAATGAAGGAATCATTAATATCAATGTTTCTTCTTCCTTCTTCTATTTTAATTAATAAAGAAGAAAAAATTAATAAGTTGGATGGTAATAGTTATTCATTTTTAGAAAATGAAAGTAATGGATTATTATATAAATTTCAAACTAGTATTCCATACTTTGAAAATTTAAAGGAAAATTTTATTGATAAAAACTTTATTGTTGAATCTGATGATTTTTTTGAAATAAATTCAGTAGATTTATTTGCATTACAAACTATAACTGAATTTGCAAATAACAATTTTACATATAAAACACAAAAAAATTATTATAAAACTTTATTAGAAAACACTGAGTTTTTTGAATTGTCTGAAAAAATAGTTAATTTAAATAAATATATTATTTCTTTATCTGATCTATTTAATATTATTGAAGTCAATTTATTTGACTTAGCTTCAGCAATGACAAGTAGTCTTGATGAATATTTATCAAGATTTGAAAAAGATAAAATAATTATATCTAATTCTTTATTTGGAAGAAATATTAAACTTCAAGACTTAATTAAAAAAATAAAACTTTGTTCATATGAAACAGATAAAAAACTTATTGAAAAAGTTAAACTACTTGAACTTGAATATGATGATGATGGATTCTTATATAAAAATGACTTTTTAAAATTCTTATTTTATACAATGGAAGAAATAAAAATATTATTTGCTTCAATAATTACAAAACTAATTCCAGCAATTAATGTTTTATGAAAAAGATATGAAATTAAATTAGAAGAAAACAAAATTGAAGAAGAAATAAAGAAAGAAGAGTCTTTAATCAAAAAAACTAATGAGGTTATAATTTCTGACATAACTAATGATGAAGTAATAAAAAGTATTTCATTACCAAAAGATGAATATAAAACTGAAATGGTTAATCAAGAATTAAAAAGCTCTAATTCAGATTTTTCAAGTGATAACATTGTAATAGAAGAATATGATCTATCAAGCGAAAAATCAAATCATAAAACTATTAGTGACTTTGAAGAGTTTATAATTCCAAAATCAGAAGATGATGATTCTTTTAATGAAGAAGATTTAGAACTATGAAACACAATGGTTGATGTTAACGATGAAAGCTTTGAATCAAAAAAATCTGAAGTTGATGAAAATAATTTTATTAGTGAAACTGAAGACATGATCTATGAATCGTTAGTAAATGAAATTAATAACATTGAATCTTATGAAGAAGAAAACTTATGGGATGATGAAGAAGCAATCACAAAAAACATGGATAGCTTAATTAACGAAATTAAAGACTCTATTGAAAAAGAAGAAGATGCAAACGATAAAAAAAATGAAGAATTTGAATATTAAAAAATAAAAAATTAAATTAATTTTTTATTTTTTTTATTATCTTTTTCAAAATTAAAACGACTTAATCATTCATATTTTTCATAAAATGGTATGGGTTTAGGAATAAGCTTGAATTCTGTATTATCTTCGATTTTTTTATTTTCATGAAATTTAGTTTTAATTAATTTTTCTATTTCAAGAATTATTAATGGAACAATTGCTAAACCAAAACCGGTTAGATATACATACCCATGAACATTATCATTTATAGTTTTGCTATCAAAAACAATTTTAAGTATATTGGTCTTATCAATATCTGACAATAATGCTAATGCACCTGTGAATTTTAATTCAGGTCTTTCACCAAATAAAGAACTTACTTGAGGAATTAGAGTAGAAATTAATACAATGATTAAACTACCAAAACATGCAATTAAAACTCATTTGATATGATTGAATTTTTCAATTAATAAAAACTTATTAGATGATATAGAAATTGATTTAGAAACACAACCTAATGCAAGTGCTAAGAAAGAAGCAACTGTACCATAATAGAATCTTAAACCTGGTGCTCCAGTAGCAATTGCAATAAATGCTCCTAAAGTGAATGCAATGATTGTTAAAATACCATTAATGAATCCTAGGATAATTATTTTACCTATAAGTCCATTTGCAAAAATACTTTCATATTTACTACGAGGTCTAAATTTCATTAATTCATCAGATGTTCTTTGAGTTCCTAATGCTATACCTGGTAAAGTTTCAATAACAACATTGGTTATCAAAATCTGAATTGTGGTTAGTGTTGTTTGAAATTTTATTTGTCTATTAATTTCAGAAGCCATATCAGCAGTTAAGTTAAATGAACCAAACATACCTTCAGATAACCTACCTCAATTTAAACCTGTATTAGGATCTTCAAATATTATATAGAATAAGAACATACCAATTAATATTGAAATTACTGATGCAATATTTGAACTTATTAGAAATTCAATTATTCTAATAATATTTTGATAAATTCCTCTGCCAGCTCTAACAGAAGAAACTATTGTTGAGAAGTTATCATCTGTTAATACCATATCTGCTGCACCCTTAGATACGTCTGTTCCAGTAATTCCCATTGCACAACCAATGTCGGCTGCCTTTAATGCTGGCGCATCATTTACACCATCACCTGTCATTGCAACAACTTGATCTAATGATTGTCACGCTTTAACAATTCTTATTTTATTTTCGGGTGATACTCTTGCATAAACAGAATACTTTTGAATATTTTCCAATAACTCTTCATCAGATAGTTTATCTAAATGATGTCCAGTAATTGCTAAATCATTATCATTCATTATTCCTAAATCTTTCGCAATAGCAATAGCAGTATTTAAATGATCTCCAGTAATCATTACTGGTTTTATTCCTGCTGATTTACAAATTTGAATTGAATGCTTAACCTCTTCTCTTGGTGGATCAATCATTCCAATCAATCCCATAAAGTTTAAATTACTTTCTATGTCTTTTGAATGTATTTCTTTTGGAAGTTTACCTTTAATTTCCTTATAAGCAACAGCAAGCACTCTAACAGCATTGTCACTTCATTTATTATTAATTTCTTTTAGTTCTTTTAAATTAACATTTTTACATTTAGAGAACAATACATCTGGAGCACCTTTAACTATAGCAATTTGCTTACCATTAATAATGTTAATAGAAGTCATCATTTTTCTATTTGAATCAAATGGAATATCATCAATTCTTTTATAATCTTCATCTCATTTGTCATCATCATAACCTTTATTAATTGCAAATTCTGCAATAGCAATTTCAGTTGGATCACCAATTAAAATATTTCCCTCTTCAGTCTCTTCAATTACACAGTCAGTACATAGAGTTGCATATTTTAATAATGCCAAATGTTCTTTTGATAATTTTTCTTCTTTATCAGTTGTTACATCTTCTTTTTTTGATTTTGGAACTCACATTTTTACAACAGTCATTTTATTCATTGTAAGTGTTCCTGTTTTATCTGAACAAATAACAGCTGTAGATCCTAATGTTTCAACAGAAGAAAGTTTTTTAATTAATCCATTTTGATCACTCATTCTTTTAACACCAATTGCTAATATGATATTTACAACAGTATTTAAACCTTCTGGAATAGAAGCTGTAGCTAATGAAATAGCTAATATTACTGAAGGAGGGAATGAATCAAAACCATTTGTAATAACATTTTCAATAACTAATAATGAGAATATGAATGAAATAAATGTAATAAAAATTCCAAATAAACCAAGTCTTTGACCTAATTTATGAAGTTTATGTTGTAAAGGTGTTTTTAATAAATCAGTATTACCTAATAACTCTGCTACTTTTCCAATCTCAGTTTTATTACCAATACCTATTATAATTCCGGTACCTCTACCATTAATAACATTACAACCAGAAAATATATGATCTAATCTACTCCCTATTGGAGAAGAAGTGTTAGACTTTTTTGTATGATCTTTATCTACTGGCATTGATTCACCTGTTAGAGTTGATTCAACACATTTTAAATTAGAAGAATCAATTAATAAACAGTCAGCAGAAATTAAATCTCCGGCTTCTACAAAAAGAATATCACCTATTGTTAATTCATTTGATGGAATCAAATTCATTTTCCCATCCCTAAGAACTTTACTTTTAGGAGAAGACATTTTTTGAAGAGCTTCTATTGCAGAATTTGATTTATATTCCTGGGTTGCACTAAAGAATGCATTAATAAAAACAATAAATAAAATTATTGATGATTGTGAATATGCTAAAACATCTGGTTCATTTGGAGTTTGAATATTTTGATAAATTGTTAAACCTAATGCAAACAAACCTGCTATTAAAAGAAGAATAGACATTATTTCTTTTAATTGACTAAAAAATAAAGAAATAATATTTTTTCTTTTTACCTTTTTTAATGCATTTAATCCAAACTTTTTTTGTCTTTCTGAAACTTCTGTAGATGATAATCCCGCTTTAATATTAGTATCCAAATAATTGGTTTTTTCGGAGGGAGTAATCTCGTTTTGTTTAGTTTTTTTCATATTTTCTTTCTTTTAAAGTTATTTTAAAAATTAAAATTATTATAACAAATAAAATTAATTTTTTATAAATATTATTTCATTATCTTTTTTGCAATAATATAGTCATCATAATTTGTTATTTTAAAATTTAAGCTGCTTCCCTGGACAATCGATATCTTTTCATTAAGTGAAAATGCCAAGGTTCCCAAGTCAGAATTATCAAATATTTTTTTATCTTTAATATTTATAATTTTGCTTATTTTTTCATAGGTAAAAGTTTGGGGCGTTTGTGAGCAAAATAATTCATCCCTATTTAATGTACTAGTTATAGATTTATTTTTATATTTATAAATTGTATCTGAAGAATTAATTCCAGTAATAACACATTTGTTTTTTTTACAACTTAGAATATTATCTTTTATTATTTTAGAAGTAACAAAAATTCGATTTGCATCATGAGTAAGAATGATGTCATCTTTTTTTATGGTTAAATTATTTCTGGTAAATTCTAAAGCTTTTTTAATAGAAGCATTTCTTGAACTTCCTCCAACACAAAAATACAAAAAGTTATTATGACATTTGTATTTTTTGAATATAGATTTCACTTTAGATAGATGTTCTTCTCTTACTACAATGATTACTTTGTTTATTTCTTTAGTATTTATAAATGTTAATGCAGAATGCTCAAGAATTGTTTTGTTATTAATTTTTAAAAATTGTTTAGGTGTTTTTGTTTTAGTTCTCAGACTAATTCCAGAAGCTAAAATAATTGCAATATTCATAATTAATTAATTTTTTCAATTCTATTTTTAATTGATTCAATTCTAAAGTTTTCTATTTTAGTTTTAACTGTAGATAAATGTCTTTCTAAAACTAAGTTAATTGCTTCTTGAATTTTATCTGCCGATTTCTTAATCTTGCTTACTTCATCATTTATTTCACTACATTTTGTATTTATATGTTTTATTGAATTTTCTAAAATTTCTGATTTCATTTCTTCAAACTCTTTTTGAATTTCTTGCTTATCTTTGAATTTTAATTCAAGTTTTTTAACACCTTGTTTTTCATATGAAATATATTGTATTAATGATAAGAATGTCATTAAATAAGCAGGTCTAATCACAAACATATTTTTGTATTCTGGAACCTTCTTAATTAAAAAAGCATTTTCAGGTTCTAATTCACTTACTAAAATAGCATACTCAGAATTTAAATTGTTTCTATCTCTATCTAATTTTTCATAGTGAGAACTATTTTTTGTTTTACCTGAAATAGTTTCTGTTTTAGCTTCAATTGTTGCAGTTCCTAAAATTTCTTGATTATCACCAAACACTTTAAATTCAAAGTCTGGTTTTGTCCCACCAATAGGTTTAGTTGTTTTTTCTAATTTTGATTTATCACTAATTGGAAAATATCTATCAAATTCTGACTCAATTCATTTTTCAAAATCTTCACCAATTAATTTAATATTTTTATTTTCTCTTCTATCTATTTCATTTTTTTGACTTTCTATTATAGTATTAAATTTGTCAATTTCTGCTTGGTGAATGGCTTCTTTTGCTTCCTTGTCTTTATTCGTTTTAATAAGCAAAATATTTAATTCAGTCTTAAGTTCGCTGATTTTTTTTTCTTGATTTAGCGATTCATTTTGAACTGCTTTTTCAATTTCCATTTTCTTTGAATTGTTTAATGAATCAATTTTTTGTTGATGGTTCTCATTTATTAAATTTAATTCTTTTTTTGTATTTAATAATTCATTATTTAAATTAGTAAATTCTTTTGAAACTCTGAATTCATTCTCTCAATTTCTTTTCTCGATTATCAATTTTTCAGTAATTCTTTCGTTAGCGATTTTGTTTATTTTTGTATCAAATTGTTCCTTAATATAATCAGTAGAAAAAGCGCCAATATCTTCTAGACAAATATAGTCGCCTTTTTTTGCATCTTGTTCAAGAAAGAACTCACTTTTATTTCAATCTTTTGGAGATATTTTGATTTTTTCAGACATTTTTTGGAACCTTTTTTGAATATTTTATAAATTATATTGTATTTAATTAATTATTTTTAAAAATGTATAAATTTTGTTTTATAATTAATAAAAAGAAAAAGAAGAGTACAATTTGAAAAAAATAAATAAAGAACATTTCAATTTACTTTTAATGTTTAAAAAAGAAAGGTCGCATGCTGAAGATAAATTAAATATTTCTCTTGGTATTTTGTTCTTCTCGCTTACTTTTGTGGGGGCCTTATTTAATCAATTAGGTTGAAACTTTTTTATTTCACTAATAGTTTTGATTATTTTGGAAATATTATTTGTGGTAATCTTTTTATTACCAGAATTTAGATACAAAAGAATTAAACATAGGTATAAATCGATTGATAGCAATTTCAACATTTATAGTTGACAAGATTGAACAACTTATAATAAAAATGAGATTCAAGAAAAATATGACATTGATACAGATGTTTTAAGACAAATAATGATTAATATAAATATCATTAGAAAAAAATATTTAGCTTTCCAAGTATTTGCGTCTTTCATGTTTATAGATATGATTCTAATAGTTACTTTCTTATTTATTAACAATGTTTAAAAAAACTACTATAAATTAGTAGTTTTCTTTTTGTCTTTTTATATTGATTTCATTTTTTGAAAAATATGCTTTTTTTATTTCGTTAAAAGTTAAATTTAAATCAATTGCTAATTGAAAAAGTTTTTTTATAAATGCTTTCACTTTTTTTTCATTATTTAATGAACTAACACTTGAAATTAAATCAGTGAATGTTTTAGATAATTGAATATTATCCTTTTTGTTTTTTGTTGATTTACTAACTGTGAATTTCATTTTATCCACTCCATAATAAAGACCAATAGAAACTATGAAATGTAAGCAATCTACAAATTCATCCAAAATAATATCTTTATGACTTGGCTTTTTTAATGATCAAAATTTAAAACATCTAACTTCATTACATAATTCAGAAATCTCAATAATTAAAGCTAATCTTCTTCTCGAAATTAGATTTCTTTTAATAAGATTATGATTTTTTTCTATGAAATTATCAAGTTCAATTTGAGTTGAAATTATTTCATTTAAATTTACATTCATATTAACCTTTTTTTTATTATAAAATAAAAAACCATATTTACTATGGTTTTTATTAAAATAAAATTATTTTCTAATTGGAGGTGGAACTGGTCTGTTCATAGGGCCACCTGCAGATGGTCCAACTGGAGGTTTAGGTCCACCAGGAACTACACTTGAACCACTAATTGAAGATGGAACTGGAGTAGTAGACTTAGCAACACCACCTGTTGGAGGGGCTACTTTTTCACTTAATTTTTGTTTTCTTAAGTTTTCACTTTTTTTCTTTTTAGATTTAGATACTAACATTATAGTTGTTACTATAGCGGCAATTAAGACAACACCACCAACAGAACCACCTATAACAAATGGAATAATATCAACTTTCTCAACTTGAGAATTCATTCCAGAAATAGTTACAGTAAATTCATTTCCTTCAAGTGAATTTTCTTTAACAAGTTTTGCATTAAAGAATTCTCCTTGAATAGTATAAGTAAGTTTAATACTACCATTTTTATCATCTGGAACTATGTTTTTTATTGAAGTAATTTTTCCACTTGGAGCACCAGAGCTTCCTTCTGGAACATTTATTAATTCAAATCATGTTATATACTCTTCAAAATTAATTTCTAATTGTTTTGCAATGTTTGAAGGTATTAAAGTATTTGTAGTGCCATCATCCTTTAATATTAAAGTTGTCGCTCCTGGAACTTTTTTAAAATTTGATACAGTAATATCTCGAACTAAAGATTTTGTTCTAATAAGTTGTCCACTTTGGTCAAAATAATTTTGAATAGTATAACTCACCTTTAATGAACCAACTTTATTGTCAAAATCTTTTGAAACTATATTTACAGTTGTATTAGAACCAGGAATGCCTGTAACACCATTATTAATCATAAATACATTTTCAGTGGTTACATCTTTACCATCTACAACATCAGAAGCATATCAATTTGTTGTAATAAAACTATTAATTTGAGCATAATTTGTTTGTCTTGCTACAGATTTAAAATTTCTTATAGTAAAGGTTCCAAGAAGAGGTTGATAACCAGGCAAACCCTCTGCAACCAATGAGCCATTAGAACCATAATAATTGTTAATAGAAACATTGATAGTAGCTAAACCAGCCATTGTTGGAGGTAGAGAACCACCAGGAGGAGCCACATTATTAATTCCAGTAGCAGTAAAAGTAACATTTGCTCCAATAGTTGAATCAGGAGGAAGATTTGTGATTGATACTAAACTTTCCATAACTTTTCTATTTACTTGAAACGGAAAATTACCTGCAATAATACTTTCGATTTCTACTTCAGGTTTTAAACTAATTACTGTTGGTAAAGCTAATGGTGTAATTGAAGAAATACTTTCAATTTCTGAATTGATAATTTCAGATGATTCATTTTCATTTTTAAAACCATCATTTTGTAAAGAATATTCACTAGAAAAACTAGATTGTAATTTTGAAATATTATCTAAGTTTGCAGATAATATTATACCTGTAAAAGCAAAAATGCTAACTGTAGACAAGATTGCCTTTTTTAATTTTTTATTTCTCATATTTATAAACTCCTATGTCTAAAATAAATTTATATTACAAAAATATAACTACTATTATTATACCTTAAAAATGTCTTTTTATCAAAAAATATTATAAATTGTTTATTATTATTTATTTTCTTATATTAAGGGTTTGTTTTTAATTTTTATTAAAAACTATACAAAATAAATTAACACTTGTATAAATATATCTTAAAAATATATGTATATAAAATAATCATTAATATAATATATAAAAAAAATTTAATATAATATGATTGTTTAAAAAGGAGAAAAAATGAAAAGAAAAAAAATAGTTCTAATTGGAGCTGGTAATGTTGGGTGTTCTTTTTTATATTCAGCTATTAATAATATGATAGCAGATGAATATATATTAATTGATCACTTCAATGAATTAGCTGAAGGACAATCAATGGATTTACTTGATGCAATTGGTGTGTTACCACATTGTGATGCAACAATTAGAAACGGTACTTACAATGATTGTAATGATGCTGATATAATTGCTATAACAGCTGGAAGACCACAAAAACCTGGTGAAACAAGACTTGAAATGATTCAAGATAATGCAAAAATAATGAAGCAAATTGCTAAGAGTGTAAAAGCTACTAAGTTTGATGGAGTTACAATGATTTCTTCAAATCCTGTTGATGTATTAACTATGGTTTACCAAAAAGAAACTGGTTATTCAAAAAATAAAGTTTTTGGAACAGGAACAATGCTTGATACTTCTAGGTTTAGAGTTTTAGTTGGAAAAGAATTAAAAGTAAACCCATCAACAATAAATCTTTGTATAATGGGTGAGCATGGCGACAGTTCAATTGCAAGTATTAAATATGGATCTGTTTTTACTAAACCAATTAGTGAAGTAATCTCAGAAGGAAAAATTAGCGAAAGCAAATTAAAAGAAATACATAAAGACGTAGTTCAAAGAGCTTATGAAATAATAAATAGAAAAAAATCTACTTACTATGGAATAGGTGCTTGTATGATGAGATTAGCTTCTCATGTTCTTAGAGATGCAAATGAAATAGAAACTATATCAGTTTATTTAAATGGTGAATATAAAAATAACAATGTTTATATTGGGGTGCCAGCAATTATAAATAAAGATGGTTGAACTAGAGTAGTTAATGTTCCACTAAGTGATGAAGAACAATCTAATTTTGATAAATCATGTAAGACTATAAAAGAAAACTTTGATAGCATTGAATAGTAAATAAATAATTTACTATTCAATGCTATCAAAGTTTTCTTTTATAGTCTTACATGAT